>CAVYJD010000001.1:0-16860 GCA_963768785.1 uncultured Methanoregulaceae archaeon
ATTACACAATAAGTGAGATCAAATCATGTTTCGTGATCACGCCACGGACACTCCGCCCGTCTACCACCAGCACTGCATGGTTCTGCTGGAGAATACTGACCACCGTTTCAACGTCCATATCCAGAGGAACCGTCGGAAATCCGGGTTCCATGAAATCCCTGACCATAAACAAGTGGGTTTTATGAAGGCGCTGCTGTTCGATCGCCTTGACAATCACTGACTCGGAAATGCAGCCAACCGGTACTCCCCGTTCAATGACCGGCAACTGGGAAATATTATTCTTTTCGAAGATTTCCACGGCAAGCGAGATGCTTTCCTGTGGCTGGACTGAAAGCACCGGTGCATGCATGATCTGGGCGGCCGTGATCTTTTTTGGTTCAGTCCTGTTAAAGACGCTGATAATTTTGTTGAGCGTGCTGACCCGGGGATCCACGCTTCCTGCTTCAATGCGTGCCACCATGGACTGGCTGATGCCGGCACGTTTTGCGAGTTCCGTCTGCCTCAATCCCAGTGCTTCGCGGCGGGCGCGGAGTTCTTCAGGCGTGGGAATATTCATATAATTACTACTAGTGATAGAAAAATATCAATCTTATGCAGAATTTTAGAGATCCGCCAGAAACTATTTTTTAGGAAAGGTTCAGGAAAAAATACCCTGTCACTCTGGCGCGGATCGCAGATCTGACCAGATGTTTCCATACACAGGTTTATTACCCGTATGCGGTCAGGAAAATTCTCTGTGCAAAATTCTTTAAAGACCAGCACCTATAGAAGCTAAATGGCATAATCCCCTGCAGTTCCGGGGATTAGTGTTGAACATGACTGAGTGTCTCAACAATGAAGATGACGAAGAAGGGAACCAACGGCGGTTCACTTTCTCTTTTGTAACGATGGCTTGTCATAGTATGGCAGGTGCAGGAATACGGATCATTCACCGCATTGTTCTTGGTTTTTTGCTCATGGCACAGGAGTGCATACCAGAAACCGGCAGACACACCGCCATCAACAGCAGTGTGAATATTCCCCCTCATGAACACGGTGAGATGATCTGCCGATGAACAATCGTTGGGGTGAAACCCCGCAGTTGAACGAACTGCTCCAGACCCCGGGCATTGCATCCATCATCCCGGATTCTTCATTAAAAATTACCGGAATCATTCCCCAGATACCGGAACCGGTTTTTGTTCCGCAGAGAAAACCTGTGTTACGGGAAACCACAAAAAAAGGAATAGGGATGACAAAGGATTCGCTGTTTGTGGTGCGACGCGGATCTACCTATCACGTAATAAGTGAAGATTATTCCTACAAAACCGAGCCGTATTATACCATTCTCCAGCACGAAGTTGCCGGAAAAACCGTCAGCCCTACAAGCAGACAGGTGCTGGATGCGTACGTTGTCCCGATCTGCCTGGAGCGGTTGAAACAGGCGGGTATTCCGGTGTGCGACTGGGGAATATCGCAGGCATATGTTCCCTTCCCCTCAATCCTGTACGGTCTGAACTATTTTGCCACTTCATCAGATTTTTTTGTAGTCAGCGACGCTGAACAGGCAAAAGAAACAATCAAGCACATCACCAACAAGGGAAAATACCCGTTCTGCTACCAGAAACTGAATGAAGATGCGACAATCACAACCTGTTCCGCGATATTTGGGAAGACCATTAAAAAATGCAGCGCCGTGGCCCGGTATGCCGAGCAGATCTACGATATTTTTTCCATCCCGCTGGTCAGCATGGTCTTTGTAAAAACCGGAAAGGAATTTGCGCTCTCCTCACTGGCACCGACGCGGTACAACCACCTCACCGAGCCGGAACGTGCACTGCTTTCCTCGTACCTTGCCCACCAGGAGTTCCTATGAGCAAACTCGGCATCTTTGTCGACCGAAAAACCCTCTCGAACTCCGAGCAGCTCAATGCCCTGATCCACTGTCGGGATGTCGCTGAAGAGATGGGGCATTCGGCCAATTTCCTGTTTCCGGTAGATATCAATAAGATCCCCAAAATGGATGCACTCTTCATCCGCGCCCGCACGGATCCGATGAACGTGACCTATGTCGCATCTCGTATGGCGGAAATGCATGGCATACCGGTGATCGATGACCCGCAGTCCATCCAGATCTGCGGTGATAAGATCAACATGTATTCCCACCTGCAGAAAAATGGCGTCTCGCTCCCAAAAACGGTCTTTCTTTCAAAAAACGATCTGTCCGTTGAGAAGGTTGCAAAACTCTTCGATGAGATGGGGACGCCGCTTATCGTGAAAGAGCCTTCGACATCCTTCTCACTCCGGGTCGAGAAGGTGACCGATATTGCAGAATTTTTCCATGTCGCACACCGGTTCATCAAGATGTCGGACTGGATCGTCGTCCAGCAGTTCGTGGAGAGCAAATATGACTGGCGGGTAGGAGTGCTTGGCGGTGAGTTACTTTATGCCTGCAAATATACAATTCCCTCCGTGACGTTCAAGATCCAGGCGTCAGTGAACGGCCATATCGTCTATTGCGGGGTCGAGAGCGTTCCTGAAAATGCCGTGCCGCCGCACGTGATCCAGCTGGGTATCGATGCGGCAAATGCAATCGGTACCGGGCTTTATGGGGTCGATATTAAAAATAATAACGGGGATGCGTGTGTCATCGAAGTCAACGACAACCCTTCTCTTGAGAGCGGCGAAGATGCCGATTATCCCCGGGTCTATGAAAAAATAGTTACTCATCTTTTTGCGAAGTGATATATCTTGACAGAAAACTGGCTTTTACGTGCTGAAGATATCTGTATGCGCTGTGGGGGACATTGCTGTGATGAGGCACATCCACCGATTTCCGATCCCTGTCACCAGCGGCTCATCGCTGCCGGTGTTTCACCGGATTGTTTTGAAGTGAATGGTTACCGTCGGTTAAAGACCCACCCGGATGGAACCTGTGTTCTGATGCAGAACGGGAAGTGTACGATCCATGACATAAAACCCGAGACCTGCAGGGCAGGGCCATTTACCTTCGATCTGCTAGACGATCAGATACAGATTTTCCTGAAATTTGAATCGCTCTGCCCCATTGTCGGGCTCTTAAAAGAAGTGCCATCTGCTTACAACCAGCAATATGAACAATCGATACGAAATATCGCTCACCTTGTGTCAAACCTGTCCCGGGAGGAACTGGTCGTCATCAGCCAGATAGACGAGCCGGAGACTGAGAAAGTCGCAGAAATCCCGTACCGGGATATCGGATCTTATGTCAATCGGCACTGAACACGAATATTCGATTAATGACGCACACTTCAGGGCACAGCCGGTATCAGACCGGGTGATCAGATCAATCTGCGGGAGTTTTGAGAGCGAGATCCTGTTTGGCGACGTAAAACTGGGAAAAGAACTCCAGAAGCATGTTCTCGAATTTATCCCCCGCTCTCATGCCGACACCATTCCGGCACTCGAATCGCAGCTGATGCAGGGCATCCATAAATTTTACCGGGTATTCCCCCACGAATACCACCTGCTCGGGCTGGGGATGCACCCGACGCTCACCCTTGACAATACGGCAGTCTGGAATCATGACGAGGGGGAGTATTACGCGGTATATGACCGGCTGTTTGATATCCACCAGCACGGGTGGCTGAATATCCAGGCGCTCCAGATCAACCTTTCCTACACGGGAGATAAGGACATGGTGGCGATGTACAACCGGCTCCGCCCACTCCTGCCATACCTTATTGCAGTGACCGCATCTTCACCGATGGTAGAAGGCAGGCTTACCGGTGCGATGGACAACCGTCTTATCTACTATCGCGAGAACCAGCGGGTGATACCTGCAATCTGCCACGGGATCATTCCGGCACCGATCCGGAACGTCGATGAGTACCGCAAGGGACAGGAATTGATCTATGCTGAACTCCGGCACCGGGACGCGGAAATCCTCTGCGAGGAATGGTTGAACTCAAGCGGGGTGATTGTCCGGTTCTCCCGTAAATGCCTTGAGATTAAGGCACTTGACGAGCAGGAATGTATCCGTTCGGATATGGCGGTCTGTGCATTTGTGCAGGCGCTGCTCCGGTGCCGGGCGCTGTCCCTTGAGACGGACCAGGACGCACTTCTCGCGCTCACCGAATCGGTGATTATGCAGGGAACGGCAACGGTACGAGAGGATCTCAACCGGTTGTATGAAGCGGCGTGGGGAAAGGCGACACCGGAAGAACGCCAGTACCTGCCGGTCATCCAGAACCGGATTGCGCAGGGGAGTCTTGCGGAACAGATAGCCAGACGGTACCGGGAAGAACAGGATATTATTCCCATCCTTTCCGATTTGGCACACTGCCTGCGGTATAACAAGCCGTATGGGTGATATTTTAGATTATGTGATGGGGCAGACAGGCACATTAACAAGGTGCCCGGACTATTTTTGTATAAAGGACGGTTCAGGATGTCACGCACATTGCTCACAGAAGCCCAGGGGTATGAGCTGCTGAAAACGTACGGTATACCCATTCCAAAGTATGTGGCAATACAGAGTGCCGGAGAAGCTGCCCGTGCTGCACAGGAGATCGGGTTCCCGGTGGTCATGAAAGTAATTTCGCCGCAGGTCATTCACAAAAGCGATGCCGGTGGTGTTATAACGGGAATTTCCACACCGGAGGATGCAACCCGGGCGTTTGACACGATTTCCCGAAATGTCCATGCAACCGATCCTGCCGCCCGGATCACCGGGATGATGATCGAACAACAACTTCCTCCCGGGCTCGAACTGATCATTGGCGGAAAAACCGATGCGGCGTTTGGCAAGGTCATCACGATTGGCATTGGTGGCACTCTCGTTGAGCTCCTGAATGATGTGACTATCGCGGTGCTCCCGGTAAACGATGACGAGATACGTCATATGATCCACCGTCTCAAGGGATACCGGATGATTGCCGGGTTCCGGCACCAGCCGGCACGCGACGAAACGGAGCTGGTTGGTGTCATCCGTGCCGCCATTAACCTCTTTTTAAAACATCCGGAAATTGAGGAATTTGATATCAACCCGTTTGTCCTCTATGAGCATGGCGGATGTGCAGTCGATGCCCGCTTTTACCAGAACGAATCGCCCCGTGCAGAGATCACCGGTATCCCGGAGACGCCTGTCATGCCTGCATCCCTGCTCAAGATTAATTCCGTCGCAATTGTCGGCGCTTCGCAGGACCCCAACAAAGTCGGCTATGCCATCTGCCGCAACATGCTGGCTTTTCCGGGGAACCTCTACCCGGTCAACCCGAAAAGCGAGATGATTTTGGGGAAAACGTCTTACCCGAAACTGGCAGGTATCCCGGGAGCGGTCGATGCCGTTGTCATTGCAATCCCGGCACCGGGCGTTCCCGGCGTGGTAAAGGAAGCCGGGGAAAAAGGCATTCCCCTTGCAATCATCATCACCTCCGGGTTCCGTGAGGGCGGTGCTGCGGGAAAATCACTTGAAGATGAGATCCTTGCCATTGCAAAAAAATATCATGTACGGATTATGGGCCCGAACTGCCTCGGGCTCATGCTCCCCATGCAAGGCATCAATACCACTTTTGATCCGGTCTCCCCCGGCCAGGAAAGATCGCGTTTATCTCCCAGAGCGGGGCAATCATTACGACTATCGTGGACTGGAGCCTGCCCGAGGAGATTGGTTTTTCTGCGGTGATATCGGTCGGCAACCAGGCAGATCTTACGTTTGAGGATTTTATCGGGTTTGTTGGTGATGATCCAAATACAAAAGCGATCATTCTCTATATCGAACAGATACAGTTCGGAAAGCGGTTTATGGATATTGTCAGCCGGATTACCGAAAAGAAACCGATCATTGCGATAAAATCCGGCTCGTCGAAAATCGGGCAGAAAGCCGCGTCCTCTCACACCGGATCGCTTGCCGGCAGTTTTGCTGTTTACCAGGCAGCGTTCCGCCAGTCCGGCGTTATTCCCGTACGGTCCATCCGTGAGGCGTTCCAGGCTGCAGAACTGCTCGCTTCTGAAGGTTATCCAAATGGTGACCCGGGCAATCGTCATCTCCAATGCCGGGGGATTTGCCGTGCTCTCATCGGATTATGCCGAACGCTTTGGGATTGACATGGTCACATTCCCACCGGATCTTGTTCATGAACTCGATGCGGTGCTCCCCAAAGACTGGAGCCGGGAGAACCCGATCGATATGGTGGGGGATTCAAGCGCAGACCGGTACGCAAAGACCTTTGATGTGATGATCCAGCACCAGGATCTCTGGGACCTTGCATTTGTCATCGCGGTCCCTTCGGCGATATCAGATCCTATTCGCGTCGCAAATGAACTGGTCAGGTTCTCCAGGCACACGCACAAGATGATTGTCGGCTGCATGATTGGGGGCGATTCTATGAAGACCCCGCTTCGTATCCTGCGGGACTCAGGGATTCCCAATTTCCCGGATATAGAGGATGCATTTCGGGCGGTCGGGAACATCTGTGCCTGCAAATGTCATACGGGTTCCCGCCCGGGTTATTCTGTCGACGACCCTCTATAACCAGGGCAAATAAGAGCAGCGGGAGGAAATGAAGGGATACGCGGGTATCTTTCCCCCCCAAAAAAATGAGAGTGCAGTTCAGAGCGAGATCTTTTTCAGGATTTCGCCATTTTTGAAGATGGTAATCCCGCCGCCGCTCTGGGACACAACGATCCCCACCGCATGGGTTTCTTTTGTCATGGCCGCCACCGAGTTGTGCCGGGTACCCATACCCTTTGGCAGCACCACGCCACTTGTGTCCACCGTGATATACCGTCCTGCTGCCTGGATATATCCATCACCGGAGATCACAAAAGCACCGTCTAATTGCGCAAATTCCTTGATGCTCTCTTTGAGGTCCGGATTGGTGACCAGCCGGGACTCGGGCTTATGCCCTTCATACGGATTCAGGTTAATCTGCCGGGATTTCTCGAGCACGTTGCGGACATCCCCGATGATAAACGTCGTGCCGACAGATTTGCCCTCCCTGCCCTCAATTGAGATCTCGGTACAGATATGGAATACGGCATCAAACACATCCTCACGGATATCAGTATCGACCACCACCAGCTCTTTCCAGGTATCTGTGCTGATCCGCACCTGCCCACTCTGCCGGCGATCCGTGATATCATGACCAATGCAGAGGATTTCTACGACACGGCCCTGCTCGTCCCGGATTGCCTTGTTGATCCACGCGATCCAGACATGATCCCCGTTTCTCCGGATATTCTCGCTGACATTGACCGCATACCCTTCGGCATTGAACCCGGTATCGTTTGCCATCATCGAAAGATCATGGCCCCCCCGGTTTTTTTCCGGGACGATCGTACCTACCACATTTTTGCCGATTACCGCTTCCTGCGGATAATCAAAGAAGGTCAGGGCAAAGGAATTGAAGAACGTGATAGTGCCCTGCATATCCATGCGGATGATGATGCTCTGGGAGTTCTGCATCATCTCACGGTATTTTGCCTCGCTTGCCTTGACCGCGTCTTTGAGTTTTTTCTTTTCAGAAATATCGGTCACGACAATAGTGCCACCTTTTCGTGCATCGAGAGGATCGACAAGCTGGGACTGGAGTGTACAGGTCACCACATTCCCCCCGAGGTGGAGCAGATCGCAGTCTGCATGGCCAATACCCTGTGCGTCCCGGTGGATCTGGAGATCCCGGGTTGCCTGCTCGTATTCCTCGGGGGTCTTAAAGAGGATCTGGACTGGTTTACCCACAAGGTGGCTCTCGGGATACCCGAGCAGCGCCGCAAGCGGCCGGTTTACCCATTCGATCGTATCGTTGCGCATCTGGAATATCCCCAGCGGCGTTGCAGAGAGGATGTTTGTCAGCTGATCGTTTTGTAGTTTTATATCGCGCTCGGACTTCCGGCGCAGCGTTGTCTGCTTGAGAAGGGTGACGAGCTCAGCGACAGATGACCGGATGTCGATCGTGCGGGAGACCGAGATCTCAATGCCGTTATTGACTTCAGACAGCCCGAAATTGTTTGCCCCGTTATGGCTGTATAGGATTACTGGCGTTGCATTTCCAATCGAGCGGAGATATTTCAAAAAACCTATCCCGTCCATATCGGACATGAACTCAATCCCGTTAACTGCCGGGACCTGTTCATAGGAAATAACGACATCATAGGGCCGGCTTTTCAGTTTTTCAACTGCCTGTTTTGTGGACTGGGCAACATCAAGCCGGACTTCGCCGGTCTTTTCAAGGGCAGGCCGGATCTGCGCCAGAAAGTCAGTTGTATCATCCACAAATAAAACGGTAATCATGTGCGTATCGCCATAAAATATGCGCAGTGTGTCCTTCGCATATGAGGTAGAGATTGTGCCAATAAATAGTTGTTGCGAGGACACCAGAGAGTAGCGCCAGAAGATAGTAAAAACAGGAGCGGGATGCAGGGTATTCATCCCGACACGTGAAGAGGTCACCTCACAGAGGAATTTATTCGTATTCACTCACGGGATCTGCCGCATCCTCTTCATCTGTTTCCTCAGTCCCGGAATAATTCTCATGGTAAATCCATCCCCCGGTAATGAGAATGAGTGGGATACCGATTGGGACACAAAAACCGTGCAGGTTACTGAGGAGCAGGCCGTACTGCACGAAGACAGAGATGATAAACAGGACTCCGGCGGCAATAATGCAGAGCGCTCCATAGTTCATATTCTTTAGATTATGTTCGGCATACGAAAGGAGTGTAATGATAAAGGCAATCACGAGGAGGATTGAACCAATGATCCACGCGATACCTGAAATTGCGCTCGTGCCGGTGAGGATGCCTTGAGAAATATAAAAGAAGTCCCGGGTGACAAGGATGAGACTGTTACCAAGGTAACTCTGCTGGTACCGGAACAGTGCCCATTGCAGGCCCGTCGCGAGCCCGTCACCGATGACGTAGATATTGAGGGGGACAAAAAAGATCAGTACCTGGAGAACCAGCGGGAGTCTGAGTTTCAAAGTCATGTGTATATCCTGGTATTATGAGGCATACGTATTATAAAATAGCGAATTCACACCGTAATTTTACCGGGAAAAAGAAAAGATTATTCTTCGGTATGCTCAACAATCGCGAGCTGGTACATCCAGTCCATCAGCGGGTGGCACTGGTCGACGATACATTCGAGATCACAGGCAACGCAGGGGATGAGTTCATCACCAGCAATCAGGTCCGCAGGGTTCACCGGCATCTGCTTACAGCGCAGGAGATAGGTTTTGATCCCGTCTTTTTTGTATTCGACCCGCTCGATGAGTCCGTTCTCTTCAAGTTTTTTTACAATCCGTGAACATTTCCGGCTGTCAACATGCAGGAGTTTCCAGAGCTCGCTCTGGAGAACGCCTTCCGGCGTTGACCGGATAAGTTCCAGTGCTTCATCATCCAATGGGTCAGTCATAAGGTTACTCCCGTTTTTTTAAAGAAGAGGGGCAATTGTCAGAATATTGTTGCCTCTGATGACAACAGTACCCAGACTCCTGCCACGCTCATTATTGACAAACTCAATGGTTTCGTCCATGTGAATGTTCAGGTATTCGTCCACGGCAACAAGCCGCCCCTGCAGCTTGCGGCCTTCGTCCTTGATCTCAACCGATATTTTTGAATCGACAAGTGCAAACACTTTTTTTATCGGCAAAACAATTCCGTTAACCATCTGTCCTAATTTGGGGTCTGCGATAATTAAAGTTTGCTCATGAAAAATTGCAGGGTGATCCGATCCCAACGGGAAGGAAGTGAATGACTAATGGGGTTCCAAACTCATATGATGATTACAACATCATCACAGGTTTGGGCATGAAATAGGGGATTTCCCTCTTTAAAAAACGTGAAAAAAATTATTCCGGAATGGGTTCCCACCGCTTCGCCAGCGTTTTTTCCACCGTGGGAAGCGTGGTGTATTCCATCTCTCCTAATGACAGACGGTGCGGCTCAAAAGGACCCTGTGCCCGTATGATATCAGCCAGCTCGTTGCACCGGGTCCTGACAAGGTCAAACCCGGGATCATCGAACATGTCGGCAGGACCGATCAGCTCACCGTCTGATACCTGGAAGCCAAAACAGATGACCTGCGGCGGGCCATCAAACCGGGTGCAGTTTGCATCGCAGAGCCCGACCGGCATGAACGGACCATGGTGGGAGCCCCGCATCCAACCCGCGACCAGTACCGGAATCGTGAAGGGTTCGACCACCTCACCAACGGCAGGGAACCCGCTCTGGGAACGGACGATCATAACAGGATCATCTTTTCCGATATACCTCCCTGCTATCAGGTTCAATCGCTGGGTGCTTGTGGAAGCGGCGATGGTCTTCCCGTCAGGTTTGAACACATGCTTGATCACGTACCGTGACGGTGCCCCGATGTAAGCGAGCATGTCGTAGCACTCTTCGGGACATTTGAACATGATGCGACGCTTGTTGATGAGATCGTGCACTTCAAAGACAAAACCGTCATGCATGGACGGGTCGATCACCAGTCCCGCAGTATTGAACGGATCGGCAAAGATCTTGTAGAGGAAGAAGTTCCATGCACCGGGCTCGGTTTTGTCTGCCATGAAGATTAGGATGGGATCTGAACTGCGCTCCTCAAACTCCATCTCGGCAACCCCGGGGCCCAATCCTTTGATGTTGCCGGAAAAAGCATTTGCCAGCATGTCCTGGCCGGCACCATACAGTTTCATACTCTTGGCAATTTTTGTGCATTCCATGAAAACATCCCACGCGAGATGGTGGATTTTTTCATAGTCGACGCCATGCCGGTGAGTCATGATCAGTTCGATGTCATCGCCGCAGTGAGTGACAAACGAATCGATAAGCAGCTTCCCCTCTTCTTCCTTGAGCATCTTTGCAGCCTTCTCAAGAAGTTTGGGATGGGTGCGGGAGTGTCCGGGATAACTCCCGACATCCGCTTTAATCACGGAGACGGTTATCTTGGGCATAAACGGTCACGTATAGAGAATCTGCTTTGAACAGAAAAAAGTTGCGGTTGATTAGGCGCTGTTGAAACGGGTATGTACCGAATCAGGTTCACACCAAAACTATGAAAATCGTTTTGTGATGTTCGCCCGCCTCAGGGCCTCTCTTTAGGCACGGCGGGGCAAATAAGGCTTTTTGGGATAATCTAGTTCATTATCCGCCGCGGGGGCGTCCCTTCGGGGGCGGCGGCGTTCATCATTACCGGACGACGAGACTCAACCTCCATTATTCTATCTGAACAATACGATTTAATATGGAAATCCCCATGGTAATTTCCATTCTGTGTGATTGTGACCGCAGGCCTCGTGAATGTTTCATGGGAAATCTTTCAGATAATTATGCAGTCTCTCCGCCGCCGCTTGGGCATCACCCAGGAGGGTATAATAATCAGAACTTTGATAAAAAAAATCTCAAGCAAAATGGGGGGGTCAAGGGGATGCTCCCCTTGGGGTGCCTCCCCCTCTGGGAGAGAGGGGGTCACCCTCCTTATTATCGTAGAATATGTTTGAATGCCAAAAAAATTTACAGAACCTTTGATTAATTATTTCATCGCATTCCGGACAAGTGATGCTGTTCCGTAGGATGAAAACGCCCTGAAAAAGACCAGGCTTTCAGCATATGCCATCGATTCGATTGCATGGTTGGTGTCCGGGCCGACTGCGTAGATCTCTTTTTTGAATTCTTTTATTGCCTGCTTGCAGTTGCCATCAAAGATCTGGCGGTCTTTTTTCCCGGGATTTTGTGGCCGGTATTTTTCAAGCGTCCATTCCTCGATACTCTTGTATAACGCCGGTTCATAGATTTTGAACGTGTTAAACACGACATCCTGCCAAAACGTGCCGACATTGCCTTTAATGATGTCCCCTTTGGGGAAATGCAGGTTGATTAAGTCCCGGGGAGTGCCAGTAATACCGTGCTGGGCGATACCTACCTTCAGCTTATTATCCCGGAGGGCTTGTGCAATCGCCTTGGTCTGCGGGATATCGATGGACAACTGTTCCACCACGTTCCCGTTTGCATCGTAGGTATGGCCGTGCGTGCTCCCGTTCGCAATCGCCAGCACCTGGGGATATACCTTGTTTTCATTCAGGGCTTTGATGAATTCCACCGCTTCTTCAGGTTTTGTCAGGATAAGCCCGTGCGTATCTTTTCTCCCGATCTCGCCGACTTCCACTTCAAGCCCGAACGGTTTGCCGTTCATTTTCGCGGCAATAAACCGGGCCAGTTCTGTGGTAGCAATAATATTGGGTTCGAGTTCCTCCCTCACCGTTTTTCCTTCAAAATTAAACAGATGAGAAGCGTCGATCGCAAATGACGTGTACCCTGCCTGTATCTGGGCATCGATCAACTGTTTGGTCTGGTCAATCTCCACTGCATCGCCGGTTTTTACCGTGATATGATCCGCATGCAGCGCCCAGATATCAAACTGCGTTGCCTGCGCGGCTTCCTTCATCCTCTCCGAAAATTCGCGGGGAGTCATGCCGGTATACCCGCCCTTGAGATCGGACTCTGACCGGGCGAGTTCCATAAATACCGCAGAATCGGAATCTTTTGCCGCTTTAAAAATTCCCCGTGCGACCGTGGCTATGCGGATATTTGCAGCCATCACGATGGCTTTTTTTCCCGAAACGCCGCCAAGGATTGCTGATCCGGGGATTGGACCATAATCGGTTGCCTTCATAAACAATTCTCCTTTTATTCGCCTTTTGCCATAAACGTTTCAATCAGCTGGATCTCTTTTTTCCCACCGACATAGATGGGCGTGACATCATCGATCGCCCCCGGCTGGATACTGAGGATGTCAGTTTTGCCATTGCTGATCGCCCCACCGGCTTCATGGATGATTTTTCCCATCGGGTTGGCTTCATATAACAACCGCAGTTTACCTTTCTCTTTTCCCTTGAACCCGGGATAGGTAAAGACACCCCCTTTGTGGAGGATCTGGTGCACATCCGCAACAAAACAACCGCTGAAGCGTAGTTTGTAGCCCTCATCTTCGAGGTGTTCAATCCACTTTGCATGCGACGGGAGGTAGTCCCGGCGAAGTGCGCCGGGGGCATAAATTTTCCCGCCTGGGATTTTAATGTCCCGGTGTTTCAGGATATACTGGCCTGATTCATCCAGCATAAATTCATGGACACCGTTTCCTGTCGTGAACGTGAGGATGGTAAGCGGCCCGTAGAGGATATACAGGGCAGCAATCATTTTTGAACCTTTTTCAAGAACGTGTGACGGGTAAATGCCGATAATCGATCCGGTGCAGAGGTTCACATCGATAAGCGATGACCCGTCAAGAGGGTCGATGACAACCCCAAACTCGTTCCGGGGATCCTTTATTTCAATAATATGGTGCTGTTCTTCTGTGGCGATATAGCGGACAAGGCGCGTTTCTGTGAGCCCGGAGATAAAAACCTGATCGGCATACACGTCGAGCGGCATCTGCTCTTCACCAAACGAATTTTTACCCTGTGGAGCGGTTGAGGATGTCGTATGGGTATAATGAAATCCTTTCTTCACCAGTTTTGCCTGTTCGCTCAAAAAAAGAATGAGATCCATCAGGTTTTTTTCCGTTCCTTCACTAACAAGAAAATCTTTGAGTATCATGGTAGAGCCTTCCTTATTGACAGGGAGTTATATCAACGGACAATCCAGCCCGGATT
Source organism: uncultured Methanoregulaceae archaeon (assembly GCA_963768785.1). Lineage (GTDB taxonomy): Archaea > Halobacteriota > Methanomicrobia > Methanomicrobiales > Methanospirillaceae > Methanoregula. The sequence continues at coordinate 13,608 of CAVYJD010000001.1, forward strand.
CACCAATGGTTTAATCGTTTGATGCAGAGGCATATCAGGATTATTATCCTTTTAAAAAAACAATCGCGGCACCTGCAGAGATAACCTCTGCACCAGTTTTTTTAAGGAGCAAAATCTGGCAGGGTAGAAATCCTCAATTGAATTGCAATAACGCTCCTCGATGGCTCCGTTAATCCTGCCTTTGCCCCCGCCGCTGTGGCACACCCCAGTTGAGATAGTTTAGTATTACCTGTATCTGGCATCATCGCACAGCGCCCTTTCCCTCTTGGGGAACTAGTGGCGCAGGAGTGGGAGTGCGTAGTATAAAAGAGGTGTTCTCCAGTATCCAAAAGCCCTGTTTTTTTGCCCGCAACGACAGTGATTATGGGTATACATCCCTCATCAGCGTTTCATACTTTTCCGGATAATTGAGAAATTCAAGGACAGGTGCCCGTTTCATGATTAATTCATATAACGGGTCAGAAATCGTATCAGAGAGATCGATAAGTCGCTGCGCCTGTACAAGCCTTAACGTGGTGCGTTTCCGGGTAGGCCGGGTTTTTTACAATTTCCCCGTCTGCCATCTCAAAGTACGCAGCCCCGTGACGGGTTTCATACCCTTGGTAATTGCTGGTAAACCGGGAGGATACGATGTTTGCCATCTCAAGCACATCTTTTTTTGAGGGATTGATGGTCACGTGCCCGTACCCCGAAGGCACAACAACGACATCGCCAGCGCGTGCTGATATCATCACCACATCGGAACAATCATGGGTCTGGATCAGGTAATGTGCCTCGCCGGCAAGCACTTCATAGATTTCCGGGTAGCCGGTCCCAGAAGGATCGTTCCGGGTGGTAATGCCCCTTTGTTTTGATGTATTCCCCGCAGAGATCGCCGGGAGGGATTACCGTGATGTCAAACCGTATCATCTGGTTTTCCATCCAGTTCCGGTCCTCAGCGGACTTTGCAACATCGCGGTACATAAAATAGACCGGCCCGGTAACCCGCAGTCCGGATTAGCAAGCACATCCCTGAAGGTCCTGCACGGTCCGGACAGACGGTTCGGGAAGCGGGCCCATCCCAGCAGGCCGGTTGCATATGCCGCTCGGGAGTTTTTTACCAGGAGGGGAAGTCGCACTGGTCATTTCTTCCCGCCAATTACCGTCATTGCCAGATCGTAAAACTCGGGATCAACGGTTTTTAAGTGCTGACTGCTGATTCCAGGGTGATCGAGGTGATGTGGTTTGACTGCAGGGCCACCATCTTTCCAAAATCCCCGGCATGCACCAGCTGGACCGCAGCAACACCGAAACGGGTGGCAAGGACGCGGTCGTATGCGGTCGGGCGAACCTCCCCGCTGGACATGCCCGAGAATGGTGACACGCGTTTCAACACCAAGACATCGTTCCAGTTCTTTCCCCAGCATGTTCCCCACGCCGACAAATTTTTCATGACCGCATTCATCCCGGTCATGCTCGGGCACGGGGGGGACACCGAGATCTTCACGGTGCGCCCCTTCTGCAATCACAACAATCGAGAATTTTTTGCCGGCATCATGGCGGGCCTGGAGTTTTTTGCAGACCTCCTCCAGCGTGAAATGTACTTCCGGAATGAGAATTTCATCGGCTCCTCCGGCAATTCCTGCAGTGAGTGCAATCCAGCCCACATTGCGCCCCATCACTTCAACAACAATAATCCGGTGATGGGATTCAGCCGTGGTGTGGAGCCGGTCGATCGCTTCGGTCACGGTGGAAACGGCCGTATCAAACCCGAACGTGACATCGGTTCCGCCGATATCATTATCAATGGTCTTGGGGATACCCACAAGAGAGATTCCCTGGTGTGCAACATCCCGTGCGGCAGAAAGCGTCCCGTCACCCCCGATGACCACCAGCGCATGAATCCCGTATTTTTTTATGTTGTGCTGGATCTTCTGGAAATCCGCCGTTTTTGCCAGCGGGTTCGTCCGGGAGGTGCCAAGGATCGTTCCCCCTTTGGGAAGAATGCCGGATACCGAGAAATCGGTGAGCGGTTCCACATCGCCATCGATGAGTCCCTGCCACCCGTTCCGTATCCCGAGTGTTTCGAAATCATACTTGAATCCCGCTCGCACGACAGCCCGTGATCACCGCGTTAAGCCCGGGGCAGTCACCTCCGCCAGTCAGTACACCAATGGTTTTCAAGACACGTCAGCTCCTGAGTTCATGATATCCCTGCCAAGGTATATGTTCGTTGCCGTGCCCGTGACAATTCCATTCACCGGCTCGCCTCCAGGAAGATCCGGCGGTGAATGATCCGCCAGCAGAGAATCAGCTGGGCAAGATCTCCGGCAGTCACATAGGGCCGGTTTTTAAAGAGCGAGATGGGACGGACCCGGGTCTGATCTTCGATACTCCGCTCCAGTTTTTTCACCACATGTTCGCTGAGTTCACCATCAAGGATGAGATGCCCCATCCTGTGCCCTCCCTGTCCGCTCGTCTCGAACATGAGACTGAAATTCCGCTCTGACAGTGAGAGGATGGAATACAGGTCAAGGGAGAGATCGATATTTTCAATCGTCTGTTTCATCCGGTTCTGCACCAGCGTTATACGGTAAACGTTGCGCTCTTCGCCCAGGGTCCGACCATAGTGCGAATAGTCAATCCCGATAACCGCATCTGCAAATTCCTTCTGGGGATCAATATATTTCCGGTAATCCGGTTCGCGCAGCCCGATTTCCCGGACAACCTCCTCCCGGGAATACCCACGCTTTTTCATATCCCGGCGGATCTTCCAGTCATATTTTACTTCGTTTGCGGGATCTACAAAAAGGGTGAAATCCAGGTACTTTCGCAGCGTTGCAGTAAAGAGTGTATGGAGCCCTTCGAGGATGAGGATCTTTTTTGGCCGGAAGATAACGGGCGGATCAAAGATCCCGGTCGTATGGTTGTAGACAGGTTTTTCAACAGGCACACCCCGCTTGAGCTGGATAAGATCTCTTTCCAGCTGGTCGATCCGGTTTGCTTTTGGATCGAGTGCGGTCAGACCGGCGTTTACCCGTCCTGCCCGGTCGAGACTGTGATAGTCGTCAAGGGTTATTGTGGAGACCAGGTCATCGCCAAAAATGCTCCGGATACCCTCGGTAAACGTGGTTTTACCCGACCCGCTGTCCCCGGCAACACCAATGGTAAAGATACAGGGCGATGCTGCGATCGTGTCCTTGAAATTTTTCGTTTGCATTCCTCTTTACATGGAGTCACCGGGGAGTAATAAAAACCCATCGGGTTCTGGCAG
>CAVYJD010000002.1:0-8064 GCA_963768785.1 uncultured Methanoregulaceae archaeon
TTACGCCCCTGCCGGTAAATCCGGACCAATGGCTCGGTTTCCATCCGGGACACGGTAAAAACGCTCACCGGTAAAACTATCGCCGTAATCATTGCGGACAGCCGCACCCATGCAATGCGTCTTGGGTGCAGCGGTGTTGCAATCGGTTGTGCCGGTATCCCGTCGGTCCTCGATGACCGGGGCAGGAGCGACCTGTTCGGCCGGAAACTTGAGGTCACAAAACGGGCAGTCGCCGACAACATCGCGTCTGCTGCCGAACTGGTCATGGGCGAAGCGGATGAGTGCACACCGGCGGCAATCGTACGCGGGCTCGGGCTTGCCCTCGGGGATCATACCGGTGTCGAGACCATCGACGCTACGGAATGCCTGTTCATGGGCGTGTTCCGGAACAGCCGCGTGGACTGGTAAGGGATTTTTTTTAAAAACTTACGCTTATGTAAGAGCATTTTTTTAACATTACCCCGAACTAACATCGGTCAAAATCCCGCGCTCTTTTTTTAAGGAAACTCAAAGTAAATGCCTCAAAACTTTGTCTTTTTGTTATAACGTCGGAAAATACTTAAATAATCAATTATAGCACCTTCTTTTTTCAATAGTAATAATGTCAAAGGAATTTCTTTTTGCGCATATTCCAAATTTTGAATTAATAATAATGGAGGACTCCTTGTTCGAAATTGCTCAAACTCTTCCATCCACGAATAAATTTTAAGGAGTGATTTTACTGTATCGGGATTGAAAAGGTATAATTTATCTAAATTATTCCGTAAAAATGCATATTTGTGCCAAAAACTCCACTTTCCTAGAAATTCATTAGAACGCTTTGCATCTGCTTCAGATGGTACGGGTTTTCCGCCCCAATAAAATCCGAATAGTAATTTTTGATTACATCATCTAATCCACCAATCTCATCTTTCTTCAGATTCCGTAATTCACTTTGCAAAATCGTGCTATATCCTATGATTAAATTTCGTTTTTTCCACCCTTCCAATATGAAACCGAGGAAAAATCCAACTACAACACCGATTACAGGTGAAATTATACCTATTATTCCCATATTGGATAATAGGAATATGTTGGCTATAATATCGCCGTTTATAATCTGTTAATGAGGCGGATACGATTTTCACCCCAAAATGGCTCTACAGATGTTCCATTCCGAATTAGTCTATAGTAGCCGAGAGCCCCTGCTGTGGGGTAACATCATTTCACTTCGACAATTCACAAAAGTCGGTCACTTATTCTATATGAGCCAAGAGCGGGACGGACGGCAAGCCGCCGTCCCTCGGGGAGCAGCCATGATGCATGAGCGAATGACGTTCCACTGAGGGGCAGCCCTTTCAGGGCTGTAATGCCTACTGCCACGAATGGTATTTATTTTTATTTTTTTCACAGTAAATGGTGTGGCATTTTACGAAAAATGGGGGGCGACGATCCGTGAACGAGATTTACACCATTGAGAGCCCCCGTTCTCGCTTTTTCTCGACTGCCCCCATTTGAACTCATTTTTCCAAGGTTTACCATCTTGGAAAATAGTGAGTGAAGACATCGTGATACAATTGCTCTATGTCGGGAGGCATATCACACCCAATTAATCAGCCTCTGTAAATTGGTATACTCTCGTAGCCAATTTCCGCCTTGTTGAGTGAGCACGTTGTCGGCAAGATTCAACCGACAAATAATCTTCAACCAGTAACCAAAAAAACGGGTAAATCTCCCCAGCCCATTGAAATGCCCATTGAGGTTCGTTTTGCTGTTTTGTTACTTCAGTGATCTTGTCAATTGCAGGATTTTTATCAATATATTGGATAGAACCTCCCCGTATTATCTCGTCTAATTTTTCAACATTTCGACTGATTTCTTCTTGGGTTTTACCAATCTCGAATCCGGCAATTTTTATAGTCAGATCCTGAAACAAGCTGTCGTAGTTCAAATGCATGTACGGATTTCGAATTCCAGTATTTACCCGTTCTAAAAAGGAGATTAAATAAATATGCAAAAGAGGTTTTGTAGTATTCACTCGCTCTCCGTTTTTATTTTTTGCATATTTTAGCAATTTATTGAAGGGTTTCTCCATTTTTACTCCGTCTTGTACCCAAATAATGTCCTTCAGTGTGACTTCCATAGACTGGCTCATCAAAATTATTGCAGGATGATAAAATCCACATAAGAGACAGAGATAAGAATCGTAGTAAACCGAATATAAATATCCTAAATGAAGAAATGTTGGATTATTTTTGTCAAAAAGTACAGGTATACGAACCTCATTCATATCGATTCTGTCAATTAAATCGATCTTTAAATACTTCGATTTCGAATTTAGTAAACGGTTTATCGTTTTTATTGGTCGTCATTTACCCTCATTCTTTTTTCTCTCTTCATAATGTTCTTGCTGAGCCTTAAGAATAAAGGGTTCCGGGGTAATGGCAGTTCTTCCTCCCTAATCTAGCCCCGTTCCCGCCGCACTCCGTTGTTCAACCTTATACTCGCAATTGAGACTGCGCAGAGTGCGAATCCGTTTTCTTCGTATCACTGGCATGTGCCATTTTCCGGGTGATCAATGCACGATGGGATTTCGAGGTTCAATGTCCGAGATGCCATACCCGGATAAAACTGGGAGTTAAAAAAAGACTGTATAATTCATGAATATGCCCGGAATGTAAGATGATGTTGATGGATTGATCAAAGTCCTTGAGGTAATCTATCTTGATTTTCAAGACAAATGTTGTTAATTTTTCCCAAATCCGAAAGTCAATTAAAAAAATTGAATATCTGTTAGTATATATGGGGCACATGAAGATGATGTAGTGTGAAGAAAATCTTTTTGGTTCTTTTATTATTGGCAATCGGGATTTTTCAGGTCGTTAACGCGGATTCAACTACAACAACCATACCAACACCAACTTTGACTGTGACAACAACGCCAACTCCAATCCTCACAACAGTACAAACAACAACAGCACCAACAGTTACACTTGCTCCAGCACCAGTAGCAAGTTTTTCCATGAGTCCAACATCCGGACAAGAACCGCTTGTAGTTCAATTTACGGATAAATCAACAAACAATCCAACAAGTTGGATCTGGGATTTTGGCGATGGTACTACTTCAACACTCCAGAACCCTCAGCATACTTTCAGTGCCGGAACATATGTGGTGATACTGACGGCCACCAATGCGGCAGGCAGTAGGCGATCCGATCAAAGTATCGGTATTGTGGTGTCATACATGCCTGAGAGTTTTACCGCGACACCGACAAGCGGCCCCGCACCATTGGTAGTACAGTTTATGGACACATCGACAAGCAACCCTACGAGTTGGTGGTGGTCGTTCGGAGACGGTACTAACGCAAATGCGAAAAATCCAACGCATACTTACAGTATTTCTGGAGTATTTACTGCCACTTTGGAGGTAACAAGGGGGACTGGCAGTGCCGGCTCTGATCTAAATAATCTTGCAACTACAACGATAACCGTTCTATCACCTCTTGCACCCGGAACAACAACATCACCGACTCTCTCCCCAAATCAAACCGCGACGATCACCACCTCAACGACTTTTCCAACGACAACGGTAACCGAACAAACAACCCTACCGGCTGCCACGATAACCCAAACTGTGACCGCCACGCCATCAGGATTTATTATACCCCCCCGACCGACTGCCACAACGATAAAGCCGCTTACACCATACCCCACAAATACACCGACACAGCAATCCCCGGTTCCCTTTGAACTGTGTTGCCTTGCAATTGCATTTGGTCTTGTGATGATACAGAAAAAGAAATGAAGGTATGCCAGAAAGGAATCTTTTTTCACCCAATTCAGGAGAACCCCGCTCCCAATTTGCAGTTCGCAAAAGATATCAATTTGTTTGCGATATTTGTCATACACACTCCCTCATTACGCATGAGAACTGCCCTTGGAACCGCCGCGGGGGAGCCCCGTCGGGGGCGGCGGGGTTCATCATAATAGGGGGTATGGGGGCATCAGCCCCCATAAGTGACGTCAATTACAGAATCGCATAAAAGTCATTCATTGCTTTGATAAGCGCCCTGTGTAGTTCATGCCTGTTTTTTAAAGACTTTATACTGGCATATTGTTCCATTTCTCGGAATCCACCCCTTTGTTCAAAAAAAGAACTCTCCCTAATTTTCCGTCGTAACCGTGTAGTTTGAGTTATACTGGCAGTCCAGATCGGAAAATTCCGAAAATGACCACCGTTCAATCCGCTTTTCGACGGGATTCAGGACCGGAATATCAACGGTGGTGGACTGGGGATGACAGTAGAGGCTCAACGGGAGCAGGTTTACGGTCACTTCAACATTCTGAAAGGTCGCATTCGTAGGGTTTTCTATACGGAAATCCGCGGTGTACACATCAAATGAACCATCGGGCACCGGCGTAATATCCCCTACCTCAAGATCGGTGACCCTGATAACCGTGTTCTGCGTTTTTGAGACACAGCCGGCACATGCCAGCAGGATAACGAGGACTGCGAGGATTATGAAGACGTTTTTCATTGCATCACGCCAACAGGATGGTATGGGTTATACGGTATCCCTGTTTTTTTTAGCCATTAAACCGGACGGGTGCCTGCGACACCATGCAGGAATAGAGGCAGCATCCGGTCACTTGACGACCAGCACCTTACACGGCGCTGACCGTATGACCGCCTCCGCAACGCTCCCAAGAAGCAGGCGCTCCAGCCCTTTTTTCCCATGCGTACCGATCACGAGAAGGTCAACGTCTTTTGTTTTGGCCAATTCCACGATCTCGGTCGCAGGCCTGCCTTCAAGCACGGACATTTCCACGCTCACATCCCCTGCCAGGGCCTGCACCCGTGACATCGCCTGCCGGCCCTCTTCTTCGAGCATACGATAGGTATCCCCCATCGGGATTTCGCCCGACGTCGAAGAAAACGCGCTCATATCGATCACGTACACGGCATAGACCACTGACCCGCACGCACGGGCGATCCGCAATCCCTCGTCAAGAGCGGAACGGTTCTTTTCAGACCCGTCAGTGGCTATCAGGATTTTCTTAAACAAGGCATCTTCTGTCATACTGATTTCACTCCTGTACCGGGAGCATATAGATCCTACTTTATCTGCTCTCCCGATACCTGTTGCGGTTCTGTTTCGATCTTACCATCCTTGCCTGCCCCATCGACTTCCTGCACGTATTTCTCCCCCCGCATCAGGCAGAGCAGTGCCGCGACAAACGAGATCCCTGCCCCGATATAAAACGAAAGGGCAAGCGAGGGCATGAATGCCTGTGCAAGCGTCGTCGGGAACCAGATCTCCCCGGTGAGTATTGCAAGGGTTGCCGGAGCGATACCTGCCAGCGCCAGCGGGGAGAGCCCGGTAAGGATCATCTGGACCGGATTATAGCCAAGGAACGCGGCAAACAGTGCACCGGAAGGGGATATGGTGCTCATCGTGGGGACCAGCTGGACCGCCCCGGCGCTTGTCAGGGCACCCGAGAGGGCGTGAGGAAACTCCCGGGTGAGCCCGAATACAATGATCGTGAAGAACATCCCCATGCTCAGCACGAACCCTGAATTCATCAGCGTCGACATCATGCCGGAAGTAACCCCGCGCTCCTCAGGGGGGACCGAGTTCATGATCGCGGCTGCATTCGGTGAACTGAACATGCCGTTTCCAAGGCCCATGATAAGGAGTGCGATAGCAAAGGGCAGGTAATCGAAATTGTAGGGCAGGACCGCGAGGATCAGGAATGAAACGCCCACCAGCACCATCCCGATGGTGCTTATCCAGCGGGCACCATACTTGTCGGAAAAAATGCCCGAGAGCGGGCCCATGATCACAAACCCGATGGTCAGCGGCAGCATGTAGACCCGGCCCAGAACGGCGTCGATTCAAAACTGTAGCCATGCAGCGGCAGCCAGATGCCCTGCAGCAGGATGATGAGGACGACCATCACACCGCCCCGGGCAAGGGCGGAGAGAAAACCGGCAGCGTTCCCGTAGGCAAAGTTCCGGATTTTAAATAAGTCCATCCGGAACATCGGGTTTTTTACCCTGCTTTCGATGAACGGAAATGCAATCAAGAGCATACCCCGCCGACAAGCGATGCGATGACGAGAGGATCGCCCCAGCCCATTGCAGAGTCGCCATCGGCACCAGCGCATACGTGATGCCGATCAGCAGGATCGTCAGGCCGCCGATGAAGGTGATGTTGCCCCAGATATCGATCTTCTGGGGCCGTTTCTCATTGAGCGGGGTACCTTCAACTTGAGAAATGCCCAGATGGTGCCAGGACACCGAACGGCACGCTGATGAGAAACACGTACCACCAGTTGAAGACGGCGAGGATGCCGCCGATCAAAAGGCCGATAAACTGGCCGGAGAGCGCGGCAACCTGGTTGAGCCCCAGCGCCTTTCCCCGCTCATTCGGGGGAGATGCGCCGGTGAGGATCGCGGCACTGTTGGAGAAGATAAATGCCGCCCCGACCGCCTGGATAAGGCGAATACGATCATCTCGATAGCACCGGCATCCCAGTATCGGGCGGTCAGAAAGAAGAGGAGGGAGCCGAGGGTAAGAATCGCAAACCCGATGTTATACAGCCTCACCCTCCCGTTCCATTTCGAAGACGGCCAAAACTGAGCAGGAGCGTTGTGCGGTGACAATCCCATATCCCATCAGGGATTTCCAGAGCGGGTACTGGAACGAGGTGAGCGGGTTGATGTGGATGCCGTTAAAGATGGCAGGAAGGGGATGGGGATAATGCTCCCGTTGACCGCGGCCATGAACATGGCAATCGTCGTGTTCGAAAGCGCTACCCATTTGTAACTGGTGCCTTTGCTCTCCTGTCCTTCTCCACCGGCTTGTGCCTCACTGGTCATTGTTGTTGCCAAAAATATTCACCTGATGATAGTGTAAAGGTAAAACTGCTGCGGGTATATTTCAAAATACCAAGAGTTGTTTTACCTGATTATCCTTCGCAGATAGTATAATAATTGGACTCTTCTGGCAATAACAGCGACCATAAAAAAGAAAATCTTTGTTCTTGTATAAGAGTAAAACCTGTTACTAAAAATCAGGTTGTGATACTCTTCGCATCAGGACCTCGTTTCAGGCACAGCAAAGAAGTGCTTTTTTTAGGTTTTTTTGCACTGGAGAAAACCTCTTTTGTGACACGCAGCCCCCCTCTTGCGCCACCAGTCCCCCAAGGGGGACAGGGCGCAGTGTGATGATGCCGGAATAGGAAATACTCCGCTATCGCAATCGGGGGATGCCTCAGCGGCGGGGGCGAAGGCAAGGATTCCCGGAGCCCTCGAAGAGCGTCACAAAAAAGATTGGATGATTTCCACAGAACAGTTTTTTTAAAAGATTCAATCACTCATCCCCAGTTACGGGGCGACAGCCCCGGGTGATTTCCGTTCAACCCCGACCCGCCCTTTTTCAACCGCAAGGACACACCCGAGTTCTTCGGGATATTTCCGGCTCTTTCCCGACCCATGGATCAGGAGCTCGGCCAGGTCATCCTTCTCGTCGATGTCGGTGTGCAGCCGGAATGAGTCAATGATCTCACAGGAAAGCCCGGCTTCCTCTGCGATCTTCATGTGCTTGATAAAACTCATACCGTAATAATCTACATGGAACCGGGCAGGCTCTTTAATGAAAATTGCGTTGGTCCCGCCGCCACGGCCGGGGACGATCGCCATGTCGCTTTCGGTTTTTATGACACGCCGTATCGCCTCTCCCGTCGCAAGGGGAAGATCGGCCATCAGGATCAGGGTTGGCCCGTCTGCCTGCGGGAGGATCGTATTGAGCGACTGGTTCAGGTCTGCATCAGCAATCGTCACCTGTACAAGTTCGCTGTCAAAAAGATCCGTTGCGACGATGACCGGACGACAGTTTGCATCTTTTACTGCATCGACGACATCGTCGAGCATGGCACGGGCAAAAGTCTCGCGCTCGTCCTGGCTGAACATGCAGGACAGGCGGGTCTTGGGATTGGCGGGTTTATACGGTATCAACGCGTGAGGACACATTGCACACGGAGGTATGCGTGACAATCAAAAAAAGATGCTGATATGGGTAC
>CAVYJD010000003.1:0-56385 GCA_963768785.1 uncultured Methanoregulaceae archaeon
GAGTATGCTGTCGTGAATATCGTCTTCGGCTTCGGTCGCCTGTTCGGTAAGCGACCGTCCGCAGGAATTGCAGAACTCGGCCATGGGCCCGTTGATGAGCTTACAGTGCGGGCACTGACGGGGCTCGATGCGTAATTCGCTCTTCCCCTCTCCAGTCTCGGTCTCTGTGATCCCGTAGGTCCGCAGCATCTCGTTGTCGATATCCTTGCCCGTGAGGTGGGCGTAGGTCTGGAACATGTTGGTCGTGAGGCTGCCCCACATCATCAGCTTGATCACGCTCTCGGACACGTTCTCCTTGATGAGGTGGGTTATACGGGAATGGCGGAAGATATGTGGCGTGATGTGCTTCTGGATCCCGGCCCGCTTCGCAAGCCGCTTGAGTTGCATGGCCACGGACCCGTGTGTGAGGGCGGTCTGGTGCTCCGTGATGAAGACCGGCATGTCGTTGGTGACCGGTTTTGCCCGGGTAGTCGTTCTTCCATTTTGCCAGGGACTCACGGGCCATAATGAGGCGGATATAGCGGGGCTTGTTGGTCTTGAAGTTCACATTCGCGATCACGCCCCACTTGTCGAAGGTGAGATCGCCCCAGCACATTGCCCCGATCTCACCGATGCGGAACCCGCCTTCGTAGAGCATCATGATGATGGCCCGGTCGCTGCTGCGGGTGCAGGCGCCCACCATCGCGGTGATCTCTTCGGTCGTGAGCAGGTCCGAGGCAACCTTGGTCATGGTCTCGTGATGGGGTGTCTTGAGGGCCTTGAGTTTCTTTTCCGGGATTGCGACGTACTCATTCTCGATCAGCCAGAGGTAAAACTGTTTGAGGATGATCATGTGGTCGGTGATGGTGTTCTTCATGAACTCCCGGCCCCGCTTGCTCCTACCGGATTTCAATGCTGCAATGCCGGCGTAGAGTGCAGCCATATCGTTTTTGTCGAACGGGCCGATGAAGCGTCTCCAGCCGACAAGTGTGTACGTGATTTTGTACGCACGTTTGGTGCTGGTGTTGCGGGACGATTGCAGCTCAGCGATGAAGGACCGGATGAGCGTAACATCACGTTCGGTAATTTTTCCTTCCTTCAATGCTCTTGCAAAAGATCGTTCGGGGTAATCTGCCTTGATCTGATGAAAGGCATCATTGGAAATAGCACGTGGGGTACGAGCTGTCATAAGACAGCGTGTGTGAATGGGCTAAAAGAAGTTTGCTGAAGATTTGAACACGATGTTCGAAAGCCTCAGCCGTGATTTGAACACGGGACCTGCTGATTACAAGTCAGCCGCTCTGCCAACTAAGCCACTGAGGCGCCATATACTATAGGAATTCCACGATAAAAAAGATGGTGATGGAAAATTCCTGCGATGACGGGGTCATCCCTTCATGTGGGTAAGAACTTTCCATGATTTTTGCCGCACCCTCCATCAACCAATCGTGTTTTTATGCGAATGCTCCCCATTAAACCGGATTTTTGCCGGACCCGCGCCGCTCTCCCGCATTTCCTCTCTCCGGAAACGTTTTTACGGGCAGGAATTTGTCTAAAAATGCTGCGTATAACCCGCAGGTTCATATGAATTTAAATATCCGGCATAGTGACATTGACGTGTGACAACCATCCGGGAACTCATCGCAAACCTTCGCACGCGGGCAAAGGAGATAGCAGAAGCCGCACAAGCTGCATGCACAGCGCTGGCTCACTATTCTTTGCCCGCTGCCTCTGCGGGTGTCCTTATCCCGGCACGTAGTGTCGCATCGGAATCAGGAAGTGCGCTGAATGCGGGGAAGCGGTACCGGTTGACGAGCGGTCACGCCCCGATCTTTTCGCTCTTCACCTGTTTTGGTTTACGTTGAACGCCGGTCCGGCGTTTGAGGTCCTGTGCGTTCGTACGGTTGAGCCTGCCGGACGGTTGTGCCAGGACTTTTGAGATGTTCGCTCAAGAGCGGCCGTTCTCAACGGGCCGGCGTTGTAAGGTATGCGGGGAGGAGCGCAAGCTCCCGACCGCGGGAATGGTGGTTGAATAAAAAAAGTACAACAGATGGTTGAAATGGAAACTGAATCGATGAATCTCAAGGATGTGGCTGAACCGGGTGCGGTGGTGTCCGGTAGTGGCGGGAACATACAGAACTACGGAAATGAACGGGAACATAACCAGGAAAAGAACAACAAACACCCGGCCCCACGGCTGGTCGAGCGTAAGACCGGACTGCGTGGGCTCTCCATTGCACCGTCACGAGCGGCGCCGGCATCGATCCGGAAACGGACCGAACAGGACCTCGGGGAAACGGATGCAGAGATTCCCTATCAGAAAACCGAGAAGGCGATCCGGGACCTGGTCTGTTCGTTGATGGAACGGCAGGACCGGATGACCGAAGAGTTAATCCGGGAAATTACTGATCTGAATTACCGGATCGAAGATTTTGAAGAGGGGAGGAGACGCTGAAATGACCCGGCGCAGCTCAAAGAGCGAGACCGGAATCCTGCCCCAGCTCATTCCGCAGGCTGATTGCCCGGTCGATCAGGGCGCGGGGCGATGACGCGTTCCGCATCAGGCAGAAACGGACGCACGGGAATCACGATAACCTCACGTTCCGGACAAACCCGATCCTCCGGGAACTGCTGGTAAGGAAGGAGGACGCCCTGTCCTCTGAAGAGGCACCGATCAACAATCCGCACAACAACACCCGTGATGATAGCTGCGGACGTGCGGCATGACCCGGGGACGACCGCCGCGACAGGCAACGCGGGAAGCGATGGGCATTGCGGAGAAGTACGGTGCTCCCCGGGACATATCAGCAGCGAAAGGCACACTTGGTGATCTTGCGATCTTCTGCCGGAACGTGACGATCTTTGTCCGGGTCAAGCGGACCCGCTCGCATATCAGCGACCGGCAGGATGTGTTGACGAAATTCAAAAAAGAGATCCTCGGGCTCCTGAAGATCCCCCAGACCGGTGTCGTTCTCCGGGAGCTCTGGGTGCGATCTCCCAAGGGAAGCTGGCAGTATTTCCGGATTCTCGATAACGACATCCTTGAAATCCGGTGCGGTATCCCCTCCGGGACGACTGGACGGACGGGTGCAGACTGGACAGGAAAGCCCGGCAGGAGCGGAGGTGTGAGATTGAGGCCCGGAGCCGATACCCGTGTCCGGGATGGAGTCTTCCCTCACTACAGGTAGGGGGATGAGCATCCACCCCTGATGTAGAGAGATCAGCCGTGAGCAGGGGGAGCCTCAAGAATCCCTCCAGATTGACTCCCATTTGACCTGAATTGACCCATCAGATCGCAAAAAAGAGCGATTTATCGATCAACTTTTTTGAAATACTTGATTATATGGGATTTCAAGCGAAACCGGCTGAATATTGGGCTTTAAAAAGTGCCCTAACAGACCCTTTTGTACAAACGATCTCAGGTCCGGCTGACCTGGAGTAGAGGGAAATGAAAGAAAGGGGGTTTTTGGGGCAAAGTTATTTCGAGCGGGTGACCGACTCAATCTCCCGTTGCATCCGTTTTGACCCGTTACAGGAGGGTACCGTGACCGTATCATCCCCATCGGAAATTGATTCACCTTTTAGTTTCGCCTGCTTTTGTCTGATTACCGATTTTAATAAAAAACATATCCACATCCTGCTGTTCAATTCCAAACACCTTTTACGGAACAAAACGGAGATCACATACGCACAATGGCACAACTGACCGTGGACATCGGGGGACGAGCAGGTATCGACTGCCGGGGATTCTGCGAGTACTGTTACTTCAGGCACGTAAAAAATGTCCAGGCATTTGGGTGCAGGTACTGCCTTCCCTTTAAAAAAGGGTGCGACTACTGCACAAAAGGCGTCAAGGAAGAATACACCGGGTTCAAGGATCTCAAAACCATCGCGGACGAAACCCTCGCCAACCTGCAGACAAAGAACGGCGAGCTCGATCGGATCACGATCAGCGGCGGCGGCGATCCCGACTGTTACCCGCACTTTAAGGATCTCATCGAACTGCTCGGTGCCATGGAAGCCCCGCTCCACATCGGGTACACGAGCGGCAAAGGCTGGGACGATGAAAAAATTGCCGACCTGCTGATTGATAATGGTCTTTCTGAAATTTCATTCACCGTCTTTGCCACAGATCCTGCCCTGCGCAAACGCTGGATGCATGACCCGACTCCGGAGGTCTCATTAAAAATACTGGAACGGTTGTGTGGCGAGATCGATGTCTACGCTGCGGCAGTCGTGCTCCCCGGGATCAACGATGGTGCAGTTCTTGAACAAACCTGCGAATGGCTGGAAGAGCGCGGTGCCAAAGGTCTCATCCTGATGCGGTTTGCCAATGCAACCGAACAGGGACTGATTCTCGGCAACGCCCCGCTCATCAGGGACCAGCAGGTCCAGTCGGTTGAATCATTCCGCGATACCGTAACGAGTTTGAGCAAAAAATTCACAATGAAAATCTCCGGCACCCCGCTCTGGGACCCGGAGATCGGTTCACCGTTTGCCCTCCGGTATGAACCCGATCTCCTCGAAAAACTCCCGCAGGTACAGCGCAGGGCGTCGGTTATATCCGGAAGTGTTGCCACGCCATTCATTGATGCGGTCTTAACCGCCTGCGGATCGAAAGTTCCCGTTACCCCGGTAAAAAAAGAGATCGCATGCCTGATCACCATTGATGATATCAGGGAACTCGATCTCCGGTCCCTTGAACGAACCATAATTATTCCGGGGAGATCGTTTGTCCATGATCCCGAAGCCCGCGAGGTGCTGAGCCGGGATGGCATCGAACGTGAAGTAATACGTGGCCCGGAAATGCTCACCGCTGATGCAGAGACCAGCATGGGAATGACAAAAGACCAGGTACTCGCGATGGAAATGGACGGGTTTGCGGATCTTATACGCACTATTAACATGTGCGGGAAATAATGGAAGGTTTCCTGTAATTCTTACAAATGTATTACTGGGGTATCGTGGAAATTTTGCATTGATTGGCAAAGTGTATACACAAAACTGTTTTTCCAGAAGGATTAGATGTAGTCAAGGGGATCAACGAGTGGGTGGTGCTTCTGATTCGCACTAAAAAGATGAATGCCGCCGCCCCCGAAGGGACACCCCCGCGACGGTTCAACGTCTTTGCCACACTATGCTTCAGAGACGCCCTGAGATGGGGGGAGCATCGCAAACAAATTTTTAGTAACATATTTTATAGTCATTTGAAAACCGTGAAGAACAAAAAAAGCCCCGGGGCGGATTCTTTTATTGTTGCCGATACGGATCAGGACGGGAATCGGGAAATCTCATTGGATATTTAATAGCTGCAATAAAATAGGAAAATTCAGAAAAATAATTTCAGAGCAGTGCCGTGGTAATACCAATCACACCGGATTGGATAATGACGGCTACTGCGATGATGACGCCTGCCATCTCGAGTGCTACAGCAACATTGCCTTTTTTGAGTTCTTCAAATTCCTTAATACCTGTTGTCAGTTTGTCGAGGATGTTGAGTGCCAGGTAGATTGCACCGACTGCGAGTACAATCCCAAGGATCAGCTGGATCAGCGCAACCACAATGGCAAGAATTCCATCAACAGACAAAAATCCCAGTGAAGCTGCTTTGCCAATCCCTACGGAAAGACCCGACACACCGGACTGGACGACAATTGCAATGGCAACAAAAACTGCAGCAACGATGACACCGACTGCAACATTGCCCTTTGCAAGTTCTTTTTCCTCGTCAATTTCCTTAGTGATCTTCCCAAGAACCCAAAAACCAACATATAATGCAATTACCGCGAAGATAATGGCAATAATTAACTGGACAAGGCCGACTGCAGCATTTACAAGTAACATCATTTCACCTTATTTTTAGGATATCTGTATGAGTATACCTCAAATAAACATATCGCCGCAGTTTTTTTCAAATCTGAATTTTTCTGGAGGGTAAACGTGGTTCTGGCGCAGAAGTGTGCTTTCGACCGGGACACATATTTGATGTTGGGGCAGGATATACGGTCACTAAAGTATGGGGGGTTAGATTCTGCTCCGAAACGATTTTTTTAGTTCTTCCGTGCAGATAAAAATTCTGGCAATCAAGTTGATGGCAACACGATCTCCCCAAAAAAAAGAAGCATCTGATTTGTTTGTATCAAAAAAGAACTGCTTTTCAAATGGTATTATGGAGTCCATTTGGTGGATGCATTTTCTTTACCATTCCCTGTGTGAGATTGTAAAAGAGGCTCTTCGCTGTTTTCTTATGGGTAACGCATGAATTGAATGGATTTTAAAAAATCGTAACTGGTGCTCCCGTACCCAAAAATATGATGAACGCCGCCGCACCAAAAAGGGACGCCCCCGCGGCGGATAAGGGACTGAATAATTCTTAAAAAACTTTCTTTGCCCCAACGTGCCTCAAAAGAGGCCATGAGGTGGGGGAGCATCAAAAAATATTTTAGTAGCATATATAAGCCTCATGAAACAGCGAAGAACCGTAAAAAAAGCACATCACCAAATGATGATCCCAAAAATGCTGCGAGAGGGTTACGATCCCCCGATCTCCAGATCTCTCAAAGCCTGAACCTGAATTTATACCGTTCATAAACCCTATGAGTCTGGCGCCCTAACCAGCTAGGCCACCGCAGCACAAAAAGTGCATAATTAAGACGCCGCAAAAACTATTAAAGGTTCTGATACACTTTCTGACGCGCATCAGACTTTCTTTTGCTGGATATAGTGGTTGACTGCTGCAGTGATTGCAGCGACTTTCTTTCCCTGCTCAAACGACCCGGCAAGGGTCTGCATACGGGCTTCTTCATCACGCTTGTACCGGTCAAGGCTTTTGAGGATGTGCTCTTCCTGCAGGAAATGGGTATGGGTATTCCCATCAATGAACTGCTGGTTGTTCATGATCGCATAGTGAAGGGGCAACGTGGTTTTGATGCCAAGAATGATGTATTCCGAGATTGCCCGCCGCATCCGTTTGATTGTTTCGGGGCGGGTGCTGTCCCATGCACAGAGTTTGGCGATCATGGAATCATAGTTGGGTGGGATTGTATATCCCATGTGAATCCCGCTGTCCACCCGGATGCCCGGCCCGCCCGGGGAGCGGTAGCGGATGATCTTGCCGGGATCGGCAGCGAAATTGTTGAGCGGGTCCTCGGCATTGATCCGGCATTCAATCGCATGGCCGCGAATTGAAACATCTGACTGCTCAAAGGGAAGGGTTTCGCCCGCTGCAATAGCAATCTGCTGTCTCACGAGATCGATGCCGGTGATAAACTCCGTAATCGTATGCTCTACCTGAAGCCGGGTGTTCATTTCCATAAAATAGTAATTACCGTTGCTGTAGAGGAACTCGACAGACCCGGCATTGGTGTAATCCGATACTTCTGCCACTTTTAGCGCGGACGCAGACATCCGTTCGCGCAGCTCGTCGGTCATGATCGGGGACGGGGCTTCCTCCACCAGTTTCTGGTGCCGGCGCTGGATCGAGCACTCGCGGTCATAGAGGTGCACCGCATGACCATGCTCATCGGCAAGCACCTGGAACTCGATGTGACGGGGTTTCACCAGGTATTTCTCGATAAATACCGTCGCATCCCCAAAGGCCGATTTGGCGATTCGCATGCTTCCCGTGATCGCTTCCTCAAGCGCATTCTCATCATCGACGATCTGCATGCCAATTCCGCCACCCCCGGCGCTGGCTTTTACGATGACCGGGTACCCGACTTCGATGGCGACCTTCTTTGCCATTTCAATATCACTGATGCCGTCATCGGTACCGGGCAGCACCGGCACACCGGCGCTCTTCATCAGCTTTTTGCTGCCGATCTTCGAACCCATCGCCTGGATGGTCTTTGAGCGGGGACCGATAAAGACAATCCCCTCGTCCTGGCAGACTTTGGCAAACCGGTAATTCTCCGCGAGAAAACCGTAGCCGGGATGGATGGCTTCCGCGCCGCTCTTTTTTGCGATATCGATGATCCGCTCGATATTGAGGTAACTCTTTGAGGGATGGGCTTCACCGACACAGAACGCCTCATCGGCATACCTGACATGGAGCGCGTTTGTGTCCGCAGAGGAATAGATGCCGACGGTTTCAATATCCATCTCCCGGCATGCCCGCATCACCCGGATGGCGATCTCACCGCGGTTGGCGATCAGGATCTTCTCAAAAAATTTCATTGCACCACCAGCAGAACATCGCCATTCTGGACGACATCGCCGGCATCAACAAAAATCTCGGTGATCTTGCCGTCGACCGGGCTGTGGATGGGGTTTTCCATCTTCATGGCCTCAAGCACAAGGAGCGTGTCACCTTTTTTCACCGTTGCGCCACGGCTCACCGAAACCTGGAGCACCATGCCCTGCATATTGCTCCGGATGCCCCCGGCAATCTCGCCCCGCGGTGCTTTCTGCTGCGTGACGCTTGCAACCTCCATTTTACTGCCGCCAACCGAGACGATGCGCACCGAGAATACCTCTCCGTCCACTTCCACTTCCATCTGGTCCGGGATACCCGAACTTTGAACGGGTGCCACCTGTTTCTTGGGAATCTCTTCAAGTTTCCGTTCGCCTTTCAAAAACGACGGCGCAATGGCGGGATAGAGGATGTATGTGAGGATATCCTCCTCTTTGTGTATGAGCCCGGCTTTTTCTGCCTCCAGTTTCATGCTCTCGTATGCTGGTTCCAGCAGGTCTGCAGGACGACCAATGATGACTTTCTCGTCACCGATGATTAGGTGTTTGATCTCATCGCTGACCGGTGCCGGTGATTTGCCGTAAAGCCCCCGGACATAATCTTTGACCTCTTTTGTCACGTTGCGGTACCGCTGGCCGTTTACCAGCACGTTGAGTACCGCCTGGGTTCCCACAATCTGGCTTGTTGGCGTGACCAGTGGCGGATAGCCGAGATCTTTCCTGACTTTGGGGATTTCCGCAAACACATCATCGAGCCGGTTGAGGGCATCCTGCTCCTGGAGCTGGGAGACAAGGTTTGAGATCATGCCGCCGGGCAACTGGTAGATCAGCACATCGCTGTCCACCCGTTCGGAGATTGGGTTCAACAAGCCCCCGTATTTTTCCCGGACCTGCACGCAGATGTTGCGCACTACCCGGAGTTTTATAAGGTCAATACCCGTGTCCCGGGGGGTTCCCTGGAGTGTGGCAACGATACTCTCTGTTGGTGGCTGGGACGTGCCCATGGAGAAGGGGGACATTGCCGTATCGAGAATGTCCACGCCAGCCTCAATTGCCGCCTGGTAACTCATGGGGGCGATACCGCTTGTGGAGTGACTGTGCAGGCACACCTTGGTATCCACGGCATCCTTGATGCCGGTGATAAGCTCCCGCGCTGCCTCCGGCATGATCAATCCGGCCATGTCTTTGATACAGATCGAATCGCAGTCAAGCGCATGGAGCTCTTTTGCCATTTCGATAAATGTTTTTGTCGAATGGACGGGACTTGTGGTATAGGATATTGCGCCCTGCAGGTGTGCACCGGTCTTTTTTACCTGCGTCATTGAGCGCTTCATATTGCGGATATCGTTTAAGGCATCAAATACCCGGAACACATCCACACCGTTTTTGTGCGCCGCATCGACAAACCGGTCGACAACATCGTCCGGGTAATGGCGGTAGCCCACCAGGTTCTGCCCCCGCAGGAGCATCTGGATGGGAGTGTGAGTGAGTTCCTGTTTTAATGCAGTGAGACGATCCCAGGGATCGTCGTTCAGGAACCGTATACAGGTATCAAAAGTTGCACCGCCCCATGCCTCAACTGAAAAAAAACCGCAGGAATCGATAGCCTGCGCAAGCGGGATCATATCTTCCGTGCGAAGGCGGGTGGCAATCAGGGACTGGTGTGCATCGCGAAGTGTGGTATCCGTGATATGAACTTTATGAGAACCGGGAGCACGCATATGTAATTAGACCTCAGGGGCTCCGTGTTAATACATTTAGCCTCTCAAAAATTCATTCCTATAGTATAAAAAATTCACTAACGGAAACGATCGCGAAAAAAAGCACGCAGATTGCACCCGTTCCGGCGACCACATCGGAGCGTGCCGGAGCGAAATGCGGGCACATGCTCCCCCCGTCGCGGTATCCTCTCACGGCAAGCAGTTCTGTTGTGTCCTGTGCACGTGCCAGTGCACCATGGATCAGGACAAGTCCTGTCGGGAGAATCATTTCCGGCCCCCACCGCAGACCTTTGAGTGACTGGGCAATACGGATGCGGGAGAAATCTTCTGATAACCCTTCTGCCACCAGCATGCCCATCTCCGCAATGAGCCCGAGGGTAAACCCGTTTTTTTCCCCAAGGCACCAGACTCCTGTGCGCAGGAAATCCCCGTACTGCTGCCCGGCATAGAGCCATGCGCCGATCAGGACAATCACGCACATCCGCACAAAATAGGAGAGTCCGTCTTTGCCGGATAAAAAGATCAGGGCAGATACGATGGCAATAAGCAGGATCATCATACCGATCACACGCTGGTTCCGGAGCGATTTTTGACGGCCGGTAAAAATAAGCCACCAGATGCCTGCCGCGAGTGCACCCGGCAGGGAAACAAACGCAGCAATCGAAAGGAGTGCCGCACTCGCTAGCCTGATTCGTGCGTCTGCCATGCAGCCTCCAGGATATCGCGGGTGGTCAGGTTGCGGGGGCATTTATGAGCACGGATCAGGTCCTGTATCAGCACCGGCGCATGCTGCCACCGCTCAAGTGCGCCCGGCATAGTCGCCACGGTCAACGAGGCATCCCCCGCAGATCTCCCAAATGTGGTCCACCCGCGGGAACGTCGTCTGTTCGTGCGTGAAAATGATCGTAATGCCGTGATGGTTCTGATCGATACGTGTACACACCCGCTCTTTTTCTGCACAGTCAAGAGAACTGAACGGTTCGTCCAGCAGCAGGAGATCAGAGGCCCGTTCAAGAACGCAGGCAAGGTGCAGGCGTTTGAGTTCACCCCGGCTCAGGCTGAATGGAGACATCTCCTCTTTGCCGGAAAGCTTCACAGATGCAAGAATAGACGGTGCGTCAAGTCCCCACGAGGCACATTCTTTCTCCACGGTCAATCCGGTGATATGGTATTCCGGGTGCTGCATCGAGAGCATAACCTGTTGTATTCCTTCACGTGAGACTGTGCCGTGTACTGGCTTCTGGAACCCGGCAATGATCTGCGCGAGCGTGGATTTCCCGCTGCCAACATCTCCGCTCACCAGATGAACCCCGGGCAGGAATGTTGCGGTTGCCGATAATGACCAGCCTTCGCGCCCGGCAACAAGCGCTTCAAGCACAAGTTTCATATCCGGCACCGCCATGAACAGGGATAAAATGCCGTATTGGATAATAATGAAAATACCTCGGCAGGCTTGCCGGCATAGAGAACCTTTCCCTGATTGATATAAAGGAGATAATCGCTGCAGGCGGCTGTTTCCATCTGCTGGGTGCAGCGGATGATGTGGGTGGCGCCGGAATGGCGCAGAGCAGTTTCCATACGGGCAGCCCAGTTCATGTCGAGATGCGAGTCGTATTCATCAAGCACGAGAACCGCGGGGTGATGTACCAGTGCAGCAGCAAGCGCGACAAGCACTTTCTCTCCCCCGCTTATCTTGCGCATGTCCCGGGAGAGCAGGTGGCTGATGCCTGTCATGGTCTGCGGTTGCCGTAACCATCCGGTCAACGTCTGCGCAAGGTGCAAAAGCAAACCTGAGTGTCGAAGCAATCTCGTCAAAGACCGTGGGAAAAAGAATATTTTTATCCGGAAATTCATTGACCCAGCCAACTTCAGTCTGGCGCGGCGATACACCATCAATAAGAATCGTGCCGGATTCGGGCTCTGCGATCCCGGCACAGAGCCGGAGAAACGTGGTCTTTCCACTTCCGTTTGGCCCGATAATTGACGTAATCCCCGGGGGCAGGCTGATATGATCGATCTCAAGCGAACGAAACCGGAGTGCATTGATCTCGATCATGGTAACCGCTGGGAAATCAGGTAAACAGCAGAGACTTTGATTGCGTCCCCGATAATGAAGGGGACGAAACCCACCATCAGTGCAGCAACCGGTAACATGCCGGTGGAGTATCCGAGCCATGCGGTGCCAGAGAGAAGAATGAGGGCTGCCGCGAGGGAAAGGCCGATAACCTGTATGATGTTGGACCGGTATTCATATGCGTATCCTGCAATCAGTGCTGCCGGTATAAACCCGAGAAGATACCCCCCGGAAGGGCCAAGGAGCACACCCAACCCGGAAATACCGTTATGAAAAACCGGGAGCCCGGCGGCACCAAGAAGAACATAGAGCGTGACCGGAATAAACGCCGATCGTTTCATGACGACGCCAGTCATAAGCACAAAAAACGTCTGGAGCGTCAGCGGCACCGGAAAAAAGGGAATGGAGATCCAGCTGCCCACGGCAATGAGCGCAATACAGGCAGCAGAGTATGCCACCAGACGGGATTTTTCCAGATCGCCAAACATCGTCAACCATTAAAAATTCAATGGTTGACGATAAAAAACCAAGGGTTGGATAAGGGTGAGACAGATGTTTAGCTCATGCTACTATGCGGTTTTGGATGCAAAATGCCCGAATTTTCTTGAAAAACCCGAATAAAGTTACGGGTCACGCATTCATAGAATGAGAATTAAGATTATTGAATTAAATTTTCCTGGCTTATCGCCATATAGGAGAGCCAGATCGGCAATTAAATTTTGTTGATAATGTGTCCCACCCTCGATGGAGTCGCTTGAGGGGGCTTGTCGGGACCTCGCTGAGCAAGGCATTTTTTACAAATTATACTTATAAAAAAACTGCAATAGGAACGCCGCGGGGGCGTCCCATTGGGGGCGGCGGAGTTCATCATATTTGGGGGAGAGAGCAGGTCCCACTTCTAATTATTTTAGAGACAAAATGAATGGCGGGAATAAAAGGATCTCAACAGAAACCAAATTTTCATAAAAAAATGAGAAACCAGTAAAAATAATAATTTCTTTTACCGATGCACACAATCGCCGGCAATCACGCGTTCGAGTTTTCCGTTATCTTTGCGGATAATGAGCGCCCCGAACTCGTCGATATCAACCGCTTCTCCGGAAAAACTATTCTTTAATGTCCGTATCTCCACACGCCGCTCAAGGGTGCAGGAAAGACTCCGCCATTCCCGGAGGATCGCATCATACTCCCCGCTTTCTATGAGCAGGTAATGGTTTTCAAATTCTTTCAGGATCCGTGCAAGGAGTGATGCACGATCCACGTTATGCCCGATTTCGGCAGACAGGGAAGTGATCTCGTTTTGCAGCGCAGGTGAAAAAGTGTCGAGCGAGACATTTGCATCAATGCCCATGGAAAGCAGGCAGTAATGGACGTTGTCTGCTTCAGCGGCAAGCTCCAGGTGCAGGCCGGCCACTTTTTTGTTGCCGATAAAAATATCGTTAGGCCATTTGATGAGCGCCCCGAGATCAAACTCCTTCCTGATTGCCCGGGCGACGGCAACAGAACCTGCCATCGTAATCATAAAGACGTGATCGATCGGGATATGCGGCTTGAGTACGATCGTTACCCAGATACCCCCGCTCGGGGAGATCCATGCCCGCCCCATCCTGCCGACGCCACCCGTCTGCTCTTCGGCGATGATCACCATGCCATGCAGTTTTTCGACATTACCCTCAGAACAGATCTGTTTACCCACGCCAATGGTTGACGGGGTCTTTTCCAGGTACCGCATTTTCTTGCCGATGAACTGCGTCCGGAGTTTTTTATGTACTTCGTAGGGCAGCAGTTTGCTGCTCGTGCGGGTAAGCAGGTATCCCTCTTTCTGGGACGAGGTGATATCATATCCCATCAGACGCAGCTCGTTTATCTGTTTCCAGACGGCAGAGCGGGTTATGCCCAGTTCGTTGCTGATCACTTCACCGGATACCGGCTCTTTTGACCGCTCAAGAATTTCAAGGACTTTAAAGGCAGAATCCGGCATGGGTATCACCGCTTCGCATTGATTAATTCGGAGGGCAGGGGGCAGGGATCCTTACCGCACACCTGTTTGAGGATCTCGGACTGGTGTTCCATCAGCGTGGCAAGGTCAAAGATACCGGTAATATCGACGACACCGATTGCACCGATAGCGGCACCGTCTTTATCCCGTATGGGTGCGACGTTAACCGGAACCCCCTTGTAGGGCCCTTGATCGGGCACCGTCTTGATGAACTTGTTTGTTGCGATCGCCTGCTCAAGGATCGGTCCGACGTAATTACGGTCGATAACCCGTCCGTCCTCCACCCGTACACCCGGCCGCTCTGCAGATTTTGCCGTCACCGGTAAACGATGGATTACTTCGTGAATGGCAAGAACGATGGGTTCAATATCTGCTGCTTCCGCAGTTGTGCAAAAAATATAGCGGTGCATAAAGACGTACTCCCTCATCATTGTGGTCAATTTCTATCTAGAATAAGGTTTGCGTTCCGGCAGCGCAGAAGTCTTTGATGAATGTTCGTGAGGGGAACTCATGAATGCTGGTGACAATAATTTTCCCCCTGCCAATCGTTTTTTCGACAAAGACAGCGTCCGTTCCGGAAAATGCTGCACAATCCCCGTCATGCTCGGTAAAAACACCATCGCACTCGATATCAGAGGGATCATAATCTTCAATGATGGCCTGTGCTTCGGGAACATACTGGCACTCAACTGATCGCGGGTGACAGTCCTGCTGATAGACCAGGGTGAACGGCAACCAGTCGTAGGCATCTGACCGGTCCATTGCTGCGCCAAATACGAGCAGGTGTCCTCCTGACTCCACAAATTTTTTTATCCGTGGCGCTGTTGCACGGAGAGCCGGAAGCAGGTGGCAGTATGCCGGGTTTGCAAAACCCGTGGGTATGATAAGGCAGTTAAACGTCCCCCGGAAATATGGTGCGGCGAGCATGTAGGGTGTGACCAGTTCACAGTGAATCCCGCACTCTTCAATGTACCGGTTGAAATGCTGGGGGGTGTCCCATACCAGCCCTGCGCGACAGGTCATCCTTTGATCACTCCAATTGGTGTAAGGCGGGCGACAAGTTGCGAGATGCCAACATCGTGGACAATCCGGACCACTTCATCGCTTGGCTTGTAGACTTCCGGTGCCTCATCGGCAAGTGCCGCTTCATTTGGCGCCCGCACAAAAATTCCCTTCTGCCGCAGGTGTTCTGCCACTTCCTTGCCGGTGATTTGTTTTTTTGCCTGCGACCGGCTCATCAGCCGCCCGGAACCGTGGCACGTGCTCCCGAAGGTTTTTTCCATGGCAACCTGTGTACCCCGCAGGACAAACGATGAAGTGCCCATGCTGCCGGGGATAATCACCGGCTGCCCGATCTGTGCCAGCGATGCCGGAATATCCGGTGACCCCGGGCCAAAGGAACGGGTCGCCCCTTTACGGTGCACACAGACCATCATCCGTTTATCCTCAACCTGGTGCTCTTCAATTTTGGCGACATTATGCGCAACATCGTAGACAAGCGGCATGCTGTCGTACTCGATGTTGAATGTTTTTGCAAACAGTCCCCGCGTTGCATGCATGATCAGCTGCCGGTTGGCCCATGCATAATTTGCCGCTGCCGCCATCGCGCCAAAATAGGCTTTTCCTTCGGTAGAGGTAATCGGTGCGCAGGCAAGTTGCCGGTCCGAAAGCTTGATCTGATATTTCTGTGCCGCCGTTTCGAGATTTTTTAAATGGTCGGTGCATATTTGGTGACCCAGCCCCCGTGAACCGCAGTGGATCATGCAGCAGATCTGACCATGGGTAAGACCAAATGCTTGTGCGGCGGGATCATCATAGATCTCGCTTACCTGCTGTACTTCGAGAAAATGATTCCCGGAGCCAAGCGTCCCGCCCTGCGGTATCCCACGCTGGTGCGCTTTTGCCGAAACTGCGTGAGGATCTGCCTGTTTCATGGCGCCCCTCTCTTCACAGCGGATCAGATCTCCCGGGAGCCCGTATCCTGAATCGACTGCCCATCGTGCTCCCTTCACCATCATCGCATCCAGTGATTTGGGTGTTACCTTATGAGCGCTCTTTGCGCCGACACCGGTGGGGACGATGCGGAACAGCTGTTCAACCAAGATCCCGGGGGTTTTTAATATCATTACGGGAAAGCGGTGTCGTGAACAGCCGGACCCCGCAGTTGATATCAAAACCAACCCCCCCCGGGGAAATGACCCCCTCGTCAAGGGAAAAAGCGGCCACACCGCCAATGGGAAAACCATAGCCCCAGTGGATGTCCGGCATCGCAAGGGAATACCGGATAATGCCCGGCAAGGTGGCGACATTGGCAAGCTGCTGGACTGCGCCGACTTCAAGTGACCGGGTCAGTGCCTCCGAAAGGAAGAATTTTCCCGGCACACGCATGCCTGGTACATATCCCACTGGTACCTCCCATTCATTGTTGCCTGTTTGGCGTATCCCGTCCAGCATCCGCGTGCCTCACCTTACTATTCTTTCATCCTTAAAAAAACAGTTTGGATAGATATGATCGTGTGAGCATATCATGGTTATAGACCGGCATAACCTGGTTTTTCATATTTGAGGTTTCGTTTCCAAAGATTTGTCCTGAATAGTTGTTATTGCGATGAATGAATCGCAGACAAACCCGTTCAAAACCGAGGTTAAAGAAAATGAATCAACCCCCCTCACTTCTGACAGGAAGCACTCTAAAAAAAATCTCCGGCATTTCCTGACAAAATCGCGACCTTTTTCCCTCTCCATCAGACATCAAACAGGACGTCGAGTACAAATCCTCTGGTATCTTCGTGTATGGACATGCCGGAATAAGATATCCCTTTGACCTCAGTTCCTCCATGATGCCGGGTCGGGTCAAATGGTTCTCCCTCAAGCGTTGCATGCAGGTGGTTTCCGGTTATCTGCACGTTTGAATGGGCGATAACAAAGTTTTCCGCATCGGTTATAAAAAGCAGTTCCGAAAGAAAATCCAGCAGAAGAGATTCACGGTCCGGAGAATCCAATTCGATCTTACGGATGATCCCTCCTTTGATATCTGTTCCATACATCACCTGCATAAGTGCCCGGCAGGCTTCAGTGAAGAGCTGGTCAAGTGTCGGTGCGTGAGCACGGATCTTGATATCTGCGGTATGGGGAAGTTCTTCAAAACTCATCCGGTTTCGTGTCCTGCGAAATCTTCGTCATAAAACGGGATCATGTCCTTTTGAATCGTATGGAGGAACCGGGCCTGGTGGATGGATATGTATATTGTGTGCGAGGCAGCATTCAGCAGGAGATCGCTTTTTTTCGGGGGTTTAACCCGTACCGGGAGGAGAATCGGCCCTCCGCATGAGGTACATATGCGAAAATCACAATTGCGTTTTTCAATATATTCAATGACATCGGGTGCGATGGTGATTTCAGGAAAATGGGACACGTCATCGGAATAGGTATGCATTATGCTACTACTATTGGAATGAAATACTAAAAACGGTTATGGTGATTGAGATAGGGTTTCTTTAAACCCCGACGATCCGCACCACAATGTTCACATACTTTTCTTTGAGTACGTAAGATGTAACGCCATCGGTATTCCGGGTTGCTTTGAGAATCCCGATGCGAGAGGCAATGATGCCAATCATCGACGCAATTGCATGGAATGTGACGGAAAACCGTTTCTGCAATTCCGCGACAATCTCTGCAATAGTCATCGGTTTAATATTCAAAAAGAGATTGAGGACTTCGCGCCGGATGCCGGTTTTATCCCGTGAGAGATACGTTTTCAGCCGGGCCTCAATGACTTTTTTGATCTCGGACTGAGATCTCATACCTCTACTCTCGCGGGTTTCGCTATTTATATTTTGTGTTTTTTCGCGTTTTATCAACGCAGATAGGAAAACGAACCGTTTTGCAAAGGATCAACCCGGACCGGAGTGAATTTTTCCGGTACCTATGGCAGGCTCTAACGATCCCGGTGATGTGTTCAAAGAACCTGCATCTGGTAATTATTTAATTGTTCATAAACAGATGAGTATGATATGGGATTATTCAACTATAATATTGAAAAATATACCCCTCGACAGTTGGTGGTAATCCCGCTGGTAATCCTGGTTATATCCCTTGCAGCGCTTGCGTTTAACACGGCGACAACGGGTATGCCGGTCACACCGGGAATTGATTTTTCCGGTGGAACTGCGGTTACGGTGATTACCCCCGATACAAAAGAGCAGTTACAGGCAACGTTTGCCGGGTTTCCGCTGGTTGACATCGGTGAAGGGATAAATAACGGGAAATTTATTACGTTTGGATCCATGGATGACGCGAAATCACAACAGCTCTCGCAATTGATCGAACAGAAATATCCCGATGCCAAAATAGACCAGATTGGGGAATCGTTTGGAAAAACCCTGCAGTCTCAGGCGGTTCTTGCGATGATCCTCGCGTTTATCGGGATGGCAATTGTGGTATTTATTTCGTTCCGCACGTTTGTCCCCTCCTGTGCAGTCGTCCTGTCCGCCTTTGCTGATATGGCGATGACGGCAGCAATGATGAATGTGGTTGGCATCCCTCTCACTCTTGGAACAACCGCAGCACTCCTTATGCTCATCGGGTACTCGGTGGACAGCGATATCCTGCTCACCACCCGCGTACTCAAACGGCAGGGAAAACTGAATGAAAAACTCATGGGTGCATTCCATACCGGTATTATCATGACATCGACTACCATCGCTGCCGCTGTCGCACTCTTTGTTGTTTCATGGTACGGGCAGGTCGAGATCGTATACGAAATATCCGCGGTGCTCCTCATCGGGTTGTTCTTTGATATCCTCAACACCTGGCTGACAAATGTCGGCATCCTGAAATGGTATGTCCTGAAAGGTGGTGGGAAATGAAGGACGCACGATTAAAAGACCTCTTCACGGACTGGCGCGTTCTCACTCTCATTATCCTTGTCGTCCTGTCCATTGTCGCGATCTACCCACACTTTGATGATCAGGGCAATCTCGCGACCAACCTCCAGTATGGTCTCGATCTCCAGCAGGGCGCTTGGCTCCAGCTGGAGTTCAAGTCCGAAGTCGTGGGATATACAACCGATCAGCCGGTTGATCAGTTTGTTGCAAACCTCTCAAAGAGCCTTGATACCGATGTGCTTGTAGTGGATGCGACGCATCTTGAGATACGCAAATCCTACACGCAGGATGCACTTGATCCCATATTTGCCGCATCGGGAGGAAAAATCACTTCCTACCAGCCCGGTGTCTCGAAAGCAACCGCAGACCTGGTTAAACAAATCCTTGAAAACAAGATCAATACCATGGGCACCAAGGATGCCAAAGTCAATACCCTTGTAGGTATGAACAACGTAGCCCGGTACGTCCGCATCGAACTCGCCGGTGTCGATATGAACGAGGCCCAGCAGATTGTCGGGAAACAGGGCAAATTCGAGATCCGTATCCAGACGGTCGGAAATGCGACCGAGCATGTGCTGTACGGGGACGCGATTACGAGTGTTCAGGTACCGGTCAGGAACCGCCCGGCAGCAACAAATGGGGTGTGGCGTTTACTTTAAGTGAGGATGGCAGCGCTGCGTTCAGGGATGCCGCGATCAAGTATGGCGCAACGGTTGATCCCAATAACCACCAGCTCATCATGCTGCTTGATAACAATACGGTCTACTCTGCCCCGCTTTCCAGTGATCTGGCGGGACAATTGCAGAACACACCAACCCGGCAACTGTTTGCATCCACCGGAACTGGCACGAACGGTATGCAGCAGGCAACGAACCTTGAGATTCATCTCCGGGCCGGTGCGCTGCCGGTTGATGTCAATGTTGCAGGTTCGGGATCGACATCTGCCGCGCTCGGTGAGCATTTCAAGGTAATGTCCATCCTTGCATTCATCCTGGCACTCATTACCGTTGCATTTGTCATCTACTACCGGTACCGCGAACCAAGTATCGTACTTCCGATGGTGCTTATCAATGCCTCAGAAATTCTCATCCTGCTTGGGTTTATCAGCCTGATAAAATTCCAGATGGATCTGCCAACCATCGCCGGGTTGATTGCGGTGCTGGGAACCGGTATCGACCAGCTGGTCGTGATCACCGATGAAATCCTGCACGAGGGTAAAGTGCCCTCGCCAAACCTCTACCTGAAGCGTCTTGCCCGGGCGATGGGGATCATCGTTGTTGCAGCAGGAACGGTAATTATCGCGATGCTGCCGCTTGCCCTCATGGATCTTTCAACCCTCAAAGGGTTTGCCATCATCACGATGATGGGTGTGCTTGTCGGTGTGATTGTCACCCGGCCGGCATACGGCAAGATTATCATGGAGATCCTCTCCGAATAACAATACCATACCTTTATCTTTTTTTTTATCGACTACTTTTGAAGGTAGGTTAAATTGAGCAAACCGGTTGTGTATGATTTTTTTGCCACATGGTGTGGCCCGTGTCAGATGCAGACGCCGATCCTTGAAGCGCTCGAAAAAAAGCTCGGTGATACAGTGGAGATCCGGAAAGTGGACGTTGACAAGCACATGGATCTGGCAGAAAAATACGGCATCCGCGTCGTTCCCACCCTTATTATCGAGAAGGACGGGAAGGTTGTCAAGACCATGGAAGGCGTGACGGATGCCGCGACGCTTGAGAAACTGCTGCAGCCGCTGGTGGGATAAGTGAAGATCGGTATTGTCGGCGGCACCGGGGATATCGGTGAAGGCATGGCGATGCGCCTGTCCCCGGTTTTTGACGTCATTGTCGGGTCACGGGAACAGGACAAGGCAGAAATGACATGTTCCATG
Organism: uncultured Methanoregulaceae archaeon; assembly: GCA_963768785.1. Taxonomy (GTDB): domain Archaea; phylum Halobacteriota; class Methanomicrobia; order Methanomicrobiales; family Methanospirillaceae; genus Methanoregula. The sequence continues at coordinate 20,744 of CAVYJD010000003.1, forward strand.
ACAAGAGACATGCTCAAAAAGCGCGGGAAAGACTGCTCACTTGCCGGTGTGTCCAACCAGCAGGCAGTTGACGATGCGGATGTCGTTATCCTGGCGATCCCGTTCAGGCACCTTGAAATGACTCTTATCGTCGCTTCACGGATTTGAGGGAAAGACCGTCATCAGCCCGGTGAACCCGATGGAAAAGCATGAGTTTTTCACCTTTGTTCCCCCGGCAGACGGTTCAGCGGCCCTGATGGTGAGAAGGCTCCTCCCGAAAAGTGCTCATATCTGTTCTGCGTTCAACACGATTGCCGCAAACCGGTGGAAGGCGCTTGATGAAGAACTTGAATATTCCGTGCCGGTCTGTGGCGATGACGAGTCCGCAAAACATGCTGTCATGGGGATCGTGAACCGCATTTCAAAACTTCAGGCATTTGATGCCGGCCCGCTTGCGGTCTCCTGCATGGTGGAATCGTTAACCCCGCTTGTGCTGAATATTGCCCGGTACAACAAGATGAAGGATGTCGGCATACAGTTCCGGTAAACCCCAAAAGATTGTCGGGATCCTCTCGCGCACGTACGGGACTATTCCCTGGTGGCCGGGGGATACCGATGAAGTCATGATTGGTGCAATCCTCACCCAGCAGACCCGGTGGGAAAATGTCAGGGATGCCATTTCCCGTCTGAAACGTGAAGGGCTCTGTTCGATTGCTGCTATTCATGCTGCGGATCAGACCGCGCTTGAAGAATCGATCAGGTGTACTGGTTTTTTCCGCATCAAAGCCCGCCGGTTAAAAGCACTTGCGGCGTTTGTAATGGATACGTATGGCAGTGTCGGGAAGTATGGCGGCTGTGCCCACGGAACAACTCCGTAAAGGGCTGCTCTCGGTAAACGGTATAGGAGAAGAAACGGCGGACAGTATTCTCTGTTACGGGTTTTCCCGGCCGGGTTTTGTTGTCGATGCCTATACCGAAAGGATCGTGCGATGCGCGGGGATCACGGAAAAGCGATCTGATCTCAAAGCGCTGTTTGACCATGCATTGCCTGATGATCCCGCTGTCCATCGCCAGGCACATGCCCATATGGTTGAGTATGCAAAAGAGTTCTGTGCAAAGAAGAGGTGTGACCAGTGTCAGATACGGGATTTGAACGGATAGGCAAACGGCTGTTCGCCGAACATCTTGTTGGCGGAAATTTCGGGAATATCAGCGCGCGGGAAGGAGACCGGGGATTTTTAATCAAGCGTACCGGTGCATATCTTGATGAACCGGGTGACCCGGTTTTTGTTCCCTTTGACGGGGAGGTTCCCGCGCACGCGTCCAGCGAGTACCGCGTGCATAAGGCAATCTACCAAAAAACCCCGCACCGGGCAATTGTGCATGCTCACCCGCCGTTTGCGGTTGCCGCATCGCTTGTCATGGACTCAATAAAACCGCTGGACAGCGAAGGAGAGATGTTCTGCCCGCTCATTCCGGTGGTAAGCGGGGAGCCGGGCACACAGGGACTTGCCGATGCTGTATCTGACGCGCTTATCAACAACCGGCTGGTGATCGCACGCGGGCATGGGACGTTTGCGGCGGGCGCGACCCTTGATGAAGCATTCCTGCTGACATCGCTTGCCGAGCATGCATGCAAGGTGCTTGCGGTGAAAAATTTGTTTTCCAAATAATTGGCATATCTCCCCTACTGGGGGAGAGAGGGGTTATCCTCACAATCACCAAAAAAAAAAGATTATTTCTGGGATCTCGGGGGCTGAAGGAGCTGGATCTCCCGGATAATCTCGCGGTGGAACACAAGAAGCATATCCGAGATCATACCGAACATGAAGATCTCGATACCCACCACAATGAGCAGCACGGTGAGGATCGTGAGCGGGATGTGATCGATATGACGCATCCATTCAAGGACGACGTAAATGCCGGTGAGAATCCCTAAAAGTGAGGTGAACAATCCCATGATGCCGAAATAAAACATCGGGTTATTCACCCGCGCAAGCCGGTAGATCGTGCTGACAATTTTGACGCCGTCATGAAGGGGCGAGAGTTTGGTGGCAGTTCCCGGGCGGCGGGAATACCGGATCGGAACCACCATGATCCGCTGCCCGTTCCTCACCGCTTCAACAGAGATCTCGGTCTCAATCTCAAATCCTGTTTCCTTGAGGTGCATCTGCTGGATGCCAAGCCGGGTGAATGCCCGGTACCCGGACAGGATATCATGCAAATCCCTGCTGTGTGCTACTTTAAAGAGCAGGTTGAGCATATGGTTGCCAAAGAGGTTGAGCCGGGAGAACGATCCTTCTTCAGCATTGATGAGCCGGTCACCAATCACCTGGTCAAATCCCAAAAAGAGCGGTGTCAGCAGTTTCTCGGCATCCTTTGCTGAATAGGTGCCATCACCGTCAAGCATGAGGATATAGGGCTGCTCGATCACTTCAAACGCTTCAATGATCGCGTTGCCTTTACCCTTGCCGGACTGTGTTCGGACCACGGCACCGTTCTCCCGTGCAACCTTGACGGTATTATCCGTGCTCTTGCCGTCAATTACAAGAATGTGGTTGTATCCCAGTGCCTTGAACTCCATGATGATATTACCAATGGTAAGGCCTTCATTGAGGGTGGGAATGAGGATGCAGACCTCTTCTTTGTTGAATTTCATTGCTATAGTATTTTTAATCGGTTGTCATAAGTGCTTCTATGCATATCCCGAAAAAGGGACTGCGGGCACTGGGCATTGCTGAAAGTTATACCGGACGCACCAATTCGACACTCTGCGGGGTTGTGATGCGAAAGGATCTCCAGATTGATGGCGTTGCCTTTGCTACTGCTACGGTTGGCGGGATGGATGCAACTGATGCAATCCACACGATTATCCGGGACTTAAACCGGCAGGATATCAACGTGATCATGCTTTCCGGGTCTGTAATCTCGTGGTTCAACGTAATTGATCCGGACGCGGTTTTTACAAAAACCGGAATTCCGGTCATCTGTGTGACGTATGAGGAATCTGAAGGTCTTGAAGCAGATATCTGCAATCACTTTCCCTCCGATACCAGACGTCTGGCGGCATACCGGAAACTGGGTTCCCGCACGCCATTTTCCCTGAACGGGGGACTAACAATCTACATTAGAAGTTGGGGAATTGATATCGGGGATGCCGGAACGCTCGTTGCCGCATTTACCTGTTCAGGAAAAATACCGGAACCCCTACGGGTTGCCCGTCTCTGTGCCCGGGCTGCACATCATTTTTATAGCAAACCTTTAATCCCATAACCCCCTCACACCAGTTTTTTTGCAGACATACAAGCATTCTTATTTTTTACAACAACATTCAAGATGGTATACAAGAGAGGAAATCGTATGTCACAGGTAACAAAACAATGCCGGTGGGTGTGTCTCGAATGCCATTACATCTATGATCCGGCAAAAGGCGATAAAAAAGACGGGATTCCTCCCGGTACGGCATTTGAAGATCTCCCTGATTCGTGGCGCTGTCCCGAGTGCAATATCCTCAAAGCAAAGAAAGGCGTGTTCAAGCGCCTTGATGATTAAATTTTTTTGTCTGGTTTTATGCGCGATACGTGTGTCGTGAAATAATCTGGTGCGTCGGTGTATCGTACACCTCTATTTTTACCATATCCCCCGGGTGGAACGTGTCATGGCTGTAATCAATTGCGATGTGCTGACCGGGATACCATTTTGAGAGTGATGATGACTCTGATCCTGTCGACCCGGTTCCTCCTATTGTTTCGACACCTGTATGAACAGAACTGCAGAACGCATGCGCGTTAAGGGTAACGATCCGGGCATTTACCGGGTTATCGTTAACATAGGTTTTGACATTCAGGTTTTTGTTCAGGTAACCGGACGTTCCTGCATTGATCATGACCATGTAACTGTCATAGTTCAGGGTCCCGCGATCATCGACATGACGGATGTTTGTGATCTTAAAAATTGCCGGAACTGAATCATCATACATTGACGGCAGCTGAACCATCAGGAGCAGCACCATAGCAGCGAGAATAATGGTGATTGATACTGCGATAATCACACCCAGTGGAGATGAGTGTGCATCAGAACCGCAGACAGAAGAAGACAACGTTCATGACATTTTTTTTAAATACCATATTAATTTTTTGAAATTGAATTTTGCCATGAACTGTTAAAACCATATCATGCCCCGAACGTGAAAAAGAAACCAAAATCAGGAGAAATGGTTATTGCATCAGTGTGAGGCGGGCGCCTCGTACCGGATGGTGCCGGCGCCCGATTTCCTGGTCAGGATACACCTCGCCGGATATAAATATCCTTCCTGCTAACAGTTCCCTCAAGAACTATTGTGTCATCCCCTCCCGGGGAGGTTACGTGCAATGCAGGCAACACCGTCATCCACGCGAGAACACGAGTCCTGTCCATCCGGGTGGGCTTTGTATCTTGAAGGACTGGCACTGGGGCGGGAGGGAAAACATGACGAGGCGCTGGCATTCTTTTCCCGAGCGCTTGCCGCCGATCCAAATCTTGCGCTTGCCTGGGTGGGCAGGGGTTTTGCTCTTGGGAAACAGGGTCAATTCGAAGAAGAGATTGACTGTTGCAACAAGGCAATTGAGATCGATCCCCGGTGCATCGATGCATGGAACATCAAGGCATTTGCCTTGGGAAAACTTGACCGTTTTTACGAAAAACTGGAGTGTTGCGAACAGGCAATTGCAATCGATCCGGAAAATGCCCTTGCATGGAACAACAAAGGTGTTGCGCTTGGCATGCTCGGGAAGTACAAGGAAGAGATAGCGTGCTGCGATCGGGCGCTTGCCTTGCGGGGGCGGTACCTTTCCGCGTGGGTGAATAAAGGATACGCACTTGGGAAACTCAAACGATATGACGAAGAGATCGCATGCTACGATCGGGCACTGAAAATTTACCCGTATTACCTGTCTGCGCTGATCAAGAAAGCAGTGGCATTGACCCACCTGAAGCATTACCGGGAATCAATCGAGGAGCTTAACCGGGCACTGGAAATTGATCCGGATCATGCAAAAGCCCTCTACCGGAAGGGACTTTCACTCTCCATGCTCTCCCGCCACGAAGAGGCCATCCGGTGCCTTGAAAAAGCGCTCGTGCAGGATCCCTCGAATGCGGATGCCTGGGTCGTCATGAGCAATTCGTGTTTTTTACTGGGGAAACTGGAAGAATCAGCCCGGGCGTTTGATCAGGCATATTACATCGATGTAAAGGATCTTCGTTCCGGCATTGTCAAGGGGCTGTCGCTTTTAAAAGCAGGGAGGTTTGATGATGCCGTTCGCAGTTTTTCTGAAGTGCTGGGGATCCTGCTCAGGTAAGTTCCTGATACCAAAAATGTGTTTTTCTTTTAATTATGATCTTCTTTGCCATCATGTTCGGGAAAAAACGATGACGATATCCTCTTATGGATAAAAAAAATCCCCTCGTTTTTTATGGTTCCCGCTCGAATAGGATTCCATGGATGTTGAGGAGTTTGTCCGCAGGCGGCTGGCAGAGGGTGAGAGCGAGGAATTGATACACACGCATCTCACCGGGCACCTGTCAGCCATCAAATCTGCCAGCCCCTCGTATCTTTCAGCATTTTCCCGTGCGGTTATTGAAGAAGTAAAAAACACGCAGGGGTTGCGCGGGGATTTTTTTACCTGTGAACAGGCCGGTGTAACGATGGGGGAATTCGGGGTGGGTTCACGAGGGAAAGGTGATTTTTTTGCCCATCGCGAGATCGCGCGGATTATCGGGAAAACCTCTGCATCTGTCGGCGTGGATGAGATGGATGATGCCGGAGCCGTGCAGGCTGGGGGCGATTATATTGTGTGCACAGTGGATGGCATGCACTCCCGCCTGTCTGATTACCCGTTCCTTGCCGGGTTCCATGTCACCCGCGCCACGTTGCGGGACCTCTACGTGATGGGGGCAAAACCCGTCATGCTGTTTTCCGATATCCATGTCGCTGATGACGGGGACGTGGCAAAAATCTTCGATTACACTGCCGGTATTACAACAGTCGGAGAGGCGATGGACGTCCCGCTCGTGACCGGATCCACGCTGAGGATCGGTGGCGATATGGTGCTCGGGAGCCGGATGACCGGTTGTGTGGGGTGTGTCGGTGTGACCAGTCACTTGACGGCACGCAAATCCACCCGGCCCGGCGATGTCCTGCTCATGACGCAGGGTGCCGGTGGCGGGACTATTGCAACCGCCGCGATTTATTCCGGGTTTCCGGAAGTTGTGGAACAGACGATTAACCTGAACTTCCTGATGACCTGCGAACAGCTGATACAGGACCCGGTCTTTTCTGCCATCCATGCAATGACCGATGTGACCAACGGGGGTTTGCGCGGCGATGCATACGAGATGGCAGAGACGGCAAACTGCCGGATCGTGATCCGTGAAGAGGAAGCCCGGACGCTTGTCGAACCTCATGTCCGGGATATGCTCGAAGCACTCCGGATTGATTATCTCGGTGTGTCGCTTGATTCGCTGCTCATTGTCGCGCCGCAGACAGCAGCGGGAGAGATCTGCCGGGTTGTGCGGGCGACGGGTGTGGAATGCCATGAAGTCGGGTACGTGGAGAAAGGAAAACCGGAATCGGTGCTCATGGTTGACGGCAAAGAGCAGGATTTCCTGCCACGGTTCCGCGAGTCGGCATATACCCCGGTAAAAAAAGTGGTCGATACCAATGTGCGGGATTTTGATGAGATGAAAAAAGGAATCCTGCATGCATCGGATGCAGCAATCGCAAAGAAGCAGCGCGTATTACACCGGCTGATGCCACAAAAATACCCGGATTAATCCTGTTTTTTTTAGTTTGGGCATCGTGGAACCCGTGTCATAGGACAACTGTTCTGGACTGTCACAGATAATTTTCGAACGATTCACTCATTGATTTCATTGATGGGGGCAAACTGCCCCCATACCCCCGGTTACGATGAACTCCGCCGCCCCCGACGGGGCGCCCCCGCGGCGGTCTGAATACAGTTTTTATGAGCATGATTCGCAAAAAAAATGCCTTGCCCAGCGAGGCCCCGACGAGGCGGCAAAAGCGACCCCATAGGGGTGGGCTCCATCATACATGGAGATGAATAGCAGATCTGACTCATAGCACCTGATAGTGCAAACGAAAATATTTTTTGATAATGTAATTTTTAGCTGTGTTGTGAAACCAGGGCTCTGTAGAAATCCTCAAATTAAATCATGAACCATAACGCTCTGATCGAGACGTTACCGATGCAATCATTGCCTTCGCCTCCGCCGCTTGGCACCCCGGTTCTATCCAGTGTAGCATTTCACAATTTGTCATGGCATTCGATGTGCTGACTATAAATTGCCATACCGCTCTTGGGGGACTCGGTGACGCAAGCCAGGGGGGCTGCGCGTCCCAAAAGAGGTTTTCCTGTAAAAATCAACTAGGTTGCATCTAACGCAATCGCACCGAAAACAAAGTTTGAGTGTTTGATTGTCAGCAGGGTGCGAACTCCTGTTCATGATGAGGTTTTCTCCGAGTGTCGAAACCAGCAAATATCATACCAGTTTTTAAAACTCTGACAAGAATGTTATTTCTCCGGTCGTTTCCCGCTTGCGCAGATATTGTAGGCAAGCTGGGGGATACGCTGTTCAACAAAGGGCTCCACTTTACGGGCAAAATGGAACAGTGGATCGATCATATCGATGTGGGCAAACGAACACCAACTTACGTTGACATCGACAAATCCTGCTAAAGAAAAGAGATCAAACATCTCTTCTTCGTTATAATACCGTTCGCCAAAATCACCCATCACGTAATGGGTGACGTTGATCTTCTCACTGATCTTGTAAATCGCCGGAATGCCTTTGGTGAGCAGTTTTTTCCCCAGTGTTCCAATCGAAAGGGCACCACCGGGCTTGAGCACGCGAAAGGCCTCTGAGAGCATTGCATGGGGATCTTTGACATAGCTGAACACCAGCAGGCAGGAAATCGCGTCAAATGACTGATCTGAAAACGGGATACATTCCCCGGTTGCCACGGTAAAATCAGACCCGGTGCACCGGCGTCGCGCCCGGCAAATCATCCTGTCACTAATATCTAGACCGACTGCCGACCCCCCGTTCTCCAGGTACTTCTCCACAAAAAGACCGGTCCCGCAGCCGATATCCAGCAGGTGGCCGTTTTTTGGGAGTGCCTGCATCACGTGCTGGCTGAGATGGTTGTGATAGCACCTGCCCCGGGGGAGATCATAATGGATATCATAGACATCGGCAATTGCATCATAATGTGCCCGGATCTTCTGCTGTTTTACCGTGCTCACGTAAAACACCGCCGGATATGTGTTGCAAACGAACCGATTTGGATATATTCACTGTTGCCATGCCCGGTGCGGTAGTCTGCGTCAGCAAGGGCAACGGCGAGCCGGGGATCGTTGTATTCCCGGTGGACAATTGACCGGACTTCGGAGAGCACCTCGCGCCCGGTCAACCCGTAATTGATCATCAGCGACTCAAGCTGGCGGATTGCACCCCGGGTGTCATTTTTCATCAGTGCCTGCATGGCAAGCGCGGTGACTGTCCCGGTTTCAGAACGGGCGATCTCAAAGAGGTTTTTACATTGCCCTGACTGGAGTGCTACCTGCAGCAATAATGTTGCCCTGCGAAGATCGCCCTCGGAAGCCTGCGCGATCAACTCAAGTTCATCGTCAGTGCAGGTATACGTGGACCCCGCCTCTTTTTGGCGTATTCGTTCGAGATATCCCGTCAGTTGATCAGCACGTATCGGCGCAAAAAAGAGCGGGAGGCAGCGCGAAGAGATCGCCGGAATGATCGCACTCTGGTTGGTGGTTGAAAAAACAAACCGGCAGGTGCTGCTGTACCGCTCCATAATCCGGCGGAGTCCCTGCTGGGCGTCGCGGGTAAGCGTATGGGCGTCCTCAAACACCATCAGTTTGAAGGCAGCATCCAGCGGGCGCATCGATGCATACCATTTCAGGATATATTTGAAATTGACAATCAGGCTCTGGCTTTTCTGGTACAGGTGAGCATAGCGGTCATCTTCCTCAAGCATCTTTTTGCCTTGGGAAAACAGGTCGGCGGTCTGGAAAACCGAGGTGTTTGCCTCCCAGTTGATGCCATAGAGTTTTTTTGCAAAACATTCGATGGCGACGCTTTTTCCGGTTCCATGCGGGCCGGTGAGCATAAGATGTGGCACGTTGCCAGATGCGGCAAAGGATACCAGATGCGCTATCACCGGTCCCTGGCCGATAATTTCATCGAGGCTGGTCGGCCGGTATTTTTCAGTCCACAACATCAGACAGCCTCCGTATCATCTCACGTATTGCTTCTGACAAAAGATAATGGTTGTCCAGTGTCTCTAAAAGGGTTTTTCTCTGGCTACTGGTCAGTTCAGAACAGGCACGGGTGATTTCGGGCAGTGCCCGGGTGATGTCATCAACAATTGTCAGCGTAGCGGTTCGCGCGGTACGGGAGAGCGGGTTCAGATCAATGGCGATCACTTTTTTCCCCATCGATACCAGTGCCTCTGCCCGGTCCCCGTCTTCGAGTGGGACAAGGATGACATCTGCCAAATACATACCGTCATGGCGGCACCATGCCCGGTCATGCGAGAGCGGGAGCAGGCGTTCAGCCGGGCCGGAAAATACGTCTACTCCTGCGTTGGAGAGAACTTCTTCGATCTGGCGGATTCGCTCTTCGGTCCGGTGGAACAGGTTAACCTCCACTAATGCGCCGCAGGCTTTCTGGAGTGCCGCAATCTCCGGCGCGGCAAGCGCTGCCGTATTGCCGTTCACCGAAATGACCGGGTGGCGGGCGGACAACAACATCGCAGCAGCAGTCTTTTCCGCATACCGGGCGCTGTCTGTGGTACGTTCACCAAGCAGGTAGTCAAACGCTTCGCCCCGTCCCTGCGCAATAAGGCCTTCCCCGGCAACAATTCCCTCTTTCGCACACTTCGCGAGGTGCTCCCGGATAATCAGCGATTTGTAGCGCGGGTGGTCTGGTGGTATCATGAAGTAACCCCCACAATCCTGACACCTTCGTGTGCCATCTGCATCCGGTATACCCGGCCAAACAAACCAAGCACCGATTCTGCCGATTTCCCGTACGCAAAGACCCCGTTCCCGAGCATCGTCATACTCGCCGGAACATGGTGGCGATCACAGGCTTCAAAAACGTTTTTTACTTCCGGTGTTACAAGGCCACTGGCATCGCAGAATTCACGTGAACACCGGAAAAAATCATCCACGTTCCGGGGGGTGATTTTGGGAAATGCGGATGCGACCTGCTGCATCTGTGCCGGGGAACCCAATACCGACGGGGTATGGATCGGGCCAAAGCTGACTGCAAAAATCGGGTGGGGCATATCAAAATGCCGGAGAATCGGGCCACCAATTCCCGGGCCGGTACGCACGACACGTCCCCCTCCCTGGCACGCGGCAACATCGCCGAGCCCGGTTTTGTGCAGGACTTCGGTCTCGTGAGCGATCTCTGCGAGTTCTGCCGGGCTCATATCGCATCCAAACAGCTGGTTTGCTGCTGCCAGTGTTGCGAGCAGTGCCGCCGCAGAAAGGCCAAAACCCGCACCGATCGGGAGCCGGCATGTTGTCGTTACCGCTGCGGTAACCCCGATCTGGGAAAGCGCAGTCATGAGCGGGGGGGAATCGTTCGCCACCTCAATAAGAGCACCGGACGTGTCCTCTGCCCGGATTATGACAGAGGTAGATTTTGCCTGGTTGATCGTTGCCCTTACCCCTTCATCGATGACAATGCCCGCGCCGATGCTCCCGGTTGCCGGTAGCTCATGGCTGTCAACACGCCGGAAATAGCCGGAGATATGTCCGGGACAGAATGCGGTTACCGATGCAGGAGTCATGGCTGGCAGGTAATGGTGATGAAAAAGTGTAGGGCGTGAAGTGATTTAAGAAATTGCCACCGGTTTCATCATGGTGGATAAACCCGATGTCTTGTCCTACGGCCGGATTTCCCGCACAGGATGAATACTCCATCGCACCCGTGTGGGCCCAACGTTTTTCATACCGGTGATCAACTGGAAAAAAAATGGTTAGGTTATTCCTTGTGGGATGTTCGAAGGTTTGCGATCAGGTCATCCCATACCGCAATCGCGATCTCATCCTTGGTTCCGGACACCCGATGATCGGTGTTCCGGGTCATGATACGATATGCCCCGCTGGGACTTCCCATGCTCTCTTTGGTGTTGGTGATCACCATCGCGATGCCTTTTTCAAGCAGCGCTTTTGCCGGTTTTTCCGTATCCTCGCCAATCTTGAAAGCAACAATGGTTGTTTGGTCCTGCTGGCAGACTTCATCAAGGATCTTGGGAAGAGGGAGAAGCCGGAGAGTTACCGGCGCACCGCTTGGGATCTTTCCTGCAACCCGCTCCGGGGCAAAATCTGAGATCGCTGCTGCGCTGATGTAGATATCAGCCCCGCTCTTTTTGAAAACTTCTTGGACAGCGTCACGCATCTCCTGCGCTGTCTCCACCCGGATATTGGTGACCCCGGGCAGGATATCGCGATGGACGATGGTGACATCAGCACCCAGACGGAATGCCTGCAGGGCAAGTGCCTGACCCATCCGCCCGCTTGAGCGGGTGGTCAGCACCCGGACATCATCTACCGTTTCCCGGCAGGCGCCGCTGGTGATAAGCACCCGTTTTCCGGCAAGCGGCATACCGGAAACGGCGCGTTCACACCAGAGGACGATCTCATCGGTATCGGCAATCTTTGCTTTGCCCTCTTCTATCTTTGGCCCGGCAAACAGGACTCCCCACTGTTGCAATCGTTTAATATTCTCTGCCACAGCGGGATGCCGGTACATGCTGTGGTGCATTGCCGGCACCACGAGCACGGGCAGCCTGCTGCCAAGAGCCGTGGTTGCAAATGTAGTCACCGGTGTATCATCGATCCCGCAGGCGAGTTTGCCGATGGTGTTTGCCGTGCAGGGTGCGATCAGCAGGAGATCCGCAGAGCCCCCGTCGCCGCAGAACAGAACATGCTCTACCATTCCTGATATGCGGGTGAGTGTCTTCTGCCCGCTTGCATATGTCAGCGCATCAGGATGGATAATGCCCTGTGCCGCGCTGCTCATCACCGGCTGGACGGTTGCGCCTTTGCGTCGCAGCGCATGGATCAGTTTTACGGTTTCTACCGCGGCGATACTCCCGGTGACAGCGATAACAATCTGCCTGCCAGTGAGGGTTTGAACGGTCATGCGAGGGTCACATCCTGCACCACATGCCATGCATGGGGCCGGTATTTCTTCACGTTATGTACCTGGATAGTGGCAGAAAAACCTGTGCCTTTGAGCATTTCCTGAATCCGGTCTTCCATCGAGCCGATGCTGTGAAGATGGATTACACTTCCGGCATGAACGTGACCGAGAACAGAGGGCAGCATATCGATCGCATCAAAATGTCCCATCACGACACGGTCGTACTCGCCACACAGCAGGTTCCGGCAATCGCCAAGGTCCGGTTTCACGTGATCATCGAGCCCGTTGAGTGAAATATTGCGCTGCAGGTAACCAAATGCGACCGGGTTTATCTCCATCGCATGAACCATCGCACCGCTCCCCGCCATCGGAATGGTGAAGTACCCGATGCCGGCAAACATATCTGCTACCCGCTCCGCGACCGGGTTTTCGCGCACGAGCCGGGCGATGCGCATCTTTTCCTCCCGGTTGCCCTGCGAAAACATCACCTTCTGTGGATCGAGTTCGTACAGGTACCCGTTTTCCCGGTGGCAGATGTCCCCGGCTTCCCCCCAGAGCACTTCGGTGCGGGGTGTACGGGTTATGTCATTGAGGGACTCAATCCAGAGCACCCCGCGCGGGTGGCGGAAGCTGACAATCTCTTCGACTGCTTCACGGCCGGGCTTTTTTCCGTGGAGCACTGCAATATCGCCAAGCATGAAAAATCCCCGGCCGCTATACGGCTTTTTCTCCGGCAGGTCATCGGTGAATGTTTCCCCCTCTTTGACCGGGACCCATGCAATCTCTCCCTTGTGCATACGGGCGGCGGTTCCGGTCAACCCAGTCCTGCGCCATCGCTTCACCCAGCTGGTGCTTTGGTATCGCCCTCGCCCTCACCTGCTCACCTCACGAGCACGAGCCGGTCCGCATCCCGGAGGACCCGGACATATTCCCCGGCCTTTACCGAGAGCCACGGGGGCACGCGGAGCTCGACGCTGGCACAGCTTACCGGGTCAAGCACACCGATACTGTCATGCGAGAGAAAGGCAACGAGCGCTGCTTCAGCGTTCCGTGCATTGCCGATGAGCCGGTTGATCGTATCGGCGTTGACCGTCCGGTTTTTGCCTATATGCAGATCAAAGATACGGACCCGTATGCGAATCCACCTGCTCGACTTCCGCATAAATCCGGTCGATCGCCACCACATCGTGCCTCTGGTAGTGCGGCAGCCGGACAAGGTAGGTGATCCGGAACAGCTGCCTGCCATTCTTTTCCCCGACCAGCTTCGGGTGGGTCGTGTACCTTCCCCCCAGCTGGGCGGTTATCGCCTGCACGATCATTACACCGATATGCTGGGAGCCAAGCGTGATATCCAGCCCGTCGCGGGTCTCGTTCATGTCCGAGATAAAGGAGAGCCGTTCGCCGCTTGCCTGTAGTGTATCCTCAATCTGGGTTGCAATCGCTGCAGACGTCTGCATCTCGTAGGGGCTCAGATCGCGGTCATCAGCCCTGACCTGCACGAGTCCTTCATAATAACTGCCCGTGATCCGGTTGCACCGGTCACATTGCTCCCTCTGCCAGACGATCTCGACCGTGCAGGTCTTCTCCACCGGTTCACCGTAGAGCACGCCGGTGATTGAGAGCGTGGCACGCGAACGGTTGATGCTGATATCACGGATATCAACTGCGATTGCTGCCTTCTTTACATCCTTGTGGAAATGCGCCGCGCTTCGTGCAATATCCGGGGCCATGTCGGCGCGTTCCCGTGACGTGTCCGTCCAGGTATTCACGGTTTTTGTTGCACCACAGCTGGGGCAATGGATATGCGTGACCCGGTGTGTCACAGGTAACCCATGGCGTACTTTCCACGAGGCAGTGGTTGCAGAGCCCGTTATTTTTTGAAGGTTTACCGCATTTCGGGCAGAACCGGTCCTGAATGTCTGTCATTATAACCTGAAGATCTGCACATGGGGGATCTTGCCGATCATGATGCAGTCAGCACGGGTGATAAGCCCCGCTTCAATGGCCAGCGCAACTGACCGCTCTCCCATGAGATTGATATTTTCCGCTTTTTTGAGCGCTTCTTTTACCTCATCCGCATTCACGCGGCGGGTGCCATAGAAACACTCGTGGATGTGCACCGTCATGTCGCCGTGCACGATCGTGGTGTTGTGCAGTTCCGCATCACACACCGCTAACACGTCCGGCATACCGGGCGACTGATGGCATTTGAGAAACATTGATCACTCATTGGCAGGCAGGGATAAAAAAGGTGAGTTGTGGCATCACGCAAGGGTGATCGTCACGCCGTAAACGCGCCCGATGGTTTCTGCATGGATAAAATAGCAGTCCTCTTCTGTCATCAGCCCGGATTCCAGCAGTTTTTTGGTGAAACGGGGCACCGATTTGGGGCCGATGACGGCACCCGGCCGTGAGTTCTCGTCCATGAAATCGCTTTCCATGGTAAAGGGCCGGTGCTCATGGATAAGGAGTGGTATCGCTTCGTGTTTCGCGATAAGCGAGGGGTGCAGCGGGGTGTCCGGGGATGCATAGTGCTTGACTACCCGGGCAACCGGTATACCCGCCCGTTGTGCCATCTCCGGGATATCCAGGCACGGCCCGGTTTCTGCATGGATCTGGAGGGCGCACCCGCATTCAGCGGCCAGCGTAAGTGCATGGACGAGAACGCCGTTTGAGGCTTCGAGCACATCGGGCGGAACTTCGTAATGGGGCCGCCCGCTTTTCAGCGCCACTGCCCGGCCGTCCTGCACGTACCGGGCAGCACAATCAAGCCCGCCGCGCATCACCTCTGCAGCATCAGTAAGCGGCATCCGTTCAGCAAGCCGGTTGATCTCGGCAGGATGCACACCCAGAACAGGAAAAACAACAAGACCGGTTTCTGCGATTAAACCAGCAACCCGGAGCGTCTCCTCAAAGACCTTCGAGTAGTCGGCGCCGCAGCAGGGATTGACGCCAAGCGACCATGATGGTTTTGAGACAAGAAACATATGCGTCCCGCCGGCATGCAGAAAGTCCTTTGCCGCATCAACCCCGCGCCCGTTCAGCGGATCGAAATGAATATGATCGTCAGTGATCGGGACCCGGGGTAATTTCATGGCACTCCACGATCTGCATCAGGGGATATCCGCTGCTCGGGCACAACCGCGCACGGCAGTAGGCAAACCCGACGCGGGTGATGATCTCCACCTCGTACATCAGGCCTGACAGCTCGCTGTACCCGAAGATGTTTTGGGTCATTAAGTCCCGGTCCAGCCGGACGGTGATCTCTTCGACATACGGCTGGAGGATCACGGCTTTTTCAATCGCCGTCTCCACGCTCCCGGCAGACTCCCGCGAGATCGGGGTGCCGACCCACTGGTGGTAGAGCGCGCCCAGTTTGATCCCTGCTTCAAATAGTGCCTGTTCCCTGTCGCTCTGCATCATACTCCTCGTTAAATCAGCTGGATAATTCCCTGCTTTGGCTCCATCGCTTCACCGTGGCGCAGGAGCATATCGATGCCTTCCCGCACCTTATCCGGTGCATATCCCCGGGCTGCTGCGGATTCGACCACCTGTTCGATGGACGCCCGCCGGCCTTCGCCGCCGATATCCCGGATCGCATCCTTGATCACCCGCACGATATCCCGTTTCTCTTTGGAAATTCCTGTCACCACTTTATCGATATCGAAGTTGCCAGTCTTTGCGTCATAGGCAATCTGGCGCAGGCAGGTGTCCACAATATGGATTACGCGCTCTGCATCCGTCACTTCGATCTTGTCTGAGAGCCGGATGCGGGCGCTCGCCTCTCCAAGCCTCACGAGCGCCTCCAGCTGGCGGGCGGTCACCGGCACGGGCTTGTTTGGCTCGGCAATTCCCCTGAGTTTGAGGTAGTAGGTCACGAGAGCCTCTTTTGCTTCCGCCGAAAGGATGGGAAAACAGTTGCGTTTTGCAAAGGCGACATATTTCCTGAAGAGCGTCGGATCAATATCCGGCATGACCGGCTTGAGCTGCTGGTCGATGTATTCCTGCGTGATCCCGGGGATGGGCGTCTTTTTGTGCTGCGCCATCAGTTCTCCGATCCCGTGCGCTTTGAGGATATGTTCGGCAATCGCAAGGTCCCGTTTCTGTTCGGGCTGGTCGGTCATGATGAAGATCAGGTCAAACCGGGACAGGAGAGATGGGGGCATGTTGATCTGGTCGGAAATATCCCCGTACATGTCAAACCTCCCGTACTTCGGGTTTGCCGCGCCAAGCAGCGCACACCGGGACTTCAGCGTCGCGGTAATGCCGGCCTTTGCAACGCTGATGGACTGCTGCTCCATTGCCTCGTGCAGGGCAGACCGGTCCTCTTTTTGCATCTTGTCCATCTCATCGACTGCGGCAACGCCACGGTCCGCGAGCACAAGCGCTCCTGCTTCCAGCGTCCAGCGCCCGTCCCCGAACTCGTCCTTGACCGCAGTGGCCGTCAACCCGGCAGAGGTGGACGACTGCCCGCTGGTATAGATAGCGCGGGGTGAGAGTTTTACGACGTATCGCAGCAGCTGGCTTTTTGCGATACCCGGATCCCCGATGAGGAGCACATGGATATCACCCCGGAGATGGCTCCCGTCCGGCATCTCTTTTTCAATACCTCCGAACAGCTGCAGCGAGATCGCCTCTTTTACGTCTTCGTTGCCGTAGATGGTGGGAGCGATGGAATGGGTGATCATCCGGTAGATCATCGGGTCGCACGAGAGCCGCCGGATCTCATTTTCTGCCGCCTCATCGATCTCGACCTCCTCGAATTCCTTCTCGGCAATCTCGATGGAGTTGCATTCAAGGAAGATATCAAACACCGTGCTCTTCTCGCCTTTGACGATGCGCTGCATCGAGCGGAGGATGCCGTTGATGATCACCCGGTCGCCAGGGGCCACTTTTCCCGATAGGTCATCGGTGACATCGATATCCAGCGTCTGCGGCTGCTCACCGCCCCGCAACCCTTCGGGAGATTCCTGTATCCGCAGTTTCTGGGAATCGACAAAGGTGGACCGTTTGGGGATAAGTTCCAGTTTCTTGAACGTGCAGCCATCGGTCGCGCAGCCATCCGGCTCGATAAATTTCCCGTATTTCTGTTTCTTTGTGGTAAAATGCCCGGCAGGGCACTTAAAGACCGCCTCGATGATCCGCGGACGGACTTCGGTGATCTTGCGCAGGATGCCTTCACAGGACACAAATTTATTGATATCCTCGGAACGGATCTCCCGGATAGGGGTCTTTCTGGGGAGATTGATAAACCGGATATTGATGCCATGCGGCTCTTTCCCATCCTTGATCCGGATCAGCTGGTCGTTTTTTACCGCGTCCCAGACATCTTCAAGCACCTTTCCCGGGTTTTCCACCAGTTCATCGGCAAGGGTAATACCGGGTTTTCCAAACCGCACAATGTCCCGGTAATCGATGATAAGCGAGCGCTTGTACGGGTATTCACGGGAGAGTTCACCGAGCTGTTTCTTGTACCGGCTTTTTAAAAAACGGCTCCAGTCTCCGGCTTTATCTGATTCATGCAGGTCAGGTGCTTTTGCCATCCCTGCACCTCACCGCTGTTTCTGTGCCGAAAGCACGAACCGGGCGATCAGTGCTTCCATCTGGATATCGCTGTTCGCACCCTCGGAAAGCCTGAAATCCGTCTCCCCGAGATGATCGATCAGTTCCACTTTGAGACCGCGATCCATATCGCGCTTCACGAGCGCCCGGTAGCACTGGTTGACGAGCTCGTTGGGTGCGATGCCCCGCTCGTGCAGGAGCTGTGCCAGCAGTGATTCTGCGCTATCAAAATCCTGTGCCAGCGAGAGTGCGAGCAACTCTTCAATCTCATCCGGGCGGGCATTGGAGGTAATCGCATACACCATCTTCTCTTCGATGGTGGTGCTGAGGATCGCCGCTCCCTGCAGGGCGTTGATCGCTTTTCGCATATCCCCCTGTGCAACATAGACGATCGCGTCCATCGCAGCGGGGGTGACGACAAGGTTTTCTTTTGCTGCTATACGGGCGATCTCTTCTTTTATCGCCGCGGAACCCAGCGGTTTGAAACGGTAGATCGCACACCGGCTCTGGATCGGATCAATAATCTTTGAGGAATAATTGCAGGAGAGGATGAACCGGCAGGTGATGGCATAACTTTCCATGGTCCGGCGCAGCGCGGCCTGTGCATCCGTTGTCAGGGCGTCTGCCTCGTCCAGAAACAGGATCTTGAAGGTCGCATCCCCGAGCGGGGAGGTGCGGGCAAACTGTTTGATCTGGTTGCGCACCACATCGATACCCCGCTCATCCGAGGCATTCATCTCGCGGAAGTTCATCTGCCATGTCTCGCCAAAGAATTCCCGCGCAAGGGTGACTGCCGCTGTTGTCTTGCCGACACCGGCACTACCCGTAAAGAGCAGGTGCGGGAGGTTTTGTGTCCGGACATACGAGGAAAGACGCTCTACGATCTCATCCTGTCCGACAATATCCACAAGCCGTGCCGGGCGGTATTTTTCTATCCATATGGTGTGGTTCTCATCCATTGAGCATCTTCCTGGTATACAAGATATGATGGTTCTTTTTGGTATATTCTCTGATCGCCATCCCGCGCGATCCGGGTTGCGGGAGCACCCAAAAAAACCGGACTTTTCTCTAAACAGATGAATGACATAATCTTTATCATAAGGGTTTTGAAATTACTTTTCATGAATCGGTACCATATTATTCCTGTTCTCTGTGTTTTTTTTCTCCTGTGTGTTCCGGTATCTGCCAGCCTGAATAAAATCGCGTCGGGTGCCACGGTCTTTATTGGTGAGACAAATCTCGATATATCTTCGCCGCTGAATGGGCATTCGGTGATCGCATGGTGGCCTGATGGTGCCGACATGAGCGGGGCGCCCACCAAAACGCTTACGATCAGTCCGACGGATATGCTGAATTACAACATCAGCCTCTCTGATTTTTCCGGCTGTACCGGGAAATGGTATACCCATGACACGCAACCAGACATTTTCGTGTTTACGGTAATGGAACCGCAACTGGATCTCAAAGTGTGGGATCTCGACACGAACACGGATGTGACCGGGCAGTCGGTGCCGATGTCTGAAAATATCACGTACCGGATCGACACAAACCTTTACCTCGCGCTCAACTATTCAGCCCGGCCAAATTACAATCCGTCAGACGGATTTTTATACGGTAACACTCACCAATCCCAATGGCATATCCGTGCCCCAGATTTATACCGGGAGTGCCGGGGGGAAAAATACCCAGATCCTGAACTTTGACAGCAACCCGTTTGTGAATACGCCGGTCTATTACTGGAGAAACGGGGGAAGCTGGGACCGGGATGCGAAAGGTACTGACGGTTCGGCCATCTATCCCCCGGGAACCTATACGTTCACCGCAAGCCAGAACCTCAACCACATGAGCGACGCCTACAGCACCGCTTCAGCAGACTCCCTTGTCGGGAAACTGACCAGCGGCGCTAAAACCATCACCTTTATCCCGGAAATCTTCACCACTGCCCCAACCACGCTTCCCCAGCTGACGGTGACGGCTTCTGCCGGTGAAACCAGTGCCCCGGTGACTGCGGCGACGTCTCTTTCAACCCATCAGCCCACAACCACGGCAATCCCGAAAAAGACTACCTATACGCCGTTACCGGTATGGACTGCTCTTGCAGGTATTGGTGTGGCAGCGCTTGCGGTCATGATGAGACGGAAGTATTAATTTTTCAACCTCCCTTTTTATAGTTCATGAAAAAGAAAACCGTGCCGGAAAAACCTAAAATATCCCGGACCACTGTTCTGGCGATCGGTGTCATTGCCGTTATCGTTATTATCGCCGTCGCAGTTTTTACGCTGATGCCGACAGCCCGGAATGCAGGAACGTCGGTCAATACGTCTGACCCCTTTACGACCGCCGGAGCCCTGTATTCAAAAAGCGTGGATCTTGCAAATGCCGGGAACTATAAGGATGCGTTGCAGGCCGCAGACCTGGCACTGGAACAGAACGCAAGTTCGCTTACTCCTCTCATCCAGGCAAACCGTGCCGGGATCCTCGTGATGCTTGGCAGAAATGAGGAAGCAATAACTGCCGCAGATGTGGCGATTAATGCCGGGGGTAACCTGACAACAACGCATTCCATCGCGTACTTTAACAAGGGCAATGCGCTCCGGGCGCTGGGAAAAACCGCAGAAGCGGATGCTGCCTATGCCAATGCAACTGCTCTTGATCCCAGCCTGAAGAAACCGTAAATGTATTTTTTAAATTTTTTTTACAACGAATGATGAGTCCGATCCCATATGCAGGAATATTTTAGAATCGGTGGAGAGTCATCAGGTTCACACCGTGGGGTAATTTTTTTATGCGGAATCATCAACCTTCATCAATGGAATTGTCAAGTGCGGTTGTGATCTCTTGCACTGAAAGACTTGATACGAAAAAATGTTCATTTTTTTGACGAACAAAATTATTTTGGTTTTATGCACCATCTTGTTCACTAGTCTTCGACTGTTATTCTTAGTGACCGTAAGTTGGAATCACAGCATAATAAATCTAATAGGGATAAAGTGACCACCTCATTTCTCAAATTCAATTGTTCACACATAATCTGGGATAGCGTAACATTGCCGTATTGTAGATTGCCCTGCTGCAAAGAGCGGACGTATCACTGACTATACTTTGAATATCTTTCTTTTCTCATTATTGATCACGAATATGGAAGGCACAGCCCGGGTTTTTGCACAGGATTTACAAGCGGCAACATTGTCAGTTCCCGCTCCCGACGGGAGCGGACTGGCATGGGTAGTGACACCGGGGGGTGCATGGTGCCGGCAGGTTTTCCTGGCCGGTGCGCTGACCGAAGTGACCGATAGCGGGGATATTCTCCGCTGCCGGCTGGCTGATCCTACCGGCGCATTCGATCTGGTCATCGGGGGAAAACGGACCCCGCTGTCGGACGTGTTCAAAACCATAACCGTGCCTGCATTTGTTACCGTATCCGGCACGGTGCATGCGTACCAGAAAAACGGCGGGTTGGTGGTTACCGTGCGCCCGGATTCGGTGCAGGTTGTAGACAGGGCGGTGCGGGATCGCATCGTGCTTGACACTGCAGAGCAGACCATCGAACGGCTCGAACAGCTCCGTGAGGCTGTCGCAGGAAGAGGTACCGATGAACGGATGCCCGCCGTTATCCGGCACTACGCGCTCACTCCCGCACGACTGCAGGAAATTGCCGAAACGGTCAGGACGGCAGTACAGAGCGTCCAGACCGTCATTCCGGCACCGGTTGCCGTCCCTGAAGAACCATCCGATGTCCGCGAACAGGTAATGGCGATCATGCGGGCGGGGAGCGGTCCCCGGGGCATCGCGGTGCAGGAGATCATCGACCAGGCCGCTGCGCAGGGCATCGTATCCGGCGCGGTGCTTGCCGCGATTGAATCACTGATCCTCGATGATGAATGCTACCAGCCCCTCAAAGGATATGTCAAACCGCTATGAACCTTGAATTTATCAGCGATGGTCCGGCGCTTGTCATTGAAGGTGAGGAGCGGCTGCTCATTGTCGCCGACCTGCATTTCGGCATCGAGGCCGATTTGGCAGCTCACGGGCTGCATTTCAAAAGCCATAGCGCAGAACGGCTTGAGCGGCTCTTAAAAACAATCGATGCCACCGATCCGGACGCGCTTATTCTCCTTGGCGATATCAAGCACAGCATCCCCTTGCTCACCCGGCAGGAATATTTTGAGATGCCGGGGATTCTCAACGACATCCGGAACCGGATCCCCATCCGGGTATTCCCCGGAAACCATGATGTTGGCATTCAACGGTTCCTGCACGACGGGGAACTGCAGCCCCGCGACGGAGCCGTCATCGATGGGGTCGGGTACCTGCACGGGCACACGGTCCCGTCACCGTCACTTGCCGGGCACTTGATTGTGGTCGGGCACCACCATCCGTTTGTATCCCTGCATGACGAAGTGGGGTGCGCTCTCCAGTCCCCTGCATACCTGCGGGCCGAGATCGATACTGGTGCGCTTGGCATGAAAACCCCCGATGTACCTGAAGCCTGTGCCCGGGTTCTCTTCATACCGGCATTCAACGAGCTTGCCGGGTATGATATCTTAAAAATTGCCCGTGACCCGTTCTCCCCGCTCTCTCGCTGCATGAAAAAAGAGACTGCGGAGATCATCCTTTCGGATGGTACCTATATCGGCCCGTTAAGCCTCGTGGAGAACGATGATGCCAATTGACCAGCTGACCCCAAAGGTCCAAGCGTGTATCAGAAAGCGGGGATTTACCCGGCTTTCGGAAGCACAGGAGCAGGCAATACCCCTCATCCTCTCCGGCAGCAACATTGTTCTGATCGCGCCCACCGGTACCGGCAAGACTGAAAGTGCGATGTTCCCGGTCTTTAATGCGCTCCTTTCCCTGCCTGCCGGTGGGGGGTTCAAAGCGGTGTACGTGACGCCGCTGCGCTCGCTCAACCGGGATATTCTCTCGCGGATGGAGTGGTGGTGCCACGAATTGGGCCTGACGGTTGGGGTGCGGCACGGAGATACTTCTGCTGGTGAACGGCGAAAGCAGGCGCTCAACCCCCCCGATCTCCTGATCACGACGCCTGAAACCCTGCAGGCGCTGTTCATGGGCAAGAGACTCCGCAAGCACCTGAACAACGTCCGGTTTGTTATCATCGATGAGATCCACGAGATGGCGGGAAGCAAACGCGGCGCCCAGCTTGCCGTCGCCCTTGAACGACTCGCGGTGTATGCCGGGGAATTCCAGCGCATCGGGCTCTCGGCAACGGTCGGGAATCCCGAAGAGATCGCGCGTTTCCTCTGCGGGACACGCCAGTGTCCCATTGTCCAGGTGCCGGTCGCAAAACACCTTGAGATTAAAGTTACGTTTGTCGGTGATGATTTCAAACGGCAGGCGGCACTTCTCGGAAAGGCACTGGAGCGGGAAGGCTCCACGCTTGTTTTTGTCAATACCCGGGTGACGGCAGAAGCGCTCGGGCATGCGCTGTTCGAGCGCGGGGATGTCGAAGTACACCACGGTTCACTTTCAAAAGAGATCCGTATTGATGCGGAAGAGCGGTTCAAAAAAGGCGAGATACGGACCCTTATCTGCACCTCGTCGATGGAACTGGGGATCGATATCGGACGGGTCGACCATGTGATCCAGTTTGGCTCCCCGCGTGAAGTGGCACGGCTCGTGCAAAGGGTGGGTCGGGCCGGCCACCAGCTGAACACGATCTCACGGGGCACGATCTTTGCGACCAGTTTTGACGACCTGATCGAATCGCTGGTGATCGCCCGCAAGGCAAAGGCAAACGAGATCGAGCCGGTGGTTCCCACGGTCAATGCCGGTGATGTGCTCGCCAACCAGATTGCTGCCATCGCGGTCGAATATGGTGAGATATCCCGTCAGCGGATCCGCGAAATTGTTGAGCGCACCGCTATCTTTGCCACTTGCGGCCCGCTGCTGGATGAAGTCTGCACGCAACTGGAGGAGCACCGGATCATCCGTATCGACGGCGACAACATCATCACAACTGCCCGGGCCCGCCGGTACCTCTCCGGCAACCTCTCCATGATCCATGACGAGCGCAAAGTTCCGATCTTCGATATGGTCTCGCGCCGGACCGTGGGCACGCTCGATGAATCGTTTGTCGTCGGGTGGGTTCATACCGGCGTAGTTTTTATCACCAAGGGCCAGCTCTGGCGGGTGCTGGAGATTGCTGATGGCAGGCTGATTGTTGAACCGACCAAGAAGGCGCAGGGGGAACTGCCTTCATGGGAGGGGGAACAGATCCCGGTCCCGTATGCGGTGGCAACCGAAGCCGGGCAGTGTCCGGAGGCAGCGGAATGTGGGTGACTATACCCATGAAAAAGAGAGCATTGCCTTTGCCACCCATTTCCTTTTGGAGGTTGAGAAGAACCGGTCACTGGTTCCGACTGACCAGCTCATCACCCTTGAAAATTGTGAAGACGGTGTTGTCTGCAATGTGTGCGCCGGTCATAAGGCAAACGAAGCGCTCGGGCGGGTGCTCTCAATCCTGATCTCCGCCCGCCACGGGACAACGGTTGGCCTGGAACTGGATGCTTACCGGTTCCTTCTTCGTGTCCCGTCTGCGGTGCGGGCATCAGATGTCCGGGATTTCATCACCAGCCTCGATCCAACCCACATGCCCGGCATTCTCCGGCTAGCGCTCAAGCGCACGGCGCTCTTTAAGTGGAAACTGGTGCAGATTGCAAAGAAATTCGGTGCAATCGACCCGGATGCGGATTACGAGAAGATCAGCATCCATCGTCTGCTAGAGTATTTTGATTCGACGGTTGTCCAGCAGGAAGCCTACCGGGAACTGCTGTCCGATTATATGGATATCGATGCTGCCGCCGGTATTGTCAGTCGGGTCAAAAACGGTGAGATTGCCGTTGCGATAGGCCCCCATTCCCTTATCGGTGCCGGCGGACTGCTTTCCTCCCGCGACCAGATCCCCCCGCCCACTGCCGACTCGGCAGTGATCTCGACGCTGAAACGGCGGCTGGAGCAGGATGATGTCATGCTTGCGTGCATGAATTGCCGGGACTGGAAGACCCGGACGGTGGTCTCGCGTGTCGCTGACAACCCGCAGTGCCCGAAATGCGGCGCCCGGCTGATTGCCGCCCTCAAGCCTTACGAGGATGAAGCGTACGCGATTGCGAACAAAAAAAAGAAGAACGAGGAGGAGCGTGCGGTTGAGAAACGACTGCTCCGCAATGCAAACATCGTGCTCTCCAGCGGCAAAAAAGCGGTGATCGCGCTCTCTGCCCGGGGTGTCGGGCCGGAGAATGCTTCACGGATTCTTGCCACGCTGACGAGCGGTGATGCATTCTACCGTGAGATCCTGAAAGCCGAGCGGTCATTTATCCAGACGCACCGGTACTGGTCTTAAAAGTTATTTTTAATCTCGGTTGTCTGGTGTGCGATGGCAGTTCGGGAAGGGGGTGTTTGCCGAAGGGGATATACTGTCATAACCATCCTCTTCGGAAAATGAACGGTTGCATCCCCGGCAGCATTTTGGTCGGCTTGCGAATGGAAGGGATGATCCCGTTCTTGGTATTTTATCCCGCTCTCTTACTTTAGGGGAATGACGGGTGGGCAACGGGGGGATAAGCGTGTGGTTCAACCGGTTCCTGCCGTCCAGGTCAATACCTGGAAAAATACCGCGATGAAACGCAAAAAAAAACAGGAATCGTTTAAAAAAAAGTATCCGGGTATTGAACGGGTCAATACCAGTATTACATTATACTTTCAAGTTTCTGTTCGAGGAAGTCGAGGCCTTTCTTGATATCCTCAAGGTTTTTCCCTCCGGTCAGGATGATCTTACCGGAAGAGAACAGCAGTGCGACAATCTTTGGCTCCTTGATACGGTAGACAAGGCCGGGAAACTGTTCGGGCTCGTATTCGATATTCTCGAGGTTCAAGGTTACGACGACCTTGTTCAGGTTGATGTATTTCCCGATATCATAGGAGCAGACGATGTTGGTGATCGCGACACGGGGCTTGTCATACGTATCAACACCGGCTTCTTTGAGGGATTTCATGATAATGGCAAGACCATCCTTGAGTGCCTTGTCATCCCGGATGCCGGTGAGGACAACTTTACCCGATGAAAAGATCAGCGACGCGATCTTCGGTTTCTCAATCCGGTAGACGGCGCCGGGAAACCTCTTGGTGTTGAGCTCGCAACTCTTGATCTTGCTTGATACCATATTGAGATCGATGGAGTCTGCAATAACGCCGGAAGCGACGATGTTCTCAATCTTTAAGGAAGCATACTGTTTTTCAGCCATTGATATACTATGCAGTTTGGCGAATCATAATACTAATGCACAATCTTTATGGTACCTCGTTGATACCTGCGCACACTGTGCATGTTTTTCCGGGAAGGATACGGGTGACCGCTGGGGAAAACCGGGCTCAGGGGGATGCTCGTGGGAGAGCCCGGTTCCTCCGGCAGGATGCCGCCCACTCAAAAAAAACTCGCACACCTACGGTTTGCGATCATTCCTGATCAACGTTTTTGTCGGAGATCATTGAATGCATAACGCTTTATTCGGCAATCCTTGTTTCCCGCCGCTGGCACCTCGATTGGCATTTCCTTTCGATAACAACTGAGCCCGTCCCCTTGGACTGGTGGCGCAAGAGGGGGCGGCGTGTTACAAAGCGGTTTTCTACAGAACCTCGTTTCATAAAACAACGATTAAAAATCCGGTGTTTTGCCTGATGGATTAAACTCGCGTTCTGTGGAATGTCCTGTTCATCCCACATGTCGTGAACGGATTTTTCAACGGTTTTATAAAGAGATAAAACCAAAATTTTGGTTCATGTCTATGCCCGAGCACAATATGACCGATTATGAGCAAACCTACCGTGATTTCTCCATAACGGTCCCCGAATACTATAATTTTGGTTTTGATGTCATCGATGCCTGGGCAAAAGAAGACCGGAACAAGCTTGCGATGATCTGGGTGAACCAGAACGGCGAGGAGAAAAAATACAGTTTCCTTGACCTTGCAAACCTGTCCAACCAGGCGGCAAACGTGCTCCTGAAATACGGGATCAACAAGGGTGACCGGGTGCTCATCATGCTCCCTCGGATTCCCGAATGGTGGATCTTTACCATTGCCCTTATCAAGCTCGGTGCAGTTCTTGCACCCTGCCCTACGATGCTCACGCCCCGCGACATCAAGTACCGGGTCAACAAGGGCAAATTCCGGATGATCATTACGGATCTTGAAAACACCGGGAAAGTCCAGGAGATCTGTAACGAGTGCCCGACACTTTCCTGCCGTTTTATCGTGGACGGGGAGAAGGAAGGCTGGGCAAGCTGGCCATACGAGCTGCTCTACCCGGCACCGGTTTCCCACCATTCCGTGAGTATTCCGGATACCCGGCGGACAAAGTCCACCGATCCGATGCTGATCTATTTTACCTCCGGAACCACGGGCGAGCCGAAAATGGTGCTGCACAACCACGGCTACCCGTTGGGCCATATCGTTACCGCCCGGCTCTGGCAGGACATCCGGTATAATGACCTGCACCTCACGGTTTCTGATACCGGCTGGGCGAAGTGTGCATGGGGGAAGATCTTCGGGCAGTGGATTGAAGGCGCCTGTATCTTTGTCTGCAACTTTACCGGGAAGTTCCAGGCAACCGAAGTGCTGCCGCTGCTTGAAAAATACCAGATCACGACATTCTGCTGTCCGCCGACCATTTACCGGATGCTGATCCTTGCCGATCTCGACCGGTTTGATTTCTCCTCCCTGCGGCACTGTTGCAGCGCGGGCGAGCCGCTGAACCCTGAAGTGATCCGGGTATGGAAAGAGGGGACGGGACTGTCGATCCATGAAGGGTATGGCCAGAGCGAGACTGCCTGCTGTATCGCGCAGTTCGCCTGCCTTGAACAGCGCCCGGGTTCCATGGGGAAACCGTCGCCCGGGTGGCGGGTGGAACTCCATGATGACGAGGGAAAACCAACGATTGGTGTCCGGCAGGAAGGCAGGATCGCGATCTTCTGTAATCCCCCGCCACCGGGGCTGGTGGTGGAGTATATTGACAACCCCGAAGAGAATGCAAAAGCCTTTGTGAACGGCTGGTATTATACCGGTGACAAAGCGTACCTGGACGAGGACGGGTATTTCTGGTTTGTCGGCCGGGACGACGATGTGATTAAGAGTTCCGGCTACCGGATCGGCCCGTTTGAAGTGGAGAGTGCGCTGCTTGAACACCCTTCGGTGCAGGAAGCGGCGGTGGTTGGCTCACCGGACCGGATCCGTGGCCTGATTGTGAAGGCGTTCGTGGTGCTGAACAAAGGGTTTGAACCATCAGAATCCTTGATCAAGGATTTGAAGACCTACGTGAAGCGCACCACTGCACCATACAAATACCCGCGTGCGATTGAGTTTGTGGATGAGCTCCCCAAGACCATTTCCGGCAAGATCAGGCGGAGTGAACTCCGCGAACGGGAACAAAAAAAATACAATAACCAGAAATAATTTTTCTTCTTCTTGTGTTGTTTGATCGTACGTGTATCTTTATATAAGTGCACCAATTTTTCAGCAAATATTGATCCAATGCTCTTTTTCTGGTGCAAAAATAATCGAAACTCTCATAATATGCACCATCAAATAGAATGAGCATGGTGCGCTATTCTGTTACGATGGATGACACGCTTACGGAAAATATCGATAAATCGTGCGAGAAACGAAAAGTTTCCCGTTCAGACTGGATAAACGAAGCGTGCACCATGTTCCTTGCCCAGAGTGGGAGCACGAGCCCTGCTGGTGCCAAAACAATACCCTGTGCTGGTGCAGTGATGGGGCCGGACGAGCACAATATGCCCGACTACGATGCGATGTACCGTGACTTCAAAATTGATGTCCCTGAATATTTCAACTTCGGGTTTGACGTGATCGATGCATGGGCAAAGAAGGACCGGAACAAGATTGCGATGGTCTGGCTCAACCAGCAGGGCGAGGAGAAAAAATTCACGTTCTGGGACCTGATGCGGCTTTCAAACCAGGTCGTGAACATGCTGATCAAGTACGGTGTCAACAAGGGTGACCGTGTCATGATCATGCTCCCCCGGATACCGGAGTGGTGGATTGTTACGCTAGCGCTGATCAAGCGTGGTGCAGTGTACTGCCCGGCACCAACGATGCTGACGCACAAAGACCTGAAATACCGGATAAATGCCGCAGAGATCAAAATGGTTATCACCATGGCAGAGGAGGCAGATAAGATTGATGAGGTTGCAAAGGAATGCCCGTCTCTTTCCTGCAAACTGATGGTCGATGGCAAGCGCCCGGGCTGGATCAGTTACCCGGTGGAGCTGGATTATCCTGCACCGGTCTCCACAAAACTGGTGACCTTGCCCGGTATGAAAAAGACCAAGTCCACGGACCCGCTCGTGATCTTTTTTACCTCGGGTACCACAGGTGAGCCAAAGATGGTGGTGCACGACCACAGCTACCCGCTGGGCCATATCGTCACCGCACGGTTCTGGCATGATATCCGGGTAAACGATCTCCACTTCACCCTGTCAGATACCGGCTGGGCAAAGAGTGCATGGGGGAAATTGTATGGCCAGTGGCTGGAAGGTGCCGCGATCTTTGTCTATGATATCCGGGGCAAGTTCAATGCGACCGAGATCCTGCCGCTCATCGAGAAATACGGGATCACGACGTTCTGCTGCCCGCCGACGATTTACCGGATGCTGATCCTTGCCGATCTCGACAAGTTTGATTTCACGGAACTCCGGCACTGCGTGAGCGCCGGCGAACCGCTGAACCCTGAAGTGATAAAAGCCTGGAAGGACGCGACCGGTCTTACCATCTACGAAGGGTACGGGCAGACCGAGACGGTGCTCTGCATCGGGACATTCCCCGGTATGACGCCGAAGTTCGGGTCGATGGGAAAACCCTCGCCCGGCTGGCACATCGAACTCCATGACGACCACGGGAAACCGGTGGCAGAGCACGAGGAGGGCCGGATTGCGATCCAGGTCGAACCCGACCGCCCGGTGGGGATGTTCCGCGGGTACCTGGACAATGAAGAGGAGAATAAAAAATCGTTTATCAACGGCTGGTTCTACACCGGTGACAAAGCCTACCGGGATGAGGACGGGTATTTCTGGTTTATCGGCCGGGACGATGATGTGATCAAGGCGTCCGGGTACCGCATCGGGCCATTTGAGGTGGAAAGCGCCCTCATCGAGCACCCGTCCGTTGCGGAAGCAGCAGTGGTCGGATCACCGGATGATATCCGCGGGTTGATCGTCAAAGCGTTTATCATCCTCAAACCGGGGTTCAAGCCATCCGATGCGCTCGTGAGAGAACTGCAGACGTATGTCAAAAACGTCACCGCCCCGTATAAGTACCCCCGTGCGATAGAATTTGTGCCATCGCTCCCAAAGACGATCTCGGGCAAGATCCGGAGAAAGGAATTGCGCGAGCAGGAACTGAAAAAATACCAGTCCGGCAATAACGGGCACCCCCAGAAATAATTCCTCTCTCTCCCCTAACTTTATTTAAGACAGAACGTGAATATATACAAGCGCGAGGGTAGCCAAGCCCGGTCAACGGCGCCAGCTTCAGGGGTTGGTCTCGAAGGAGTTCTTGGGTTCGAATCCCATCCCTCGCATTTTTGGGAATTGTGGTTGAAATCCATAAGTTTTAAAATCATTTCTCTGGATTAAGTCGTGTGGATTTCGACCAATGCCACAAATGCTATCTCTGACCCATTATCAAAATCGCAAAAATCCTCATCTTCTGCCGCCCCCTCTATACCTAAACCATGACCCGACTCAATTCGGGCTCAATTTGAACTCGGATAAGGATTTGGAGTGATCAAAAGAAGCCCGATTTGAGCGTATTTTGTAAAAGTCCAAAAATTGCCGTTATTTTGGCAAACGGACGATTTTATATTACCCCGAAATCTGGGTAAAATTTCGCGAATATTGTCGTGGGAATTCAAACGGTGCGCAGGGGTTGTGATCTGCCCGTGGAATGCGAATACGGGGCTTTTACGTTGATACCGGATAAAAATTGTGCAGGGCTGGATTGGGGAACGGTGTTTGGGTTGGGGTTATTTTTACTACGGAGAACTACATAAATTGAGTTTTATGAGATATCAACATAGTACAAGAATTCAATCTTTCACATCCGAACATTTTACCTATCGGATCCACCCCCAAAGAGATGCGCTATTCCGACCCTATTTCAGCCTCCGTTTACCTATTTCCGGATCCAAATCTCATGTGCATGAGGGAGTTGTGTCCACCAAGTCAGGAAATATCGCTATAATTGGCCAGATTTCCAAAATATCCAATTTAATTGCATTTATACCATGCAATATAGCGGGCTTCTGGCAGTCATTTTTTTTATAGCAGTGATTTGGTAGGGGCAGGGTCAAAAACCCTGCCAGAATGCGAATGTGAAGGTTATTTTTGTTTCCGACGGAGAGGTTTGAAAAATGGGATTTCGACTGATATCGGGTGGAAAAAGAGATCAATTCGATGGTCTCACACGGTCTGATAATCTCGTTGTTTCGCTCTTATGATTAACAATTCACAATTAAAAAAAAATTTACCGCGATTAAATCCGGAAAAGAAAATTCCGGCAATCTTAAAATAAAATCTCTTAAAAAAAAAATTATTTTGAACCCGGCGCCTTCGTCACAATCGACAGGGCCGTGACAATCTCATTCAGCCGCTCGGCAGGAATGCCCATCACCATTTCGCCGTCCTGGATGCCCGAGAACTTTCGCGAGCCATCGCATCCCAAGGAGAAATTTACATTGCCGGTCAGGTAGGTCTGTGCACAGGCATCCGAACAGACGGACTGGATGCCCGAGAACTCTGAGTGGATCCGGCCGCCGATGGTAAAGAGCGTGCTCTGCGCGAGTTTGAGCATACTCCACGGGCTGGTCACAATCAGCACAATCTGGGGGGTGAATGGCGCTTTTTCAAGAGGCGCATAGAGTGTCGCATACGTTTCTTTGGTATCGAGATGCGGGACACTCTCGATCGTTCGTTTGCATGCAGCGGACGTATCGAACTTTCCCAGCTTGTAATAGAAATCCCCGCTCTTCAGCGTGGGGGTAATCTCGCGGAGACCAAGCGCCCATGCCCCGCCGTTGCATTCATGCTTGTCGGCAGTCGCGTAGAATATCTTTCCCTCATTGCGTGCCAGACCGACCATACCACAGTGACGGATCGTCTTGTCGATCTCGACCATCCCTTCCGGGATCTCCTCTTTTGTTGTGGCAAACCGGAATGCCACCGGTGAGCCGCTCAGTTTCAGTGTTTCTTTGAGAACTGCAGACGCTGCAGCAAAATCTACGGGAATTTTCATCTTATGTTCCTGCATAATTTAAAACCTCACTGTTCCGGACGGGAACGCGTGTATCTGAATCTATAAGGAGTACTCTCTGGACATACTCCCTTAGGAGAACAATTGTTTTTTCTCATTATTGAAATCATTGAATATGACTGAACCTGCATTGGTGGGGTTGATGAAACTCCACTCTATCCCGCAATGCCCAAATAGGAACAGCGATCATTTCTGGATACCATGAACGTCCTTATCGCAATTGCACCGGATAAATTCCGGGACGAGGAACTTGCAGAGCCGCGTGCAGCGCTGGAGAAAGCCGGTATCGGGTACGATATCGCTTCGACCCGGCGCGGCACCTGCACAGGAATGCTCGGCGCAAAAGTCACGGCAACGCTCTCGTTTGAGGAAATCGACCCCAAGAAGTACGACGGCCTTGTCGTTGTCGGAGGCTCGGGTGCACAGGACTATCTCTGGGAGGATGATGTGCTGGTCGAACTGGCAAAATTTTTCCGGCAATCCGCAAAACCCGTTGCAGCGATCTGCCTTGCACCGGTGGTGCTTGCCAATGCCGGTATCCTGAAAGGGAGAAAGGCGACCTATTTCCACAGCCCGAAATCCTTTTTCGAGATGAAAAGAGGAGGTGCAGTACTGGTCGATAAACCGGTGGTCAATGATGACCGGATCATCACCGCAAACGGCCCTGCTGCCGCACGGGAGTTCGCTGATACGGTTGTCCGCGTGCTCACAGCAGTCGAGTGGTAATCGCGATACGCGGGGCACAACCCCCCGCCAATGTTTTTTACAGGCCATTCCGGAATGGGGTTCATTTTTGAATGAAAACCCGGTAAACGGTCATCTTCATCCCCGGCGTTTCCCGTCAGCCCGGTACTCACCTTCACACCCTAAAGTCTGAACCCCGGAATTTTATCGAACAGTTTCTGGTACAGCTCGGTAAAAAGTGCAATATACTCTTTGGCACGTTCCGTCGCGACATAGGTAGATTTTTCCCCCTCTTTTATGAGGGAAAGGTATCCCTTCGAACAGAGAAACGCGATATAGTCCTGCCCGTTCTTTGAGTTGAGATCGCACCGGTTGATAATACCGGTAAATGCCCGGGGTGTCCTGCAGAAAACAAGGATCTCCCAGTAAATCTCGTACGGGGTTCGCCGCTCCGCCATCGTTACCGCTGCTCCAGGGTCTTTTTCAGGATCGTCTCGTTCATCGCGGTTTCATCCAGGCGCCGGTTCCATGCTGCAGAATACCGGCGAGAACCCGATGGAGATCATTATGGCGACAATACCGATCGTCAGGTTGATCGCTGCAGCCACAACCGGCGTCGCAAAAGCCACCCCGTTTCCTCCGGCCACCATGGCAAAGAATCCCTGCACGAGATTGCCCACGCCCAGCACGACAAAGATCACACCCCCAAGACTGCAGATGACGATCATCCCCCGGAGGGTCTTTTTGTTCTCCCGGTAATGGGCAAGCATCCGGACGATCCACCCGGTGATTGTTTCAGGGGGAACCGGTTCCCTGCTGTGCCGGGATTCACGACGGATTTTTATAATGCCCCGGAGGATCCGGACGCTGGTGATGATCCAGAACATCCCCAGGATGACGACGGCTGCACCGATTACGATCTGCAATGCCGGAAACAGGGTAAACGGATATACCGCTGCCGCCGGTACTACTGATGAAATAATCGCCAGCATCCCAAACGCCATCACATTTGCGCCAAATATCATGTTCAGGAGTACGAGCACAAAGAAGCTGTTCAGTTCGTCTTTGAACTGCGAAAGAGTAGTATCGGTCATTGTGGTGCATCACCGGACTACACGTATATTGTCGGTCTCTTAATAAAAACCATGAAACTAAGATACGTAGTTTAAAACGAAGAAGACCCGGAGAGGTTTTCATTCCCCCATGGAATCCTGCTGGAATAAAAAATGAGATAACTTATTCTTTCTTTTCCGGGTATCGGAGGCATCTGCCGGACAGGAGCGAACCGACCGGATAACGCCAAAGATGATGGAACCGACCGCAAACAGCGAGATGCCGATGATTGCATAGACGATGAGGTTAAAGTTCTGCTGGACAACCGGGATTGTCCCGAAGAAATAACCGGCGAGCGTGAACGCAAGCACCCACATTGCAGCACCGATTACGTTGTACGTAATAAACCAGCGGTAGGACATCTTTCCCACGCCGGCCAAAAACGGCGCAAACGTGCGGATGAAGGGAATAAACCGGGCGATAACAATTGTCACTCCCCCGTAGCGGTTGAAATAGTCCTGCGTCTTTTCCAGGTGATCGCGCCTGACGATACAATATCTTTTCTCGACCAGTTTCATTCCCACTGTATGCCCGATCCAGTAGTTGATCGTGTCACCGAGCACTGCCGCGATAAAAAAGACGATAAGGAGCAGTTCGATGTTTATATACCCGGTGCCGGCAAGTGCACCGGGCAATAAAGAGCAGCGAGTCCCCCGGCAGGTACGGCATCACGACCAGTCCGGTTTCGCAGAAGATGATCAGGAACAGGAGCAGGTATGTCCAGAACCCATAGGTCTGGATGATCCCGGGCAGGTACTTATCGAAATGAAGGACCAGATCGATGAGGGAAAAAAATGGATCCATTTCCGGATATATGGGTTGTATCTGGCGATAAATAAAGCGGATAGCCATGTTCTGTTATGATTTGTCCGGATTTTAATCTGGCTCACGGGGCATACACAGGGAGAAAAATAAGGGAAAAGTCAGGTATTATAAAGCGCCGGTGTCCATAGATTAGCAGGAAAGGATCGTATCCGTTTTTAGGATACCTTTTTGCAGTTCATTCGATCTGAATGGGGGCTTGAATTTTAGTACATGTAATACGATGCGGCAGGTGACGGATGGATTTCGGATCGACATTTTTTTATAAATACCGGCGTTTTGTCAAAACGCTCCAGATCTACCTGCTCCTGTCAGGTCCCGGGCTCATCGTGATGCTTGCCGACAACGACGCCGGGGGCATCACCACCTACACGGTAACCGGGGCAAAGTTCGGGTACGGGCTCATCTGGTTTTTACTGTTGCTCCTCCCGGTTGCCTACGTTGTGCAGGAGATGACCGTGCGACTCGGCGCCGTCACAAAACGCGGGCATGCAGAAGCAATCTTTGATGCGTTCGGATCGTTCTGGGGCTGGTTCTCGTTTCTGGACCTCGCACTGGTGAACTGGCTTACGCTTATCACCGAGTTCATCGGTATGACAGCGGCACTCATGATCTTCCATATCCCGCCGCTTATAACGGTCGCGGTCGTCTCGATAATTATGATGCTCATGGTGCTGCAGGGACGCTACTGGACGTGGGAGAAGATCGCGCTTTTGTTTGCCGCGCTGAACCTGATCTATATCCCTGCGGCATTTATGGTCCACCCCTCGGTCGGCGAAGTGCTTTCGACAGGTCTCATCCCGCACTTCCCCGGCGGGTTCAATGGCACGCTCTTCTTCTTTTTGATGGCAAACATCGGCACGACCATCGCACCATGGATGATCTTCTTCCAGCAGAGCGCGGTCGTTG
>CAVYJD010000004.1:0-5737 GCA_963768785.1 uncultured Methanoregulaceae archaeon
CATCTTTGACTGCTCAATTTTCTCCCGGTCCCCCGTCATCAGCCGGGCGGGTGCCATCGATCTCGTTGAGTTCTGCCTGGATCACCTTCAGTTGCTCACGGAGCATCGCTTCCCGGTTGGACTTGGTCACTTTTTCAGAAACCTTCTTTGCCATCTCGATCCGGAAATCGATGTTTGCTTCCAGTTTCATGAGGATTGCAAGGAAGGTGATAAACCGCTCTTTGGCAGAAGC
Organism: uncultured Methanoregulaceae archaeon; assembly: GCA_963768785.1. Classification (GTDB taxonomy): domain Archaea; phylum Halobacteriota; class Methanomicrobia; order Methanomicrobiales; family Methanospirillaceae; genus Methanoregula. Next base: position 233 of record CAVYJD010000004.1, read on the forward strand.
GATCTCAAGGAGGGCCTGCTTCTCCGTAAACGGTACCGGCAAAAACGGCATGACAAAGCCGATGATCTGGTCGATGGAATCCATCTTGTCGATGGGCCGAACGAAATGTTCGGTACCCTGGAAACGGCTGTTTATCTCGTGAAGGATCTCTTTGATCTCCCCCAGCAATTCTGCCTGAACCGTATCATCGAGGTCCGCCAGATCCGGGAACGGCTCACTGGTTGCATAAAGGAGCCCGTCTTTCCTTGAAAATGTCCCGGCCCGTACCTCTCCGGACTGCCTGCGCGCAGATGAGATACCCGTCATCGGCTGGCTGGACGGCTGATATCCTCAGCAGGTTACCCGTTGTGTACAGGCCATCTTCCGAGAGCTCCTGCGTGTCTTTTTCACGTGTCCTGACCGTCAGCCCGATTGCATACGCTCCATCGTTATCGGTCATCGCCCGTGCGAGGACTTCGCCGGTTTTTTTATCGATCTGGATTTTTGTCCGGGTTTTCGGAAAGACGACTATCTCAAAGAGCGGGAGGACGATATGTGACTGTTTTTCCTCTGCTGGTGGTGTATCTGTGGTTGTCATTTCAATCATTTAGTTTGCATTTACCTAACCAAAATGCCAGACAAAAAAAATTATCTGACCTTTCGGAGAATGTCGATAAGGACATCGATCTCCTGTTCGTCCAGTGACTGTGCCATCATTTCAACGACCCGCTGCAGGGCCTGCTGTTCGGCACGGGCAATTGTCTGCCCTTTTTCTGTCAGCCTAATATACTGGATCCGTCCGTCATCCGGGCATGGTTGCCGGTACACACAATCCATCCTGACAAATTTGTTGATCGTCTCGGTAATGGTCGGTTTTGAGCATCTCGTGATCCCTGCGAGCCTGCTGAAGGTCACGTCGCCGTTTTCATCAATGGTTTTCAGGTAGCGGATCTGCTTTACCGTCATGTCCGACAACCCGCATTCCGAGAAGATCCCGCACGAGCATTCATTCCTGATTTTGAACAGGTTATCAAATACCCGGAGCAGATGCTCTTCCTGTTCGGTCATGGATCGTTCTTTTGTTAGTTAGGGTTTACCGAATAATAAAGGTTGTTGTGATGCCACGCTACATGGCAGTTTTTCTCCTTACATTTTTACCGAGGAGCAATTTCCCTGCGCATCCTGCAGACTATTCAGGATAATGTGAGGTGAAGAGGTTAAAGGTGCATGGATATCAGGATTTTATTAATTATTTTGGCATCTCACCCGTTGAAATTATGGAAGTCGTAGCAGTTCCGGATGAACTCCTGTTTCCGGTGCTCGCTCGCATTCACCGGCGGCCTGAGATAGCCGACAACGGGTGTCTGGAGGGCCGGGCAGAACGGGCAGAGGGCTGCATCGACATCGTTTGCCTTTGTCCGGACCGGGCAGTACGCGATCTCATCGATGATTTCCACCCTGTCCCCGCCGGGAAATGGCATGCCGGCCGGATGACCGGGAAGGCCCTGCACAAACATGCAGAACCCGGCAAGGAGGAATTTTAAGAACCTGAGCCGGTCGGCTTCATCTGTTCCTGTCGGGCACTGCTGGCTGACCATCGTCCAGTATGCCGGTGCAGCGTCAGCTACGGCCTCGTGCATCGCACCAAACGCTCCCTGCTGGTTCATGAGCCGCACATTCTGGTACGTCCCGTTGAGGTACTCCGTAGTGGTCTCTTCAAGGCGCTTGCGGTACTTAGGGTTGATGTCTTGGATCTTTTCAGAGAAACTCCCTTTCATCTGCTGGAGATCCCGGGGGGAGTACGCGAGCACGAGAGCGGCAATCGCCCTGCCAAGATCGGCCCGGGTCTTCAGGGACGCGAGCCTATCGCATTCACTTTTTATGCCGGTGCCTGCGCCCGGTTTTCCTGTTGTGGCTGGTGACGGGATGTGGGACATAATGGTGGGAATATTCCGGAAAAAATCATTCGGGCTGACGGTTTTTTCTTATTGCGTTCGTTTGAACTATCGTCCGGTTTTTATTCCAATAATTCTTCCGGTACCTGAAAAGATACCCGTTACCACCCGGCAGGACCTCGACCGGTTACCTGCATGTATCCCCTGCATCGCGGGGCATGTTCGTGGTACATCTACTCATTTCCGCCTATTCTTTTCCCTGCCACGATCTCCATGTATTACGTTACCCGGTCCCTGAAGAGGTGGCTGACCCCCAGCATCTCATTGATCCAGCGAAGATCGTCACTGCACTCGAAAACCGCAAGCAGCATCAGCGTGATCGGCACGGCAAAGAGCATGCCGGTGAGGCCAAGCAGCCATCCCCAGAAAATGACCGAGAACAGCACAATGATTGCCGGCATCTCAAACTTGCGTGATGCCAGATAGGAAAAAACCGGGTTTTCCACGACCAGGTTGAGCACGCAGACAAGAGCGATGACCCCGACTGCGCCCCAGGTGCCAAACTGGAGCCAGGCAAAAAAGATTGCCGGCACCGAGGCGATGATGAGCCCGATATAGGGGATATACCCCAGCAGGAACACAAGGATGCCCCATAATATCGCCGCATGGACGCCCATCAGATACAGGATGCCGCCAAAAAGGGCGCCGTGGACAAGATTGGTCTCGGTCCGCACGACAATAAAGTCCATGACATACCGGCTCATGCGGGTCATCTTCACGACGAACTCCTGCTTGTCGGAAAAGTGCGTGTGCAGCCGTTCCGTCAGTTTCGGGGCTTCAAGGAGCATGAAAAACGTCATCACCGCCACAAAGAAGAGCGAGATTATCGTGTCGGTGAAGTTTATGGCCGATGATACTATTACCGGGATAACCGATGCAAGGTTCAAAGACGCAGGCATGAGAACACCGGCCGGGATGCCAAACCGGTCAAGGATGGACGTGATATCGGTGAGCCGCTGGTTGAACTCTGCCTGGTAAAGGGGGATGTCTGATGTCAGCACATGCACTGAATACATGGTCAGCAGGATGAGCGCAAGGATAAAAAGACATGCAATGATGGTAACAATTATGACCGCAGCAAGATAGGGCAGACCTTTATTTTTGAGCCAGTCCACCGCGGGGAGCGTCAGGAAGGTCAGGATAAGCGAAAACAAAAGAATATTGATGATGAATACGGTCGTTTTCACGCTGATGATAATAAAAAAAATAAGGGCGACGACAAGCAGGGGAGAGAGAAGTCCTGCATGTTTTTCCATACTGTTCATGAAACGGTATCTGGTGATAGAAAGATACAAAGGTTTCTCTCTTACGCTCGTGGACCCCGGGTGATCCGCCCGCCCGAAGCCCGGACTTCATCCTCAATTTTTTTCAGCAGTTCTTCATCATTGAGCGCAAAATCGAGAAGCTCGTACCGGTTTACCAGTGCGATTGGCTTTAAGATGACCAGCGGTTTTTTCCCGGCGGTTTCACCGGAATAATCGGGCGGCACCACGGACATCCGTTCATCTGCCCAGATAGCAATATTCCCATTCCCCGCTTCGTCCCAGAGTTTCCTGACAATATCCTGCGTGATCATGTATACCCATCCTGTTCTTTGGTGGAATAGAAACCTATGGTTTGTTGGCAATACTGGTGGGTTGAGAATGGTTTTTTGGATAGTACATCGGTGACGATGAGGATGCAAAAAAATGCATGAAGCCAAAGACTTCGCATCAACGCCACAAAGCCCCGCATTCGCATTCCACGGGCAGATCGCAACCCTTGGGCACGTCTGGACATTTTCTCACCCTGATCGCAAAATTTCACCCATCTTTCGGGGTGTTGTAAAATTGTCCATTTGCCGAAATAACGATAATTTAAAGACTTTCTGAATCTACGGCTTTAACGGGCTCCTTTTAGCAGTGTCAGACACCAAACAGAGCCCGTACAGGGCCCGGATGGGGAGGCGAGTCCTGGGGGCCTATATGAGGGAAAACCGGAATAATCCATCCCATCGATCATGAGTGCCCCTCCGGAACTGGGGGTACCTCAATCGTGAAGGTAACGTAACCCTGCTCAATATCAGCGTCCCCGGATCCCCTGAACCATACCCTTATTTCACCCGGTCGCCTAACACCTTGTGTAAGGAAGTGAACGGATGCCCCGGCAGCTCGCATCGCAGCGGAAGAAAAGCATTGTCCAAAAAAGACTCGAAGCAGCAGCCCCGGCTCTACGGTCACAATACGGTGTAACAAAGATCGGCATCTTCGGTTCGTTTGCCCGCGGAGAACAGACGCCAAAGAGCGACGTGGATGTGCTTGTCGATTTTGCGCAAGGGTATGCAACTCTCCATAACTTTGTCGGGCTTTCCGATCATCTCGAAACATTGTTCCACCGCAAAGTCGATCTCCTGACAGAATCTTCCCTTTCAAATCTCATCAGACCATACATCGAAAAGGACGTGATTTGGATTGAAGGATCGACCGGCTTCTTTTAACCCATATTCACAATGAAATTGTTTTTCTTCAAAAGATTACCGTTGGGCGAAGTTATGATGATCTCACGAGCGATGAATATTACGCGCATGCAGTTATACGGGCTATTGAAGTGATTGGTGAAGCCGTAAAAAATATTTCCGCTCCGCTTAAAGAGGGGTATCCTGATATCGAATGGAGGGAGATAGCGGGTATGAGAGACAAAGTGATCCATCGTTATTTTGAAATCAACTGGCAGATCGTCTGGAATGTCATAACCGACGATCTTCCGGTAATAGAACCAAAAATTTCTGCACTTCTCCATAAACTGGAGGCAAAAGCCGATATCCATCGTCCCGCGTGAGGCAAAACGCGATCCGCACTCATGGAGATCGATGCAATGACCTATTTATCTCAAACCCCTCAAAAAAGCGAAGCAGTGCTCGTCATTGACGTGCAGAATGAATATTTTAGCGGGAAACTTCCGGTGACGTACCCCCCGCAAAGCTTGAACCGGATCTTAAACGTCATAGATGCTGCCTCACGGATGCGTATCCCCGTCATCGTCATCCAGCACACAAACCCGGCAGCTGAGGCACTCACGTTTCCCGGAAAGGAAGTGACGGCTGGGAGCTGCATGCCGAAATCAAAAAGCGGCACCATGATGTCATCATTGAAAAAAACCTACCGGGTAGTTTTACCGGCACACAACTTGAATCGTGGCTCAGAGATAAGGGGATAACCACCCTTACCATCTGTCGGGTACATGAGCCAGATGTGCTGCGATACCACTGCCCGACAGGCATTTCACCATGGATATAATGTTAATTTCCTGTCGGACGCGACGGGTACCCCTGCAATCTCAAACCGCGCCGGGTCGATCACGGCTGAGGATTTGCACCGGGCAGTCCTCATCACGCAGGCAATGCGGTTCTCGCGGATGATCACTGCTGATGAATGGGTAGCGGAACATGGTGCCGCCACACAGAATAATTTCCTTCGTGCACCCATTTTTTGGAGCAATTACTTACGGGCACCAAAAACGGGCGCAAGATCAGTCCTCAAACAGCGGCACATCACAAAACGCCGTGCCATCGAACACGCCACCGGTTCCGTAA
>CAVYJD010000005.1:0-57799 GCA_963768785.1 uncultured Methanoregulaceae archaeon
CCACCCGTCATCCGGTATCCGTGTCTGGTTCCCATACCATTAAGATGATGTTGAAACTACTACACAAACTGAGGATTAACTGTGGCGCCCGATAAGATCAAGGAAATGTTTCCGCAGGTGCCTGATCGGATTTCAGGTCTCATCGATCTTGCGTATAACCTCTGGTGGAGCTGGAATCCTGAAGTAAAAATGGCGTTTAAGCGCCTGAATATCCAGGCATGGGTGGAGAGCATGCACAACCCGGTAAGAATGCTTCGCACCCTGCCTGAAGAGACTCTTCTGGCGGCATCGAAAAATCCGGTCTATTTACGGCATTACGATCTTGTGATGGCCCGTTTCAAACAAGAACTGCTCACAAAACACCTGTGGTATTCCCAACATTGTGCCCAGAACCAGGGGCTCAGCATCGCCTATTTTTCTGCAGAGTACGGTCTGCAGCATTCATTACCCCTGTATGCAGGAGGTCTGGGGTTCCTTGCCGGGGATCATCTCAAGGAATCCAGCGACCTTGGTCTGCCGCTTGTTGCGGTGGGGTTCATGTATTCAGAAGGCTATCTCCACCAGCACATCGGCCCTGACGGCTGGCAGCAGGATGTTAAAGAAATGATGGACCGCGACGCTGCACCGGTTAAACGGGTCCTCTATAACCATGAAGACCAGCTGGTTGTGCGGATCCCGTTTATCGATCCTCCGATATATGTCGCGGTCTGGAAAGTCGATGTCGGCAATGTACCGCTCTACCTGATGGATACGGATATCGGACAGAATGACCCTTCGAACCGTTCCATCTCGCACCGGCTCTATACCGGGGATAACGAACTGCGGTTACGGCAGGAAATTGTTCTGGGGATTGGCGGCAGTTATATACTGGATGTTTTAGGGATCCGGCCCTCGATCATACACTTAAATGAAGGCCACCCTGCGTTTGCCCTGCTCGAACGGATCAGGGAGAACGTTCTGGACAACCTGAGTTTTGAAGAGGCATTGAAACGGACCCGTGCAACCGCCATCTTTACCACACACACCCCAGTCCCGGCAGGACACGACGCGTTCCCCTACGCCCTTATGGACAAATATTTCAAGGATTATTATCCCCTGCTCGGCATCAGCCGCCAGACATTTCTTTCTTTGGGATATTCACCGGAGGGGCCAAAAGACCTGTTCAACATGACAGCATTTGCCCTCCGGACCTGTGATTTCAAAAATGGCGTCAGCAAAAAACACGGGGAGGTTGCCCGGGCGATGTGGAAACCCCTGTGGCCGGAGATTCCGGTGGAAAAAATCCCCATTACCCACATCACAAACGGCGTTCATGTTCCGACATGGCTGAATCCCGACATGGAACTTCTGCTGAATAAATATTTTTCACCTGCCTGCCCCCAATGGCGTACGGTCCATGACAAAACCCGGATTTGGGAGTTGATCCATGAGATCCCGGATGAGGAGTTATGGGAAGTCCACGTTCATCTCAAACGGAAACTGGTGAACAGGATCCGGGAGTTCAAACGTCGTAAATGGGTGGATGAGAACACCGAACCCATGAATGTTATTTCCGGGGGAGTGCTGCTCGATCCTTATGCTCTTACGATCGGGTTTGCCCGCCGATTTTCCACGTATAAGCGGGCGGACCTTATATTCCAGGATCTGGATCGGCTTAAAAAAATGGTGAACAATCCCTGGAAGCCGGTCCAGATCATTTTTGCCGGAAAAGCCCACCCTGCCGATGAAGAAGGAAAACGCATCATCCAGAAAATATACAAGTATGCCCTCGAGCAGGATTTTGGCGGCAGAATTGCCTTTTTTGAAGATTATGGCGAACAAGTGGCACAATACCTTGTCCACGGAGTGGATGTCTGGCTCAACAATCCCCTCCCCCCTCTCGAAGCATGTGGTACCAGCGGCATGAAAGCATCCGTTAACGGTGTGCTGCATTTAAGTGTCCTTGATGGGTGGTGGCCGGAGGCATATAATGGGAAGAACGGGTGGGCATTTGGAGGGACGGTTCCGGGCCGGAATTCTGACCGGCAGGATGCTAATCAGCTGTATGAACTGCTTGAACAGGAAGTTGTTCCCCTGTATTATATGCAGTCTAATGATGGGATCCCGCATACATGGGTGAAGATGATGAAAGACGCGATAGAATATACAGCCCCACGATTTTCAGCACGACGTATGCTGAAGGAGTATATCCGGCAGGGATATGCCCCTGCACTGAAAAAAGCCAGGGACTATAAAAAAACCGGCTCTGGAGAAATCCTCAAATAATAGTCAGGAATCTAAAGTTGGATGCAAAACGGTACCGATTTAACATTCCCTTTTGCAGATTCGACCCAGGTCCATCCAGTTTCATTTTACAATTTGTCATGGATCCGATGTTCTTGACTATAAATTGCCCTGACGCTCTTTGGAGTCTCCGGCAATCCTTGCCTTCGCCTCCCCCGCTGCGGTGTCCCCCACTTGCGATAGTGCAGTAATACCTGTTCTGGCGGCAACATCGCACTTGAGCCCCGTCCCCTTAGGGGACAAAGTGGCGCAAAGAGGGGGGTTGCGTATGATAAAAGAGGTTTTCTCCAGTGCCATTTCCCGTGCTTTTTATCGGTATCCCTTGTGCATGACTGCATTTTTTATTTTTGAGAATCCCATACCATTATTACCCCGAGAGAATAGAATGGGTGAATAGCAGTAGCACAATTTAAGATGCAATAACCGGGGGCAGGGGATGGGTCGCTTTATCTGTATTCACGGGCATTTTTACCAGCCGCCACGGGAGAATCCCTGGATTGAAGAGGTCGAAGTGGAGGATTCTGCCTATCCCTACCATGACTGGAATGCCCGGATTACCGCTGAATGCTACGCTCCCAACACCGCATCCCGCATTCTTGATGCGCATAAAAAAATTATTGATATTGTCAATAACTATGCGACGATCAGTTTTGATTTTGGACCCACGCTGCTGATGTGGCTGGAGCAGAGCAATCCGCAGGTCTATTCTGCAATTCTCGACGCAGATAAAGAGAGCATGAAACAATTTTCCGGGCACGGTTCTGCAATTGCCCAGGCATACAACCACATCATCATGCCGCTAGCAAACCCGCGTGACAAGCGTACACAGGTCATCTGGGGGATACAGGATTTTGTTCACCGGTTCAGAAGACTTCCCGAAGGCATGTGGCTTCCTGAAACCGCCGTGGACCTTGAAACACTGGAAATACTGGCTGAACAGGGAATTTTATTTACCATTCTCTCACCGTCACAGGCATCCCGGGTAAAAAAAATAACGCAAAGCCAGTGGATTGATGTTCGTACCGAAACACTTGACTGCTCAATGCCCTATGCCTGCAAATTGCCAAGTGGAAAAACCATTTCCCTCTTTTTTTACGATGACAGCATCGCCCAGGAACTGGCATTTGGCACGCTCCTTGAAAATGGTGAAGTGTTTGCCAACCGGATGCTGCAGTATTTTCCCCAACACCAGAAAGAGTCAGGCATTCTCAGTGTCGCATCTGATGGGGAAACATACGGCCATCACCACCGTTTCGCTGACATGGCACTTGCTTATGCAATCTATCTCCTCCAGGAAAAAAAGCCAGCCACCATCACCATTTTCAGCGAATATTTAGCCTCACATCCCCCGACATACGAGGTTGAAATACGGGAGAACACATCGTGGAGCTGCCCCCACGGCATCGAGCGGTGGAGAAACGATTGCGGCTGCTGCACCCGGGTACCACCATAAAAAGCGCCGATGCGCATCCCCGGGGCCCGTCCAGGACAAAGGATACGGGGAAAAAAGCAAAGACCTGCGATATTGTATGGAACCAGGCATGGAGAAAACCCTTACGGGACGCCACAGACTGGTTGCGGGACGAACTTATCCCTCTTTATGAAACCGAAATGGCCAGGTATGTCGCAGATCCCTGGAAAGCACGGGATGACTATATTTCAGTCATCCTGGATCGATCAGCGGAAACACATGACCGGTTTTTTTTGGAGCATGCATCACGGACATTGTCTGATGATGAAAAGAGTACCGTCCTTAAACTTCTGGAAATGCAGCGGCATGCGATGCTCATGTATACCAGCTGCGGATGGTTTTTTGAGGATATTTCTGGTATCGAATCCATTCAGGTGATGCGGTATGCGTGCCGGGCGATGCAGCTTGCACGGGAAATTTCCGGAAACGATCCTGAACCCGTATTTATCTCATACCTTTTCGATGCAAAAAGCAATATTCCCGAACAGGAAAATGGTGCGTTCATCTACCGGAATTATGTCCAGAGATCGATGATTGATCTCAAAAGGATTGTGTTTAATTATGCCTTGTCCGTCCTGATAACAGATAATCATGAGCCTCTTGTCATCCGGCATTACATAAAAAAGCATGAATCGTATGAAAAATCGGAGTCCGGGGACATAAGGATAGTAATCGGGACATTAACCGTGCGTTCTGATATTACCTGCGAAGAAAAAAAACTTGAATATGCCGTGCTCCATCTGGAAAACTATGAATTTATGGGCGGCATCCTGGAATTCACCGATGAGGCAGCATTTATCCGGATGAAGGACAGCCTCAAAACCGCATTGATGGCATCGGACGTCCCTCTTCTGGTTCGCACGATGGAGCAGGAATTTGGCACATCATTGTATTCTCTCTGGCACCTCTTCAAAGACGCCCAGCGCAAAACCCTGTTCAGGCTCCTTGAATCCACCCTTGAAGATATGGAAACCTCATACCGGCAGATATACCGGCAGCATATCACGCTCATCCATGCGATGAAGGATGTGCAGATCCCCGTCCCAAAAATATTTGAGGACCCGGTCTGGTATATCCTCAACGTGGACCTGAACAAAGCCCTCTCGGGAGAAGTAATAAACCGCCAGAAAATCCGTCAGATGGTCAATGAGATGACCCTCGGGCAGTTCTCCCCGGACAAAAGCACCCTGAATTTTACCACGTCAAAACTGATTACCTCGCTTACAAAAAAACTGGTGACGGCCCCGGACGATATCCCCCTCATGCAGGAGATTGTTGATATTTTTGCCATTCTTGCCCCGCTGTCCCTGAACTATGAACTCTGGGAATGCCAGACGGATTATTTCTATACCGGTAAAAAGCAACTGGCATTTATGCAACACCAGGCTGCCAAAGGCGATTCCCATGCGGTGCAGTGGGTCGCGCTTTTTAGGGAGCTGGGGACATGGTTTGGCGTGAAATGTATCTGACAACCGGGGAGGCAACGATTATTTTGACCGATTTGCTACCAGCACAACCAGACAAATGCCGTAATCACATAAGCGGGGTCGGATGATGGACGTTCGCGGGAGCGGCATCCTGCTCCACATAACCTCGCTTCCGTCCCCGTACGGGATAGGGGACCTTGGACCTTCAGCGTACCAGTTCATGAATTTCCTGCGTGATGCAGGGCAGAAATACTGGCAGATCCTCCCACTGAACCCGACAACACCCTTATACGACAATTCACCGTATCTCAGCTCATCTGCCTTTGCCGGGCAATACCCTCCTGATCAGCCCTGAACTGATGGTCCGCGATGGTTTTTTAAAAGGCATTGATACGGATCGCATTCCGGCATTTCCGCATAATTGGGTGGATTACCCGGCGGTGATCAGATATAAAAAAGCCCTGTTTTCCTGTGCTTACGAACAGCAGGGGGAAGCGGTGCAGGATAATCCCGATTACCACGCCTTCTGCCGGGAGCAGGCATGGTGGCTTGAGGATTATGCGCTTTTTGTGGCACTCACCGGCCATTATGGGGAAAAAACCTGGAGTGCCTGGTCGGATTCAATAAAATTTCGCCGCGAAGAATCGCTGGACGCGATAAAAACCACTCTCCATGAAGAAATTGAAAAGGAGAAATTTCTCCAGTTTATTTTTTTTGGCCAGTGGAACGTGCTCCATGCGTATGGAAAAAAACAGGATATCAGCATAATCGGCGATATCCCGATTTATGTCAATTATGAGAGTGCGGATGTCTGGACGCACCCGGGTCTGTTCTGGCTTGACGACCAGTACATGCCAGTCGTCGTTGCCGGTGTTCCCCCGGACTATTTCAGTAAAACAGGCCAGTTATGGAAAAACCCGCTCTATCGCTGGCAGGAACACAAACGGACTGGTTTTTCCTGGTGGATGTCCCGGCTCAGGCAGAACTTTTCCCTTTTTGATATGGTCCGGATCGATCACTTCCGCGGGCTTGTGGCCTACTGGGAAGTCCCTGCTGGTGCACCGGATGCAACCGGAGGAAGGTGGGTCACAGCCCCGGCTGAACAATTCCTGAACACCCTGAAAAAAACGTTTTCAAACGTTCCGCTCATCGCCGAGGATTTGGGGGTAATCACTTCCGATGTGCCTAAGATCATGATGAAATTCAACCTGCCCGGCATGAGGGTACTGGAATTTGCCTTTACGGATGAGACCCCCCACAATCCCCATGCACCCCATAATCTTTCAAAAGAACTCTTCCTGTATACCGGAACCCATGACAATGCCCCGGTCCGGGGATGGTTTGAAACGTGTGCAACTGCAGAAGATAAACGACGGTTATACCAGTATCTCGGGAAAGAATATACGGCTGACGAATTGCCTGAAGTCTTCATTCGCCTTGCCATGATGTCGGTTGCCGGTACAGTCCTCTTCCCGCTCCAGGACATCCTCGGCCTTGGTGCAGAATCGCGAATGAATACACCCGGCACTGACACAGGCAACTGGCAATGGAGAGTCACCAGCAGCCAGATGACAAAAGACGTTGCCGGGCATCTTTGTGATATGACACGGGTGTTTGGGAGGACCTGATTTTAATATACCGGAAACGGGATACCAGGCGCGAATTTTTTTTAAGCCGGGGGATATTCCCCGATCTTTCTGCTAATTTATCAGGAGTTGCCGGTACCGGGTTTCAGCAGCCTGAAGCGAAAAAGAGAAAAAAAAAGATTTTTTTGGTGCGTGCAGGTTCAGGTATTCTTGAACACCAGCTTTCCTTCTTTCTCATCCACCACGATCTCCTTGTCTTTATTCACTGTTCCTTCCAGGATCATTTTTGACAATTCATTCAGCAGGTTCTTCTGGATCACCCGTTTGATCGGCCGTGCACCGAATTGCGGGTCAAAGCCCTGGGTGGCGATGAACTGGATCGCTTTCTTTGTCGCCTTGAGCCGGATCTCGCTCTTCTCAAGCATCTTCTGGACGTTTCCCAGCTGGAGCTCGACAACCGTCTGGATCTCATCCTTGGTGAGCGGCTTGAACATGATGATCTCATCGATCCGGTTGAGGAATTCGGGACGGATGGTCTTTTTGAGCAGTTCGAACACCTGTTCCCGGGTGCGGTCGTATACCTCGTCCCGGTTTTTGTCGGTGACATGCTCCAGGTTCTCCTGGATGATGGTGTGACCCGATGTTCGAGGTCATGATGATGATGGTATTCTTGAAATCCACCGTGCGGCCCTTGTTGTCGGTCAGGCGGCCGTCATCAAGAACCTGCAGCAGGATGTTGAACACATCCGGGTGGGCTTTTTCGATCTCGTCCAGCAGTACCACGGAATAGGGCTTTCTCCGGACCGCTTCGGTCAGCTGCCCGCTCTCTTCATATCCCACATAGCCCGGGGGCGCCCCGACCAGCCGTGAGACGGTATGCCGTTCCTGGTATTCCGACATATCGATCCGCACCATGCTGTTCTCATTGTTGAAGAGGAATTCTGCCAGGGCTTTTGCCAGTTCGGTCTTTCCTACACCGGTCGTCCCGAGGAAGATGAACGAACCGATCGGGCGTTTTGTGTCCTGCAGCCCGGCACGGCTCCGGCGGATTGCATCGGAAACTGCCCCGATGGCTTCATCCTGGCCTACGACACGCTTGTGGAGTTCGGCTTCAAGGCTCAGCAGTTTCTGTTTCTCGCTCTGCAGCATCCTGCTCACGGGAATGCCGGTCCAGCGCGAGACCACTTCGGCAATCTCCTCTGCATCCACCTCCTCGTTCACCATCGCGGAATCCTTCTGCAGCACGGTCAGTTTTCCTTTGAGTGCCTCGATGGTCTTTTCGGCCTCCGGGATACGGCCATAGCGGATCTCTGCCACCTTCCCGAGATCGCCTTTGCGTTCGGCACCTTCGGCCTCGAATTTCAGGTTCTCGATCTCAGTTTTACGCGACTGGATCTGTTCAACAAGATCTTTCTCCGACTGCCACTTTGCCTTCAGACCGGTTTCGTTCCTCGGTCAGGTTCCCGATCTCTTCGTTCAAGGCCCTTCAGTTTTCCCTGGTCTTTCTCCCGCTTGATGGCTTCCCGTTCAATCTCCAGCTGGCGGATCTTGCGTTCAATCGTTTCCAGTTCTTCCGGTTTCGAGTTGATCTCGAGCCGGAGTTTTGATGCAGCCTCATCGATCAGGTCGATCGCCTTGTCGGGAAGGAACCGGTCGGAGATATACCGCTGCGAGAGTTCAACGGCGGCAATGATCGCCTCGTCCTTGATCCGTACATGGTGATGGGTCTCGTATTTCTCCTTGATTCCCCGGAGGATGGAGATGGCATCCAGCGTATCCGGTTCATTGACCATCACCGGCTGGAACCGCCGCTCGAGCGCTTTGTCCTTCTCGAAATATTTCTGGTATTCTTTTAAGGTCGTTGCGCCAATGACATGCAGTTCTCCCCGGGAAAGCGCGGGCTTGAGGATATTGGCAGCGTCCATGTGCACCCTCGCTGGCACCGGCCCCGACCAGGGTATGGATCTCGTCAATGAACAGGATGATCTCCCCTTCAGCGGATATCACTTCCTTGATCACGCTTTTTAACCGTTCCTCAAATTCTCCCTTGAACTTGGCCCCGGCAATCAGGGCTCCCATATCGAGGGAATAGATCTGCTTGGTCTTCAGGTTATCCGGTACATCCCCGTCAATGATCCGGTGGGCGAGACCTTCGGCAATGGCGGTCTTTCCCACGCCCGGTTCCCCGATGAGGATCGGGTTGTTCTTCGTTCTCCGGGAAAGGATCTGCAGCACCCTGCGGATCTCTTCGTCACGGCCGATGACCGGATCGAGTTTCCCGGTCCGGGCAAGATCATTCAGGTTCCGGGCATATTTTTCCAGGGAATTATAGGTCTCTTCCGCGTTCTGGCTGTTCACGGTCGAACCTTTCCGCAACTGGCTGATGGCAGTTTTCAGGTCTTTTTCCGAAACCCCGTTCTCCTTCAGCAGCCGTGAGGTGCTGTCGTTCACCGAAAGGATTCCCAGGAGAAGATGCTCGAGGGAGACAAATTCATCCCTGAATTCCTGGGCAAGTGCGGTGGCTTTCTGCAGGGCTTTTGTGGCATCATTGGAAAGGAACTGGTCCCCCCCACTGACTTTGGGATATGCATCGATGATCCTGTCGAGTGCAGGAGTGAAAACATCAAGGTTCACATTCAGTTTTTTGAGGAGGATATGGAATGACATTCTCATCAACCATGAGCATCCCTTTGAGTAAATGCGAAGTCTCGATGGCCTGGTTCTGTTTTGCCGCTGCAATTTCCGTTGCTTTCTGAACGGCTTCCTGTGATTTGATGGTGAAATTGTTAAAATTCATGATAGTGGTCGTCCATTGTTTTTTATTCGTAATTCGCTCTTCGTAATAGCGGTTTTTTTCTGTCCCCGGTTCGTGGGAAGCAGTTCTTTTTGTATCTGCTTCCCGTTCATGCCGGTCCGGTACGAGCCTGGGTCTTCCGGTACATCCGCAATTTTTTTAGTCAACTGGAATTTTTCCTTTTTTCTCCGGTCCGGATTTTTTAAGGTGCACTTCAAGAAGCCCTTCCCGGAAGGAGGCGCGGGATCCTTCTTCTGAAACCGGCCGGGGAAGCGGGATGATCCGCGTCATGGACCCGAACCTTAGCTCCCACAGGAAATATCCCTCTTTTTCTTCATGGTTCTCATCCTTGAGTTCGCAGGAGATCTTCAGTGTTACGGGGTCGATCAGGGTCAGCGCGATATCCTTTTTCAAAACCCCCGGGATCATGTCGGCCGTGACAACGACTTCCTTTTCGGTATTGGTCACATCCACATGAAGAACATGGATGACATCGCGCTGTTCCGGCAGCATCTTTGTTGCAGGCAACGCGAGGCCGGGCAGCAGTATCATCGGGTTGGAATCGTACATTTCCCGTGACAACGTTTCCATGTATTTTCTCATGTCATCAAGTTCATCAAAGACAGATTTGTAATACCATCTGACCATATGTTTCACCTCACCTTTTTTGTAATTCTTGGAGATCGACCTGTCTTTTCGTTGTTCTTGGCAAGGGACTCTCGTTCCCGGAGGGCTCAGCCTGATTTCGCCCACAAATGCCTCTTTCATGAGATCTTCCTGCTTTTTCGTCAGGTTTGCTGGGATCTTCACGATGACTTTTACCAGAAGATCCCCCCGTTTATCGGAATTCATAAACGGCATACCCTGCCCCCGGAGCCGGAGGAGCGTGTGGCTCTGAGTGCCCCGGGGAATTTTCAGGAGCACACTCCCGGTAAGCGTCGGCACACTAATCTCCCCTCCCAGAAGAGCGGTGGGGAGCCCGACAATTGCGGTCGTATGCAGGTCAGGCCCCTGTCGTTCAAAGGTGTCATGTTTTTTTACATGAATGACTGCGTAGAGATCCCCCGGCGGCCCCTGGTTTTCCCCGGGCTCACCCTCCCCGGCAATTCGCAGGAACTGCCCGTCTTCAACCCCCCGTGGGATCGTGACTTCGATCCGCCGGGTTTTCTGGAGGATCCCCCTTCCCTGGCAGGTCATGCAGGGTTTGTCGATGATCCTGCCACTCCCGCCACAATCCGGGCAGGGGGCGATGTTTGTCATCTGGCGGCCGCCGACCTTGTGGAGACTCCGGATCTCCCCGGTGCCCCGGCATTTCGGACAGTCTCTCAGGGAACCGGGTTGTGCACCCGTACCATGGCAGGCCGGGCATTCGGACTGGTGCGGGACAGCAACGGTATTTTTCGTACCATAGAACGCATCGACAAGGGATATCTCGAGATCATACCGGAGATCTGCACCCGCCCGTTGACGGGTCTTCCGGGATCCCCCGGAAAATGCATCAAAGATATCGCCTAACCCAAAGTCCCGGAACAGGTCGTCGTAACTGGGAGGTCTGTAGCTGGCAGCATCCCCGGGTTTGAATTCCGCATGTCCTACCTGGTCGTACTGGGCTTTTTTCTGGGGATCGCTTAAGACCTGGTAGGCCTCATTGATCTCCTTGAATTTTTCTTCCGCCTCCTTGCTGCCCTTATTGAGGTCCGGGTGATATTTCCGTGCAAGGTGCCGGAATGCCTTTTTTAAATCATCCGGTGATGCATCCCGTTTTACGCCAAGAATTTCATAATAATCTCCCGTTGCCATAGGTGTCCGGAAAAAAATTACTTTTCATCCTTTACTTTGAAATCAGCGTCAACAACATTCTCGCCATTCGGACCACTGGAGTTCCCAGCCGTTTCTCCTCCTGCAGGAGCTTCCTGGGATCCGGCCTGCTGCTGGGCCTGGCGCTGGCTGACTTCCTGGTAAGCGGCAGCGCCAGCCTCCCCGAGGACCTTGGTGAGTTTTTCCGTCTCTGACCTGATTGTTGCAGTATCCTTTCCCTCCAGTGCTGCCTTGACGCTGGTGATCGCCCCGTTCAGCCGGTCAACCATATCCGGTTTTAATTTATCTGCAAGGTCGGATTTTGTTTTTTCGGCAGTGTATACAAGAGAATCAGCGGTGTTGCGTGCCTCCACCTCTTCTTTTCGGGCTTTATCCTGCTCCTCGTACTGCTTGGCATCATTGACCATCTTCTTCACATCGCTGTCGGCAAGTTTTGTCGAGGCGGTGATGGTCATCTTCTGCTCTTTTCCCGTGCCGAGATCCTTTGCTGATACGTTGAGGATACCGGATGCATCGATATCGAAGGTGACCTCGACTTGTGGGACGCCCCGTGGCGCAGGCGGCAGCCCGACGAGGTTGAACTGGCCCAGGCTTACATTATCTGAGGCCATGGGCCGTTCACCCTGCAGCACATGGATGGTAACCGAAGTCTGCATGTCTGCGGCGGTCGAGAAGATCTGGCTCTTCTTTGTCGGAATTGTCGTGTTCCGGTCAATCAGGGCAGTTCTCACCCCGCCAAGAGTTTCAAGGCCAAGTGTCAGGGGTGTAACATCAAGAAGGACCATGTCCGTGATTTCGCCGCCGAGGATCCCACCCTGAATCGCAGCACCCATCGCAACGCATTCCATCGGATCGATGCCCCGGACCATCTTGTTGCCTACATGATCTTCAATAAATTTCTGGACGATTGGCATCCGGGTCGGTCCCCCGACAAGGATTACTTTCTGGATGTCATCCTTGGTCAGCTTTGCATCCTTCAATGCCTGGTCGAACGGCGTGATACATCGTTTGATAATCGGTTCGATCAGCTGTTCGAGCTTTGCCCGGGACAGTTTGATGGAAAGGTGTTTGGGGCCGGCCTGCGTGGCAGAAACATAGGGAAGATTGATCTCCGTTTCAAGTACGGTCGAGAGCTCGATTTTTGCTTTTTCAGCGGCTTCTTTTACCCGGTTGATCGCCATCTTGTCGCTGCGTAAATCGATCCCTTCCTGTTTTTTGAACTCGGCAGCAATCCATTCATAAATTGCATTGTCCATGTCCGTGCCACCCAGCTGGGTGTCACCGGAAGTTGCAAGTACGGTAAATGTGCCGCCACCGAATTCCATGATGGTTACATCAAGGGTACCGCCGCCAAGATCAAAGACAAGAATCTTGTATTCGCCACCCCGGTCGAGACCATACGCCATGGATGCCGCGGTAGGCTCGTTGACCAGCCTGACGACATCGAGACCCGCGATCTTCCCGGCATCCTTGGTGGCAGTCCGCTGGTTGTCATTGAAATATGCGGGAACAGTAATGACGGCCTTTGATATTTTCTCACCCAGAAATGCTTCGGCATCTCTCTTGATTTTCTGCAGGAGAAATGAGGAAATCTGCTGGGGCGTGTATTCTTTTCCGTATATTTTGTATACATGAGAGGTGCCCATCTTCCGTTTTGCCGCAGTGACCGTACCGTCAGGATTGCTCACCGTCTGCCGCCGCGCCGGCTCTCCGACGAGAAGCTGGCCATCTGGTGTAAACGCTACATACGAGGGGAACATCTTGCCGGCTACGGTTGCGCCTTCTGCTGAAGGAATGATGGTCGGTTTGCCGCCAATCATGACAGCCGCTTCACTGTTGGATGTTCCCAGATCAATGCCGATAATTTTTTCTTTACTCATTGTTCTCACCTTTATCTTCCACGACGTGTTCTGCAATCTTTACTTTCGAAGGTCTGATTACCTTGGACTTCAACCGGTAACCCTTTCCCAGTTCCTCAAGAACGGTGTTCTGTTCTTGTGCGCACTTCTCGGTACAGAGGACTTCATGGAAGTGCGGATCCAATTTTTTCCCAACGCAGTCTATCGGCTGCAACCCATAGGCTGAGAGAATTTTTGCGAAGTTTTTGTAGATCATCTCCATTCCTGCCTTGTTTTTTTCCTGTTCGAGAGAGGGAAGCGCCCGTTCGAAATCATCGAGAATTACCAGGAGGTCTTTGATAAGGTTCTCGTTTGCGAGTACGATGATCGATTCTTTCTCTTTCTCAGACCATTTGCGATAATTCTCAAAATCTGACTGAAGGTATTTCAGTTGGTTCAACCGCTCCTCTGCCAGAAGTGTTTTTTTGCCGAGTTCCGTTTTCAGCCGTTCAATCTCTTCCATCAGCTGTTGTGTTTTCAGCTGGATATCATCAGTATCCATTAAAATCTGCATTCACCCCTTCTGGCACTTTAACCTTTGCCCCGGCCGACCTGCATCGGACGGGTGTTGGTGTCTCCATGTCCCCGCCGG
Source organism: uncultured Methanoregulaceae archaeon (assembly GCA_963768785.1). Taxonomy (GTDB): domain Archaea; phylum Halobacteriota; class Methanomicrobia; order Methanomicrobiales; family Methanospirillaceae; genus Methanoregula. The sequence goes on from CAVYJD010000005.1 coordinate 13,870, forward strand.
ACAGGTTCAACCTGTCTATCACCTGCCAGGGAAGTATTGCAATGTTGCGTACGATGTCTTCATTCACTGCTTCCTGTTCGGTCAGTTTCATCCCTGTGCTATCAGTCATAATTGTAATTCTCCTTTAGATGATTTACCATAAGTTAGTGTAATATAGTATATAAAACATCTGTTTGTAGGTTCTGTCAAGTCTGCGGGAGTTGAAGTGAAGTCACCGTCGAAGACAGATATGCCACCTCCCGAAGACTTGACAGAACACCTACAGGGCAGCCGGTACTTTCCGGCACCGGAATTTCCCGGGCACGGAAATACCCATCCCTGCACGTAATCGCCCGGTGTTCGGGACATCCCGTAATGATATGGGTCTCCCCCGCGTCTGTCGTTATCATGCCGGGGCACTGCCGCCGGCTCCATCGCATACCCGCGAGTAAGTACCCGCCATCCGGTCCGCGATCGGATCCCAGAGAAATTCCCGGTCAACCTTCGAGCGTCCCCGCCTTCCCATAACTTCCCTATTCCACGGATCATCGATCATGGTACCGATCCCCCATGCGAGCGAGTCAGCTTCCGGCCATACCTTGATGCCATTGACAAACGTGTCGATGTTCTCAGAAAGGCCACCGACATCGCAGGCAACCACCGGTTTCTCCGCACTCCATGCTTCCAGCAGCACAAGCCCGAATGGCTCGTTCCTGCTGGGAATAACGACAAGATCACACGCATTCAGGAGACGGACATATTCTGAATCCGGAATATATCCGACGAAATTGACCGGGAGATCCCGTGCCCGTTCCTGGAGGTACTGCCGCATCCCGCCATCGCCGGCGACAATCACCTTTGCATCCCAGTGTTCACGGCACACCTTTCTTAACGCTTCGATGAGGAGGTCCGGGCCTTTCTGGTAGACCAGCCGTCCAATGAACAGGATGAGGGGAGCATAGGGATGGATTCCATATACCCGCTTCACCTCCCCGGGATCGATTTCGGCCCGGTACCTGTCGTGGCACAATGCCATTGGGAACCACATCGCATTTCCAGTCGGGAACATTGTAGAGCTGCATCACCTCATTTTTCATGACCGATGAAACAGCAGTCACTCTCTTTGCAATGAGGCCGCCATACCATTCCTTGCCGGAGATCTCTTTATACTCCCACCAGTCACCAAACTGGTTCCCGTTCCTGCCGTACTCCGTGGAATGGAACGTGAGGATGGTATCCCGGTCCTGCAGCCGGTGAAGCGCCGGGATCGGGTGCCAGTCATGGAAATGCAGGACATCGAATTTTTCTTTCTTATCGAACTGGGTGAACTGGTCCACCATCTGGTTGCTCATATCCTCACAATACTGCACGGTATTGCCACCCTGCGGCCGACAGTAATGGTACGAAACGTTATTGATTGTCTGATCTGCCATACATCCACGGGTGAAAAAGTGCACGTCGTGATTCTTTGCAAGGGTCTCGGCAAGGTTCGTGGCGGCACTTGCAAGTCCCCCCACCCGCTCGGCATACATCGATTCCCAGCAGAAAAATGCTACGTTAAGCGACTCCATAACAGTTCCCTCCGCTCGTTCAACAGGGTGATGAGTTCCTGACGGTCTGTACGGCCCATTACATCGGTAGCCAGTTTCTCATCTTTGAGCGTATGTTCGATCCAGTGCGCGATATCCCCCCGTTCCTGGTGGTACGCGATCGAGTCGCCCGGCACCACCCGGAGCAGGTCGCAGAGCTGGTCCAGACTGTAGGCAGCATAGCCGACATAGCCGTATGGCGAGGCAAAATGAAACGCCTCTTCTGGCGGCACAGTCCGCAGGGTCTTTGCCGATCGCTTGTTCTTCATGAACCGGATATTCCTGTTTTCAAAATCAGCAAGGATCGCCATGTATGTCCTGAACGCGTCATCGGCCTCATGGTGGCTGAAATAATTGTGCACCTCTCCGCAGGTTCCGTACTTGGAGGCCATATAATAGAAGTGGTCGCTGGTCTGGAGATATCGCCAGATGGTCTTGTCTTTGGCAAATGCCGCCGCTTTCTGTATCGCCGAATATGCAGTATGCTGCCGCTCGTTACCCATCCAGGCGGATGCATCCTTCTCGATATCTGCCCATGAAATGGTATCATGGACATCGACGGTACCGACTGGCAGGTGCGTCTCCAGCGCTTCCGTAGGCAGGATAGTCCTGACACCCTGTTTTTCCAGCTCTGAAGGGAGGTAGGAGAGGAAATTAAAGATCCCGGTCTCTTTCCAGAAATGCTCCCCAAAAGTCTCGTAATCGAGAAAGATATTGACAAAATCCCCGGCTGTGCCGGCAATCCAGCCGGCATAGGTGTCTGCCGTCAGCGGGTACTTGTCCCAGCTTTGGTTGCCAAACCGGAACGCGATATCATCGGAGAGCTGAATATCGCGGAGGAGGACAGGCATATCCTCACAGGTATAGATATGATGCGGGCTGCGCCAGTCGAGTATCCGGTCGACACCTTCGGTGAAAATGCCGACATAGCCCATCTCTTTTGCGCAGGTAGCGATTTGGTTATTGAACGTGAACTCAGTATTTTCAAAGACAGTTGGACGTATCCTGAAAAGGTCATACATCAGGTCGGTATGCATTTTTGCCTGTTCGATAAATTCCGATTTGTCGCCAAAGCAGCCGGCGATGCTGTGGTAATAAGTCTGCCCGAGAATCTCGGAATTCCGGTGACGGGCAACCTGCTCAAAGAGAGACAGGACATCCGGTTGCCATTTCTCCAGTTGTTCGATAAGTGTTCCGGAAAAAGAGAATGCGCAGTGAAATCCCTCATCAAGTTTTTCGAGAATGATCCGGTGGCCGGCACGTAGCACTTTTCCGACACCCGATCCAGTATTTCGTGGTTCAGTTCATCAAAATAAAGCGTGTCCAAATCCTTTTCCTTCTTTTTTGGATCCGGTGAGAAGTGCCGGTTCAGACGGAAAGGCTGGTGAACTTCAAATCCAATACAGACATCTGGCATAGTTTTCGTTCCCCCTGCTCTGGCATTGTTTATGGCGACTATTCCTTCCAAGTTTTTTTTTAGTTCCGGCATTTCTTCTGACCAGCATTTTTTCTTTTCATAAACGCTTTTTTAACATTCCGGATAAGTGAATAGTCTTCAGCCGATTTTACAATAGCCAGAGCTGTTAAATAGAGCCTTTCCCAAAAAGCAGATTTTGAAACATGGTTTGAAACTCTCGTACGGGGATCATTAAAAACAGGGTTATCGCTCTTTTGGAGGGTAATGCATGAATTGTGTGAATTACAAAGAGGTGAAATAATTCCCCCTCTCGTTAAAATAAGATGAACTCCGCCGCCCCCGTCGGGGCGCCCCCGCGGCGGTTCAACCTCTTTGCCCCGCCGTGCCTCAAGAGAGGCCCTGATGCGGGGAAGTATCTCGAAACAAATGAGTGGTAACCAGTCGTACCCACATGAAACTGTAAAGAGCCAAAAAAAGAGTTTATCCTCAAAAAATATGTTCTAATACCCGAGGGATTCGTTGACAAGGATCAGGGTGATACGTCCTTTTTCCTTCTCGTGGGAAAGTATCACGCATTTGCCGATGATACTTGGGGTACCATAGGCTTTCTGTGCCCGGATATTTTCAAGAGGAAACACATACATCCTGACCCTGTTGAGTGCATCCTCAAGGGTTGGGACGATTTTATTGGCACCCACAACAAGAATAAGATGCCCTGCGGCAAACGGCCATGCGCCGACACGACTCCCGCTGGCATCACAGGCAACGATCTCCCCTGTCCGGGCGATCGCGTTTGCACCTGAAACAAAATAATTTGCAGCAACGGATTTCCTCCGCAGCTCCGCCCGTTTTGCCGAATCGTTTTCGGCAGTGATTTTCGCGTGCAGGAGATCCCATCCTGACGTTCCTCCTGCAAGGTAATCCTCAAGTCCAATCTCAATGAGTGTTGTCGAGGAACTGGTCATGACCTCGGCATGGGGCGGAATGATAGTCCTGATCACTGCCAGGGCTTCATCACCATTTGCTGCAGGTATGACATGTATCCCGCGATTTTTTACATTTCTGATGGTCATTTCAACGATATCCGGCGTTGGAAAACTATTCCAGGTTTTCGAATCAACCACGACCTCCGGATACAGGTTTACCGCGCTATACGGGGTTATTCTGGTCATAAATCCTCGTTTTCCTTTATCATACTGGTTACTGGACAATCCGACTGATAAAATGTTGTTGATGTTTCAGAAAATGAGAACATGGGAGATGAGGGAACAACAGCGGGGTGTCTTTCTGTCATCCTCTCTTATATTCATTCATCAGCGTCCTTTCAAAATTTGTAATATGCCGAAATCCTTTTTAATCCATTAAAATGGTTTTAATTAGTGTAATTTATTGATTGTATATACCGGGAGTAATCGTTATGATAAAAAAAGGATTCTCCGGTAATACTGGTGGTGATGCCGGCTGATAAAAAAAGGGAGCAGTAAAAAAACAAAAACAGACCTGCCCGATCGGGATCGGTATAGTGCTACCGGCAATGTTGAGGGTTCAGATGCCAGTCTTGCGGCAACCGGCCGGAATATCAGCGGGCGAGAAGAGGCACTCGAAGCGCTGCGGGAGAGCGAATCCATCCTGCACAGTTTCTTTGATTCCGCGGGCGTCATGCGGGGTATCGTGGAAGTGATTGCCGAGGATGACGTGCGGCATATCACTGATAATGCCGTGACTGCTGCATTTCTTGGCCTGACACCAGATGCCATGAAAAACAAACGCGGGTCTGAACTGGGCGAACCGCGCGATATCCTGCGGATGTGGATTGGTTACTATACCCAGAGCCAGAAGAGCAAAAAACCCGTGGCATTCGAATATGTGGACAAGCGGGGGGGAAACGAGGCATGGCTCCACACAACCGTCAGTTACCTGGGAACACCTCCCCACGGATACCCCCGGTTTGCCTATGTGGTTCTCGATATAACAGAGCGCAAACGTGCCGAGGAGAAAATCGAGAGATTATTTTCTGAAGTCACAAAAGAGAGAGACCGGCTGTCTGCGCTTATCAACAGCATCAGCGATGAGATCTGGTTTGCGGATACCAGCAAAAGATTTGTCCTTGCCAATCCATCAGCCCTACGGGAATTCGGTTTAACGTCCGAAAATCACGTCGATGTGGAAAAATTAGCTGTGGATATGGACGTATTCCGCCCGGATGGCACCCCTCGCCCGGCAGAAGAAGCCCCGCCGTTACGAGCTCTCTTTGGGGAGATTATCAAAAACCAGGAAGAGATCGTCCGGACACCGGGGAGCGGGGAGTTGAGATACCGCCAGGTAAGTGCTTCGCCGGTCCGGGATGAAACTGGGGACATTATAGGGTCTGTTTCTGTGGTGCGTGATATCACCGGGAAAAAACTGGCAGAGGAAGCGCTGCTCAAAGCCCGTGACGAGCTGGAGAGACGTGTTGAGGAACGCACCGCTGCGCTAAAGGACGCGGTAGAGGCTATTGGGACCGAGCGGCAGCGGCTTTACGAAGTACTGGAAACCCTGCCCGTCTACGTCTGTTTACTCGATAAGGATTATCGCATGCCTTTTGCCAACAAGTACTTTCGTGAAGCATTCGGAGATCCAAAAGGGAGCCGGTGTTATGACGCCCTCTTCAACCGCAGCGAACCCTGTGAGATCTGCGAGACCTATACCGTCATGAAAACCGGTGCGCCTCACCACTGGTTCTGGACCGGCCCAAACGGCAGGGACTATGATATCTATGATTTCCCCTTTACCGATTCAGACGGGGAGTTCAAGATTCTTGAGATGGGCATCGACATCACGCAACGGAAAAAGGCCGAAGAGGCAATTGAGAAGGCGAATACATATAACCGGAGCCTGATTGAGGCGAGCCTGGACCCGCTGGTCACTATCAACCCGAACGGGACTATCAGCGATGTAAATGAAGCAACAATCCGGGTTACCGGTTATTCCCGGGGAGAACTTGTTGGTACCGACTTCTCGAACTATTTCACGGAACCTGCAAAGGCAAAAGCAGGGTACGAAAGTGCCTTTCGCGACGGCTCGGTCACTGACTATGCACTGGAGATCCGGCACCGCGACGGGCATGTGACCCCGGTCCTCTATAATGCGACCGTGTACCGGGACGCCAGGGGAGAAGTTATGGGTGTCTTTGCTGCTGCCCGGGACATTACGCAACGGAAACAGGCCAAAGAAACGATTGAGAAGGCGAATGCGTATAACCGGAGCCTGATTGAGGCGAGCCCTGACCCGCTGGTCACTATCAACCCGGACGGGACTATCAGCGATGTAAATGAAGCAACAATCCGGGTTACCGGTTATTCCCGGGGAGAACTTGTTGGTACCGACTTCTCGAACTATTTCACGGAACCTGCAAAGGCAAAAGCAGGGTACGAAAGTGCTTTTCGCGACGGCTTGGTCACTGACTATGCACTGGAGATCCGGCACCGCGACGGGTATGCGACCCCGGTCCTCTATAATGCGACCGTGTACCGGGACGCCAGGGGAGAAGTTTTGGGTGTCTTTGCCACTGCCCGGGACATTACTGAACGAAAAAAGGCCGAGCAGGAGATTAAGAAAGCGCATGATCTTCTCGAGAAGCGGGTGAATGAGCGGACAGCAGAACTGGTGCAGTCCAATGCCCAGCTCAAAGAAGAAATTTCCCAGCGCAGGCTGGCAGATTCACAGGTGAAAAAAACCGTATCTGAACTGTATGCAGCCATCGAATCAACAGCGGACGGGATTTATGTCGTTGACCGGGCAGGGAAGATTATCCGGTATAACCAGAATTTTGCATCCATGTGGAAGATCCCGGCCGAACTACTGCAAAGCGGAAAAGACCATATGGTGTCAGGGTACCTGAGAACCCAGGTTAAAAATCCAGAGTTGTTCAAGGATAGTGATGTTGAAATGGTCTATCGCAAGGATCGTGAGACCTATGACATGCTGGAGTTGAACGATGGCAGGATTTTTGAACGCTATTCAAAACCCCAGAAAATGGATGCTCTCATCATCGGGAGGGTCATGAGCTACCGGGATGTTACTGACCGCAGGCATGCCGAGGAAAAACTCATCGCATCCCTCCAGGAAAAGGAGACGCTGATACGGGAGATCCACCACCGGGTCAAAAACAACCTCCAGATCATCTCCGGTCTGCTGGATATGACACGGATGCGGACCCCCGATACTACAACAAACAGCATATTGACCGATATGATGATGAAAATCAAGACCATGGCACAGATCCATACGCGGTTGTACGAGAGCAAACAGTTCGATAAGATCAATATGGGGAGCCAGATCCGTGATCAGGTTGCAGATTTATCCAGTATCTACGGTCGTCTGGGTCCTGAGATCCAATGCGAGATCGAGGCACAGGATATCTACCTGCCGGTTGACCAGGCAATCCCCTGTGCCCTTGTTGTGAACGAGATCATTTCCAACGCATTCAAACATGGATTCAAGGGGAGAAAACACGGGACTATAACGGTTTCTGCAACACAGGCTGATGATCACATCAGCATCATCGTTTGTGATGACGGGGTTGGAATCCCAAAAGACGTGGATGTCTATAGGAGTACAAGCCTGGGACTCAAACTGATCCGCAGTCTCGTACTGCAGCTGAACGGATCCGTTACGATCACCAGTAACCATGGCACAGAAGTGATCGTGGAATTTCCTTTCCATTGTAAGAGGTAACGAATCATGTCAAAGATTCTTGTGGTTGATGATGAAGCGATTATAACGATGCAACTGGAAGAGCGTCTGACTGCAATGGGGTATACCGTTGCCGGCATGGCGTCAACGGGAGAGGATGCCATCGACAAGGCACGACGGCTTTCGCCGGATCTGGTGCTGATGGACATTGTCATGCCGGGAAAACTGAACGGGATTGAAGCGGCAAAAAGTATAGCCGAAATGGATATCCCGGTTGTCTTTGTCACGTCCTATGCGGACGACGCAATTATCGAGAAAGCAAAACAGGTCGGGCCCTACGGGTATATTGTAAAACCCTTCAATGAACTGGAAATCAAGGCCGCGATCGAAGTCGCCCTGTTCCGCAAAACTGCTGAACAGGAACTCCGGAAGGCTCCTCCTGCAATGTTTGAGAAGACAAAAACCCCAAAAGGAAGTGCCGGTGATGATGGGACGGGGGCGGAGTATATTGACCTTCCGGAGATCAAAACAGTTCTCCTCAAAGATATTTTTACCGATATTATCCTTTTCCTGTATACCGATCCAACCTTAAAAGAACCGGTATTCAAGTTTGCCATTGAAGCCGGGTTGAAAAAAGGAGGGCGCAATTTCTTTGCCTATCACCAGTCCATCCTGCAGAAATATTTTTTAAAAGAGATCCAGACCGGGAATCTTTTCATGCGACGGGTAAAAAAGGGTGAGGTTTACATCCTCCCTGGAATTCTTGAGAAGTGTTCGGCATCGTTACCCCGTGAGCCGTCGCCTGTCACCCTCCAGATCCTTATGGATTTTTCCGAAACAGAAGAGTTTTCCGATATCATCACCGTAAAAAACTGTATCCTGGCAAAAAAGAGTCAGGGCATACCCCTGTCCGGCATTATCGCAGTGAATATGGCCGATATCGATCACCACCAGATAAAACTGCTCTCTGAAGGCATTGCAAAAATCATCATATCCACCGGCAAAGAAACCACGCTGTCCTTTGCCAACAGGTCATTTCCTGCCGATGCTGTCACTGTTGTTCCCCAGGCAACCATTGATGATGTCGTGAAAAAATCACTGGAACCTGTGGTGCTCTCGCTTTTGGAAAAACCAATATCCGGATATGACATCGTCCATGAAATCCACAGCCGGTACAATGTTCTCATTCCCCAGGCCCGGATTTATACGTATCTCTATGATCTCGAACAGAAAGGATACCTTGTCATGAAGACGTCGGGGAAATCGAAACTGTACTCGCCGACAGATACCGGAAGAACGTATATCCATAACCGGTTGAACGAATTCAAGTTTGTGTTCCGGCATATCCTTGGAGATAGTGCCACTGCCATCACCTCATCCGACAGGAAATAACCTTTACCGGATAGCCATATGCCCAACGATAACATCCGGCAACAACCGGCATGTTACCTGTCATGAGAGGGTGACCGGACTGCACTAAAGAGAACAAAAAAATGAAGACAGCATGTAACAAAATGTGAAACAATTTCTGTAATATCCGGTAATCTATATTGAGAAGCCAGAAAATGGAATATGTGTGGGTAAAAGTTACTCACATCAAGGGAACATGCCATGCCAGAAAAGGATGACGTCCTCCCTAATTTTACCACCAATATGCGGGCAGGATGAGGGACACGACCATTTGTCATGGAAATTATTGCACACACCAAAAACAAAAGAGGAAAAACTGTTTGAAGGATATATCGCTTAGTCCGACACGAGTATTGAGGGTTCCCTGGCGATGGGCAAACCTGCCAGGGAAAATTTAAAAAAACAGAGATCCTCCCTATCAGGTGCAGAATGGCAAACCGTGATGGCGCCGGTTCCCCAGTCAGGGAAACGGCTGCAGGCAAAAGCGATAACATTCCTGGTGAAAAATCCCGGTAAAGGACGTTGAGAGAGATGAAAAAACGTGGTAACCCAAAAGACAATACTGCGTTCGACCCGCCAACCCGCGTTACTGATGATGGCAGGTATATCCATATCAGCATCAGTCTTCCCAGCGTAGCAGAAGAACACATCCGTATCGATCTTGAAAAAACAACCGTTACCTTGTCCATAACCGGGGATGGAAAGATTTTGCGGAAATCTATCAGGATTCCCTGCGAGGCACGGTTTTTCAGAAAAAAATTCTCTGACGGAGCACTGGAAATCGTTCTTGAAAAACTGTTGCCATAACCCATGGTCAATCAGGACGTGAACATTTTTACTGAAGATCTTTCCATTATTTCAAATTTTGTTTCAAAATCTGATTTTTATAAAAGAGCCTATTAAATCGCCTCGTCAATTCCAGAAACAGGTGAGATCGATGTTCATTGATAACCGATCAGACAGGCTTTACATGGCCGGCGAACCTCTTGACAAATGCTGGAGTAATTTTTGCAAGGGTCAAGATATCGTTCAAAAAGGACTCTTTTTGGAAAATTATCCTGACAGGGCTCCATGTCCGGCATATGGCTGCAATCATTGTGATAACCAGGACTGCATCTATGTTGATTTCATCCGGTATTACCGGAATCATCCGAGAGGTGACTAAAAACAAAAAAACCGGGCCGGAAATGCACCTGAAAAAAATGACAAAAGAAGTTCAGGGAAAAATTTCTATTGAATGATGGTTGAGGAAAAACCTAAAAAACCGTATCGTTGCCGGACTGCCACATCATTCGGTGCAGAGACCAAAAAGGGATATGTTCCCCTGAACCGGGCGATGAGATTGTATGTCTGTGATAAGCGAAGTGCAAAAAATGCACAGGAGTTATGAACACGGGCTTTGGGCCCGGGGAACAACGATGATCTAAAACAGGTGCTCCTTTAGCAGCACTAAAAAAAGATGGGAGGATACATCATGGTTACGGTTAAGAAGAGGGATGGCAGGAAGGAGCCGTTTGTGCCGGAAAAGATCGTGGTCAGCATGATCAAGACCGGTGCGCCTGCCGATTATGCACGGACGGTTGCGCATGATATAGAACAGAGTGCCAGGGACGGTATTACGACACTTGAGATCAGGACAAAAGCCCTTGGCACGCTCAAGGTAAAAAATCCTGAATGGGAAAGAAACTGGATCGTGTATGATACTGCGGTCAAGAAGAGGACGGGATGAATTACCGTACAAACGGAGGTGAAAAATATGCCATACCGATGGAAAACGAAGGTCGATGTGGATGAAACTGTGGTTGTTATCAAGAACTGTCTCGATGCCGGTCCTGAATTGCCGAACTGGCTGATCATTACGGTCCTTGGATCGATTGCGGATTCCGTACCTGCGATGAGCAGGTACTTTTTCAGTGAGATGAAAAAGTATGCACCATCGGCATTGAAATACTTCGAATCGCGGGAATAACGGTTATGATCTGAATTCCTTTTTTTTTAAATATACACAGGTAAAAAGGGATGTACCTGCGATTGGCATCCCGGGATAATGAAATGAATCTCGAGAATGATCAGATGAGGTGAGTACATGGACAATTCAGAGAACATGATTCAGGAACTTATCGGGGAACTTTCGAACAGGAATGAGGACGTTCGATGGGCAGCAGCCTATGCCCTTGTGCAGATCGGTGAACCCGCTGTGGGGCCATTGATATTGGCACTGGAAAATAACGACAGTGTTGTCAGGCTGAGGGCTGCATGGGCCCTTGGCAGGATAGGTGACCCGCTTGCGATCGATAGCCTAATCGCCGTACTCCGTGATGGTGACTGGGCGGTCAGGATGCGTGCAGCCGATGCATTAGGAAGGCTCCGGGCGGCTAGTGCACTGGATCCACTCCTCCTCGCACTCCGGGACGAGAAAGCCGATGTCCGGAGGCATGTTATCGGAGCGCTCAGTCGCATCGCCGACCCTCATTCAATAGACCGGATTGGCTATGCACTCAAAGATCCTGACTGGCGTGTACGGATGGGAGCGGCTCTCGCACTTTCGACAATCGGTAATGAGAAGAGCCACAATCTCCTGCAGATGGCAACCTGCGATGAAAATGAATATGTGCAAAAGATTGCCCGGGCTGTGTTGAAAAATATGGATGACAAATGTATGACAGTAAAAAATCCTGCATTGATGTGAAATGCCTTGCACTGGAGCCAGAAGACATTTACAATATTATTATCTGACATGAAGAAATCACGTCTGAAGTTTGATCCTTTCCAGCCGTTTTGCCCCGATGGTCTCAAATTTTGTTTCAAATTTTGATTATTAAGGAAGAGCCTTTAAAATTCCATATTAAATACCCATCCCAGAGGATGACGATCCCTTTCACGGGTAGTCACAAAAAAAGAGGTATTGAACCATGGAAACAAGCAAATTTTATTCTTTGCCGAAACTGCCCTACGAGTATAACGCCTTGGCACCGTTCATCTCCGAAGAGCAACTGAAACTACATCACCAAAAGCATCACCAGGCCTATGTTAACGGGGCAAATGCCATTTATGAGAAATTTGACAAAGCACGCAAGGAGAATTCCGATATCGACATGAAGGCAACGCTTAAAGAATTGTCATTCCATATCGGGGGGTTTAAACTCCACAACCTGTTCTGGGAGAACCTTGCACCCGCAGGAAAGGGCGGGGGTGGGGCACCCGGAGGGGAACTGGCAAAGGCGATCAATGCGGAGTTTGGAAAATTCGACCGTTTCAAAAAAGAGTTCACCCAATCTGCAAACAGCGTCGAAGGATCGGGATGGGCTGTGCTGACCTACTGCATGAAAACGAACCGGCTCCTCATCATGCAGGTCGAAAAACACAATGTGAACATTGTCCCCGGGTTCCGGATACTTATGGCACTGGATATATGGGAACATGCGTATTACCTCGATTACAAAAATGACCGGGCCAAATTTGTCGAATCATTCTGGAACCTCGTGAACTGGAACGAGATACAAAAAAGGTTTGACCTGCTGAAGAAATAATCCTGGAGCAATCCTTTTCAGGACCGGTGGTTTGTGACTTCCTGATCCTGAAGGAATCCGGTCGGTGAAAAGATGAGAACAACCTATGAGAAAAAGAGGGAAAAATGCCTGAATTTGTCAATCCATTCAGTGGTAAAATTCCAGAACGCAATCTAACATCAGAAGAACTCGTCCGGGCACTCCGGCTTGATCTGGCTGCTGAACATGAGGCAGTCCATACCTATCTTGCCCACGCTGATGCTACGGACAATCCGCTTGCAAAAGCGGTGTTGATCGATATTGCAGATGAAGAGCGAGTACATGCCGGTGAATTTGCCCGTCTAATTGCAATCCTGACCGGGGATGAGGATGACCTCCTCAGGAAAGGCTCACTGGAAGTCGATGCCAAGGCAGCAAAAATTGCCGGAACCGTACAGGCACCCCTTCAGAACCCTGGTGAAACAACCATAGGATCGTTGAAATCAGGATAGGAGATGAAAAAAATGGAAAATGTATATCTGGGACGCAGTGAAGCCCCCATCAGTGCTGAATGCTGGAAACTACTTGACCACGCGATGATTGAAGCAGCAAAAAGCCAGCTGGCCGGCCGCAGGCTCATCGCTCTGGACGGACCGTTCGGTTTAGGCCTTAAGGTTGTGCCGCTCAGTGACAGTGAGATATCTGACGGGATTTCCACGAGTGCATGTATGCCGGTGAACCTGATAGGCTCCACGTTCTCTCTTGGCAAACGCGATCTTGCCGCGGCCCAAAAAGATCCGTTTATTCTTGATACTGCTCCCGTTGCGTGTGCAGCGATGGATTGTGCTGCAAAAGAAGACAGCATCATTTTCAACGGGATTCTGGATGTGCCCGGACTTACAAATGCTGACGGAATGAACTCCATGGCCCTGACAAAATGGGACAAGGTCGGGACAGCGGCAGACCAGATCATCGCAGCGGTTACCCGTCTGGACGATACAGGATTTCATGGTCCCTATTGCATGGCGCTCGCTCCTGCCGAGTATAATCTCCTGCTCCGGCGGTATCCCCAGGGAAACGGCACTGAATTGGATCACGTCCGCTCGATCATCGCCGGTGATGTGATAAAGGCCCCGGTCCTGAAAAAAGGAGGTGTCCTCCTTGCATCGGGGCGCCAGTACTGCTCCCTCGTGATGGGGCAGGATATGAGCATCGGGTATAATGGGCCGTCCAGCGGGGACAGATTGGAGTTTTGCGTCTCAGAAAGTCTGGCCCTTCTTATCCGTTCCCCGGGAGCCATCTGTGTCATCCGCTAAAGAAGATCGTGTATATCAGGAGAGATAGGTATGTTAAAAACAACACAGGCACATCTGAAAAAATTTCAGCAGGAACATGAGATCTATATTGACGCACAGGATCTCAAGACCTACTGGATGGTGACCGCAAGGATCCCAAAAAAACAGGAAACCCTGCACCACATGCACTATGCGAGGAAATACATCACGTCCCGGAGTGAAGAAGGCAACGTCCTCATTTTACCCCAACCGGAGAGATCAGATGCGTATCTCGTTGAAAACTGGGGAAAGATGGATACGTTCGATGATTTCCTCGAAAAAGCGCTCGCACGGATACTTGAAGAAAAAGAAGAATCTGACACGGGTAATGAGGAGGGCTGCGGGACAGGATGCAGTTAATTCCCGGGTCCGTACAACTATGACCATATTAGCACTACCCCCCTCTTCAGTAATCATTCTCAAGGTTCTTGATGCCGGCACCGAAATGTCGCACAAGGATCTCATAAAAAAGACACGCCTTAGCCCGCGCACGGTGAGATATGGATTAAAAAAACTTAAAGAACGGCATCTTGTCATCGAAAAAATGAACATGCGGGATTTACGCCAGATAATTTACCAGCACCAGGTGTCACCAGGTTCCTGTGCCGTCAAAGAAGCCTGATGGTGGTCATGAAAAAACGTGCATAAAAAAGGGTCACGTGCTGAACGCAGGCACGAATATATCGGAATGGAAAAGCCTGCGATCATGGTGGTGCCGGTCCCTTTTATTTTTCCGTTGTTGAAAAGATATTCTTCACATCCTCCATAGAATATCCCAACCGGATTAAATCCTGGTTGATCTCGCGAAAAAATGCGGGTTCAGGGTGTATTCCCGAAGAGTCCCTGATGAGAACGGCAAGTATCCCCAAAAATTCGTCTTTCCTGCTTTGGTAGATATGCTCTAAGAAATGTAAAAATGCATTTTTTACGACATCGTCGCCATATAAGTTGGGTTTATCGCGGGAAAAGTCAAGGTCTTCTTTCCAGATATCGTCAATATTACGTTCCCTGCAAAACCGGGTAAAATGTTCAGATACCAGATATTTCGCAATGTTCAGGTTCAATAGATGGACAGATAATTGCCCGATCATTTTTCGTGAATCCTGTGTCATCGGTAAATTTTCCTGAGAGGTTATCATATATCTATATTCCTCTACCGGGGTGCTGTTAAGTCTGCGGGAGTTGAAGTAAAGTCACTGTCGAAGACAGATATGCCACCTCACGAATACTTGACAGAACATGTTTGCAACACGCATCAAAAAAGAATTTGTTGTAAAGAATTTTTTTTTAGGTAGGATGATGCAGCAATTCACGAAGATTGTCGGTGCTTTTTTGAATCGTATCAAATGATTTTTTTCGCCAGTAAATCTCATTCTTGAGATCATCATAACACCGGCTGATTTTATCATTAATATCCTGTCTTCCCTTCAGAATATCGACTTGTGCGAGGAGATTTGCCGCCTGGAAAAGAATTTCACGCTTTCTTTGCGTGTATAACAGATCCCAGGATTTTTGTTCATATTTTTCAAAATCGGAACTATCAAGGGAACCTTTCATTCTTTCAAGAGCCAGATCAAAATGCTTTTTTGAGATTTTTATGGGTTCATTAAAAGGTGTGCTCTCTTTATTGGCATCCTCATATGTCGTCAATTCATCAATCACAATTGCTTTGACTTCCCGTACCAGCGATTCCAAATCAGCCCCGACAAAGAAGGGGGTATTTTTTGCCAGTTCGTCGATTTGAACATCACTGTCAAGCAGTTCTTCAATATCTTTGAGATATATTTTGAGAATTGCATTTCTCGCTTCTTCATCAGGAGGAGGGATGTACAGATGTTTTTCTAATCGGCCGGGTCGGAGAAGTGCAGGATCCAGTAAATCCGGCCGGTTTGTTGCACCGATAACAAATACGTCTTTTAATTCCTCAATTCCATCCAATTCAGTTAAGAACTGGCTCATTACG
This sequence comes from uncultured Methanoregulaceae archaeon, assembly GCA_963768785.1. GTDB lineage: Archaea > Halobacteriota > Methanomicrobia > Methanomicrobiales > Methanospirillaceae > Methanoregula. The sequence goes on from CAVYJD010000005.1 coordinate 29,724, forward strand.
CTCTCGGTAACATGTGTTGAATCACTAAAAGATCCTCTTTTAGGAAACATCGAATCGATCTCATCAAAAAATAAGATGCAGGGTGATGACTGCCTTGCTTTTCTGAAGGCTTCCCGCACATGTTTTTCAGAATCGCCAACACCTTTTGATAATAATTCGGGACCTTTTATTGATATAAAATTGATATGCCTTTTACTTGCAATACCTTTGACCAGTAACGTCTTTCCGGTACCTGGCGGGCCAAATAATAAAATCCCTTTGGGAGGCTGATAATTTAATTTTTCAAAGAGCTGGGGGAAGTGTAACCTCCCTTCTATTGTTTTAATAAGGGTGTCTTTGATTTCATCCAGACCAGCGATATTTTCCCACGGCACTTCAGGAATTTCAATACGGACTTCCCGTAACGCACTGGGCTGGACAATTTTTCTGGCCGAATCAAAATCATATTTGGTAAGTTTTAGTTGTTCTATCACATCACTAGGAATTTCTTTGTTAATATCGATCAAGGGGATAATTTTTCGTATCGCATTCATCGCTGCTTCTTTTACAAGAAGTGCAATATCTGCGCCGACAAATCCAAAGGTTGTTTCTGCAAGATCATCAAGGCTGATATCCGCATCAAGGGGAACTCCCCGTGTATGAACCTGGAAAATTTCAAGGCGTCCCTTTTTATCAGGAATGCCAATCTCAATCTCCCGGTCAAATCTCCCACCCCGCCGGAGTGCCGGGTCAATTGAATTTGGCAGATTCGTAGCTGCGATGACGATAACCTGACCCCGGCCGGTCAGTCCATCCATAAGGGTAAGAAGTTGTGCTACAACACGACGTTCAACTTCTCCATGAACCTCTTCACGTTTTGGAGCGATAGCATCAATTTCATCAATAAAAATAATGGAGGGGGCGTACTCTTCTGCACTATGAAATTTATCCCGCAATGCTTTTTCACTATCCCCATAAAATTTGCTCATGATTTCAGGACCTGAGAGCGAAATAAAATGGGCATCAACTTCGTTGGCAACCGCTTTGGCAATCAGGGTCTTGCCTGATCCCGGAGGACCGTAAAATAGTACACCTTTGGGGGGTTTTATTCCTAATTTTTCAAAAATTTCGGGATGCCGTAAGGGTAACTCGATCATCTCCCTCACAAGCTGGAGTTCTCGTTCCAATCCCCCGATATCTTCGTACTGGATGTCAGATTTTTCCGAGGTCCCTTCTTCAGGTTTGAACGGTTCTTCAATTAACTCAATTTTAGTATCATCAGAAACGATGACGATCTCTTTGGGGGAGACCTTTACGATAACGAAAGTAATTGAATTTCCTAATATGTTATCGCGCAGCATCTGCCCTTCGATAATGGATCGTCCGCGCAATTTTCTCGAAAGGTATTGCGCCCCACCCACAAGGTTTGTTTTTTGAGTTGGTTGAATTACAACTTTCGTTGCGTAAACAGCTTCGGACTTCCGGATATTGACTTTCTCGTCAATACCAGCATTGGCGTTTCCCCGGATGGTACCATCAATACGCAGGATTCCATATCCGGTGTCTTCTGCAGAACCGGGCCAGACAATCGCCGCAGCCTTCTTTTTTCCCTGGATCTCAATAACGTCCCCGGACACCAGTCCCAGTTTTTTCATCACATCAACACTGACCCGTGCAATGCCCTGGCTTGCATCGCCATGAGCTGCTTCTTTTACCGTCACCTCCGTACCGTTTGTTTCATCCATCGTAAAACACCGCAATTCTTCAAGGTTTACCTTAAGTTAACGTGCTATAAAATATAAACGTCTGGTTAATAGAACATAAATTGGCAACATTTTTATTTTTTGTTAGATATCCCTCTCTTAAGGAAGAATAATTATATGGTTAAATGGTATTTTCAAATGAACCAAACGAAAAAATATACCAAACTTGGTGGAATTGGGGAATCTCATTTAGGGTCGCGTCCCAATTATAGAAGGAGTTTTTGTTAAAGATATAGAACCACGAGATCCAAAACAGAGTTTTCCTGCAACAGAAATAAGATGGATAATGGAGAGTGGACGTTTCATAATGGTTCATCGGAACAAGCTGGGTTCGTTGTTAGGATATTTTTCGATTATATCGACACCAAATAGTTTTGAGGAGGCAAAAGAGATCACCGGATTCGTGCCATATAAACAAAATTAATTTTTTCCGTCTTGTATCCCCTCTGGTTAACAGTTAAATCATTTCTCACCAAGTTAACAAAACCGGTTAACACCACTCACCAGACTTACAATCCCAATTAAGTAAATAATTAGAAGAGTCCAATCGGTTTTATCCGAGGATATAACTACAATAATTTGATTATTTTGTGAAGCATTAACCTGCACCACAATTAGGGAATATCCTTTAGCCCAATCCCCACCTTCATTACCTTAAATCAACTTTACTTGTTTTCTTAACAAGCCAGATTTAGTCCAGAATTGCAAAACCGAGCATTTATCTTGTCTTTTGTGAAACTGGTAAGGTATGAGTTTAGTTGCTGATGCAAAGCGTGGCATCGTTACCGATGAGATGAAACAGGTTGCCGCCCAAGAGGGCGTCACGGAAGATTTTGTCCGGCGCAGTGTCGCCGAGGGCCATATTGTCATCCCGGTCTCCCCCTACCGGAAAGTAAAAATCTGCGGTATCGGTGAAGGACTGCGCACGAAAGTGAATGCATCCATTGGGACCTCCACAGACATTATAGATATCCCCCAGGAAATCGAAAAAGCCCGCCAGGCAGAGCTTGCCGGTGCAGATACCTTAATGGAACTCTCGACCGGCGGCGACTTTGTCGAGATCAGGAAACAGGTCATTGCCAATACCAGCCTTTCGGTGGGCTGTGTCCCGCTCTACCAGGCATTCATTGAAGCCGCGAAAAAAGACGGCGCAGTTGTCCACATGAAAGAGGACGACCTCTTCCGGATTACCGCCGAGCAGGCAAAACTCGGAACGAACTTCATGGCGATCCACACCGGTATCAACTGGGAGACGGTAAAACGGCTGAAAAACCAGGGACGCCACGGGGGACTTGTATCACGCGGCGGTGCATTCATGACCGCATGGATGCTCCACAACGAAAAAGAGAACCCGCTTTACTCGGAATTCGACTACCTGCTCGAGATCATGAAAGAGCACGAGGTCACGCTTTCGATGGGGAACGGAATGCGGGCCGGCGCCATCCACGATGCCACGGATCGTGCCGCGATTCAGGAACTGCTCATCAACGCTGAACTGGCCGACAAGGCGCATTCACAGGATGTCCAGGTCATTGTCGAAGGCCCGGGCCATGTTCCCGTCGATGAGATCGGCGCAAATGTTACTCTCATGAAACGGGTGACCAACAACAAGCCGTTTTACATGCTCGGCCCCATCGTCACCGATATCGCGCCGGGCTATGATGACCGGGTCGCCGCGATTGGCGCCGCTATCTCCTCCTCTCTTGGCGCGGATTTCATCTGCTATGTCACCCCTGCTGAGCACCTCGCGCTCCCGACACCGGAAGAGGTCTACGAAGGCGTTATGAGCTCCCGCATCGCCGCCCATGTCGGCGATATGGTAAAACTGAAAAAGACCCGGGCTGCCGACCTCGAGATGGGCCATGCACGCCGCGATCTTGACTGGGAGCGCCAGTTTGGCGTCGCAATGAACCCGGAGCGGGCACGCAGGATCCGCAGCGAGCGCATGCCGGCAGATACCGATGGGTGCACGATGTGCGGGGATTACTGCGCATTAAAGATTGTGAGCCGGTATTTCAAATTCTAAAAAATATCCAATACCATCAAACCTGACTTTTTTTACGATGTTTTTTTCGTGAAGTATTCCCAAATGGGATACACGAATATAAAAAAAAGGACTGATACAAAACGTCAATTTCATTTATGGGGGCTGATCCCCCCATACCCCCGGTCACGATAAACTCCGCCTCCCCTGATGGGACACCCCCGTGGCGGTTTTAAAACGCAAGTTTGTCATATATGACAACCATCATTTATTCTTGTAGAGAATGAAAAACCGTCTTGCCCAGCGAGGGGTCGACGAGACCCCCGAGCGACCCCAATGGGGGTGGGTTGAATCTTTTTTTAAATAATATTTTTGACGAACTGGTCTGCGTTTTATTCATCATAACAAAAATTTTTATGGCAAATTACGAGAGCCCCCCCGTTCAATCCCGGAAGGGAACCTCAATCATCTCGCGGTCATCGGGTGCAATGATGGTGCCGGAAAATTTCTCTTTTGCGTCACGCAGGTGATTTGCAGCATCAGTATACCGTGAGCTGACATGGATCAGGACAAGGGTTTTTGCCTGTGATGCCGTTGCTGCTTCTCCGGCCTGTGCGGCAGTGGCGTGGTAAAATTCTGCAGCACGCTGCTTTTCCGCCTCATCATAGGTCGCATCGTGGATGAGCAGGTCCGCATTTTTAGCGAAATCCACCAGCGCCGGGATGATCGGGCGGGTATCGCCGGTGTAGACGACTTTCCTCCCCGGGCGCATTTCGCCCATGACATCCGACGGTTTGACCTCGGTCTTTACACCATCTTTTTCAACGGTGATCGTTTCACCGCGCTGGAGCCGGCCAAACAACGGACCCGGGGGAATGCCAAGTTCAATCGCATGCTCGCGGTCAAACCGTCCCGGGCGGGGGTCTTCTTCAAGTGAATACCCGAGCGCCGGCATCCCGTGGCTCACGGCAAAGCTGGTGACCGTGTAGCCGTCGAACCGCACCCATGAGCCGTGCGACAATTCGACCGACTGGATGGGAAACTTCAGGTTGCCTTTGCTGATCTGCTGGAGCGTGGCGACAAACTCGTGCACCCAGAGCGGGCCATAGATTGTGAGCGGATCGGTGCGCCCGTTAAACGACATTGTCTGGACAAGCCCGAAAATACCTAAGAAATGGTCGGCATGCCAGTGGGTGATAAAGATCGCGTTTATCGTAAACCCGCACCGGGCCCGCATCATCTGCTGCTGTGCGCCTTCACCACAGTCAAAGAGCAGCGTATCATTGCCCCGCCGGACCATGATGCAGGGGGGATTGCGCACGGGCGTCGGCAGCGCACCTGCCGTGCCGAGGAAATAGACCTGAAGCGTCTCGCCGCTCATACAAAACACGTCCTGAACACGGACAGGCTCTTTTTTGCTTCGGGAATCGAACGTCCTTCGATCACCACAACCCCCGAGTAATTCGCTGCAATGGCTTTCCCCAGCGGCTGCCATGCAATCGTCCCGTCGCCAAGCGCAAGATGTTCATCTGACATGCCATGATTATCGTGGATGTGGATATGGCTTGCCCGTGCACAGTTTTTCTGGAACTCGGCAATTTTCCCGACCGTATGTGCATGCCCGAAATCAAACGTCATGCCAATACCCTCAATACCGTCAACCATACCGGACAACTCCCCGAAATCCCGGCAAAGAAATTCCTTCACGCTGATCATATTTTCAAGGCAGGCAAGAACCGAGTGCTCGACGGCGCATTTCCCGATCCGGCGCAGTGCCTCCCTCTGGAGGTCCCATGCTTTCTTTGGCATCAGTTTGCCGGCCGGGGACAGGTAGCCAGGATGGATTGTTACCCGGTCAGTGAGATTCGAGGCCTGCACGATGCAGGCACAGATCTGCCGGACAGACTCCTGCCAGATCGGATCGTTCGGTGTCGCAAGGTTCAGGTCCCCATAGGGGGCATGCACGGATACCCCCAGATGCGTGCTCGCGATCACCTCTTCAATTGCGGCGTACTGGGCAGGGCTATCGAGCCGGTAATTGCCGTCTGCGACAATTTCCCATCCTGTATAGCCGGCCTCTTCGATGCTGTAGACCCACTGGATGTCATCCCAGACTTTTGCCGATGACGAGAAGTAGGGGAGCAGGGTCATTTTTTAAGACCTCATTTCCTCGATAAGGGCCTGCACCCGCTTCGCATAATCTTCGAGACTGCCATTGTTTTCGATGGAGATATCCGCAATTTCTAGCGCTGCACCAAGCCCCCAGCCAAGCTCCCGCTCATCCCGGCACCGCAGGGCTTCGGGGGAACCCCTGTCATCGGAACGTCCCCGGGTGCCCAGCCGGTTCAGCCGGTTTTCAAAGTCAGAGGTGATGCCAACCAGCACAAAATCAGCAAAATGCTCCCGGAACACCTGAACTTCCGCATCGCCGCGGATACCATCGATAAGGACCAGCGGCGCTTTCTCTCGCTCGATAATCGGGATGCACAGTCTGGCAATCGCCGCCATGCCACCCTCGGCACGGAGCCGGTTTGCCGTCATGCCCATATTTGCATCCGTAGGAGGCAGTCCTGCCTTTTGCACCGCATCCCGGATCACGTCGCCCATGACAATGACCGGGATGCCCATGGCAGCAGCACTATTTGAAAACTCACCTTTCCCGCTTGCGGGAAGTCCGACGACTCCGATCACTTTCATAGACAATTTCACCTCCCTCACGGGTACGGATGAGCACGCTGCGGGAGAGCCCGTCAGCAATTGATTTTAACTCCTGCTCCGTCAACGGGGGGACGCTTTGGGTAACCCCCTGCTGAAGGACCAGATCGACATTGCCCACATCCTCTGCAATCAGGGGCACTTCGTCATCGTAGCCCCGAAACAGCGTGATGACCACCTGAAATTCAGCAAGTGCTCCGCTCGCGTGCGCTTCTTTACAGAGCTCAAGCGACCGCTGGACCCTTCTTACATAATTTCCCCCGAGAAGGTTATTATACCGCGCCCAGCGTGCCTTGATATCAAGCGCCACCCGGTCAAGCGCCTTTTCGCGTATGAGAAGATCGAGCGTATCCGGGAACACGCCATTTGTCTGGACAGCGGTTGCAAGGCCCATCTTTTTTGCGGCCTGCGCGAGTTCGAGCAGTGCCTCCTTCTGCATGGTAGGCTCACCGCCCGAGAAGACAACGCCGCTGATCGCAAGCAGGGACCCTTTGATCATCTCCACTACCTCGTCAGTTTCGCGCAGGTCTTCTCCAGTGAGGATCGAGAGGTTCTGGCAATATGCGCAGCGGACCGGGCACCCCCGGAAAAAAACGGTGCAGACCGATCTGCCGCGCCAGTCCACTGTTGAAAGCGGGACAAAACCCCCGAAGTTAATTCTCATAAAAATCACCGTGCAGAATACTGTTGGAACCGAGGTTATTTAGTGTATTTGATTGGCGCCGCATGCGTGAAGGCGAGGCAGAAGAAGTCATCGGAACAAGAAGTACAAAGGACCTCTCCCCCCGTCAGAATTTTATCCGGCCTTTCCTTATGTTCACCTCAAGCCAACACATTAAAACTTCCGGCAACAAGTACCTGTACTCAGCTTCGTCCCGTTATGCACTAGGCAAATCATTCCATACCGTTTTGTGCAGACAATACCGCTTCGCTGTGTGTTGAGAGTGTGAAAAAAATGACGCAGGATAATGATATAACCGTCTACCGGCTGGCCGCGGGCTGCGACCTGTCCGATGTACAGGAGGGCAGCATCTATACCGGAAAAGTGCAGGGATTTGCAACTTTTGGGATGTTTGTCCAGCTCAATGACCGGATTAAAGGTCTGGTCCATAAAAGCAACATGAAGTCCGAACACAAGGAAAAAGACAATGTCCTTGTCCGTGTCCGCCAGATCCGCCCGAACGGGAATATCGACTTGGAGGAACTCCAGATCCAGGTCTACCAGGTGCAGAACGTGGAGCGCACGTCGAGCACCGCACGGATTGCCGATCTGTCAGGCAAAGTCGGAAAGACGGTCGCCATCGAAGGTGAAGTCGCCCAGATCAAGCAGACCAGCGGCCCGACCATCTTTACTATTGTCGATGAGACCGGTTCCCAGAACGTCGCCGCGTTCGTCGAAGCCGGTGTCCGGGCATTCCCGGAAGTGGAACTCAATAACATCGTTCGGGTCATCGGCGAAGTGATGCTCCGCAACAACCAGCTCCAGATTGAGGCAGATGCTCTCTCTGCGCTGTCCGGCGATGATGAGGCAACGGTCAGGAAGCGTATCGAAACAGCGCTCGATGCCCGTGCCGAACCGGAGAATATCCGGCCGCTGGTGAAAAGCGAGGTGATGGACCTCCTGATGCCGGAGATGCGCAAAGTTGCAAAGATCATCAGAAAAGCAGTCTTCACGGCCCAGCCTATCATCCTCCGCCACCATGCGGACGCAGATGGTATCTGCTCGGCCGTTGCCATCGAGCAGGCGGTTGTCTCGCTCATCAAGGAGAGTGGCGGAGATTACGACGCCGACTATTTCCTCTTCAAACGTGCCCCGTCGAAGGCGCCGTTCTATGAGATTGAGGATATCACCCGGGATTTGGACTTCTCGCTCAAGGACCATGCACGCTATGGCCAGAAGATGCCCCTTGTCATTCTCACGGACAACGGTTCAACCGAAGAGGATGAAGCGGCGTACAAGATCGCAAGCGTGTATGATCTCCCGTTCCTTGTCATCGACCACCACCACCCGGATGCAACGATCGACAAGTACCTGATCGGACACGTGAACCCCTACCATGTCGGAGGGGACTTTGGTATCACTGCAGGTATGCTCGGCACGGAAGTTGCCCGGCTGATCAACCCCCATGTCGAACCGCTGATCCGGCACCTGCCGGCTATTGCCGGTGTCGGTGATCGCAGCGAGGCACCTGAACGTGCACTCTATCTTGCCCTGGTGCGGGACCAGTATTCCGAGGATGCCTGCAAGGACATTGCACTGGCACTGGACTATGAACAGTTCTGGCTCCGGTTCAATGACGGCAGGGAGATTGTCAAGGATATTTTAAACCTGCTGGGAAATACCGAACGCCACAAAAAACTCGTGAACCTCCTTGTCGAGGGCGCAAACACGATGATCGAGGACCAGATGAGTGCGAGCATGCCCCATGTGGTCCCCCGGAAGCTGGAGAACGGCGCCCACCTGTTCCTGCTGGACGTGGAGATCCATGCCCACAAGTTCACCTTCCCCCCGCCGGGAAAAACCTCCGGTGAAGTGCATGACCGGCTCTGCAGACAGCATGCAGGAGAACCGGTTGTCACGATTGGCTTTGGGCCGGACTTTGCAGTCCTGCGCTCACGGGGTGTGCTCATGAACATCCCGCGTATGGTCAGGGAGCTGCGACAACGAGCTTCCCGGCGGTGGCATCTCCGGAGGCGGGCACCTTGTTGTCGGCAGCATCAAATTTGTGGAAGGTATGCGCGATGTTGTGCTTGAGGCATTGATTAAAAAGATCGCCGAGGCGCAGATCCAGAAATGAGTGCCGGTCACCGGGTTTTGTTAAAAAACCCAGCATTTTCGGGAAAAAACGATAAAAAGTTCGTAAAAAACCCGGAAAAAATCAGCTCAAAATCTGCCCGTATTAAATATTTTCTGGTCAGATTCAGGCTGTTGTGGGAAAAAAATGCCCGTAATTTTGGTAGAGGAATTGGATATGTTTAAATATAAGTTGATCTATATGAGTTTTTAATGCTGAGGAAAGATATGTCAACAACAAAAAGAATCAGGGAAAAGTACAACGAAACCCAGCACAAGATTGTTCACTATCTCCAGTCCGGGATGACCTCGGGCAAACACTACTTTAAGTCAAAGTATATCGCAAAGGACCTCGGGTTATCCCCCAAGGAAGTGGGGACCAACATGGCAATCCTTGCTGAGATCTGCAAGGATCTTGACATCATCCGGTGGAGTTATTCGAACAGCACAACGTGGATGGTTACAACCCGGGCCATATAATTTTTATCATCCACGCTTTCTTTTATTATGGCAAAAGTTCTTGAATTTGAATCAGATATTGAATTTGTTGCCGACATCAATGACGCAAAAGATTGCCTGATGTCGCAGGATCCCCCGCAGGAAAATCCCAATGTTCTCTGGTTCAATATCGACATTCCCAAGGGACATGGCCTTAAAGCCGGCGACCGTGTGCGGGTAATCGTAGAAAAGATCTGATACGGCTTATTCCGGATCAGGTCCTGTTGAGATCCATTTTATTGCCGTATTTTTCTTTTTACCCGATTGTGCTATTTCGGGCGTTGCGCATCATAGTCCGTCTGGGGAGTTTCGAAATTGATCCGGAACTGGCCAATCGATGACATGGTGATGATCATGTACATCGGGGTGTCAGAATACTGGACCTTCCGGTACATCGTACCGTAGTAGAGGATATCTGCACCTTCAAGGACCGCACCGGTCTTTGCATCGCAGAGCACCATCTGGAACCGTCCATACTGGGGATGGGTGCCGGCATCAACGGAGATATTCATCATCCAGATGTCATAGGGAACAGAGAACGTCTGGGTCACTCCCCCCCGCGACTCTTCGATAAATGCAAACGTAACCGTTTTCTGGCTCCGCAACGGGTTATCCGATACGCCAAACGTTTCCATATTCGCCGGCAGCCGTACAACCGGATAGGTAAATGGATTGCTGGTATAAAATATCCGGTAGGGTTCGGGGATGGGAACTGTAGTCGCAACACTCACCACCGGGGTCATATTTAGTATAGTGACCGGGATCAATGTGGTCGGGACGGGAGGGGTAACAGGAACCGGCGTGGGTGCGACGGTTGCAGGCGCTGGCAGGAGAGCAGAAAAACCCCCGGGTTTTACCGGTACTGCGATAACGAGAACGATGACAAAGCCGCCAATGAGCGTGAAGATATCTCCCTTTTCCACATATACTACTGGTTCTGTCCCGTATAAAAACCGTGACGATTTTTATCGCATATCCCCGCACCTGTACCTTCACAGCAACAGTTTGACATGAAATTAACAAAAAACGTCATTCATACAGGCATTTTCACTCAGTTATCGTTTTGATGAGTACAGCAGATCCTACCCGAACACCTTTTTATCCACATCACCAATAATTGTTGATATGGAATTACCCGGGCTCCGGACATGGATTGTTTTTTACCTGCTCTCATTTGTCGTCATTCTCTGGGCCGCATTCCTGTCGTCACAGGGGGTAATGCTCTGGGTAAGCCTGATGCTGGCCATTGTGGTCGTTGGCGTAAACTTTGTGACGGTTTATAACGAAGTAAAAAAACATGCATCGCGCAAAAAACTGCTCCATGATCTCACAAAAAACATCAGCGGAAAAGCCGCCGAAGTCGATGATCGCAAGAAACGGGGTTAATTTGTCCTGTTAGTAAAACCGGTTTGAAAACAATACATTTCGCACCCGAACAAAAAAATACTGATAAATTCCCTATTGGAAGAATACAGCAAGGGGGGAACTGGTTATCCCTTCCGGGTATAGATCTTCTGGATAGAGTTATACGGCACAAACAGACCTTCCACCTGCCTGCTCAGGGTACTCGGTTTTCCCCATTACGTAATATCCCTCAGTGCCAAGGGCGGAATGGAACATGCGGGCGAGTTCGTCCTTCTGGTGCTCGGTGAAATAGATGGTCACATTCCGGCAGGTGAGCAGATCAAGAAACCGGGCGACCGGTATACCGCTCATGAGATCATGGGGCCGGAACCGGATCAGCTCTTTTAAGTGTGGCCTGACCTGGTAATTACCATCCGGCAGAAGCGTGAAATGCCGGTGGATTTGTGCTTCGCTCAGTTTCGCCATCGCCTTTGCCGGATAGATCCCCTCTTTTGCCTTTCCAAGCACCACTTCATCGATATCGGTTGCATAGATCTGGGCAGACAGTTCCTTGTTTATCGCCATCATATCCGAAAGGATCATCGCAAGGGAATATGGTTCTTCTCCCGTAGAACACCCGGCACACCAGATCCGGATCTTTTTTCGTTTGTGGAACAGGTCCGGCAGCACCTCCTTTTTTAAGACATCATAAACTTCCTGGTCGCGGAAGAACTCCGTAACGTTGATCGTCAGCGCGTTCCGGAGCAGTTCCAGCTCTTTCTCATGCCCCTTGAGGTACCGGAGGTATTCATCATATGTTGTCGTATTCGTTGAACGCATACGGGAGAGCAGGCGCCGCTTGATATAATCCTCCTTATAGTTGGAGCACTGGATCTTCAGGGTCTGTTCAATATAGCGTTTCAGGAGAGAAAACTCATCCATTTCAGGGCAACTCCAGTCCGGTCGGTAAAAATTGATGATGTGAAGGTTGAATAAATCCATCTATGCAGAGGGTTACTGCGCATCCACTGCATCCGGATTCAGCTATGGAATTCCTCCATCATCTTGCGGCTGCGTTCAGCCATTGATGACAGTTCCTGCGCTGCACTTGCAATCTCTTCGGTTGATGCGCTTGTCTCTTCTGCAAGCGCTGCCATGTCCTCCATCCGCTGCTGGTTGTCATGGGTCAGAGATGACACGGATTCGATGCCCGGCCATAAGATGGTTCATTGCCTGTGCCTGATCCTCAGATGCCTTTGTTATCTCGGTGACTCCCAGCGACACCACGTTTGCTTCCGAGACAATCCGGTTGAGCGACTCCACCGTCTTGTTCACGCTCTCAATGCCGGTTTTGATCTCGGCAAACGATGACTTCATGGAAGTCACGGTGAGCTCGCTCTTTGCCTGGATGGATTTAATCAGCGTCTCAATCTGGTAGCTCGCCTTCTTTGATTCACCGGCAAGGTTCTTGACCTCCCCGGCGACAACTGCAAACCCTCTCCCGTGCTCGCCGGCCCGGGCAGCCTCTATTGCCGCATTCAGCGCAAGCAGGTTGGTCTGGTTGGCAATATCGGCGATAAGGTTGACGATCTTTGAGATCTCGCGCATCTGTTCGTTGAGCGCCGTGATCTCATTGACGCTCTGACCGGAAATCTTCTCAACGGCCTGCATCTTTGTTGTCGCCAGTTTCCCGATCTCTGCTGCATCAGCACCCTCTTTTGATGCAGTATTCGCATGCGTCATCACTTCATGCGTCGTGCTCGCAATCTCTTCAATCGAAGCGGAGATCTCGGAGATCTCGTTTGAAATCTTTTCAACACTTCCCTGCTGCGACTTTGCATTGTCCGTCGCTTTCTGGCTTGAAATGGCAACCTGTTCGGTCGCTTTTGCAATCTCCTCGGTGCTGGTGATCGTGTCCCGGATGGTAAGATCGAGTTTGTTAAACGATTCAAGCAGTTCGGCAACCAGCGCCCGGATCGATTCAACAGACGAATTATAATCCGCTTTGAGTCTGACCAGCGGGTCGGCTTCATCAATGCTGACCCTGAACGTCAGGTCACCTTCGGCAATCTTTGCAAGACCTTCCTGGAGCTCGGACGCACTTGCCGTGAGCAGGTCGGCATTTGCCTTCGCCTCGTCCATCATGGTCTGGATCTTCTGCTCCTGCTCCCGACGTGCGGTGATATCGTTATACACGCACAGGATCGTGGAGAGGTTGTCCTTTGCATCGACTATGGGGATACCATATTGTTCCAGCAGGTGAACGCCGGTGGGAAACTCGACCCGGATCTCGCCAAAACTCCGCTTCCGCTCAACAAGCACCTTTTTCAATCCCTCGCCGGTCTGTTCGAGGATCCGGAAATCCTTTGCACTCATGCCGACTACCCGTTCCTTGTCGAGACCGGTCAGCGAGAGGTATGCGGCATTTGCAAGAATAATCTTAAACGAGGTGTCCATCAGCATAATGGGCATCGGGTTCTGCATCACGATGATGTCGGCACGCTGTTTGAGGGTTGCCACTTCGCCCATCTTCTTTTCCAGTTCCTGCTGGCTTTTGCGCTGGGCGGTCACTTCGTTGTAGACAAACAGCAGGTGCTCAATCTCGTTTTTCGCGTTCTGGATGGGCATCACGTATTGTTCAAGGATATGCGTACCGCTGGGAAGTTCCACCGTGACTTCGCCAAATGCCCGCCTCCGGCTCGTCACGGCAACCTTTGCACCCTCGCCGGACTGTGCGAGGATCTTAACCTCATGCAGGCTCATGCCCATTATCCGATCGCGCTCATACCCGCTCATCTGCACATAGGCAGCATTTGCCTGTTCCACCACAAACTTCGGGGTTGTCATCAGGATGGGGATCGGGTTCTGCTGCACGATGGTATCTGCCATCTGGTGAAGCGCGACGATCTCGTCCATCTTTTTGCGCTCTTCGGTCACATCGTTGTAGACAATGAGAATGCTCTCCACACTGCCGTCATTGCCGGAAATGGGAATGCCATACTGCTGGAGCCGGCGGGAACTTTTGGGAACTGGACCACAACTTCGCCATAGGAACGTTTTTTGTCCTGGATGACCTGTTTCAATCCCGCACCGGTCTGCTCGAGGACCCGGAACTCTTTTAACGACATGCGCAGCAGTTGTTCCTTATCGATGCCGCTCATCTGTACATAGGCATCGTTAACCACGTGGATGGCAAAGGACGGGTCGACAATGATGATGGGCATCGGGTTCTGCTGGACAATAATGTCTGCCCGGGATTTCAGACCGGACAATCTCGCGGTTCTTCTGTGCCTGCGCGGTGATATCGTTGTACACGAACAGCAGCGATGTCAGGACGCCGTTGTTGTCGGTAACGGGAATGCAGTACTGCTCGAGCGTGTGAACACCGGAGGGGAGTTCAACGGTTACTTCGCCAAATGCCCGTCGTTTTTCCTGCAGCGCGACTTTTGCACCTTCGCCGGTCTGGCCGGTAACCGCAAAGTCCCGTATGCTGGTCCTGAGGAGATCGCTTTCCCGGATACCGCTCATCTGGATATACGCGGTATTTGCTTCAATGATACCAAAGTCCGGGGTAGTAATAAGCATCGGTACCGGGTTGTTTTTGACCATCAGGTCAAGCCGGTGACGGAGATCGGCGATCGTCCGCTGGTCTTCTTCACTCCCGGCAGATACCGGTACATGGGTGGCAGGGGCGGGTGACGGGAGAGCGGGCCCATGTATTTTCCGTTCGGCGCCGAGCCGGGGCAGCACACTATTGACAGCGGCAACCAGTCCCGCGTATTCTTCCCCGAACCGGGCAGGTTCGAGCGGTGAGACGGTTTTCCCCTGGACTGCTGCCTGGAGTATGCCGGCAATCTCATCGTTTAATTGTCTGACATGCAATGCAAGTTCTTCTGAAGTATCTTTTGCGGGACTTCCTGCCCCGGTAAATAATGCCTTTCTTCCCGGTCGTTGTTCGGTCATACGTATACCCCCCACAGAGTTCCTGCACGGCCACCCGTTGCCGGATGGCAGTACACTATCACTTGCTCCCCAGATCGGTGAGCACTTTCTGCATATCGATCCAGATAATCAGGCTTTTGCTCTTTTTTTCCGCATCGTCACCACGGACCTTGATGATACCTTTGACAAAATGGGAAAATTCTGAAGAAAACCCTTCACCCATGCTCTCGATGTCAGTCTCCGGTACCTGCATCACGCTCGATACATCGTCAACAATGATACCGACATTGCTCCCACCGGCGGCTTCGGGCACCAGCACGATAATCTTCTGGTTGTCCCGGATCTCGGTGTTTTTAAGACCCAGCAGCGTGTTGAGGTTCATGATGTTCGTGATCTCACCGCGAAGATTGATCACGCCGGAGATATATGCCGGTGCACGCGGTATCGGGGTGATGGGTATCATCTCCACGATCTCGCGGGCAAGCTGGATGTCAAGCGCGTAGCGCTCCCCGCCCAGTTCAAACTCCACGACGTCGATGTTTGCCATCACCGCTCACCTCACTTTGAACTGTTCCATCATGGTCTTGAGCCGTTCAGCCATTGCCGCAAGTTCCGCAGATGCACTGGCAATCTCTTCGGTTGATGCACTTGTCTCCTCGGCAAGCGCTGCCATATCCTCCATCCGCTCCTGGTTCTCGCGGGTGATCGCGTTTGTCTGCTCCATACCCTGCACGACCCGGTTTGTCGCATCGGCCTGGTCTTCTGTCGCCTTCGTGATCTCGGTGACACCATCGGCAACGACGTTTGATTCTAGCGTGATCCGGTTGAGCGCATCAATAGTCTTGTTCACGCTCTCGATACCTGCCTGTATCTCGATATAGGAGCTTTTGATCGCCGCGGCAGTCTTGTCGCTGTTATTCTGGATAGATGAGATCAGGCTCTCGATATGGTTTGTTGCCGTCTTTGACTCACCGGCAAGGTTGCGCACTTCCCCGGCAACAACGGCAAACCCTCTCCCGTGCTCGCCGGCCCGGGCTGCTTCGATTGCAGCGTTCAGGGCAAGGAGGTTGGTCTGGTTTGAGATATCGGCAATCATCCTGACGATGTTGGAGATCTCTTTCATCCGCTCATTGAGCGCGGTAATTTCATTGACGCTTTCTCCGGCGATCTTTTCGACATTCTGCATCTTGGCGGTCGCTAACTTCCCCAGTTCTGCTGCCTGGTTGCCTTCTGTTGCCGCTTTCTTCGCGTGCTCCATCAGGCCATGGGAGGTGCTTGCAATCTCTTCGATAGATGCTGAAAGGTCTGACACATTCCGGCTGACCTTCTCGATCTCGTCCAACTGCATTTTGGTATTGTCCGCAGATTTCTGGGTGGATATTGCTACCTGCTCAGGCAGATTTTGAGATCTCCTGCGTGCTCTTGCTGGTATCCTGCGTGGTGACATCCAGCTGGTCTGCGGCTTTGCCGATCTCTTCGATCACTTTTTTGATGGAATCGACTGCCTTGTTATAGTCCTGTTTGAGGGTAACCAGCGGATCGTTTTCGACAATTGCGGCAGAAAAGGTGAGGTTGCCGGTTGCCATGCGGGAAAGCCCGTCTTGTAGAACGGTCGCACTTTCAGACAGGACCGTTGCCTTCTTCTGCGAGTCTTCCATCATCAGCCGGATCTCCTCTTCTTTTTTGCGCCGGTCAGTAATGTCATTATAGACAACAAGCAGATTCTCCACGGTTCCTTCTTTATCCAGCAGGGGGATGTAGAACCATTCGAGAAGAAGTGTACCGCTGGGGAACTCAATCGTGGACTCTCCCTGTGACCGCTGCTTTGACTTGATGGTTGTTTCAACACTGGCACCTTTATTCTTGAGGTACTTGAAATCCTTCATCGAGAGACGGGCGACCACATCCCGTGAATAACCGGTCAGCTTGAGAAACGCCTGGTTTGCTGTCTTTATCGACAGGTCAGTCCCTATGGTAAAGAGTGCATAGGGATTTTCCTGAAGGATACGGTCGACCTGTGCCTCGATTTTCTTTGCTTCCTCGATTTTTTCATGGATCTCGGTCGTGTCAATCCAGAAATAGAACGCGCCGTCAACGTCGCCGTGAGAGTCCTGCATCGGCATCGCATGTAAGGTGAGATATTTTATGGTGCCGTCAGGGAATTTCACCAGACAGTTGCTGGTGGAGAGTTTTTTTGTATCAAAACAGGCATAGAAATGCTCGCCGGAAAGAATGGTGATATCGAAATCATAGAGTTTCTTTCTCATCAGTTCTTCGCGGGTTCCCTTCCAGAGCGCTTCGTATTTTTTGTTGATGTTGACGATTGCCTTGTCCCGCTTGAGGATGGCTATTGCCAGCGGGTTGAACTTGATCATCGTGTCTGCACGGTGTTTCTTCTCTGAGATATCTGCAGTTTTTTCCATCAGGCGGTTGAACTGCACGACAAGTGGTTTTACTTCGGGGCCTGCCCGGTTCTCATCGGCGCGGACGGTCAGATCGCCGTCGGCTGCTTTTTTGATAACCTGTTCAAAATCCATTAGTTCCATTTCAATACCTCATCTGTAATGATACGATATGCCTGCCCGGCATTACTTGCAGGGGCGACATGCGAGATAGGCATGCCGCGTTTCTGGGCCTCATAGATCTCCGGTGAATACGGGACGGTGTAAACGGAGGAAAACCGGGACCGTATATCGGATAAGATCAACGACTGGCGTTCACGTTCCTGTTCCTGTTCGATCTTTGCCAGTTCTTCCTCCGAGGATGACACCGGCGTTCCGGTAAAAAGACTTTTGAGCCGGGAGAAAAAGTCTGTTGGTTCCGGTTTCCGGTCTGGTGGCTCCGCCATACCCGCTTCATTCCACCGGGAAACGATTGCCATGTCCATGTGGATGTCCTTTGCAAGGTCCTGGCGCATGTCGTTAAAGATTGTGGCAAGGGTCGTAATGCCATTGAGCGCAAACGAGCCGGAATCGAGCGTGACAATGATATGATCAGCGGCAAAGAGCCCGTTGATGACAAACTGGCCCATGCTTGGAGGGGTATCGATGAGGATCAGGTCATATGTGTCCTTCACGGGCTCCAGTGCGTCCTTTAACACCGACGCACGGGAATCGAGCTGGTACAGGTAGGGTTCGGCACCGACAAGGTCGAGATTTGAAGGGGCAAGGTCAATTCCTGATCCGGTTTTTACGATGATATCTTTCATCGTCACCTGCGGGAATCCTTCAACCCGGCTCATGAAGAGGTCATACATATTCTGCCTGCAGGAATCCGGGCTCACGCCAAGTCCGGAGGTTGCGTTTGCCTGGGGATCGCAATCAACAACCAGCACGCGTTTTCCGGATTTTTCACAGAAACCGGCGATATTCAGGCAGGAAGTTGTTTTCCCGGTACCGCCTTTATGATGGGAGAACGCGATCGTGGTCATCTGATTACCTGATTCATTTTTTATCAGTAAAGGGTTTAATAAATATGCTTTCAACACATAAGGTAATTTGTGGATTTTTTGGATTTTTTTTATCGGAAACCGGAGATTTTTATAAATTGCTGATGTTTTTGTTACGGAATATGTTCAGTAGTGTTTTTATGGGGTTGTTCCCCGACAGAAAAGACTTCATGGCCATGAATTTTTTTAGCGGCTGACCGATGACCGGCGATACGTAATACCGGCAAGAGGATTTTTTAGTTGAAACACCGGTTTGTGACCGATAGCATCCCGCATGCAATTGCCAGATCAAAAACGTTCTTCGGCCGTTTCCTTACTGCCGCACAGGTTTGCGGCAGGGTTTTATGGATGTACCTTTTTAGATCAGATATATGTCCGTACGGGTATCCTCTTTGCTGGCGGTCTGTTTTCTTGTCATCCTTTTTTCTGCCGGTTGTACGTCTCTTGCTGTCAATACGGTCGGGTATAATCGCGGCAACCTGTCCATTTCCGTGACCAACACCGGCGCTCCGGCTGATGCCGGTATACAGGTGCGGATTTTCCAGGTAAACGGGCTCAGCCAGCAGGAGCGTGAGGTGACGGGTTTACCGGTGCATCTCGAACAAGGTGCCGGTCTGATTGAGGTTCCGGTGCAGCTGGATCCGGGCTCCTACAAACTGTATGTGTATCTTACGATCAATGGTGAGCGCCAGACAGCGGTCATACGGGACATTGTGGTGTGAGCGATGCCTGACCCGACAATGGCACGGATCATGGCTGCACGCGGCATGGCGCCGGCAGACACGGTTTACCGGCATGCGGACATGTTCAACCCGTTCACCTGCGAATGGGAACGCTCTGATTTTGCTGTCAAGGACGGTATTATTGTCGGGATTGGGACCGGGTATTTGGGGATCCGTGAGCAGGACCTCAGCGGTGCATACGTGATCCCGGGGCTGATCGATGCCCATATGCACATCGAAAGTTCCTTACTGACCCCGCCGGAATATGCCCGGCTGGTCGCACGCCACGGCACGACCACGGTCATTGCCGACCCCCACGAGATCGCGAACGTTGCCGGAGCGAAGGGCATCGGTTATATGCTGGCCGGGCGTGCCGGTGCACCGGCAGACCTGCTGTTTATGCTGCCGTCCTGCGTGCCGGCAACACCGGCCGATGTTGGCGGTGCGACACTTGCGGCACCGGACCTTGCACCATTTGTCGGGCGGGACGGGGTTCTCGGGCTTGGCGAGATGATGAACGTGCCCGGGGTGCTTGCCGGGGATCCGGGCATTTGGGACAAACTTGCACTTTTGCCACTTCGGGACGGGCATGCACCCCAACTATCCGGGCCAGACCTGAACGCGTATGTGCTTGCGGGGCTCCAGAGCGATCACGAGTGCACGGGCCGGGTTGAGGCCATCGAGAAACTCCGGCGCGGGATGTATATTTTTATCCGCGAGGGGTCGACCGAGCAGAACATTGCTGAACTCATCTCGCTTGTCACACCTCAGAATGTCTCCCGGTGCTGTTTTGCGACCGACGACTGCCATGCCGACCTGCTCGCTGGCGGCGGCCATATTGACCGGTGCATCAGGAGGGCAGTCGAATGCGGGCTGGATCTCGAACTGGCGCTCCGCATGGCAACCCTCTCTGCCGCAGAACGGTTCGGGCTCCATGACCGGGGAGCGCTTGCACCGGGCCGTCGGGCAGATTTCTGTATTGTTGATGACCTGGAGAAATTTGTCGTGAAGCAGACGTTTTTTGGCGGCAAACCAACCGACACGTATGCCCCGGCACCACTCCCGGCGTTCCCGCCAACTGTTGCCTGCACGACATCGTCACCGGACATGATCCGGCTTGACGGGTCAGGAACTGCCCGGGTAATTGACATTGTGCCCCACCAGATCCTCACCGAGTCACTCCACGTTGCGCTTGCCGCAACGGATATTCCCGACATCAAACGGGATATCCTCAAAGTAGTGGTCTGCAACCGGTATCACCCGACCGACCGGTGCGGTGTTGGGCTCGTGCACGGGTTTGGATTTACCCACGGGGCAATTGCGTCAAGCGTCTCCCATGATGCACACAATATTATTGCGGCAGGCTGCAGCGATGCAGAGATACTCGCGGCAATGGGTGCGGTTATCGGGGCACAGGGCGGGATGGCGGCGGCAGATGCCGAAGTCGTAACCCTGCTCCCGCTGGACTGCGCCGGGCTTATGTCCACGCTGCCCTACGACAACGTGGTTGCCCGGCTCGAAAACCTGCATGTGGTGACACAGCGGATGGGCGGCATTGCCGATCCGTTCATGTACCTGTCGTTCCTTGCACTGACGGTTGTCCCGTCCCTGCGGATTACGGACCGGGGCGTGTTTGATGGCACGGCGTTTTGTGATGTGCCGCTGTTTGAGGACTGATCTTGTGCCTGTTTTTGGTGCCCGGTAAGTAATTGCTCCAAAAAATGGGTGCACGAAGGAAATTATTCTGGTGCGGCGGCACCATGTTCCGCTACCCATTCATCAGCAGTGATCATCCGCGAGAACCGCATTGCCTGCGTGATGAGGACTGCCCGGTGCAAATCCTCAGCCGTGATCGACCCGGCGCGGTTTGAGATTGCAAGGGTACCGGTCGCGTCCGACAGGAAATTAACATTATATCCATGGTGAAATGCCTGTCGGGCAGTGGTATCGCAGCACATCTGGCTCATGTACCCACAGATGGTAAGGGTGGTTATCCCCTTATCTCTGAGCCACGATTCAAGTTGTGTGCCGGTAAAACTACCCGGCAGGTTTTTTTCAATGATGACATCATGGTGCCGCTTTTTGATTTCGGCATGCAGTTCCCAGCCGTCACTTCCTTTCCGGAACGTGAGTGCCTCAGCTGCCGGGTTTGTGTGCTGGATGACGATGACGGGGATACGCATCCGTGAGGCAGCATCTATGACGTTTAAGATCCGGTTCAAGCTTTGCGGGGGGTACGTCACCGGAAGTTTCCCGCTAAAATATTCATTCTGCACGTCAATGACGAGCACTGCTTCGCTTTTTTGAGGGGTTTGAGATAAATAGGTCATTGCATCGATCTCCATGAGTGCGGATCGCGTTTTGCCTCACGCGGGACGATGGATATCGGCTTTTGCCTCCAGTTTATGGAGAAGTGCAGAAATTTTTGGTTCTATTACCGGAAGATCGTCGGTTATGACATTCCAGACGATCTGCTAGTTGATTTCAAAATACCGATGGATCACTTTGTCTCTCATACCCGCTATCTCCCTCCATTCGATATCAGGATACCCCTCTTTAAGCGGAGCGGAAATATTTTTTATGGCTTCACCAATCACTTCAATAGCCCGTATAACTGCATGCGCGTAATATTCATCGCTCGTGAGATCATCATAACTTCGCCCAACGGTAATCTTTTGAAGAAAAACAATTTCATTGTGAATATGGGTTAAAAGAAGCCGGTCATCCTTCAATCCAAATCACGTCCATTTCGATGTATGGTCTGATGAGATTTGAAAGGGAAGATTCTGTCAGGAGATCGACTTTGCGGTGGAACAATGTTTCGAGATGATCGGAAAGCCCGACAAAGTTATGGAGAGTTGCATACCCTTGCGCAAAATCGACAAGCACATCCACGTCGCTCTTTGGCGTCTGTTCTCCGCGAGCAAACGAACCGAAGATGCCGATCTTTGTTACACCGTATTGTGACCGTAGAGCCGGGGCTGCTGCTTCGAGCTTTTTTTGGACAATGCTTTTCTTCCGCTGCGATGCGAGCTGCCGGGGCATCCGTTCACTTCCTTACACAAGGTGTTAGGCAACCGGGTGAAATAAGGGTATGGTTCAGGGGATCCGGGGACGCTGATATTGAGCAGGGTTACGTTACCTTCACGATTGAGGTACCCCCAGTCCCGGAGGGGCACTCATGATCGATGGGATGGATTATTCCGGTTTTCCCTCATATAGGCCCCCAGGACTCGCCTCCCCATCCGGGCCCTGTACGGGCTCTGTTTGGTGTCTGACACTGCTAAAAGGAGCCCGTTAAAGCCGTAGATTCAGAAAGTCTTTAAATTATCGTTATTTCGGCAAATGGACAATTTTACAACACCCCGAAAGATGGGTGAAATTTTGCGATCAGGGTGAGAAAATGTCCAGACGTGCCCAAGGGTTGCGATCTGCCCGTGGAATGCGAATGCGGGGCTTTGTGGCGTTGATGCGAAGTCTTTGGCTTCATGCATTTTTTTGCATCCTCATCGTCACCGATGTACTATCCAAAAAACCATTCTCAACCCACCAGTATTGCCAACAAACCATAGGTTTCTATTCCACCAAAGAACAGGATGGGTATACATGATCACGCAGGATATTGTCAGGAAACTCTGGGACGAAGCGGGGAATGGGAATATTGCTATCTGGGCAGATG
Organism: uncultured Methanoregulaceae archaeon; assembly: GCA_963768785.1. Lineage (GTDB taxonomy): Archaea > Halobacteriota > Methanomicrobia > Methanomicrobiales > Methanospirillaceae > Methanoregula. The sequence goes on from CAVYJD010000005.1 coordinate 52,592, forward strand.
AACGGATGTCCGTGGTGCCGCCCGATTATTCCGGTGAAACCGCCGGGAAAAAACCGCTGGTCATCTTAAAGCCAATCGCACTGGTAAACCGGTACGAGCTTCTCGATTTTGCGCTCAATGATGAAGAGCTGCTGAAAAAAATTGAGGATGAAGTCCGGGCTTCGGGCGGGCGGATCACCCGGGGTCCACGAGCGTAAGAGAGAAACCTTTGTATCTTTCTATCACCAGATACCGTTTCATGAACAGTATGGAAAAACATGCAGGACTTCTCTCTCCCCTGCTTGTCGTCGCCCTTATTTTTTTTATTATCATCAGCGTGAAAACGACCGTATTCATCATCAATATTCTTTTGTTTTCGCTTATCCTGACCTTCCTGACGCTCCCCGCGGTGGACTGGCTCAAAAATAAAGGTCTGCCCTATCTTGCTGCGGTCATAATTGTTACCATCATTGCATGTCTTTTTATCCTTGCGCTGGTCCTGCTGACCATGTATTCAGTGCATGTGCTGACATCAGACATCCCCCTCTACCAGGCAGAGTTCAACCAGCGGCTCACCGATATCACGTCCATCCTTGACCGGTTTGGCATCCCGGCCGGTGTTCTCATGCCTGCGTCTTTGAACCTTGCATCGGTTATCCCGGTAATAGTATCATCGGCCATAAACTTCACCGACACGATAATCTCGCTCTTCTTTGTGGCGGTGATGACGTTTTTCATGCTCCTTGAAGCCCCGAAACTGACGGAACGGCTGCACACGCACTTTTCCGACAAGCAGGAGTTCGTCGTGAAGATGACCCGCATGAGCCGGTATGTCATGGACTTTATTGTCGTGCGGACCGAGACCAATCTTGTCCACGGCGCCCTTTTTGGCGGCATCCTGTATCTGATGGGCGTCCATGCGGCGATATTGTGGGGCATCCTTGTGTTCCTGCTGGGGTATATCCCCTATATCGGGCTCATCATCGCCTCGGTGCCGGCAATCTTTTTTGCCTGGCTCCAGTTTGGCACCTGGGGCGCAGTCGGGGTCATCGCTCTTGTCTGCGTGCTCAACCTGGTCGTGGAAAACCCGGTTTTTTCCTATCTGGCATCCCGCAAGTTTGAGATGCCGGCAATCATTGTGCTGTTCTCGGTCATTTTCTGGGGATGGCTGCTTGGCCTCACCGGCATGCTCTTTGCCGTGCCGATCACGCTGATGCTGCTTGCGGTTTTCGAGTGCAGTGACGATCTTCGCTGGATCAATGAGATGCTGGGGGTCAGCCACCTCTTCAGGGACCGGGTAACGTAATACATGGAGATCGTGGCAGGGAAAAGAATAGGCGGAAATGAGTAGATGTACCACGAACATGCCCCGCGATGCAGGGGATACATGCAGGTAACCGGTCGAGGTCCTGCCGGGTGGTAACGGGTATCTTTTCAGGTACCGGAAGAATTATTGGAATAAAAACCGGACGATAGTTCAAACGAACGCAAGAAGAAAAAACCGTCAGCCCGAATGATTTTTTCCGGAATATTCCCACCATTATGTCCCACATCCCGTCACCAGCCACAACAGGAAAACCGGGCGCAGGCACCGGCATAAAAAGTGAATGCGATAGGCTCGCGTCCCTGAAGACCCGGGGCGATCTTGGCAGGGCGATTGCCGCTCTCGTGCTCGCGTACTCCCCCCGGGATCTCCAGCAGATGAAAGGGAGTTTCTCTGAAAAGATCCAAGACATCAACCCCGAGTACCGCAAGCGCCTTGAAGAGACCACCACGGAGTACCTCCACGGGACGTACCAGAATGTGCGGCTCATGAACCAGCAGGGAGCGTTTGGTGCGATGCACGAGGCCGTAGCTGACGCTGCACCGGCATACTGGACGATGGTCAGCCAGCAGTGCCCGACAGGAACAGATGAAGCCGACCGGCTCAGGTTCTTAAAATTCCTCCTTGCCGGGTTCTGCATGTTTGTGCAGGGCCTTCCCGGTCATCCGGCCGGCATGCCATTTCCCGGCGGGGACAGGGTGGAAATCATCGATGGGATCTCGTACTGCCCGGTCCGGACGAAGGCAAACGATGTCGATGCAGCCCTCTGCCCGTTCTGCCCGGCCCTCCAGACACCCGTTGATCGGCTATCTCAGACCGCCGGTGAATGCGAGCGAGCACCGGAAACAGGAGTTCATCCGGAACTGCTACGACTTCCATAATTTCAACGGGTGAGATGCCAAAATAATTAATAAAATCCTGATATCCATGCACCTTTAACCTCTTCACCTCACATTATCCTGAATAGTCTGCAGGATGCGCAGGGAAATTGCTCCTCGGTAAAAATGTAAGGAGAAAAACTGCCGTGCAGCGTGGCATCACAACAACCTTTATTATTCGGTAAACCCTAACTAACAAAAGAACGATCCATGACCGAACAGGAAGAGCATCTGCTCCGGGTATTTGATAACCTGTTCAGAATCAGGAATGAATGCTCGTGCGGGATCTTCTCGGAATGCGGGTTGTCGGACATGACGGTAAAGCAGATCCGCTACCTGAAAACCATTGATGAAAACGGCGACGTGACCTTCAGCAGGCTCGCAGAGATCACGAGATGCTCAAAACCGACCATTACCGAGACGATCAACAAATTTGTCAGGATGGATTGTGTGTACCGGCAACCATGCCCGGATGACGGACGGATCCAGTATATCCGGCTGACAGAAAAAGGGCAGACGATTGCCCGTGCCGAACAGCAGGCCCTGCAGCGGGTCGTTGAAATGATGGCACAGTCACTGGACGAACAGGAGATCGATGTCCTTATCGACATTCTCCGAAAGGTCAGATAATTTTTTTTGTCTGGCATTTTGGTTAGGTAAATGCAAACTAAATGATTGAAATGACAACCACAGATACAACACCAGCAGAGGAAAAACAGTCACATATCGTCCTCCCGCTCTTTGAGATAGTCGTCTTCCCGAAAACCCGGACAAAAATCCAGGTCGATAAAAAAACCGGCGAAGTCCTCGCACGGGCGATGACCAGATAACGATGGAGCGTATGCAATCGGGCTGACGGTCAGGACACGCGAAAAAGACACGCAGGAACTATCGGAAGATGGCCTGTACACAACGGGTAACCTGCTGAGGATATCAGCCGTCCAGCCAGCCGATGACGGGTATCTCATCTGTGCGCAGGCTGTCCGGAGAGTAACGGGCAGAAACATTTTCAAGGAAAGACGGGCTCCTTTATGCAACCAGTGAGCCGTTCCCGGATCTGGCGGATCTCGATGATGCGGTTCAGGCAGAATTGCTGGTGGAGATCAAAGAGATCCTTCACGAGATAAACAGCCGTTTCCAGGGTACCGAACATTTCACCCGGCCCATCGACAAGATGGATTCCATTGACCAGATCATCGGATTTGTCATGCCGTTTTTGCCGGTACCGTTTACGGAGAAGCAGGCCCTCCTTGAGATCGTTTCTGCCAAAGAGCGGTTCATCACCTTCTTTGCGAATCCTCATGAAACTGCAAGGAGAACATCGATTTCCGGATCGAGATGGCACAGAAGGTTTCTGAAAAAGTGACCAAATCCAACCGGGAAGCGATGCTCCGTGAGCAGCTGAAGGTGATCCAGGCAGAACTCAACGAGATCGATGGCACCGGCCCGGCTGATGACGGGTACCGGGAGAAAATTGAGCAGTCAAAGATGCCGGATGACGTGAAGAAGAAGGCGCTTGGCCGAGGCAAAGAAACTTGAGATGGGCGGCCCCCAGAACCACGAGGCACCGGTCATCAGGAATTACCTTGACCTCCTGCTCGACCTCCCGTGGGTAACCGAAGAGAAAAAGAGTATCGATATTGCAGAGGCCCGCCGGGTGCTTGAGAGCAATCACAACGGTCTTGAAAAAGTCAAGGAGCGGATCATCCAGCACCTCGCGGTCATGAAATTAAAACACGAGAAACAGGGTTCGATCCTCGTCCTTGCAGGACCGCCGGGCACCGGCAAAACGAGTCTTGGCAAGAGCATAGCCGATGCCCTTGGCCGCAAGTATGTCCGGATCAGCCTTGGCGGTGTCCGGGACGAAGCGGAGATCCGGGGTCACCGGAGGACGTATGTCGGTGCCCTGCCCGGGCGGATCATCCAGGGCATCAAACGGGCCGGCACGAAAAACCCGGTCTTTATCCTCGATGAGATCGACAAGCTTGCCGTCTCCTATGCAGGAGACCCGGCAAGTGCCCTGCTCGAAGTCCTCGACCCCGAACAGAACAACACGTTCTCGGACCACTACCTTGAGGTGCCGTATGACCTGTCCGAGGTCTTCTTCATCGCCACGGCCAATTCCCTTGCAACGATTCCCGCACCGCTCCTCGACCGGATGGAACTGATCGAGATCTCGGGCTACACGAAAAATGAGAAGTTTGCGATTGCAAAAGATCACCTGCTGCCAAAAACCCTCGAAGAACACGGTCTTGATGCGGACAAGCTCAAAATCGAGGACGAAGCCCTGAAGCTCATCATCGAAAACTATACCCGCGAAGCAGGTGTCCGGGGGCTCCAGAAACAGCTGGCAAAGACCGCACGGTAGTCTCCGAGAAAATTGTTTCAGGGAACGCGGACATCCCGTTCATCGTGAAGGCGGATATGCTTGACCTGATCCTCGGAAAAGAGGTGAACCACCAGGATGTCGTACGAAAGGAGCCGGTACCGGGTGTCGTCACCGGTCTTGCGTGGACACCGGTTGGCGGGGATATCCTCTTTATCGAAGGCACGTTCATGCCCGGCACCGGCAAGCTCACGCTGACCGGCCAGCTCGGGGATGTCATGAAAGAGTCGGCAAACATATCGCTCTCCCTGATCCGGTCACGGCTTGGCTATGCAGCAAACCGTTTTGATTTCATGGCAAGCGATGTCCACATCCATGTGCCGTCCGGTGCAACACCAAAGGATGGCCCGTCCGCCGGGGTGACGCTCTTTACGGCGCTCGCGTCGCTGATCACCGGCAAAACGGTTGACCCGAAACTTGCCATGACCGGGGAGATTACGTTAAGCGGTGCGGTATTGCCGGTGGGCGGGATCAAGGAAAAGATCCTGGCAGCCCACCGGGCAGGGATAACAAAGATCATCCTGCCAAAAGAGAACAAGCGGGACCTTGAAGACGTTCCTGAAGATGTGCGCAGCGAACTGAAGTTTGTCTTCGTCGAGCACATCGAAGAGGTCTTAAAAGAGGCGCTGGGCATTGACCTG
>CAVYJD010000006.1:0-7240 GCA_963768785.1 uncultured Methanoregulaceae archaeon
AAATACCTTGGGGTTGGCGCACGGCGAGTCACCGGCGACTGCCGAAGAGATGACGATGATAACCCCAATCATCGGGGATTTCGCAAAGTCGTTCGGGATCGTTCCGGCCCCGCTCCTGTCAGCAGGATATTCCCGGTATCGCGGCGTCGAGTGCCCGGCCGTTTGCGAATAAATATACCTGGGAGTGATGGCGATGGCAGAAAAAAGTTATCTCGATTTGAAAAAAGAGGTCTGGGATACCGGTAAATGTTCGGGATGCGGTGCCTGCGTTGCCGTCTGCCCGGCAGATTCAATCTCCTTTGATAATGGAGAGATGGTGGTATCTCCAAAAAGCAACGGTTACTGCAAGCAGGCAACTGACTCGGTTCTGTGCGGTGCCTGCTATGCGGCATGCCCCCGCGTCGGCACACAACCACAGGAACCGCTCGGGGCATACCTGGAGATTGTAACCGGGCAGAGCACCATGGAGGTCCCGCACCGCCAGAGCGGCGGTGCCGTCACCGCGATTCTGGCGCAGGCGCTGGATGACGGTTTGATCGATGCAGTTGTCACGGTCACTGAAGATCGCTGGACACTCAGACCGTCATCGGTGGTCATTACACGCTCTGATATGCTCATCCACGAGGCGGGCAGCCGGTACAGCTGGTGGGTGCCGCTGCTTGCGGCGCTCAAACAAGCCGTGATTGAGAAAAAGTACCGGAAGATCGCCGTGGTTGGTGTGCCCTGTGTTGTTCAGGCACTTACACGAATGCGGGAGAGTGATAATGATCTGCTCAAGCCGTATGGAACGGCAATACGTCTGGTTATCGGGCTTTTCTGCACGGAAACCTTTGATTATTCCCTTCTCGTACAAGGAAAACTTCACCAGCACTATAAGCTGGAACCCTACCAGATCCGCAAACTCGATGTCAAGGGAAAACTCGATATCACGAAACAGGACGGGAGTCACCTCACCGTTCCGCTCGCGGAACTTGAATCCTGTATACGGGGCGGTTGTCATGTCTGCACGGATCTGACCGCGGTCAATGCAGATATCTCTGCAGGAGCAATCGGGAGTCCTGCCGGATACACGACACTTGTCATCCGCACGCCTAACCGGCAAAGGGTTTGTCGAGCATGCGGTGCAGGCTCATGCCCTTGTTCTTGGACATGATGTCGATGTCGCTGCGATCGAAAAACTTGGTAGTGCAAAAATACGGAAAAATTCCGCATAACTCTTTTTAATAACGGAATTTTTATCAGTTGTCGGGTATAAACGTGTTTTTGCGAGCGAGAATAGGTCTGATTATCCTGCAGGAGTATTTTTGTGAAAATGGTTGAGGCAATGATCCGGCGCGAGATGTTTGAGAGCGTTAAAGCGGCGCTTGATGCAGCAGGTTATGGTTCAATGACCGTGAGCGAAGTGGAGGGGCGGGGACTACAGCGCGGGGTAAAACAGGAGTACCGCGGGGCGGAATACGTGGTCGATCTGCTCCCCAAAATGAAACTAGAGATGGTCGTTCCCGATGAAGCGGTGGATAAAATCATTGAAATTATTATCGCGTCAGCCCGAACGGGCAAGGTCGGGGATGGCAGGATTTTTGTGATCCCGGTCGAGGAAGCTGTCCGGGTGAGGACCGGGGAAAAAGGAAACAGCAGTTTATAATACAAGCTGGCGGGTGACCGCAACCTGTCCTTTTTTCAATAATTTTTTTTTAATTTTGTCAGGATTTTTCTCGTTAAAACGAAGGATTGTCATTTAATGATATCTACGAGAAAAAATATCTGGAACAACACCTATCATTTTTATCCCCTCTTAAGTATCCTGACAAGCGGAGAGCAGCGGTTGAAGAACGCCGCGATGAATGGAGCAAATTCCGGTTCCCAACAGTCTTCACCATAGCGCACCGTCCAGTCTTTTTCAAGTGACTGGCGTACGTGCCGGCTAAGACTTATGTCCAGGAGTGAAGGCGATGTGAGAAGATCGGCAGCCCGGGTCCATTCCCGTGGGACTTCCATCTCATAGCGTCCGTCCTCAATATAGGGCCCGGGAGTGTGCGAAGAAACGTGTTTTTCCCGGAACCTGAGCGCGTTTACCGCGTTCCATATCGGCGGCCCCTGGTGCCTGCGGATAGCGGGGAGTTCTTCGATGAGCAGCTCAAAGAGAAGCATGCACCGGCCCGGCATCATCATATAATGGGCATGGTGCACCAGGAAACCTGCCCGCTCAAGGTGTTCGCGAATTGCAGCAGGTACTGCGCTTCAACTGCGGGACAACAATCTCTTCAATGTAAGGCGGCGTGGCAAACGTGATCGCAAAGAGGCTGGTTCCCCGCTGTTCAAGCAGGGTTCCCAGTTCCTCACGGGAGATGATCTGCGGTGTGGGGAGCGCGAAATATGCTGGTGACGGGGCGTTCAGGTAACCCCGTGCAAGTTCCACGAACTCCACCATACGGTCAAGGGATACTGCTGCAGCCACATTTCGCTTCGGGTCCACCGGATCGATGACAACAAGCGGCTCATCAAACGCTTTTGCCACATGGTGTTCAATATCGATCACGATATGCGGGCGCCATTCTGCTGCCGCTGCGATGAGAGGAGAAAATCCCCCGTAGTGCAGAACCAGCAGCTCGCAGAGGTATCCCGAGAACCCCTCTGTCATCTGGTCTGACCCATAAATCCCCCCGGCTTTTGTAAACCGTTTCAGCAGCAGCACGTCATCGATTAGCCCGTTGATTTTATCTGTTATGTACCGGGTATGAAACGGAGTGCGATCAACCGCGCTCTGGATCCGTTCTGCACTATCTACCTTATAGCAGGGCACCAGGTCGACATCCACGGAATCAATACACGCGTTGATATACGGGTGTTCGGCATATTTCTCACGGACGGCTTTGGTGAATTGGCTGGCAATTTTCCGTGCGAGGGAGAGCCCCTCTGTTTCCAGCGCATCGCGGGACATTTCCGGGGAAAAAAGCAAAAAGACATCAAGGTCGCGATCCCCCCTGACCCAGGTATTCCGGGCAATCGAACCCACGACCATGCCCTCCGCCTTTCCGCTTTCACGTATGGCGGTAAGCAACTTTTCCGCAACGCTCCAGATATAATCGCGCTCTTCGGACGTCGGCCGGAGATCGGATGCAAGTACTTTTTCTTCAAGGGGCAGCCGGCTTACCATGAAACCTCCAGGAGATCTTCATAGATCGGACCTTTTGATGTGAGGGTGCTTTTTTTGAGTTTAAGACCGGAAATCGTGCACATGCCATAGGTCCGGTCTTTGAGCAGGTCAAGGCATGCGAGCAGGGAGGGGTCTTCAGTCCTCACCCGCGCTACCGTCGCATGCGGTGTAAACGGGCGGGTCTCTTTTGCAAACCCAAGCGGCTCAAGCACTTCTTCCACCCCGGAAAAGATCTGCCGGCATTTTCCCTGGTCCTCAATGACCGCCCAGACGGTGCGGGGATGATGGGGATTATTGACGGTTACCCTGCCCGCAGTGACCGGAAACGCTTCAAACCGCACTCGCTGAAGTGCAGCAGAAATGTCCGGGATGATCCGGTCGTCAATTTCACCAAGGAACTTCACGGTAATATGAATAAGTGCCGGGTCAACAAACGTGAGGCGTGCCCGGCATCCGCGCAAGACTTCCTGCGCCCCGTTAAGCTGCTCTTTTATTTCGGCAGATAGTTCAAGTGCCACAAACGCCCTGACCATTACGGTACTATTCATTCATTCATGTACTAATGGTAATCGATATTTCCAGAATCTTCTGAGCGGGTCACAAACCAAGATTTTTTTATCTCCAAAATGCGTATTGCATAGATAATAAGAAGGTGTCTTTTTATGCCGAATACTACGCAGTTGATTGTCTATACGTTGGAAAGCTGCCCGCATTGCGAACTATTAAAGGATTTTTTAAAAAAGGCCGGGTATCCATTCACGGTGCGCGACCTGTCAACTGCCGAGTCATTGACCGAGCTCCGGGTCAATGGTGTTTTTGTGAATGAGGCTCCGGTACTGCAGATAAATGATGATTTTTACACGTCCGCCGACCTGTTTCCCGGCGGCAAACTGAATGGTGAGCAGATTACAAAGATCGCCAAAGGTGGATAATGGCGCGTCGGGAGACCCAGCAGTTAACCTTTGACGGGCTTACTGTCCCAGTCCTCCCCTCAGTCCGCACATCAGACGGGCATATTATCGAATGGGACCGCGATCGGATTGTCCGCCAGATCGTTCAGGAAACAAAACTCGTAGAAACGTTTTATGGCTACGAGGGCGCAGATGTGGCAACCGCGCAGGAGATTGCGTTCGATGTGGAGACCCGGATTAAGAACCTCGGCTTGAAGTCCCTGTCCGGACCACTGATCCGCGAGATCGTCAACATCACGCTCCTTGAAAGAGGAATGATCCAGTACCGGAATGTCTGCACCCGTGTGGGTACCCCGGTGTATGATGCGCACCAGATTGATGTCGGGAAAGGATTTGAATCGCATGATAATGCAAACCTGCAGGAAAATGCAGAGACCTCCCACAAGAAAAAAGCCGATAAGATCTCAAAAGAGCAGTACCTGCTCCAGCTCCCCCGGAACTTGCGGACCATCACCTTTCCGGTGAGATGCACATCCATGATCTGGAGTATTTTGGTACCCGCCCGTTCTGCCAGGACTGGGATCTCCGATATTTCTTCTATTATGGCCTGATGCCGGATGGGAACGGGACCAAGGCATCAGTTGCCTGCCCGGCCAAACGTGCCGAGGTCGCCATCCTTCATGCAGTAAAAGCGCTGGGAAGCGCCCAGACAAATTTTGCCGGAGGGCAGGGGTACTATAATTTCCTCACGTTCCTCTCACCGTTCATGGAGGGTATGGCATACAACGAGATCAAGCAGAACATGCAGATGTTCGTCTACGAGATGACCCAGATGATGGTTGCCCGGGGAGGACAGCTGGTGTTCTCGTCCGTGCAGCTCTTCCCGGGGTCCCGAATCTCTGGCGCGATAAACCCTGCGTCTATAAAGGAAAAGTCTGGGACGGTACATCGGCACCCAAACGGACATATGGAGAGTTCGAGCGCGAAGTCCGGCTTCTCTTTAAAGCACTCATGGAAGTAATGCTTGAAGGGGATTACTGGGGCAAACCGTTCAATTTTCCCAAGCCGGAGATTTCCATTGAGCCGGATTTCATGACCGAACGGGAAGATTTCAACCGGAAAAACCCGGATCTTCCCACCTACAATGATCTCTATCTCATGACCTTTGAGCTCGCCTCAAAATTCGGCACACCCTACTATGACAACCAGCTGCCCGCATACCGTGGTGCCGGTAAAGGAATTTCCTGTTACCAGTGCTGCGCTTACCAGTTCTCCGCAGTCGCAGATGAGGACTCGGATTTTGATAAAAAACTCCTGTTTGAGGATGGCAAGCACTTCTCGATGGGTTCGTGGCAGGTCGTCTCGGTAAATTGTCCCCGTGCGGCGTATAAAGCCGAAGGTGATGATAACCGTCTCTTTGCGGAACTCCGTGCGCTCATGGATGTGGCGATCGAACTCTTCAAGATCAAACGCCGCTGGATGGACAATATCCGGGCAAGCGGACGGATGCCGTTTGCAATGCAGCGCCCCAAGGATCCGAACACCTCGGACCGGGGGGCAATTGCCGTGGACCTTGAAGGACTGGTGTACACGATCGGCGTCGTTGGTGTCAACGAGATGGTGCAGCACCATACCGGTCAGCAGCTGCATGAATCAAAAGCAGCGTTCAAACTTGCCATCCGGGCGATGACCGAGATGGAGATCTATGCACGTGAGCTTTCACGGAAAAATAATATGACGGTTGCTCTTGCCCGGACTCCGGCAGAGACGACCGGGCAGCGGTTTGCTGTCGCCGATCTGATTGATAAGCGATATCATGATTTTGCGGCAAAAGTGATCAAAGGCGATATTGAGTATGGACTTGAAGGACTGGGCAAGACCCGGGATCTGCCAATCTATTACACGAACGGCACCCATGTCGCACCGGGCGCGGATGTCCCGTTGACCAAACGCATGGAGATCGAACATGTCTTCTTCCCGATTGTTGATGGTGGGAATATTTTCCATATCTGGCTTGGCGAGGCTCGTCCGGATCCCCGGGGACTGATGGATATGGCGATGAAACTCTGTCGGACAACACAGATTGGCTATTTTGCTTTCACGCGTGATCTAACGGTTTCCCTCCGGCAGTTCCACGAGTATAAATCCGGGAAAAAATCGGTTACTGACTGGATACATGCGGATATTCCGGTCAGGGTTTAATTTTTTTGTCTTGACTTGCGGGTTACTGTTTTTTTAAAAGACTATCCTTTTTTGCGCCTCAAAAATACCTTCCAATCGTTGAGTGGATCAGGTATTTACCTGTGAACTGGGAGGATAACGTATGAAGATCGCTCCGGTTATGGTCATTCTCCTGGCTATCCTCTTTGTGGTTATAACCGCATGCGTTCAACCAGCATCTCCGGTCACAACATCGACTCTCGCGCCAGGGACACCTCCACCTCCGCTCACTACCCCGCAGGTGACACAAGCCCCTCCTGTCCTTCCTCCGCCACCGGTACCAACCCCCCATGCCCTCCCGTAAAGGGAATCCCTGTATCGGAACCAGACCACGTAGATAAGGGATGCAATGGTGGCCGGATCCGGATCACGAAACTGGACCTGGTATGTGATTCCTCTGAAACACCGGTAGTCCCATAAGCGTCCACATTACTCCATTCTCTCTATTTGTGACACAGTTTAATGCCCATACCTTTTTTATCGCCGCAGGTCGATCGTACATTTCATGGGAAAAAAGTTCTGCAATTCGTGTGGGGCCGAATTATCAGATGAGGTAAAATTCTGCGAGCAATGCGGGAGTGAGGTTGCTCCTGACGTTTCGGACATTGCGCCTGTGTCGCCATCGCAGCCACCCGCTGGTTCACAACCATCCATCCAAGTATTTCCGGCGTTGGCAGGTGCTGGCAGGAAAAAAAGTCAGGTGCCGCTCCTTGCCGGGATTGTTGTGATACTGGTCATTGCCGCCGCGATTGTGTTTCTTGTTCTGCCGCATTTCGGGGGAGGCCATGGTCCAGTCGGGCCATCATCAGCAGTGGTTGTAACATCCCCATTACCTCCTGAATCAGTTGCGATAACACCGTCACAACCTGTGACAACTCCAGTTCCAACGGCCACTGCAAATCTCTATCCCGATGCACTGAAACTTAAACAGGCTTTCACGTTTGGCAGCGGG
>CAVYJD010000007.1:0-81066 GCA_963768785.1 uncultured Methanoregulaceae archaeon
CTCTGATCGTGTCCCCTTTCGGGGCGTCCTCTCCCTCATAGACAAACGTCTCGCGAAAACAGAGCACATCCCCGTGCGATAGTGGGGTAACCTAAGGTGGCGAGCATGGCAAAGGTACATGAAGATTTCGACACAATCAGCGACCGACATCGATTTCGCGCTTTTTTTTTAAACTGGATGGTTATGCAAAAATTGTTTCGATTGGGATCACATCACCAGGCTCAGCACCCGAAACGCGATCCCGCCGATGGCAATTGCCATGATAACCTCGGATGCCGATATCGTGAGTGCTTTTTTCCAGCCAAATTCCGATGCAAGCACCAGTATTACCGAGATACAGGGGATATAGAGCATCGATACCAGTGCAAGGACAACCAGGCTGGACCGGAGTCATGATCGCCGCAAAGTTTGTCGTATGGAAAATTACGGCAAGCGTGAGGATGGTCAGTTCTTTGCGCACCACCCCAAAGATCAGCGTAATCCCGACAACTGCAGGCAGCCCGAGCCAGAGAACGGTAACCGGGGAAAGAAGATTATTCACCGGGGTCAGCAGGCCGGCCGCATAGAACGCCTGGATCAATGCGCTCCCGATGATATAAGCTGGGAAGACTATCCAGACAAGCGACTTCGTCCGGGCCCAGGTCTGTTTCAGGACGACTGACAGGGAGGGAACATGATAATCCGGCATCTCCATGATCAGGCCGACAGATTCACCCGGCATCGCCTTGAACGCAATTCGCCCGACCACGAGTATCAGGAGAATATCAAACACGTAGAGCGCAAGCGCCCACCAGATGTTGACAAACGCAGCGACGAGGCCAAGAATGACCACCGTCCGTGCTGTGCAGGGGACCAGCGTCACAAGGAATGCGGCAAGGGTCTTTTGTTTTGGCGTTTCCATAATCCGGCATGAATAGATGGCTGGAACATTGCACCCGTATCCGAGGATCAGCGGGATGATCGCCTTCCCATGAAGGCCCAGTTTGTGCATACCGCGGTCGAGCATCACCGCTATACGGGTGAGATAGCCTGAATCCTCCATAATTGCAAGGAGCAGGTAGAACGGCAGGACATAGGGGATGACCAGGGTCACACCTGCCACAAAGCCGGTGAATGCCCCGTTCCAGATAATATCCATGAGCGGGCCCGTGATCACCGGTTCGTACTGTTCGAACTGCGACAGGAAACCGGCAATGAGCGATGAAACCTGAGCGCCTATCAAAAATGTCCAGACCAGCAACCCGCCAATCACCGCGATAACTGCGAGATAGCCAAAGATCGGGTGGAGGGCAACCTGGTCGAGCGTGTCGGTCAGGCTCTTTTTCTGCGGGCCTTCGCCCAATGCCCGTATGGTGATCACTTCGGCCTGCAATCCGGTCTGCAACCTGGTACCGTTCCGCGCTCATGACCACGCAGACCGCTTCGCCGTGGATAGACTCGATCTCTGCAGCGAGCACATCCGCGTTCTTTACGATGCCCGGATCCTGTTCGTTAACCAGCTTCATGATTGCCGGATCGCGTTCGAGCAGTTTGATTGCGGTCCAGCGTACGGGTACGGGGTTGGTACGTTTGCGAGCAGGGAGATAATTTTTACAACCCGCTCTTCTATTTCCTTTCCATAGTGAAGCACCGGTGGAACCGGATGGTCCAGCATAAGATTCGTGATCGCTTCAGTAAGATCTGATATTCCCTTCGCCTGTATGGCAACGGTAGGGACAACCGGGACACCGAGCAGCGCTGACAGTTTTTGGGTATCGATGGTAATTCCTTTCTTCTCGGCCAGATCGATCTGGTTGACTGCGATAAGGAGCGGAGGTGCCAGTTCCATGAGCTGGATCGTAAAGAAGAGATTGCGTTCCAGCGCCGAGGCATCGATCACGTTGATTACGGCGTCGGGGTGTTCGAGCGCGATAAAATCCCGGGAGACCAGTTCCTCCATCGAGTAGGTAGAAAAGGAGTAGATACCGGGCAGGTCGATAACCCGGATACGTTTCCCCTTGTACAGCAGGAGCCCTTCCGCCCGCTCAACGGTCTTCCCCGGCCAGTTGCCGACGATCTGGTCAACGCCGGTCAGCTGGTTGAAGATCACGCTCTTGCCAACATTGGCATTACCGGCAAGGGCGATGGTGTAGTCCGCATTCTTAATGCCGGATTCTCCCTTTTTTGAGCAGCCGTTACATTCGTCGCAACCGCTCATGGTTCATCCGCTACGGGCGATTCGATAAAGATATTTTCGGCAATAGCATGATCGACCGCAAGTTTTGTCCTCCTTACCGAGATCTCAACCGGTCCGGCCATGGGTGCTTTTTTCCGGATGGAAACGATCGTCCCGAGAGTAAGCCCGAGATCGGAGAGGCGCTGGACAACCTTGCAGTCCCCGCGGATAAATGCGATCTTTCCACTCTGGTCAGGAGTAAGATCCGTAACCGGGATAATCTTTTTGTCACGAAGAGATGTCGGTATGGGTATTCCTGCTCCCATAACCGCATCGCATTCCGCACAGCTCCCCACTCCCTGTTTGCACGGGCTGATCGGGCTGCCATGCGGGCAGCGGGCAGGGGCTTTCATCATCCTGCACAGGGCATTTTCGGTATCCTCTGAGATGACATGCTCCATCCGGCATGCTTCATCGTGGACCTTGTCCCGGTTAAGGTGAAGAACGTCAGTTAAAAATACTTCAAGGAGCCGGTGCTTTCGCTTTACCGTATCTGCGATTTTTTTCCCCTCTCCGGTCAGGGTTGCACCATGGTACGGTTCGTACTGGACAAACCCTTTGTCCGAGAGATTTTTCAGCGCTTCTGTCACACTCGCCGGGGCGACTTTTAAGCATTTTGCTATCGCGGTAGTTTTCGCTGCCCCGTCCCGCGATTCGAGATCAGAGATCGTTTCAAGATATTCTTCGACCTGCTCCTGTGCCATGTACCAGATATTTAGGTTACCCTAAATAATAAATGTTTAGGTTGACCTAAAAAAAATAACAGAACAATCTGCATCCCCTCCTTCAGGCGCATCATCAGAAACTTATGGTGCTATTTCGCCATCCTCGCATTACCCGATCAGGTAAACTCCCATCAGTATTAATCATCATATCGTCCATACTACCCTCAGGAAGGTACGCATATGGCCGACTCTGGCGATCGACTGACAGATACATTCCCCCATGTTCCGGAACGGATATCCGGACTCATCGATCTGGCGTATAATCTCTGGTGGAGCTGGCACCCGGAAGCCCGGGTACTCTTTAAGCAGATCAACCAGCAGGCATGGAAACAAAGTATTCATAATCCTGTGAAAATGCTCAAGGAAATTCCCCCTGTATTTCTTGAACGTGTTCTTACAAATCCGGAGTACCTTCGCCGGTATGACATTATTATGAACCGGTTTACCCAGTACATGACGAACCGGAATGGCTGGTTTTTAGAACATTACCCAAAACGTAAATCACTTACCATCGCCTATTTTTCCGCGGAATACGGCCTCCACCACTCACTTCCCTTCTATGCCGGAGGTCTCGGGTTCCTTGCCGGGGACCATTTGAAAGAATGCAGCGATTTGGGTGTTCCGCTGGTGGCGGTGGGATTCATGTATTCAGAAGGATATCTCCACCAGCATATTCGTCCCGATGGCTGGCAGGATAATATTACTGAAGTGCTGGATCGCGAAGCAGCGCCAATTGTAAGAGTTTTGAATGAATCCGGCGACCAGATGGTGATACGGGTTCCCTTTATTGAACCCCCGATGTATGTCGCTGTATGGAAGGCAGATGTGGGCAAGATCCCACTCTACCTGCTGGATACTGATATTGTTGCAAACATCCCTGAAAACAGGACGATCTCCCATCGCCTGTACACTGAGGATATGGAACAACGACTGCGGCAGGAAATAGTACTCGGAATAGGTGGCCGCAAGGTACTCAATGATCTGGGGATAGAATTTTCAGCCCTGCATCTTAATGAAGGGCACCCGGCATTTGCGCAGCTGGAACGGGTCAGGGAACAAGTGGAAAAAGGGATGACCTTTGATGCTGCCTTAAAACAGGCAAAAGGGACTTCGGTCTTTACCACCCATACACCGGTTCCTGCCGGGAATGATATTTTTCCCTATGAACTCATGGACAAATATTTCTCCCATTATTATCATCAGCTTGGCATCGACCGGGAAACGTTTCTCCGGCTCGGTCTCCATCCCTGTGATGTGAGACCCGGCTTCAACATGACTGCATTTGCGCTCAGGATGACCCAATACCATAACGGGGTTTCGAAGAAACACGGCATGGTTGCCCGCGGGATGTGGCATTGCATGTGGCCTGATCTGCCGGAACAGGAGGTTCCCATTGACCATATCACAAATGGCGTCCACCTCCCGACATGGCTGAATCCCCGGATGGAATCACTCTATTCAAAATATTTTAATCCCACCAATCCCCAGTGGCAGATCAACCATGACGACCCGGAGATTTGGCAGATGATTGATGAGATTCCGGATAAGGATCTCTGGGTGGAACATGTCTGGCTGAAACAGAAGCTCCTCAACAGGATACGGGAAAGGAAACGGATGAAATGGGAGACCCATTTAAAAGAACCCAGCAACCTTGTGGCAGACGGCCTGATGCTCAACCCGTCAGTCCTCACCATCGGTTTCGCCCGCCGGTTTTCTGCGTACAAACGTGCAGCACTCATCTTTCATGATCCGGCACGTCTCCGGCGGATCCTCAATGATCCCTGGCACCCGGTTCAGATTATTTTTGCCGGAAAAGCACATCCTGCCGATTATGAAGGGAAAATGATCCTACAACGGATTTATGAATTTGCGCAGCAACCGGATTTCGGCGGCAGGATCGGAATCGTCGAAGATTATGGAGAGCAGATGGCACAGTACCTTGTGCATGGTGTAGATGTCTGGATGAATAATCCCATACCCCCGATGGAGGCATGCGGGACAAGTGGCATGAAAGCCTCATTAAACGGGGTGCTGAACCTGAGTATCCTTGACGGGTGGTGGATTGAAGGATACAATGGCAATAACGGGTGGGCATTTGAAGGGGAGACCGCTCCTGAATCACGTGATGCATCTGATGCCAATGCTCTCTATTCGCTGCTTGAAAATCAAATAGTGCCCCTGTATTACTCCGCGTCCATTGACGGGATTCCCCACGAGTGGGTAAAAAAGATGAAAGAAACAATAAAAAGCACCAGTGCAACATTTTCAGCCCGCCGTATGGTCAAAGAGTATGTCAATAAATACTATCCTTCTCTTCTCACGTGTGCGGAAAACGAATGTCGCTTCTGTTCCCTTGATTAACGTGTGCAGGGATTAATCCGGATATACGTGTCCTTTTTGGATCGTAAAGATATAAACAACAAAAGCCGGCATCCCTCTCATGATAAAAAAAAGAGGGGTGTTGTGGGGGGTCGAGGGGATGCTTCCCTGTGATTGCCTCCCCCTTTCTTGGGAGAGGGGGCACCCTCACACAGTATAAGAGATTCAGAAATCGTGGCTGAGCACAGACTTTCTACAGAGCCAAAAAACGCTGTTCATTTCACAAAAAAAGTACCTTTGTCTTTTCTATTAATTTTCAATACTGATTGTCGTCAGCTTAACCGATTCCACACCTTTCTGGGACATGAGCCGTTCAGCCAGCGTCTTAATCTGGGCTCCGTCGCCATGCACAAGAATCACTTCAAGGCACCGGTTCTGGGTTACGTGGGAATGGAGGGATGCCTTGATAATATCATGGAACTCATGCTGGACATCGGTGATGGTCATGAGGAGCCCGCGCTGATCATGATCATATACCATGGTGATGACGCCTTCACGTTCACCCTTGACATCGGCCATCCACTTGTAGTACGTGATGTACGTTCGGATTGCATCGCGGATGCCTTCGGAACGGGAAGAGTAGCCCCTGAAATTCAGGATTTCATCAAAACGGTCGAGCAGGTTTTTAGGAAGTGAGATCCCAATACGTGATAAATCGTCATCCATAGTAGTACCAGTAATGACAATATCATTGCTGATTACTTTTTAAGGTTTTCTAAAAAACCCCGGGTGGAGTTGTAACTCAGTACTATTTTTTCCAATGCTTGGGATTCTGATGGAACAATCCTTGTTCATTTCAGCCTTGGCGCAGTGGGATGATGCCGGAACTATAAACTATCGCAACCGGAAGATGTCACACCGGCAGGGGCGGAGGCAAGGATTGTCGGATTCCTCGAAGATCTTTATAGCAAATTAATCCACGATTTCTCCAGGACCTATTTTTGAAATCTACGAAATAAATTAATGTAGTTCGACATGTTTATTTGACGTATTGTAATGATATTTGGATCAAAACAACCGGGTTTCATGGTCAGTTATTACCCCCCTAAAGTAGCACAATTATAAAAAAAATGCATACATATTCATACAAAAATAGCAAAGTATAAGAATAGCCGGAACCCATAGAAGAATCAGGGTATATCTGGCCTCCCAGTAACACCCGCACTTTCGACAAGAACCATCAAACTCATTACCTGCCAGGATCATCGGGGAAAATGATCCCGGCAGCAGACGGAGTTGATTTCATGAAAACAGAACTGTATGATGGCAGCAGGAAGATTAGCCTTGACACCCGGTATGATGAATGTCTTTATGCAGCACCGAGATCGTCAAAACATTCTTCTGAAATACAGCGACAGGAAAAGGATCTCTATGTTCACACGGATAATGAAAAAAAGACCACGTTTTATCTGTATCTCTGGTCCACGAGCAGGACCATCAAGAACAAGATCATACCGGTTTCACCGGCGACAGCAGAACGGTTCTTGAGAAGATTGGGCCTCATCTGCACCATATTCCCAAAAAGTGATCCCATCGGAACACTTTATGCGTGGGGGTATGGTATCGTAGAAGAATTCTGACTAGTCATTGCATGCACATCCCCATTACTACTTTTTTTAATAAGATCGTTTCACCGGAGGCGGAGATTTTTAGAAGCCCCCGATATTGGTGGGTTGTACCAGAATTTTTTTGCAGCAGCACCTAAACCCTGGTGACTGCCACTATGACAGAGCGCAAAATGCGAACGGTCAATAAAAAAAATGCCAGATTTGTTCAACCAGTAATCTATAACGAATAAAATCAAAAAAAAAAGTAATTCTTTCATCATCATGGATACATCTTTACGCTTATTTTCAGGAAAACCTGAAAATAAATCAGACTGGATCTGAAAAGAAAATCTATTTATCATCACCAGTGCTACTAGAAAATATAATTGTAATAAACCCGGTTGCTGCACGCACCCTTAAATGTCGCCCGCTGTTTTTCTTTTGACGGTGCGAAATGGATGACACCCTATGATACCTGACTGGATGAAGGAGATCGAAACCGGCACCTGCCCCTGCTGTACGGTCGGCACCGGCAAAAAGAAGAATTTTGTCCAGAAAACGATCTCTGATATCTTCAATTTTTTTGAAGAGTGCCTGATAAACGAAAGCGTAGCAAAACAAAAAGGCCTGCTCCAGAGTCTAGATCCGAGAATAAAACTCGTCTCGATTATTGCCCTCATCTTTGCCGTGGCAATGACGCATGATGTCCGGCTTCTTGCGCTCGTTTACCTGCTGACGCTCGTGTGTGCGTACCTAAGCCGGGTAGAGATGATTTTTTTCCTTAAGCGGGTCTGGGTTTTTGTCCCTATCTTTGCCGGCATTGTCATGATCCCCATCCTCTTCAATGTCTTTATGGCCGGTGACACGCTGGTAACACTTGCAACATTAGGGCCCGGTGCCCACATTGGCCCGTTTGCGCTCCCCGAGACCCTTGCAATAACCGTGCAGGGAACCATGGTTGCACTCACCTTTGTCCTGCGGGTGGCCACCTGCGTATCAGCTTCCGTGCTTCTCTTTCTCACTACCCCGCGTGACCTTATTTTCAAGTCCTTGCGTGCCCTCAAAGTTCCCAAGGTCTATGTCCTGACCCTTGACATGTGCTACCGGTACATCTTCCTCTTCACCGGCATGGTAAAGGACTTTTATATGGCAAAAAAGAGCAGGACCTTTAAAACCCTGCCTTTGAGGGAAGAGCAAAAGTGGGTCGGGGGCCGGGTCGGTTATACCCTTATAAAATCATTGAACATGAGCGAGAAGGTGCATGGTGCAATGATCTCACGGGGGTTCAATGGCGATATCAAGCTCCTTCACACCTATTCGATCCACAAACGTGATTACGTTGCCTGTATAAGCGTGCTCTCGTTCAGTCTTGTTCTGGTGCTTGCATCTCGGAATCTGATTCTGGTATAAGTGGTGTAATTATGGATACTATCTTCGAACTTCACGATGTCTCGTATACCTACCTCAGGCAGTTTGAGGCATTAAGAGATGTGAACCTGACCATCCATGCCGGTGAACAGGTTGCCATTATGGGTGCAAACGGCAGCGGGAAATCTACACTGCTCGCCATTCTGAATGCGCTGACGTTACCCAACCTCGGGTGATTTTTTTGCGTTCGGAATGCTGGTGAAGGAGGAGATATTCGACACGCTCGAAGATAACGAGTTCAGTCATTTTTTCCGCAAAAAGGTAGGTTTCCTCTTCCAGAATCCGGATGTCCAGTTGTTCTCCTCAACGGTTTTTGATGAGATCGCGTTCGGACCGCTCCAGCTCGATATGCCTCCGGAACAGGTCCGGCAGCGTATCGAGGATGTTATCACGATGCTTGGTATAGAAAACCTGCAGGACCGGGCACCCCATATGCTCGAGCGGTGGTGAAAAGAAAAAGGTCTGTATCGCGTCGATCCTCGCCACGAATCCGGATGTCATCCTGTTGGATGAACCAACCGGAGGTCTTGATCCCCGCACTCAGGTATGGCTCATCGAACTTATCCAGGCACTCGCCAGGTCCGGAAAGACGATCATTACCGCCACCCATGACCTGGATATTATCGAGAAGATCAGCACCCGCGCGATTGTCGTTGGCGAAGATCATACGATTAAGGTGGACAGGAACTCCACTGCCGTAATGAATGATCTGGAGTTGCTGATGTCTGCAAATCTTATCCATCAGCACATGCACCGGCATGGCAAACTTATGCACGAGCATCTGCATGCCCATGTACACGAGCACGAGCATGGGCACGAGACAAGTGTTTGAACAGTTCCCTGCCTGATATTATAACCTGCGACATCATTGTTCTGCCGCGGAATAAGAATACTAAGTCCGCTAAAAAAAAGAGTTTATTCTCATTACCAATGCATGAAAGAGATTTCTTTCACCCAGTTAACTGATAGTACTATCCATTCCTGTCATACTTGAGCTTCTTTTTACTGGCCATAAATTTGTGAGATCTTGTAGAGAATTGTTATTGACAGACAGATCCCGATAACAGCGATGTATATCCAGTTCTGGTTTTCATGCATCCATTCGCTCATCGAATGTATCCGGGACAGGATCCTCCCGGTTTTTGTGACTCTCGCCGGTTTCTTCTTTATTATGGTACCCATTCCGATCACATTGATTCGCGATATCCCCGATTATAATCCCGATAATATTATCCTGATACCCACAAGAAACTCCCCTTTTTGTTTTTAGGTGTATCTGTTATACCGGGAAAATAAAAAGAGAGATAATTTTTCTGGATTTAATTTTCTTTGGCAACTACTTTTCCAACCCCGAACATAATACCGGCACACAGGATTACGCCAATAATTGCCGATATATAATACCCGGGGGCCGCCGCGGGCACGGTATCATGTCCTTCTCCGAAATCGTAATCCGGTAAGACAGGATGCCAGAGTTCTGACATCTGCTGAAGTCCTGCCGGTACATATCCGATCATATCCTTGATATCATCAGGTCCCCATTCACCGTAAGCGGTTCCCACAGCGAGCAGTCCGATAGGGCAGAGAACAACCAGCACAGCCAGTGCAATAATGCAAATTTTCAAGGTCTTATCCATAATCTTCACCACCGTTAAGCAGGCGCCACTTTCTGGTCCGCCTTCCCCTTCTTTCCCTGTTCTGTTTCATAGTCGAAGATGATCTCCGGGCTGTTCCGTGCTATATAGGTAAAGGCCAGTGAGGTGACAATGGCTTCGACGAAACTGAAGAATACCATGTGCTCAAACAGCATCGCCGGGATCGTTATGTTAAGCCCATAGGGCATATAGCAGGGGAACACCAGCTGCCGTGTGCTCCAGAATCGGCTGGATGCCCATCTCAAACCCTGCAACCCCGGCAGCAACCGAGATACCCAGATATCCACCAATGGCTGCGGCAGCTATCCGCAGGTTTGAGGTGATCGGGAGTATTTCCCGGCTAATCAGTTTATAGGCATAATACCCGACAAACGGAATCACGACGCCCATGTTGAAACAGTTCGCACCAAATGCCGTCACTCCTCCGTCCCCGAAGAGGAGGCACTGGATAAGGAGCGCAACTGAGGTCGTCACGACTGCCACCCATGGACCAAGGATGATCGCAACCAGCGCACTGCCCACTGCATGACCGGAACTGCCGCCGGGAATGGGCACGTTAAACATCATAATGACAAAGGAGAACGCGGCAGCGAGCGCCAGATAGGGAACCTGCCGTGACTTCAGATGATTTCTGTAACCCAGTATCCGGCATACAGCCAGATAGGGATCATAATTAAGTACATAATTATGAACGTAATCGGGCCTAGATAGCCATCAGGAATGTGCATGATTTCACCAGTTATAAAATTATAATTTTTTGTAACACTTTAGATGTTAATAATGTTGTTATTTAATTATCTGATTCGATTTTTTATCAAAAAAGTAAAATGATTAATCAGTGTAATCGTGTTTTCAGACACGAGTGCAAAAACAGTATAATCCGTTGAGCTGCAGATTTTTTTAACAAGTATTATTCCAATTATCCTGCATTCATGAACATCCCGGTGGCAATCTGGCTGGGGCCTGCCCGTTTGTTCTGACGACCATATTTTTATAATCCTGCGGTGATTTTTCTTCATGGATACCGCATTTGGCTATGGGTTTATCACCAGCATCATGCAGATCGCCCGGCACTTTGCGCTGCCTCCGGAACAGGCATGGTATGGCGCCGGTGATCATGTCGAAGGACTGGTAATCCCCGAACAGTTCAAAGGAACAGAGATCCAGGAACTCACTACCCTGCTCAGGAAAAAAGTGATCTGGCACCAGCCGGGCAGCATGGACAAGGAAGATGCCCGCGAGGTTATTCTTGTACTGAACCGGCTGGTGATAGCGATCGATCAGCAACTGGGTATTCCAGATGCCAATCTGGGGACATACCAGTGAACCGTGAAACGGGACACGACAGGTTCACCCTTTTTGATGACGGCAGGTCGGGTAAAGGTGATGTTCTGCCGGTACACTGCAGGATAAAAAAGGGCAAATGTGCACCTCTGGAGAAAATAGAGTCGCTCTTTATCCGGGAGAAAACAAAACCAATACCGGTAACCTGTTTTTCATCAGGAAAATCCTTGCAATAACGTCAATTTCCAGTCATGAAACCGGGTATCTAGAAACGATTCGGTTTAAACTACAGAAACCCCGGAGGGTACCGTATCGAGTGAACCGGTATTAGTTCAGTCGTTCGCATTTTTTTATGTGTAGAGTAATTTCACTAAAAAAATTGGTTCGTGTTCAAGAGCAAAAGATTAAAAAAACATTTACCATCAGACCCCCATTTTCCGCTCATTCCTTTAAAAACCCCGGCCGTCCATGACACCCTTGTTTTCTCTCCTGAAAACAGGGCACAGGGTTTTATTCTCATACCCCCAATAATTATTGTGACAATTGCAATCGATTTTAGAAGTATTTTTTTGAAGGGAGGTTATCTTTGACAGAGACATATGATGCATCCCATATCACCATACTTGAAGGGCTTCAACCGGTGCGTGAACGCCCTGCGATGTATATCGGGAGCACTGACACCCGGGGGCTTCACCATCTTGTCTACGAAGTTGTGGACAATTCGATTGATGAAGCATTGGCCGGGTTTTGCACTCTAATCACGGTCGTCATCAAGGCTGACGGTTCCATGACCGTCGAGGATAATGGACGCGGTATTCCGGTTGACCGGATGGAAAAAAACGGTAAAAGCGCCCTTGAGACCGTACTCACTGTTCTGCATGCCGGAGGAAAATTCGATAAGGAATCGTACCAGGTTTCCGGCGGTCTCCACGGTGTCGGTGTATCGGTCGTTAACGCTCTTTCTTCATGGCTGAGCGCCCGGGTCTACCGGAACGGCAACATCTACGAAATGCGGTTTAACCAGGGCAAACCCACCGGCCCGATCACCCAGCGCGAAGAAACGCTTGAGGAAGCACTGTTCCGGTACCAGCAATGGTATGGCGAACCTGCACCGTTTGTCCGCGGCACACCCGTTGCATCAGTCCCCTCCGGAATAGAAAACCGCTCAATCGTTTCCTTTGACGCCTCTGCTCCGGCACCGGACGACCGGCAGAGATTTTTTACACAGTTTGAAAAGAAACTCACCGGCACCCGCATCGCGTTCCTTCCAGATACGACAATATTTGAGACAATCCTGTTCGATTATGACACTCTCGCCCACCGGCTCCGGGAACTGGCGTTTTTAAATGCCGGGCTGACCATCAGGATTTCTGATGAACGGACCGGTGACAATGCCTCCTACTGCACCGGCGGACTTTCCGAGTTTGTCAATTACTTAAATGAAGGCGCCGACTGTCTCCACCCGACTCCCATCGACATCACGAAAAAAGATGTCGAAAACAAACTCGAGCTTGAACTGGCGCTCCAGTATACGACCGGTTATGATGAGAAGATCTACTCGTACGTGAACAGCGTCAATACCCGTGAAGGCGGCACGCACCTGGAAGGGTTCCGCAGCGCCATCACCCGGACGATCAATACGGTGGCAAAGAGAAACGGTCTCATCAAGGAGAATGCCACGATCACCCTTCGCGGTGAAGATGTGCGGGAAGGGCTGACCACGGTCATTTCCGTAAAAATGGCAAACCCCCAGTTTGAGGGCCAGACAAAGATGCGCCTCGGGAACAGCAGTGTCCGGGGTATCGTGGACTCGCTCGTCTATGCTGCGCTTTCACAATATTTCGATGAGAACCCAAACGTCCTCAAAACCATCGTCGAAAAAGCGCTCTCTGCGGCAAAAGCCCGTGAAGCAGCACGCAATGCCCGGGAACTTGCACGGCGCAAGAGTTCGCTTGAGAGTTCCGGTCTGCCCGGAAAACTTGCGGACTGCTCGGAACGCGACCCGGCAAAGAGCGAGATCTATATTGTCGAAGGGGATTCTGCAGGTGGCAGTGCCAAGCAGGGCCGGGACCGCAAATTCCAGGCCATTCTCCCGCTCCGGGGGAAGATCCTGAACGTCGAAAAAGCCGGGGAGCACCAGATCTTAAAGAACGCTGAAATCCAGACGCTGATCTCCGCGATAGGTACCAGCATCGGTGAAAAATTTGACATTGAACGGGCCCGCTACCACCATATCGTGATCATGACCGATGCTGATGTCGACGGTGCCCATATCCGCACCCTCCTCCTCACGTTCTTTTACCGGTACATGCTCAAGCTCATCGAAGCCGGTTATGTGTATATCGCCCAGCCGCCCCTCTTCCGCATCTCAAAAGGAAAAGAGGAGGTCTACGTGTACAAGGAAGAGGAGATGCAGACCGTTTCTGCTGCCATGGGTGAGAAGGGTGTGAATGTCCAGCGGTACAAGGGTCTTGGTGAAATGAACGCCCAGCAGCTCTGGGATACGACCATGAGTCCCGAACACCGGGTCTTCAAGCAGGTCACTATCGAGGATGCCCTTGAAGCAAACGAGATCTTCAAGACCCTGATGGGAAAGGATGTGGAAATACGCAAAAATTTCATTACCCGCCATGCAAAGGAGGTGACGAACCTTGACATCTGATACACCGGACACTACCAAGGCACCCATAACCCACCGGGTCGAGCCGGTCAGTATCGAGCACGAGATGAAGACCTCCTACATCAACTACGCGATGAGTGTCATCATCGGCCGTGCGATTCCGGATGTCCGCGACGGGCTCAAACCCGTTCACCGGCGGTCGCTCTTTGCGATGTGGGAAATGGGCAATACCAGTGACAAGCCCACGAAAAAGAGCGCAAGGGTTGTCGGTGAAGTGATGGGTAAGTTCCACCCTCACGGCGACGCATCCATCTACGATACAATTGTGAAAATGGCCCAGCCCTTCTCGTACCGGCACATGCTCGTACAGGGACAGGGAAACTTCGGGTCGGTTGATGGCGATGCCGCAGCAGCGAGCAGGTATACCGAAGTGCGGCTCTTCCCGTACGCAGAAGCGCTTCTTGAAGATCTCGAGAAAGAGACGGTCTCGTTCATTCCTAATTATGATGAGTCGTTAAAAGAGCCAACCGTCCTCCCGGCAAAGATTCCCAACCTTCTCGTGAACGGAACGGATGGTATCGCTGTTGGTATGGCAACCAAGATGCCGCCGCACAACCTGCGGGAAGTCTGCTCTGCGGTTGTCGGGTACCTGGATAACCCGGATATTTCCATCGAAGACCTCCTGCGGCTCATGCCCGGCCCTGATTTCCCCACCGGTGGTGTCCTGATGGGTGTCGAGGGTGTGAAAAATGCCTATACCACCGGGCAGGGCCGGCTGGTCGTCCGCGGTGTTGCCACGATTGAAGAATCCGAGGGTGGCAACAAAGGTGACCGCATCATTGTTACCGAACTCCCGTACCAGGTAAACAAGGCCCAGTGGATCACCGGGATCGCGGAGATGGTCAAGGATAAGAAGATCGATGGCATCAGCGATCTCCGGGATGAATCCGACAAGGATGGCATCCGTGTTGTTTTTGAACTCCGTAAAGGCACGATGTCACCGGTGATCCTCAACACGCTCTATAAGCACACGGCTCTTGAATCCAGCTTCTCGGTGATCAACCTTGCGATTGTCGATAACCAGCCAAAGATCCTCAACCTGCACGGGCTCCTGTCCAACTTTGTCCACCACCGTATCGAAGTGATCCGGCGCCGGTCGGAATTTGACCTGAAAAAAGCGCAGGAAAAAGTCCATATCTTAAATGGCTTGTTAATCGCTCTTGGGGCAATTGACAAGATTATCGCGGCCATCCGTGGATCCGATACCGTTGATAATGCCCGTATGGCGTTGGTGACAGGATTCGGGCTCGACGAACCGCAGGCAAACGCGATCCTCCAGATGCAGCTGCGCCGCCTCGCCGCACTTGAACAACAGAAGATCAGCGACGAGAAGAAAGGGCTTGAAGCAGAGATCAACCACCTTACGACCATTCTTTCTGACGAAGCAAACATCAAGGATGTAATCCGGCAGGAAACAACTGCTATCGCCCAAAAATTCGGCGACGCACGAAGGACCCAGATCGCGCTTGACACAAGCGATCTCTCAACTGAGGATCTCATTGAAGACAAGACGGTCCTTGTCTCGATCACGACGGCAAATTACATCAAGCGCACGGATCTTGATACGTACCGCCAGCAGCGCCGGGGCGGGCATGGCATCACCGGCATGACCACCAAAGAGGATGATGTCGTTGATTCAGTATTCAGTGCCAGCATGAAAGATTACCTGCTCTGCTTCACCAACCTCGGGCGTGTCTACTGGCTGAAGGTGTACCAGATCCCAGAAAGCTCCCGTGTTGCGAAAGGAAAACCGATTGTCAACCTCCTCAACTTAAAAGAAGAGATCGTGACGACAGTTATCCCTATCCGGGAATTCCGTGAAGACCGGTATCTCCTGTTTGCGACAAAGTTTGGACAGGTCATCAAGATCCCGCAGATCGAATTTTCAAACCCCCGTTCGACCGGTACCAATGCGATACGGCTCCGGGAAAATGACCAGTTGGTCGATGTGATTGCAACGGATGGCTCAAAAGAGATTGTCCTCTCCACCCGGTTCGGATACAGTCTCCGTTTCCATGAAGAGACGGTGCGCACAGTGGGCAGAAATGCTTCCGGTGTCAAGGGGATGAAACTCCGGGGCGAGGATACGATTGTTGCACTGACACTCGTTGAGAAAGATCATCTCCTTACCATATCTGATGTCGGATTTGGCAAGCGGACAGAATTTGACGATTTCCGCGGGCATGGCCGGGGAACGATGGGTGTCAGGAACATGCAGCTTGAACGGGATGCGGTTGTCATTGAATCACGGGCCGTCCTCGACAACGATGAGATCCTGGTCATGAGCGCCGAAGGCGTTGTCATGCGGACGCAGGTCAGCCAGGTACGGATTATCGGGCGTGGTACCAAAGGTGTCCGGGTCATGCGGCTCGATGACAAAGACCGGGTTGTCGGAGTTGCTATAGTCCAACCGGAACTGATTGGAAATGGAGAACCTGCACCAGCTGCGGGGAATGGTACACCGGAAGTATCGGAACCTGATGCACAAGATGATCAGGATATTCCCGAAGATCAGGAATAATCTTCTTTTTTTCATGAACATGGTGCATGAGCCAGACATGTTCGTATACCATGATTTTTTTTTGGTTTTGTTGAAATGCTCAAATTTTCCTTCGTTCACTTAGTTTCTACAATAATGATGAGGGTGACCCCCTTACTCGCCTGAAGGGGGAGGCATCTCAAGGGGAGAATCCCCTTGGCTCCAATTATGCTTGAGGTTTTTCATCACCGTTCTGCTGGTGATCGGAAACTATTGGATGATATTCACGTGGTGGTAATCACGGCACTCTAATAATCATAGTACCGTCATTCATTAACCTGAACCCACAAAAAATTGTGAAACCCGTTTCCCGGGCAAAAAAGCATTTTTGTACCGTAGTGCAAGATCGTGTAATGGTGAATGTATGTTCCGGAAAACATTTACGGTAACCTCACATTGTGAAGGCGATATTATCAACATTACGGATGAGATCAAAAATATTGTCCGTCAAAGCGGCGTCAGGGAGGGGCTTATCCATCTTTTTGTACAGCATTCCACCGCGGCACTGACGACCATTGAATTTGAGCCCGGGGTACTTTCTGACCTGAAACGTTCGCTTTCTGTCCTTGCACCTGACGATATTACCTATGCTCATAATGCCCGGTGGGGAGATGGCAATGGCCGTTCCCATGTCAAAGCCGCACTGGTCGGGCCATCTCTTACCATCCCGGTGGAATCTGGAGATATCGCCTGCGGGACATGGCAGCAGGTTGTGGTGCTGGAACTTGACGTGAATGCAGGGCGGGAACGCACGGTGATATGCACCGTTATAGGGGAAAAAGACTGACCCGGGTTTTTTAAAAAGTATTTTATGGTTTGCCCCGGTGCCTATGGAACCGGGTACCGCGAAGAAGACCCGGCAGTCCCGATAAAGCCCCGTGTCCCCGGCTACTTTTTCACGTAGCCATAGAGTGCTGCTGCAACAAGGACATACCCGCAGAGCCTGAGCAGCACGAACGTGATCTCGGGAAAAAGGGATAATCCAAGCAGTGTATTGAGGTGCGAAAGCCCGAACAGGCCAAATGCAATACCGATCAGGAATGCATTGATATCATTGCTTTTGCGGTATACCGCATATCCCAGAATGAAAATCAGAATACACAGAATAAGATTAATAATCACGACCGGATCAGGAATCAGTAACATTTTTCGTCACCAGTATCCCTGTCGTTATGGCAGATAATAAAACTTCACGTTTTTATGTAAGGGTAAACAACTTGTTGTAATATTCCGGTAAAAACCTGTTCGCTTCCCGATGCCAAACTCATTTATTGCAAATCCGACAATTGTTGATACATGAGTATGGCATTGAAGCGCCGGATCATCAGGAAATGTGCGACGCTGGATATCCCGCTTGTGGGGTTTGCTCCTGCTGGCCGGTGGGATGCCCCGTTGTTTGAACCATGGGTGCCCCCGGAATTCAGGCCTCTGGCACTTTTTCCGGAAACTAAAACGGTTATCGTTATTGGGATCCCGGTGAGCCTACCGGTTATTGATTCTGCACCGTCAATTTACTATCATGAGTTGTACTCGACGGTCAATATCCTGCTTGATACCAGTGCACACCGGATTGCCACTGCCCTTACTGAACAGGGATACCCGTCCGTCTGGATTCCCCGTGATGGGTATGGATCGATTGAAGTCCTCAAGGACAATCCGGTTGCTTTTTTCTCTCACCGGCATGCCGCATACCTTTCCGGCTTGGGAAATTTCGGTGTAAATAACGCGATCCTGACACCGGAATACGGCCCACGGGTCCGCTTCACCTCAATACTCACTTCTGCAGACCTGCCTCCCGACCCAATCAGGAAACAACCGCTGTGCACCCGGTGTATGAAATGCGTGGACGCCTGCCCGGTCCACGCGATCCCGGCAGAAGATTATCCCGCGGGACTGACCGACAAAAAAGCATGTGCCATTCGGGCAGAGGCGTTGTATAAACGTTTCATCTCACCCTGCGGGTTATGCATCAAAGTCTGCCCGGTGGGAAATGACCGGGTACTGTTCAACCGTACGGATATGTCGATGTATGACGAGGAAAATCCGGCATTTGATGTAATCCACCGATCATGGAAGCATATCCGTTCCTATGGAGGGCGGCAGCGGTGAAGAAAATCTTCTCTGCCACTTCTCCGGCATCATGTGTGCATGACCGTTAAAAGAAACGGGAAAATTCTGTCCCTGCGTGTTTGATCCTGTCCCCCTTTTACACACCGGCAACCGGCAGATACTTTCACCCCCCGTCATCCTGATCCTTATCCATGGTGTCATGCACAGTGATCCGGTGCCATGCACATCGAACTGCAGAACAACATGATGCTCCAGCCGGGCACGTTCACTGCAGTGGTTGCTCCGGAAAAGACGATCATCAGTTTCATAAACAACAACCTGGACCTGCAGAGGTACCTCTTTCTTTTTGTGGGAGGCAACTATTCGCGTATCCTGTCCGGCATTCACCGGACAGTAACCCGGTTTGAAGTCCAGCGGGCATTCACCGCACACCAGCTCTTCACGATCCTTACCGAATCGGCACACACGATGATCCTTATCGAACATGATCCGACGCTGTATGATCAGGCAGGGGAGATGATCGCCCCCATTGCAGGAGCAATCGACGAATGTTCCCGGGATGCGCTGGTAATCCTCTATTCTCCTACGGCAGATCGGGCATTCTGCGCGCTGACACAAACGGCCAACCGGTTCTATTTCCTGTCGCCCCTCCCGAAGTTTCCCACAAACCGGCCCTCTCCGGGAATATCTCCTTATGGTACATCCTCACCATCTTCGTACCAGAAAACGCTGGCCGTCTGGTCAGATGCATAAGGCTCCCTGTATCCATGATATTGCGAGAGAAAAAAGAGAAAAAAGGAATTATCCTTCAACGACTTTTGTCAGGTTTTCCATAACGGCATCGACGGCTTTCCATGTCGGGGAGTCGGCATGGCGGAGGATATAGGGTCTCCCGGAATCACCGGCCTTTACCATCTCCGGGTCAAGGGGGATCTTCCCCAGGTACGGGACATTGAAATCCTTTGCTGCCTTCTCGCCGCCACCGACGGAGAACAGGTTGATGGTCTCGCCGCAGTGGGGGCAGACCATGCCACTCATGTTCTCGATGATCCCGATAACCGGCAGATCCAGTTTTTCTACAAACTTGATCGCCTTTACCGCATCAAGGACGGCTACATCCTGTGGCGTGGTAACAATGACTGCACCCCGTATATGGGGTGCGAGCTGGACAATCGAGAGCGCTTCATCGCCGGTGCCGGGCGGGAGATCGACAACAAGGTAATCGAGAGAACCCCAGTTCACTTCTTCAAGGAACTGCTGGATCGCCACCATCTTCATCGGCCCGCGCCAGATGACCGGTGAGCTCTGTATCGGGAAGCAGGAACGCCATGGACATGACCGCAAGATTCCCGGTGACATGAACCGGTTCGATGGTCTTGTCAAGAACGGCAGGTTTCTGGTCTTCGATACCCAGCATCTTTGGGATACTGGGGCCATGAATGTCAAGGTCAAGCAGGCCCACTTTTCTGCCATGATTGGCAAGTGCATAGGCAAGGTTTACCGATACGGTGGATTTGCCCACGCCGCCTTTCCCGCTCAGCACAAGAATGACGTGCTTGACATCGATCTTTGATTTTGGGGGCAATCCCGGTGGTGCGCTGGGCTTCTGTGCCGATGCGCAGGAACTGCAATTGCTGTCGCATCCTTTTGAATCAGGTTTTTGTGTAGTCATACTAATCGTGTCCATTATTTTGGCAGGGACGCATTATGAATCCGCTGGTTTGTGCATAAACCGGTGCGTCAGGATCTTCTTTACCTTAGGATCTTCGAATTTTTTTATTAAAAGGGGCAAAAAGAAAAGTGCCCGATCATGCAGGTTCCGCTGGCGGACCGGCGCGGATGGATTTAACGAGGAAAATACCGACAATCCCAAAGGTGATGAGCGGTGAAAGCCAGGACGGGATATGGAAACCGAAACTGTCCAGCACCATGATAATCCCCAGGCAGAATATCGAGTACATCGCGCCGTTTTTGAGGAACCGGTATCTTTTGATCTTATCGACATTCCGCACGGTAATTTCACGGACGACAAACGCCCCGAAACCGTTACCGATGATGATGAGGGGGACTGCCATCGTAAAGGCAAATGCACCGAGCACACCATCGATAGAGAAGGTGGCATCGATCACTTCAAGATAAAAGATCTTACTGATATCAGACATGTTGCCCGAAACCAGTTTTCGCTCTGCATTTTCTGCGTTCTGCCGGAAACCATGTACAATGAAAAACGCGGTAGAGCCAATGACGGCTCCAAATGCAACCATCGGGTTTTTGTAAATTGCAAACCAGACAAGTGCGGCAAGAAAAATTGAGACAACCGCAAAGAACCATACGCCTTTGGTAGCAATGTACCGTTCGCCGCGAATGCCGAAATATTTCTCTTCGAGAAACAGCCAGTGGAAAAAAAGAAAGATCAGGAACGTGCCGCCGCCCATCAGCAGCACCGGGGCAGATTGTCCGATCGCAGCAATTACCACCGGGTCACTTGAGAATGTCGCCGTGAGTGCGCCGAGAGGGCCCAGTGACGGCGTGGACATCCAGACGATCAGCCATGGGAGCATACCCCTGACGACAAAGACCGCAAATAGCAGTCCCCAGGTCAAAAACCAGCGCCGTGCCCGTTCTTTCATGGTCGAGAGCACTTCAGCATTGATGATCGCATTATCGATGCTGGTAATGGTCTCAAACAGGCAGAGCCCTGCGATGGTCAGGAGAATGGAAAAAATGTCCATAAATCTGGATAAGTTATCGACCGGGACGTAATTAAACCCTTTTTTTGTGTGGGGAACATTAACGGAAAGATAAAAAACAAGTTTCCGGTTAATCCTGTTCAACTCACTATCCGGCCGGCAGGTTCATGAACTCTTATATGGCCGGGAAAAAAATGGTACCTTATCAGTCATTTCCCGGGGATGGTTTTCGTATGCTCTACCGAAATGTGCCTAAGACCGGTGATACTCTTTCGATTCTTGGATTCGGGTATATGCGGCTCCCCGCAAAAAAAGGCGGGGGCATTGACGAGGAACGAGCGATTGCACAACTCCGTTATGCGATCGATCATGGGGTCAATTATGTCGATACTGCACCGGCATATCATCTTGGAAAAAGTGAAAAGATCCTGGCCCGGGCATTAGCCGACGGGTACCGGGAAAAAGTCCATATTGCAACAAAACTGCCGCCATGGTCGGTGCAGTCACGTGAAGATATGGATCATATTCTGCAGTCACAACTGTTGACACTGCATACGGATCATATCGACTATTACCTGCTTCACAGTCTGGCACATGAAAACTGGGAGAAGATGAAACGGCTGGGTGTGCGTGCATTCCTTGATGCGGCAAAAAAGGACGGGAGGATAACACATGCAGGTTTCTCGTTTCATGGCGATTTAGCGACATTTAAGGAAATCGTGGATGCATATGACTGGGATTTCTGCCAGATCCAGTATAATTATCTTGATGAGCAGTGCCAGGCAGGAACCGGGGGACTGAAGTATGCGGCAAAAAAACGGCTTGCAGTCATGATTATGGAGCCCCTCCGGGGCGGTAACCTTGCGGGAAAAATTCCGGATGAGGTGCAGAAAATCTGGGACGCAGCACCGGTAAAACGATCTCCTGCCGAATGGGCGCTTCGCTTTGTATGGGATCATCCCGAAGTGACGGTTGTGCTGTCTGGCATGAACGACGAAGCGCATATCGATGAGAACATTCGGGTGGCAGGGGATGCACAGCCTCAATCGCTGACACCATCAGATCTTGAACGGATACAGCAGGTAAAAGAAACCTACCAGCGGCTGATGAAAGTTGGCTGTACGGGTTGTGGCTATTGCATGCCATGTCCTGCCGGCGTCGATATCCCTGGCTGCTTTGCGCTCTATAATGCCCATCATCTCTTCCCACATGACCGGAGTGCAAAATTTCACTATCTCGGACGTCATGGCGGACTGCTGTCTGATGTATCGTATGCCGGACTCTGTAAGGAGTGCGGCAAATGTGAAAAAGTCTGTCCCCAGCACATACCGGTTCGTGAGCGTTCCGCGAGGTTTCAAAGGAGATGGAAGGGGGGTATGAGGATTATTGTTCCGGTGCTCAAGGGAGGACTATGGTGCATGAATAAGGTTGGACGTTTACGGCAGGCGTTTTCTCGTAAAAATACGGTGGTGAAGAGGAACCATGAATGATAGGGTTTATTATTTTTTTTAGAAAACCACCCAAATATCAATTGATCCCACTGACAAAATCGATAGGGATTTCGATAATCTCAATTCGGCATTCTTAAATGAGATATTCGCCCATTTTTTTTAGTAAACTGGTTATAATCGGTTAATGGATCCATTGATACGTCGCAGATTCTTTCCTGTGGCGGTAATCGTTACCGGTAATATACGTGCATGGTGAAGTCTTCTGAATGGAACACGTTTTATCCTGGCGATTATCGTTTTTACTTTTCTTAATGCCGGTATCTGCTGTGCTCTGGACTGGTCAAATGAAACAGTCGATGCTGTCGGAGATGTTGGCGAGTATAGTTCGCTTGCTCTGGACTCAATGGGAAGACCACATATCAGCTATTACGATGCCACAAATCTCTCTCTGAAATATGCGGTCCAGGATGGTAGTATATGGCATACCATGACAGTTGACAGGAAAGTTCCGATGACAATCGGGCAAGGTGGATCAATCGCGCTTGACTCGTCTGATAATCCCCATATCAGTTATTACAATGTGACTGGTGCGACCCTGAAATACGCTTCGTGGAATGGGACTACCTGGAACCTGGAAATTGTTGATACTTCGATTGGTTTTGGCATTGGCTCTTCGCTTAAGATGAATAGTTCAGGTTTTCCCTCTATTGGTTATTTTGATGCAAGAACCGGAAATCTGAACTATGCCTCCTGGGATGGGTCACTATGGCAGAAAAACCGTGTGGATTACAGCGGAATTGCCGGTGCATATAACTCATTAGATTTTGATAATTCCGGTAACCCCGGTATGAGTTACTATGACGCAGGAAATAAGGATTTAAAATATGCCCTGTGGAATGGTACAGGATGGGAAACACAAACCGTGGATAGTATTGGGGAAGTGGGAAAGTACACCGCTCTTTCATTCGATGAAACGGGCAAACCTCGCATCATTTATTATGACTCATCACACATTTTCCTGAAATATGCTGTCCGAAATGGTGCTGTATGGGACATCGAACAGGTGGGAAATGCGGGTATGGGCGGACTTTATGCTTCGCTGGCGCTGGACTCAACAGGAAATCCTGCGGTCAGTTATTATGATGCAACGAACGCCATACTCAAATACGCAGCAAAGATCCGGTGACTGCATGGCAGAATGAAACAGTAGATAGTTCCGCAAATGTCGGGCAATATACTTCTCTGGTATTCGATTCCTCGGGAAATCCCCAGATCAGTTATTACGATGTCACCCATAAGGATCTGAAATTCGCCCATGGGTATCTGCCCCTTCTCCTGAATATTTCTGCTTCACCCGTGCTGGGCGTCACCCCCCTTACGGTTCAGTTCTCTGATTCATCCACTGGTGGATTGCCTTCATGCTGGAACTGGTCGTTTGGCGACGGGATCTGGTTTAATACATCGCAGGAAGGAACAAAAAATCCCCTTCACACATATACGACTGCCGGACGGTATACTGTTAACCTGACGATGCAGAATTTTTCTGTTGTGGATACCTTGAGCCGGAAAGAATACATCATTGTTTCAGATCCACCGGTAACAACCCGTCCAACACCCACTCCTTCAGCGGAGGTCTTCGGGTCATCCGATGATGCGTTCAGCATTCGGGCGCAACACACCAGCAGTACGGGAAATCCGGAAAAAGGATCACTGACGACCAGCTCCATAAATGCCGGAGGTGATTCAGCCATTCGCCGGGTAACGGTCACCGGTGAAGAGGTATCAGACATGGTCATCACAGCAACAAAACTCTCCGCGCTGCCAGGGGATATGGCCGCACCGGAATCTTTGGTATACCAGTATGTCGGAATTAGCCCGGCTCATTACTCATCAATAACTGCCGCGAAGATTGAATTTGATGTGCCGCTATCCTTTATTGACGACCAACACGGTACTCCCGCTGATGTCCGGTTGCACCGGTTTGATGGAAACACCTGGTCTGCCCTGCCGACGCAGTTAATAGAAATAAAAAATGGTTTTGCCTCGTATTACTCACAAAGTCCGGGATTTTCGTTCTTTGCGATAAGCGTGCGTGATTATATGACTGATACACAACCTGTCACTCCTGCAATTACTGTTCTGCTCTCACCAGAACCTCCTGGTGCAGAGCACCCGGATTATCATGCGGTGATAGTGACACAGACTTCACAACCTGTACCGGCATGTCAGGCACCTCCCTTGGCAGGGATCCCCGGTTTAATCCTGGTACTGGGGATTATCAGTATAACCTATTATTTTTTCCATCGCATGGAGTATCAGAAGGTTGTGGTTACACCAACAGAATCCGGCATTGTTTAACGATGATGATTAATTTTTGCGGTTCATGCGATTTGGTATACGATGTTAATATACCTACGAAAAGTTTCAAAGGTATTACTAATCTCAATAATGCGAAAAACAGATATTGGACGTTTGGGTGCATTTTGCCGCCCCGGTTTGATCCTTTCCCGAAAATGTCACTATCTGTGGTTTTGCAATGACTAAAAAATATGCGATGCTTTGCTCAGGAAAACTTGTTCTCGCAGCGATCGGGTTCAATGGTTATACAAAAAAGAATTGATATGAGACAAATACCGGGATGGTAGTTCTCATATGTTGAAGTAATGGCTTTGTTGAAAATTCAATAGAGAGAACCATGCAGTCACTTTCGAAGGCTTTTTGCACATCGTGCTTTTTACCTCCGCCGCTTGAGTATCATCCAGTCGTTTCCGATAATCCTCAGAAAAGTGATGAATAACCTCAAGTATAATTGGGAGCCAGGGAGACACTCCCCTTGGGTTGCCTCGCCCACTATCAGGATAGAGGGGGCCACCCTCATCAGTATTGTGGGGAATAAGCGAATGACGGGAATTATAGGATTTCACCGGGTCGAATTAACCAAAAAATCGAGCATTATTACGAAAGAACAGGTTAAAAAACCTATACAAATAGATCTGTAAAAAAATCAGAAAACCGGTGATCTTGTCACGCACCGTTTGTATACGCCCCGGCCGGGACTCGAACCCGGGTCAAAAGATCCGCAATCTTTTAGGATGTCCACTACCCTACCGGGACTCTGGCAATGATATAACTGCCTTACATACATCACTTTCATCGCTTAAATATCTCACCAGTCCCGTAATTATATGGTAAAAAAATCGCATTTTAGACTAAGACGATAAAAAAAGTGGACTTTCCCAGAGTATGCATTTTATATTTCATAATGTGGCTATGGGTACCCATGTTGGCGTTGCAGTGGCCGTAGCCATAGGTAAAATACTTCGGGGGGTAGTTTCCCAGTATTTGCATTCAGTAAAGTTCATTGTCTGATTGGGATCGATATTTCCATAGGGTTTGACCCATATTCCGGCAGTTGCCGTGATCAGGTTGCCGCTGAATTCGATCAGCAAATCATCAGTTTTCATCACTTTGATAGTTCCAGTTGTATATACACGCAGTCCTTTAGCCGTACCAAATCCGTCCTGATTATAAATTTCACCGGTTGTCTTATTCCGGACGGTCACTTCAAACCACGAATTGGGACTGTAGTCTGAAAACGTGAGGGTTACCATCTGATGCCCTCCGGCATTTGATTCAACGTATTTATTCACCGTGATATTTGTCGGGATAACCGAGTAATTGATATACATCGGGGGATTTTTGAGGTTAAAACTGAATGCTGTTTTGTTATATGCATAGGTCCCGGTGGAAAAATCGATGAGACACGATATATCCTCAGGAACTGGTGTCGGTTGAGGAAAGACCGTGTATCCTGTTGAAGAGGTATCCGATTGCGTACTTAGCTGGATAGGGTGTGGCCGAAGTTACGTAATTGGGCGTTGGTACTGTGATCGTGGGGGTTTGTGCAGGAGTATGAGAACTACCTGCTGGTATGGATGATGTGCTTCCCTTTGGGGGCGTAATACACCCCGCTGAAACCAATACCAGGATGATGAATATCAGTACACCGATATTGTGACATTACCCGTTTCATCATTCTTCTGTAGGTAGTCCATGGTATAAAAACATGGCAAATAGATTTTGAGAAGTAATGTATCAGAACCTCCACAATTGTTTCTTTGCGAATCATTTCCTGTGTGGATTTCCTGCAGAGGAAACATCTGAGTGGGGGATGGTTCCCGCACTCCATCCGGAAACAGAAAGGTTAGATAACTTCCAAATACAAATCATTTGATACTTTTTAAGGAAAAACTGGTGGGAGAACTCTTTCTGATGATGTCCGTACATAAGCACATACTTATTTTCCTTATCCTGATTGTATGCCTGGGGATACCTGTATCAGCAGCAACGATACCTGTGTCAAATGGTGTGCAGTATACTACGGGAACGCCGGAATTTTCTGCCTATCTGTCAGGTCAAAACGAATTCAGTCCCGGTGATGATATCCAGCTGAATGTTGTCATTGAAAACCATGGTCTGAACGAATACAAGTTTGTCCAGTCAAACCTTGTTACCCCGGCTGATCAGCCCAATACCGCAAAACATCTCTCTGTAATGGTATCTGCCGGTGATGCGCCGGTTATTATAAAATCCGATCCACAAATGGTTGGGGATCTCACCGGGGGGAGCTCGACAACTGCGGTAGTTACTGCGAAGATAAATGCAGATGCCCGTGGAGGTACCTACCAGATTCCGGTTGAACTCTCGTACGCAGTCCTTTCCAGCATCGACCAGGTGGTCGTCGGGGATACGGTAAGAAATTATTACGTGAACGAGAGCCAGACAATAATGCTCCCCATCACCATAAAACCGGATATCTCCCTTGACGTGATCTCTGCGGTTCCCGAGCACCTGAATGCCGGTTCTGAAGGATACATCAACCTGACGGTCAAAAATATCGGATCCGATGATGGCAAAAAAGCCATTCTTAAAATTGTCCAGAATGATGACAGTCCCATTGTACCTACTGACAGCAGTGTCTATATCGGGGATTTCCCTGCCGGTAGCATCGTGAACTGCCTGTACAAGGTGGCAGTATCCCAAAAAGCAGAGCGCCAGACCTACCCGGTTGATGTGCTGGTCTCCTATGAGAATACCCAGGGGGATGTCGTCAATTCCCGTAGCGAAACCATTGGCATTCCGGTAGGCAGCAAAGTCGATTTCGAGATTGTTTCGCCACCTGTTGAGATGAACCCCGGGAATACCCAAGTCCTCTCCATCGTGTATAAAAATACGGGTGATACGCCGGTATTGAGTGCCCAGGCCCGTATCAGTGCCGTTGATCCCTTCACAAGCAGCAACGATGTTGCGTATCTTGGCGATCTCAATCCCGGTGAATCCACTACCGCCACGTACGAGATCAGCGTTTCGCGCAGTGCAACACTTAAGGAATACGGGCTTGATTCGGAAATCCGGTACCGGGATGCACTTGATAACACGTATATTTCCGATCCGATGAAGGTTAATATCAATGTAAAAAATCAGGGTGGGATAGCAGGCATACTCTCGAACCCTGTGTACCTTACCATCATTATTGCAGCCATTATCGGACTTCTCTATGTCGTAATACATTATCGGAAAAAACAGGTCTGAACGGTCATTTCGGGACATGCCATACGTTTGCCAAGAACGAATCCAAAAAAGCGAGCGGGATATTGCCTTCCATGACAATCGATAATTCCATGTTACCTGCATGCATTGCGGGCTGGCAACTACGATTAAAATGACGTTACACTCCATTACACCTCTCCCCGGAGGTATTGGCGTTTCTCATCACCGTATTGCCCGGTTGCAGGTCGGTTACCCATAATGATCCCCAGAATCGTCATCGCCGGAACGCATAGCGGG
The DNA here is from genome assembly GCA_963768785.1 of uncultured Methanoregulaceae archaeon. Classification (GTDB taxonomy): domain Archaea; phylum Halobacteriota; class Methanomicrobia; order Methanomicrobiales; family Methanospirillaceae; genus Methanoregula. The sequence goes on from CAVYJD010000007.1 coordinate 28,511, forward strand.
TGTGGCAAGACTACGGTTGCAACCGGGATCATGGAAGCACTCACGGCACGGGGGATGACCGTCCAGCCGTTCAAGGTCGGTCCCGATTTTATTGACCCTTCGCATCATACCCGCATCTGCAGTCGCCCGTCCCGGAACCTCGATCCTTTCATGATGGGGGAAGATGGTGTTATCGATACCTTCAACCGGGCATGCAACGGCGCTGACATTGCGGTTATCGAAGGAGTCATGGGACTGTTCGATGGCGTCGATGGATCGGATCAGGCAAGTACCGCTCATGTCGCAAGCCTGTTGTCGGCACCGGTGATCCTTGTTGTCCATGCGAGGGGAATGTCCCGGAGTATTCACGCGCTCATCAACGGTTTTTGTACCTTTGACCCGTCAGTTCATATCAGCGGGGTGATCGTGAATGCGGTTGGCAGCGAGCGGCACCGGCAGATGATCGAATCCTCTCAAACAGTTCCCGCGTTCGGCTGGATTCCCCGGCGCGAGGATATTGCACTCAACAGCAGGCACCTTGGCCTGTTCATGGCACACGAACAGGAGGCTGGACACCGGACGGGTGAAGTGATTGAAGAGTTTTGTGATATGGAAGCAATTATCGAAGCTGCCCGAGCAGCACCGGTGGTGCATCGTGTCACCCCCCCCGTTTCCATTCCTCCGGAGAAGGTAACCATTGGTATCGCGATGGATTCCGCATTCTGTTTTTATTATGAGGATAATTTTGACAGGTTGCGATCATGTGGCGCCCGGCTTGTTTTTTTCAGCCCTTTAAGCGATCCACTTCCTGCTGCCGATGCGCTCTATTTCGGCGGCGGATACCCGGAACTTCACCTGGACGCCCTAAGTAAATCGCCGTGTACCGGTCAGCTGAAACAGCCAGCTGAGTCCGGCCTTCCAATATATGCCGAATGCGGGGGATTGATGTATCTCGCCCGGAAGATTGTCGCCGATAGCTCATATCGTATGTGTAGCATCCTCCCCGCCACTGCAGAGATGACAAACAAAATCCAGGGACTTGGCTATGTCGCCGGCCAGAGCGTGCAAAACACCTCCTTTATCCCTGCCTCAATGAATATCCGTGGCCACGAATTCCATTATTCAACAGTAATTCCGGACCATGATGCAGAATTTTCGTTCAGGCTTTCGCGGGGAAAGGGGATCCGGAATGGGCAGGATGGGCTTATCGCAGAAAATACCGTTGGCATGTATACCCATGCGTATTTTTCTGACGCGTTTGCACAATCGTTTATCGACGCGGCAGAACGGTATAAAAACCACCAGTAGTGCACGGTTTTATTGTTGATATTGTTTTATGTGGCATGCGATGTAATGCTCACATGACAATGACTATGCGGAGTGATGAAGTTAAAACCGGTTACCAGAGGGCACCGAACCGATCGCTGCTGCGATCGCTGGGTGTCACCCAGCGGGAGATGGATCTCCCGTTTATCGGTATTGCAAACGCTTACAATACGATAGTCCCCGGGCATACGCACCTCCGGCAGCTTTCCGATAAAGTGCGGGAGGGTATTGCTGCAGCCGGTGGCGTACCTTTTGAATTTGGTGTCATTGGTATCTGCGATGGCATCGCGATGGGCCATGTCGGTATGCGGTATTCCCTTCCCTCGCGGGAGAATATTGCCGACTCTATTGAACTGATGGCAGAAGCACACCGGTTTGACGGGCTTGTCTGCGTGGGTACCTGTGATAAAATTGTCCCGGGGATGCTGATGGCCGCAGCCCGGACCAACATCCCGACCATTCTTTTGACGGGCGGTCCGATGCTGTCGGGGTTTCAGGACGGCACTGATCTCTCGCTTATCGATGTCTTTGAAGGTGTCGGGAAGGTTGCGGCAGGTTCCATGACAAACGAGGCATTATGCGATCTGGAAACCTGTGCAATGCCGGGATGTGGCAGTTGCCAGGGGCTCTATACCGCAAACACGATGGCATGTATGACCGAAGCGATGGGGATGTCACTTCCCGGTTGCGCTGCAATCCCGGCAGTCGATGCTGCAAAAGTGCGTATTGCCCGGGAAACCGGGGAAGCCATTCTGCCGCTGGTGAAAAAAAATATCTGTCCGCGTGATATTATCACCAAAAAAAGCCTGATGAATGCGATACGTGTAGACATGGCGCTTGGCGGGTCTACCAATACCGTCCTTCATCTCATGGCAATTGCCACTGAAGCAGATGTCCCGCTCTCGCTTGCTGATTTCAACCGCATATCAGACGAAATACCGCATATCTGCGATATGCAGCCATCGGGACCCCATTCGATGCAGACGCTCTATCGCGCCGGAGGTATTCCTGCAGTTTTAAAACAACTCAGCCCGTATTTAGAGGACGCCATTTCTGTTTCCGGTAAATCAGTTATGGCAATTGCCCGGGATGCCGTGGTGAAAAATGAGCATATTATCCAGTCTGTTCAGGAATCCGTTCATTCTCCCGGCGGGCTGAAGATACTGTCAGGTTCGCTTGCCCCTGACGGAGCGGTGGTGAAATGTGCAGCCGTTCCCCAAGAGATGTGGCGGCATACCGGCCCTGCACGGGTCTTTGATGGAGAGACACCGGCGATGAAGGCGATCCTTGCACGGGAGATCAGGGAAGGAGATATTGCCATTATCCGCTACGAAGGTCCACGAGGTGCACCCGGTATGCCGGAGATGCTCTCCCCGACATCGGCATTGATGGGTCTTGGGTACAAAAAAGTTGTCCTGATTACTGATGGCCGGTTCTCCGGAGGGACCCGGGGCCCCTGCATCGGGCATGTCGCACCGGAAGCGGCTGTCGGTGGCCCGATTGCGTTCGTGCAGGATGGCGATATGATTGAAATCGATCTTTTTGCCAAAAAAATTGATCTCCTGGTTGATGCCGCAGTACTGGGTGCACGAAAAAAGAATTGGAAACCCGTGAAAAAACAGCTCCATGGCGTGCTTGCCCGGTATGCTGCTACGGTTGAACAGGCAAATCTCGGCGCCGTCCAGCGGTAAATCCTTTTTATCAACTTTTTTCAAATGGGTTTAAAAAAGGATTTTCTTCATTTGATGTCGGTATTTGAAATGAAAATTGTAAACATAAACACAGGTTTTTAATTATTCTTATGAGCCAGTGCCAAGGTATGTAAATTAGGCCAGGATTAAAATCCCTTCAGAAGGATCCCACCTTTCGGGATCGCTTTAGGTGTCTCGCCGACCCCTCGCTGGGCAAGGTGGTTTTTTATTTTTTTACAAAAATGAATGTTTTCATCAGATATACTATAATCCGATTTGAAAACCGCCGCGGGGGCGTCCCTTCGGGGGCGGCGACGGTCATCGTTTTTGGATACATACCGGACACCAATTCCTTGAACGGGAATCCAACAATAAATCAGAAATACCGTCAGAGGAATTAAAAAAAAGAGAGATTTACAAAAAATTTACCCTAATCCAGCGGGATTGTTTCCAGCTGTGATACGAGTTCCCAGATCCGGGTGCGTGCATGGATGGGCATGTTGGGATCATTGGAGATTTCATCAATTTTCGATATGGCCTCAGCAGCGCGTAAGCCCATCGCTTTGGAATCGTTTGTCAGCAATGTCCGGGTCTCGTCTGCAACGCGCCGGATATTTCTGGGGATTGTACTGTCCTCCTGTATGTGCTGAAGCATCAGGATACAGTTTTCCATAGTTTTTTCAGGATTTGGCATGGTATCATCTTCCCGGGTACCTGTAGTTAATACGTAGAACCGGCATATATAAGTTGAATATCAAAAACAGACGTGATTGCATGACGGCACGAAAGGACGATGAAATTATGGCAGAATACCTCCTCAAGGGAGGCAAGATGCTTGAAAAGTGCTGCAAAACCTGTGGCTGCCCACTGTTTGAATACAAGAAAAAGACCTTCTGCGTCGTATGCGCGGAACATGAGGCCCAGGCAGCGGAGACAAAATCTGCCTGCCACCTCCCAAACCTGCGCACCATGACGAAGAGGTACATGAGGGGCATGAATGCACCTGTGGCGATTCAGAAGAGGGATCGCTGCTTGCAGATGAGCTTGCGGGTACGATTCTTGTACTCTGCCAGCGCATCCGTGATGAGAAAGATCCCGAAAACTGCCAGGTCCTGATGAACTCGATCAAGACCGGGTGCGAAGCGCTTGAGCTCCTGTGCCGGATATAATATCACTTTTTTCCCGTTCGTTTACCAAAGAACGGACAACCAAGCTTTTAACCCTTCATTCCTGACACTGATCCATGGACCGGACAGAACACGTTCATATCATCAGCGCCGGTGAGAAGATCCACGTTGCCTACCCCGCAGCGTTCCGCGAACTCCCGACGATCTCGCGGACGATTGTGTTTACGGACAGTGCTGTCCATGAGGCATCACCGGACCCGGTGACGGAGAAGAACCGGCATGAGGTGCGAAATGCCGTAGCCGCTGTGCAGGAGATCTCGGCATCGCTCTCGATACCCTGCTCGCGGGAGGTGATCATTCCCCCGGCCTATGCTTCGGTGCAGGCACGGCTTGCGAAGATCCGGCGGGAGTTCCCGGATGCCCGGTTCACGTTCGATCTCTCGGGCGGGTCAAAAGCACTCTGCATGGCGCTCTTTGCCTTTGCGCCGTGGCTCGGCGGGGAGATGTATGCATCCTTTGATGAGAAAACCGCCCGCAGGGTCCCGCTGCCGGACCGTGCGGCGAGCAGCCTGCTTGCCAATCCCAATTACCAGACGATTCTTGCGATGCTTCTCCGGTCGAAGAATGCCATCACGAAAAACCCCGGATCTTCGTTGGCGTCGCGGGAGTATCTCTACAAGCAGCTCTTTTCAGTCTATGTCCCGACCCGGACCAGGAAGGCAAAGCCGGACGATCCCTTAAAACCGGCGATACACGATAAGCGGGGCCAGAAACCGGCAGCAGAGTTGTCGCATGCGACCTTCTCCGGGTTTATGCGAACCCTCCGGAATGCCGGGCTTATTGAAGAGTCCTCAAAGAACACCCGTACGGGGATTATGTACCTGCATTACGGGATCCGGGGAGATTGCGTTCCGGTTTTTCTCCAACCCGGCCACCAGTTCGCTGGTCAGAATGATGCTGGAGAGCGATTAACACAGGGTCGGTTTTACTTTTTGTGTCGCACCGGCTCATGACTTCGCCTGGCACTGCTCATGCTGCTGGTCAGCGGGACGACAAGGATGAGACCGTTTGCACCTCCGACAATAATTGCGGGTCTCGTCCCCCGCTGCTCATGTCCTTTTGCATCGGTGAGATCCACGAGCCAGATAGCACCGTTCTTCATCGATTTAGTGCTCCAGTGATTTTAATGAGGCCCGCTGCCAGATACCGGTCTCCTTTTTCAGGTCTTCGAGATCCTTTTGGGTGGGCTTAAAGAGGAACTCTTTTGCTTTTGAGATACCGAGAGCGATCTGGGCCTCTGAATAGAACGGTTTCAGCCGTTTTACCTGCCGTGATGCTTCGAGCGGATCGCAGTTCTGCCGGATCGCATAATACCCATAGGTTGCGCCAACTTCGAGCGGGACGGGTTTCAGGCCGAAGATCCTGCCGAGCTCGCCAGCCGCCTCTTTCTCTGCGGTATTCAGCCGGGAGCCGGTTTCCAGATTCTCGAACTCGCGGGTGAACGCGTACAGGTCCTGCGTCAGGTCCGGAGAGTACGGTCCCCGCACATACAGGCTGCAGGAATACCCGAGATCGATACCCCTGAGCTCAAGCAGGCAGACGAGTTTCTGGGCGATGAGCCGGTCATCGAACCGTGCGATATCGAATTCAAAGCCCAGTTCCTTAAAGAAGGCAATTACTTTTTTGTGTTTTTCCATAATTCATGCTCCGCAGTGGAGGAACCGGCACAGCCAGGTTCGTGTTCTCTTCCATTCATCCTGTCCTTCGGTCGTGATGATATAGAGTTCGAGTTCTTTTCCTTCCGAGGTGATCTTCTCGGAAGTGAGATAGCCCATGTCTTTTAAGACATTGAGGTTGGCAAACAGCACGCCGTCATTGATGTCGAGCGCCGCTTTGAGTTCGCGGTAGGTGGCCCCATCGGGTCCGAGGGCGGCAAGGCTCGCGAGCAGTTTCGAGCCGGACGAGCGAGAAGACTTTCGCGTTGAGCCCTTCGGATTCGTTTAAGATGGAGAGGATATCATTCTGCATTCGGTATCGCTCTCTCCTTTTCATGATGATTGGTGGCCCGGGTTATTTACTTTGTTATTTACTTAAAGTTTAAAGGCGACGGCAGAGATCAACTATTTTTCCCGCCGTTTTTTCTCCGATCCCTTTTACTGCACTGATCTCTGAAATATCTGCATTGGCGATAGCCTGTATAGAGCCGAAATGGGCAAGCAGGAGTCGTGCGTTCTTTAACCCGATCTCCGGAAACGCGGAGATGACGTATTCCTGTTCCTCGCGTACCGAACCCTGCACTTTATGCGGGTGAACCTTGCGCTCACCCCGCTCACTTTCCTCTCTTTTGGCGATCACAAAAAGCATCTGTGCAGTATCCTGCTCGTCTTTAGTAAAAAGCAACGAAATGCCCATGTCAACGGTGAGCGCTGACAGTACCCCCCGTAGTGCGTTCGGGTGCATATCGCGCTGGGTATACAGGTCACCACCCTCGATAATAATGACCGGGCGGGGGACTGCATCCGCCATTGCTTTTGCCTGCCCGAGAAGGTCCCGGTTGATCAGGGTATCGACAAAGTCCCGTGCAGTCTTGCGTTCCACAAGAATCCGGTCACCTATCGCGTAATCCCCCTGCGGGAGCCGTTCGAGGCGTATGCTGGCACCCATCCCCGAGAGCACTTCAACCACTTTTGACGAGGTTTCCCGGTCGTCGATTACAATTTTCGGGCCCTGCGGGGTGAACTGGTCGATGCTAGCCTGTTCGACCTCGACAGGTTTCTGGATGGAAACTGTCTGCCCGCTCATCATCCTCATGCTCTTTTGCATCTGTTTCTCTTTTGACTGGCTTACAAACTTGAATATTTCGTCTGATGTTCCTTTGGTGACAAGGACAACAACCCTGCCCGCTGCCGATCTCCCGGTGCGTCCCTTGCGCTGGATGGACCGGATCTCTGAGGGTACCGCCTCGTAGAAGATTACCATGTCCGTGGATGGCACATCAAGACCTTCTTCGCCAACCGATGTCGCAATAAGTACCTTGAATTCCCCGGAACGGAACCGGGTCAGTGCCGCGATCTGTTTCTTCTGGGAAAGCCCCTTTTCGGCATCCTTTGTTGCCTGTCCGACAAACCGTTCGCAGGCGATGCCGTTTTTGGTGAGGTAATCCACAAGAATCTGCACCATATCCCGATAGGTGGCAAAGATGATGATCCGGCTGTCAGGATGAGATACCAGCTGGTCTCGGACAAGACCCAGCACAATTTCCGGTTTTGGGTGCAGTTCCTGTATCCACCCAAGGGTGAGTTCGTAGAGTTCCCGGAAGATCGGGTCTTTTGCCAGCCGCTGGCTTGCCTTACTGCCACCAGAACTCTTACCCTCCGCGACCAGTTTTGCTATATATCCTTTGAACACATCGCTGCCCTGCGACTCTGCAAGGGTTATGGCATGGCGGAGTTTCATGCATTCCGCGTAGACTGAGGCTGCTGCATAGGCTGTCTGGTCCCGGTCCTGAATCCTCTGCTGGATCTGGGCATTGATCACAGCGAGCGTTTTCATCGTGAGCCGATCGCGTTTTGGGACGCTGAAATTCAGCGATGCAAGGATTGCAAGCCGTTCTTCGATGAGCTGGTTGATCGCGTTTATTGCAGTCTTGATTTCCGGGGGGAGATCGATGGTAATCGTTTCAATATCTCGCTCGAAAACGTACGGGCTGACATCCGGATCATTCTCTGTCCGGTTTTCAATATGGCTGATGCCGAGGTTTGCACAGACGTCCTGCACTTTTTCCTGTGCCCCGCCCGGGGATGCCGTCATCGCAAGAATGAGCGGTTTTGCCGCAGTGCCAAGGTAGCGCTGGGCAAGAAAAACATACGCGTAATTGCCGACTGCCCGGTGACATTCATCGACAATCAGGAGCGTGACATCGGTGAGGGTATACCTGCCCGCGATAAGATCATTTTTTATGACCTGCGGCGTGGCAAAGATCACCTGTGCCCGCTGCCAGTCAGCCGTCCGCTCTTCTGATGGTGATTCCCCGGTAAACATCGCAAAGGGCGAGGATGAAGAGCCATCCGGACTTTTTGCGAGAAGAAATTTTTCAAAAAAACGGAGGTGCTGTTCCACCAGCGGCTTTGTCGGGGCAAGCATCAGCACCCTGCCCCCTTCATTGTAGAGCCGGGATGCGGCAACGAGCAGGGCGACTGCGGTTTTCCCAAGGCCCGTTGGCAGGATCACCATTGTGTTTGCATCCAGCGCCTTCATCGCGATGGAAAGCTGGTACTCCCGCGACTCGATGCTGTCCGGCTTAATGAGGGGGTGGCTGATGCAGCTCATGGGGGTTGTTACTTATAATGATTCAAATTTCAGGGTTCCGCTGACAAGGGCACTGATGATTTCCGACACTTTTTGGATGGCAATCCGCACCTGCTTCATGCTGTCCCGGTCCCGGATGGTGACGGTGTGCTGCTCTTTTGTGTCATAGTCAATGGTAATGGCAAACGGGGTGCCGATCTCGTCCTGACGGCGGTAGCGCCTGCCGATTGCACCGGAATCATCGTATTCCGCAAGGATGCCGGCACTCTGGAGAGTGTGCGTGAGTTCCTGGGCAATCATATCCAGTCCGTCGCGGGTCATCAGCGGGAAGACTGCGACCTGAACCGGTGCAACCTTTGGGGAGAGCCGGAGCACGACCCGTTTTTCCCCGTCTGCGGTATCCTCGTCATAGGCCTGTTCGAGCACCGCGTAGCACATACGGTCGATACCATATGAGGGCTCGATGACATGGGGAACGATCTCTTCGCCCCGGATATCGATCACTTCGTCCCGGACTTCAAACAGGTCTGCGGGGATGTGGATTTTCTCGCCCTCGACTTCGACATCTGCACCATCCACTGTGGGAGTCGCATTTTCGAGCGCTTCAAACACGGCTTTTGCTTTCTGCCGGTATTGTTTGCCAAGTACGCTCATGTTCGGGATGATACGGCGGCGCTCCACTTTTTTGGGAGTGTCATACTGAATGAATACCGTCATGGGAGTGCCGCTCTGGCTGGCATGGGCATTCAGGTCGTAATTTGTCCGGTCTGCAAGGCCGACGGTTTCCACCCAGCCGAACCGGTCCGAGAATACTTCCGCATCCCAGCAGTCGGTTGCATAATGCGCCCGCTCATCGGGAAGGTGCTGGCGGAACCGGAGCCGCTCCGGTCTGATGCCGATGGAAACGAGCAGTTCGTGGGTGAGGGCAACATAATAAGCGACATATTCGTTTGCAATAATGCCGGCATCAACTGCTTCACGCATGGTCATTTCGACAGGCGGTTCACATTTCTGCTGGTGGATGATAGGTGAGGAGCGGCATTTTGTATGCCGCGTAGCGGGAGAACTTCGGGTGATGGTTCTTCTCATTGGGGTGAACAAAGATCTCTGCTTCCGCCTGCGTGAACTCACGGAGCCGGATCATGCCCTGCCGTGGTGAGATCTCGTTCCGGTATGATTTGCCGATCTGGACGGCGCCAAACGGAAGTTTGTCGCGGTAGAACCGGAGCAGCCGGGCAAAATCCACAAACATGCCCTGTGCGGTTTCAGGACGCAGGTAACCAACCCGCTGGGAGCCGGGGCCGATTGTCGTCTGGAACATCAGGTTGAAATTATAGACGTCGACAGTTCCCAGCACTTCCTCGCAGGCCAGGCATTTACAGGAGGCGATTGCCGCGGAGAGCTGCTCGTTGGTCATCGTTGCCGCTCCGGTGACACCGCCGCCATCGGCAACATGGTCTGCCCGGAGATATTCCTTGCAGTGCGGGCACTGGCACATCTTGTCAGAAAATCCCTTCACGTGTCCTGAAGCGATAAACACGGATTCCTGTGCGATAGTGGGGCATTCGATCTCGTAATAGCCTTCCTGGATGACGTAAAACTGCCGCCAGATATTTTCGATTCGCCGTTTCATCATCGCACCCAGCGGACCGTAATCGATAAACCCTGCCACCGCACCGTAGCATTCGGACGTCGGCCAGATAAACCCGCGGCGCTTGGCGAGATCCATTACATTTTCAAATACATCCTTATTACCCTGTATCACTATCGATCACTTCACCAAAAATTCAAATTCTTAGTATCAGATCTCTTCCTGAGACAATATAATTATCATCATCCGGCGATCTTTTTACCTGCTCAAGACATAACCGGCTTTTCAGCGTTTCGCAATCCACATTTTTTTGATATTTCACGAAAAGCCACCGGCACACGTTAAAAAAATGGAGTGGTTCTCAACTTCTGAAGTGATCTTTTTACTATAAAGCCGGAACAACGGTTTGCATACAATTCAAGGGTACCGGGTGCCAATAGGTACCTTACACTGATTCCCCCTATTCAGCATATGCGGGGAATCGAATGCACAAACAGGTAGTTGTCTTCAGATACCTGTGGATAACGACGACGACGCAGTAAAATCTGTAGTGTTGTAGCATAATCTGGTGATTCTCATGAAAAAAATGCACGAAGATCTGGTAACGAACCCGGATAGCGTGGACGTGGGTGGTTCTCTACCCCAGCGGCAGACGGATTTCTTCATTCTCCGCATCAGAATCCCGTGTGGTCACATCACGGCAGAACAGCTTCCCCAACTGGCAAAGATCGCAAAAAAATATGGTCGTGGTGAACTGCACCTCACCACACGGCAGGGTGTGGAGATCCCCTGGATCCCTTCCAAAAATATGGCTCGTGCCAAGGAAGAAATAACCTCGCTCGGGTTTACGTTCGGGGCATCCGGTCCACGCATCCGGGTTATTACTGCCTGCCCGGGAAACCTGATCTGCCGGCATGGGATTATCGATGCCCAGCAATTCGGGAGAGAGCTGGACGAGCGGTATTTCGGTGCGGAGGTTCCCCATAAATTCAAAATTGCTGTGTCAGGGTGTCCCAACTCCTGTACAAAACCCCGGGAAAATGATGTGGGTTTTGCCGGAATGGCGGAGCCCATGGTGAATGCTGCCGATTGCATTTCATGTAAAAAATGTCTGAAACTCTGCAAAGAGGGGGCGATAACCTTCGTTGAAAATACGATAAAATACGATATGCGCACCTGTATCAAATGCGGGGATTGCATTACCGGCTGCCCAACAAAAGCAGTGGTGCTGAAACGGTCAGGATTTGCGGTCTTTGCAGGGGGAAAGATGGGGCGCCATCCGGTACTGGGCCACAGGATTGCAGAATTTGCAGACAAAGAAACCGCCCTTGCCTTACTGGATCGTATCCTGGAATTTTACCGGCGGGAGGGAAATCCCCGGGAGCGACTTGGAGAGACGATACGGCGGTTGGGGCTGCGCACGTTTAAAGAGGAGATCGGTATTACCCGACGTTGATTGGGATTAATACAGCTGTTTTTCTGAATTACCCTTTTTTTGCAGGATGCTCCTGTCATTGCTGGTTTATTTTTGTACCATTTTTTAGAATTTTTCCCATTGTTCAATCTGTATAAATTTCCGGGTGTTGTTAAGAAATCTGCGGTGCAAAACCACCTGTTTACAAAGACCATTCAGAACCAATTTAAAGTTCTTTTGGTCAAACAACGAATTAAGATAGAATTAAATAGTTGACGAAGTATTGTATATCCTAATCCCAAAACGGGGCTTGCAATGACCGAAGACAAACGTAAATCACAGCTGCTGAAATTATTCAGTACAATGTCGGGCAAGACAAAAATTGTCGAGCCCATGAAAAATATTCATGGCACCCTTCGGGATAGTGACGCCATAGAACGCGAAGTTGCGCTCGTCATGAGAGAGATCACAGAACAGGGCATTTTCAAGACTTCCTTAAAGCCGATCCAGCTGGCAAAACTTGTTACATCGTTCTATGCGGAGAAAAATGATACCGAGATTGCACGGGAACTGGGCGATGAGAAACTTTCAAAGACGGTCGCCCGGGCCCGTGTCCGGCTCAAACTCTTCCGTGAACTGGATTTCAAGATGCCGTTTGACAAGGTAAAGATGGAAGAACTGCTGGAGTCGGGAAAGACCATGAAGGAAATTTCTGAAGAGCTCGGGGTCAGCCCCTCCACGCTCCGGGAATACCGGCACGTGATCGAGGAGCAGGAGGATCCAACCATAGATCCTTACATCGACCGCATCCGTGATGTGATGGAAGACCGGGACCTGTCAGAGCAGATGACGCGAAATGTTACTGCGGATAGTCTTGGCGACTCCATCGATATCACCGAAGCAGAATTAATTGATGTAATGTGAAAAGATGAGCTGATGTCCCCTGCTTATCTCACTCCTGTTTTTTTAGTCCTGACATTCTCCATCTGATCCGGGTATGCAGTTTTGCCTTAATTCCCCTAATGGACAGCAAACGTTCATTTCTTTCTGATAACAGATCTCAAACCTCAAATTCCCTGAAGTACGGCACACCGATACAAATTTCAAACTTCATCACGTACATCTTCCTGTATGCACCTTACCTGGCTGGGTCATTCCTGTGTGCTGCTCTCCGGCACAAAAAAAGTGCTTATCGATCCATTCGTAGAAGGAGCATCGGTCGCCCATACCAATCCGGATATCGTTGCCGTCACGCATGGCCATTACGATCACCTCGGTGAAACAGTCTCCCTTGCCAAAAAGACCGTCGCGATTACCGAGATTGCCAGATACTTAAAAACAAAAGGCCTGGACGTTGAGGGAATGAATCTTGGCGGGACGATCACCCTGGATGATGTCACTTTTACTATGACGCCGGCACTTCACTCATCCTCTATTGATGATGCAGGGAATCGGGTATAATGGGGGAATGGCAGCAGGATATGTGATTGGCATGGATGGTGTGCGGGTGTATCATGCAGGAGACACCGCACTTTTCTCCGATATGAAACTGATTGGCGACCTCTATCATCCTGATATCGCCCTGCTTCCTATTGGCGGGAGATACACGATGGGCACCGCAGAAGCGATGATGGCAGCATCATTTATCGGTGCAAAACGGGTGATCCCGATCCATTACAATACGTGGGATAAGATCAAGACAGACCCCCTGGTACTGAAAAAAGCGCTCGAGCGGACCACCGATATTAAAGTCACCATCCTCAAACCCGGGGAAAGCATGGAGTGCACTCCGTCCGAATAGTATAATTAATAACCCAAAATGGCGGTGGATTGTTCCACCGACGTAATTGATTTTTTGGCTTTGTCGAAATCCCCAAATTAAATTGCCATAACGCTCCTCGAGGGCACCGGCAATCCTTGCCTTCGCCCCCGCCGCTGTGGCACCCCCCGGTTGCGATAGTGTAGTATTTCCTATTCGACATCATCGCCCTTGCGGCCCCGTCCCCCGTGGGGGACAAAGTGGCGCAAGAGGGGGTCTGTGTGCTATAAAAGAGGATTTCAACAAAGCCTTTTTTTATTGATTATCGGTCAGCTTAATTTCGCCAGATTATCAGGCCCTTACGGGAGCAAAACAAAAAATGTCCGGTTTTTCACGGCCTTTTTTTCATTCTAACCCAGCCAGTGCGTAACATCCTCAACCGGAGGGCGAATCGAAGGTGAGAGTTCATCTTTCGGGTAGCCGACAGCACAGCCCATCAGCATCCATTCGCCGGGGGGAATCCCAAGAATCGCACAGAACTCTGGATCATCTGACATTTCTGAGGTAATCGATACTATATGAAATCCCAGATCAAGTGCTGTCGCTTTCAGCCACATGTTTTCCAGACAATGGGCAAGCGACTGGAGTTCGACCGGCGGGAATCCCCGGCGTTCGGCAACAACGATGTAATAGGGGGCAGTCCCGACGCCCGGCACCATTCCCCTCTTTTTGATCATCGACAATCGCTGGACAAACATGACGGCCTGGGCGCGAAGTTTCGGATTTTTCTCCATTTCCGACTCTAGTTTATCGGCCATTGTCATGACATGTGCCATGACACGTTTTGATGCTGCGGCCATGGAAGGCGATCCCATGCGTATGACAAAAAACCGGCGGAAATAATCCTTTGATCCTCCGACAGCAGCTGCCGCAAACGGGGCAAGAAGTCCTGCATGCAGAACCTTTTTGATATCATCCTCCGGCGGGACGTCGGCAAGAAACATCCGGTGTGAGCGCCGTGTCGCAAGAATTTCATCAAGGATTGCATTTTTCTGGTCTGGCATGATTGTGCACATGGTACATCCTGCATCGTTTTTTGGCAACGGGGAACATAAACCTTATTGAGCTATGATGGCTCGTCAAAGAATCTGGGTTAAAAAAATTGCGGCTTTGCCGATGCATTCACGTCCGTTTTTCTGCATGCAGGTATCCCATCAACCCCAACGGCCCATGACAGGGCCGGCGTTCGATCTCAAAATGGTAGTGCCGGCTGATATAATCAAGAAGTGCGGGGTTTGGCAAACCACTTATCGGTGGCAGGTGCAGTTCCATCTCGAGCCGACGAATCCCCCCGAGATCTTCCGGGTTGATCAACCACTCGGCACCCTCGCAGTCGCATTTTAAAAAGTCGCAGCCCCCAAAAAGTTCGATAATCTGGTGAAGGGTATATGATGGCACCATTCTGCGGCAATCATCCCAGCAGATTTCTGTCGGATTTCCGTTTCCAAGAGCGCCCTCGATGACCCGGACCGGTACATTGTTCAGGAGAATATTCTCTGACAGATACCTGGTTGTGACCGGTTCAATGGCGACGACATGCGGGGAATACCGTGCGGCACGAATACAGAACGCCCCCACATTTGCACCGATATCGATGACCCGGTCATCCGGTCTGATATCATCAAAATAGTAATCGGGAATTTCGGTAATCTGGCGAAATGACGATGGCTTATCGAGAAATTTTACGCCGTCCACGGATGTCCTGAACGGACGGTCTGGGTCGTTTGTTGAGATTCCCGGCATTGTGTTCATGATGATAGTGTGATGCGTATGTCCATGCATGGCTGCATACTCATATAATGCAAGTGCAGGATCAGGATTTGATAAACGATCCATCCCGGAACTCCCGGAATGCCAGGTGGAGTTCTTCTGGCGTGTTCATGACAATCGGCCCGCCCCATGCCACGGGTTCCCGAATGGGTTTTCCGGCAATAAACAGGAACCGTAACCCTTCTGATGAGGACCGGATCTGCACTTCATCGCCATCCGAGAACAACAGCATCGAACGGTTTTTGTGCATGACACTGGATTTCCGGTCAAACGCTCCAGCACCACCGATTACATACGCAGCAGCGGTGTGCCCGGTTTTTACCGGGTGGACATATTCCGTGCCAGCACTCATCGTCACGTCGAGATATTCCGGATCTGCAACAATATCGGTTACCGGACCTTTTGTTGTGCCAACATTTCCGCAGATCACCCGTATACTGACCCTTTCCTGTGGCGAAATAACAGGGATCTGTGCGGATTTTATTTCCTGGTACCGGGGTTTCATCATCTTGTCTGCCCGGGGCAGGTTTACCCAGAGCTGGAACCCGCCCATCTTTCCGTCAACGGGTTTAGGCATCTCCTGGTGGATAATGCCTGAACCGGCGGTCATCCACTGGATATCCCCGGCGCCAATGGTTCCGGCATTGCCCATGCTGTCGCCATGCTCCACCATACCTTCAAGCATATAGGTAACCGTTTCGATTCCGCGATGGGGGTGCCACGGGAACCCTGCAAGGTAATCCTCTGGTTTATCTGCCCTGAAATCATCAAACAGCAGGAAGGGATCGAAGAGAGGCACTTCCTCATAGCCAATCGCTCTGTGCAGGTGCACGCCGGCTCCTTCGAGCGTTTTATATGCCGTGAAAACCCGGACGATATCCCTCACGCGAGCCATAGACAACACTACCCGTGTATTCCCATGAATCTTTGCATCGCACACCAGAGATTTTCCTCATTTTTTCCATCCTCGGTATTTTTTACCGCGGTGAACAAACCCTGATACAACCTATGGGACTCATGGAGCAGCTCCGCACGGTCATTCCGCCGGACCAGATGGGATATCTATCCGATCGTTTTGATGTGATTGGTGACATTGCCGTGCTGCACCTGCCTCCCGGACCTGCTTTTATCAGGCAGGTGATTGCAGACACAATTTGTGCACACAACCACCGGATAAAAACCGTCCTCAATAAAATCACCCGTGTTGATGGGAACAACCGGACCGCACGCTACGAGATCCTTGCAGGAACCGATACGATAACGACGCACCGCGAGTACGGGTTTTTATACCGGCTCGATCTTAAAACGGTTTTTTTCAATCCAAAACTGGTAAATGAACGCAAACGGGTAACCGATCAGGTCCAGCCCGATGAGCAGGTATTAGTCCCCTTCTGTGGTAGTGGGCCGTTTGCTATTCCGGTGGCGGCCCGGAGCGGGTATGTGGTAGCAGTCGAACAGAATCCCGAAGCATGCCGGTGGTTCAGGGAAAATAGTCATCTCAATGCAGTCGAAGACCATATCCACCTTATGCAGGGTGATGCCTCGAAGCCATCAATCCGACCGGGAACGAAATTTGATCGCATTATTATCCCGACTCCTTATGGCATGGACTGGATTTTCGATATCCTCATGCCATTTATCAAGGCTGGCGGAATGATTCATTTCTATACGTTTAAAAACCGGGCCCAGAGCAAGCTGCTGGAAAACGAGTTTGAACAAAAAGGTTTTACAGTAGTTTCGAGGCGAATGTGTGGAAATGTCGCACCGTCAGTAAGCCGGTGGGTGTTTGATCTGAAACGAGTATGATTAATGTCAGATACAAAAAAATGTCGTCATAAAAATAAAGAAATTCCGGGATTTGTAGTTGACACCTTACCCTCATACGATCCCCAAAAATTATTTCAGGAAAAAATGAGCAAACCGGGTAGTATGCCTTGATTTGTTCACGGTATCAGGTAGCTGACTGGTTGCGCCCGAACCCGAAAAATTCGATCCCCAGCAGTTTTTCTATTGCATAGAGCACCGCAAAGAAAATCGCCGCATACAGGATAAAATTGACTACAAACTTCACCATTCCGGTCATTCCGGCCAAATTGACAATCAGGTTTGCCAGCGCATCGGCAATGATAATCGCACAGAGAATGCCGGCAAAGAAGATCAGCCATTTTTTGACAACTGCAAAATCCATGTTACTACTGTGCTGCCTGACTATAAAAAATCATAAAATCACGGCAGTAAAGAAATCCTCACATTAATTGCCATAACGCTCTTCGAGGGCTCCGGCAATCCTTGCCTTCGCCCCCGATACTGGGGCATCATTCGGTTGTGATAGTGCAATATTCCCTCTTTATGGCATCATCTTACTGCGCCCCATCCCCCTTGGGGGAATGGTGGCGCAAGAGGGGGGCTGCATGTTATGAAAATGGTTTTCTTCAGAACCCGACTTTTCAAAATGCTATCTTAAGAACAAAAAAAGAGAGATTTGGAATTTTGCTCAAAAAATTACAGCAGCCCCGGTGCTTTCACCCGGAACTTCTGCCAGAGCACACGGCCCATCACACGGTAGGTGAAGTCAAGTTCGTCGAAACTGGGGATGCTGTGCTCTTTTAACATCTCACGCCCGACATTCATCGAGTCGCCGCCAAGGAGGGTGGCAATCAACCGGTTCTCCGTGCGTTCCGAGAAGTGGAGGATACGCTTCGCGAGCTGTTCTGAGGTGAGCACGAGGTTGGGGAAGCCGATAATAAATGCCATATCCCAGATGTCCGGGTGTTTTGCGAGCACCTCAAAGGTCTTCTCAAACCGTTTCTCCGTTGCATCGCCAAGCAGGTCGATCGGGTTGCCCTTGTTCCAGAACTCGGGGAGGAACTCGTTGAGTTCGTCAACCACTTCTGCCGGTAAATCAACCAGCTCGATACCGTACCGCTCTGCGTAATCTGAGGAGAGCACGGCAAACCCGCCGGCATTGGTGATAACGACTGCCCGTTTCCCTCTCGGGTAGCGTTTCGGGTGGGCAAGCATCTGCGCCGCAAGGAATGCACCGGTAAGCGTGTGGACGGCAATGACACCGGATTTGCGGAATGCTTCCATGTAGACATCATATGAACCGGAGAGAGAGCCCGTATGCGACGCGGATGCTGCCTGACCCCGGCGGGATGACCCGGACTTGATTGCGATCACCGGTTTTGTCTTTGCCACTTCACTGACGACTTCCATGAAGGTTCTGCCATCGTTGATCTGCTCGATGTACATGATGATCGCTTTTGTCTTGGGATCCTTTTCGACATAGCGGAGATAATCGAGGAAATCAAGATCGGACTGGTTGCCGACCGAGATGACGTTGGAAAAACCAATGTTCTTTGCCAGGCTCCAGTCGACCACCGTGTTGATGATGGCCCCGCTCTGGGAGATAAAGGCAATGTTGCCGGGTTTTGGCGACTGGTGGACATAGGTCGTATCAATTCCCCGCGGGGGCACGATGATACCAAGACAGTTTGGCCCGATGATCCGGGTGCCGTGACCCTTTGCAATCGCAACGACCCGTTCCTCGAGTGCCTTTCCCTGTTCGCCCATCTCCTTAAAACCGGCCGTGATGATGATGACCATCGGGACGCCCTTGGCACCGCATTCTTCAACTACGGAGGGGACCTGGATCGCAGGTACGGTAATAACTGCAAGATCGACCGGGGCCTGGATCTCGGTGATAGTATGGTATGCCTTGAGCCCCTGGATTTCCGAGCGCTTGTTATTGACCGGGTACAGCTGGCCGGGGAAATGCAGGAGGTTATGCATGACCGCATACCCCATCTTCGTGGAATCCTGCGACGCCCCGATTACCGCAATTGACCGGGGGGTAAAATATTCCATCGGTACCGGGATGCGCACTTTCTTTTCAACTTTCACCACAGAATCAGAAACGATGACACGGGCATCCACTGCACACGCGCCCGATTCATACAACCGGAGGGGGTTGATATCAAATTCCACGATCTGCTCATTCTCGTCAAAGAACCGGCAGACATTTTTGATAATCTGGACAAGCGTCTCCTCGTCCCGGGGCTTGGAGCCGCGGTAACCGGAGATCAGGGGATACGCGTTGATCTCGTGGATCATCTGGCGGATCTCCTCGTCAGTCACCGGCAGGATACGCAGCGTCACATCCTTCATGAGCTCGACCATCGTTCCGCCCATACCAAAGGTAATGACTTTGCCAAACGCCGGGTCGGTCCTCCCCCCGATAATGAGTTCAAGACCCGGTTCTGCCTGTTGTTCGACAATCACACCGTCAATATCGGCCTGCGGGTTGTACGCTTTTGCGCTGTCGATAATTTTTGTAAAAGCGCCAAGAGCGGCTTTCCTGCTGCCGATACCCACAATCACACCGCCGGCGTCACTCTTGTGGACAATCTGCGGCGACATGATCTTCATCACAACCGGACAGCCCATCTTTTCGGCTGCAAGAGCCGCATCCTCGCCGTTCTTCACGATACGGTATTCAGGTACAGGGATGTCATATTTTCGTAAAATGTCGTATCCTTCCGCTTCAGAAAGCATTTGCTGGGTCACGAATTCACCTCGGTTTCAAATCAGGCAGTTCCCTGAATTCTTTTTAAGAGAAAATGCACACGTGCATTTTCAAAAAAAACATGGCCATACATCATGGTGATGTATACCCACATTTTTTTAATGCAGAAAAAACTGGTCGCACAATGCGAACCATTCTGCGTACTCACAGATTTGATCAGAATTTGTCGAGACACAATTTAAATTTGCTGAATTGAGAGCATAGGCCGCCATAGGTTAAAATAACGCGAAAATGGCCGATTTTGTGCAAACCAACCACAAGAATTAATTAGAATTCATCATTAATGATCATGTAGAATAGAGGTACTTTATGGAAGAGAGCGCACAGTCCCGGCAGGAGCCGAAGTACTACACACCCAACCCGTCGTACCGCGAGAAAAGCTGGATGGGGGACTACAACTGGACATATAATGAATTTTTAAAAGACCCGGAACAGTTCTGGGACCGGATAGCACGAAAACTTCACTGGTTTTCGGAGTGGGACAAGGTAAAAGAGTGGAATTATCCGCACGCAAAATGGTTTGTCAACGGTAAGACCAACATCACCTACAACTGTCTTGATCGGCACGTGCTCGGTGAGCGCCGCAACAAGGTTGCCCTGATATGGAAAGGCGAGAGCGCCGAAGACGAGCGGGTCTTCACCTACCGGCAGTTATACCGGGAAGTCATGCGGTTTGCAAACGGGTTGAAAAAACTGGGGGTGGTCAAAGGCGACCGGGTCTGCATCTATATGCCGGTCATTCCCGAACAGGTTATCGCGATGCTCGCGTGCGCACGCATCGGAGCGGTACACAGTGTGGTGTTCGGGGGATATGGTGCCGCAGCACTCAACCAGCGGATAGTCGGCGCCGGCGCAAAGATAGTCATTACCGCCGATATGGCAATCCGCCGGGGCAAATCGATCCCGCTCAAGCATGTCATTGAAGAAGCGATCATCGGTGCGCCGACCGTTGAACACCTTATCATCCTGAGAAGGGAACTGCGAACACCGGTCGAGATCCACAGCGAGATGGAGATTGACTTTTATGAGGTCATGGCCGATGTGGAACCGGACTGCCCCGCAGAAGTGATGGATTCAGAAGACCCGATGTTCATTCTCTACACGAGCGGTACGACCGGCGCCCCAAAGGGTATTGTCCATACCTGCGGGGGGTACATGGTGGGGGCATATTATACAACCCGGTATATCTTTGATGTCAAGGAAAGCGATGTGTACTGGTGTACCGCTGACCCGGGCTGGATTACCGGGCATTCTTACGTGGTCTACGGGCCGTTATCGGTCGGCGCGACGATCCTGATTGGGGAAGGTACTCCGGATTACCCGGACGCCGGCATCTGGTGGAAGATGGTCGAGGAGTACGGGGTAAGCATCCTGTACACCGCGCCGACTGCAATCCGGATGTTCATGAAGATGGGCCGGGAATGGCCGGACAAATACAATCTTTCATCGCTGCGCATTCTTGGATCGGTCGGGGAACCGCTCAACCCGGAAGCGTTTGAATGGTTCTACCATGTGATTGGCAAGGCAAAATGCCCCATTGTGGACACGTGGTGGCAGACCGAGACCGGGATGCACATGATTACCACTGTGCTTGGCGAACCGATGCGCCCGGGTTTTGCCGGGAAATCCATCCCCGGCGTGATTGCGGATGTGGTAGATAAAAACGGTAAGAGCGTCCCACCGGGCACGAGCGGTTTTCTGGTCATCAAAGAACCCTGGCCTGCGATGATGCGGACCGTCTACAACAACGAAGAACGGTACCGCAAGTACTGGGAGACAATCCCCGGGTGTTATACCGTGGGAGACCTTGCGATAAAAGGCGAGGACGGCTACATCATGGTCATCGGCAGGTCTGACGACCTGATCATTGTCTCAGGGCATAACATCGGGACTGCGGAAGTTGAGAGCGCCCTTGTCTCCCACAAGGCGGTGGCAGAAGCCGCGGTAATCGGCAAACCCGATCCCCTCAAGGGAAATACTATCAAGGCATTTGTGATGCTCAGGAACACGCATACCCCAAGCGACCGGCTCAAAAACGAGCTCTTCTATCACGTGCGGATCACCCTTGGCCCCATTGCAATGCCTTCCGAGATCGAGTTTGTCGACTCCCTGCCAAAGACCCGGAGCGGAAAAATTGTCCGGCGTGTCCTGAAAGCAAAAGAGATGGGGATGGACCCGGGCGATATCTCGACACTGGATGAGTGACACCCCCGGTCACCCACCCAACTATTTAAATACTGTTTTGTGGCATTTATAAATATGAAGGTCAGACCAGAGGACTCTTTAAAGATTGAAAATATTGTCGCTTCTGCCAAGGTGACCGATTATCTGGATCTACCTGCAATTGCAGAAAAAATCCCCGGTGCAGAATATAACAAGAAACGGTTCCCCGGCGTAGTGCTCCGCATGCAGGATCCCAAAATTGCTGCACTTGTCTTTGGTTCCGGCAAAGTCGTGCTTACCGGTGCAAAGAGCATCGACAGCCTGTCCAAGGGACTCAACATCCTCGGGAACAAGCTGCGTGAACTCAATATCAATATCCCGAAAAAATTAACCTACAAGATCCAGAACATTGTCACGTCGGCGGATCTTGCCACGCCTATCAACCTGAATAAAATTGCCGTGGGGTTCAACCTCGACCGGATTGAATACGAACCGGAACAATTCCCGGGCCTGGTCTACCGGCTCGAAACCCCCAAAGTGGTGGTGCTCCTCTTTGGTTCCGGCAAACTGATCATTACCGGGGGAAAAGAACCCGAAGATGCAAAAAAGGCGGTTGTCAAGATCCTTTCAGATCTCCGGGGTCTTGGCCTGATGACCTGATCTTTTCTTTTCCCGGAACACTTTTGCAATGAAGTGTTACCATCCACAGGTTATTATGAACAAATTTTCATGAAACGACGGAAAATTAATAAAAATATATAAATTTGCTGTCCATTGCTGAACAATACCATCACATATATATCAATAGTTAGATATTTGTTATGATAAAAAGAAAACAGAAATATTTTGGATGTGATGCATGAGAACGGAAAATGTAATGTATTTTACCGACAAGGAAGAAGAATTTGCGAATCTTCTCATCGAGATCGGAACCAAACGCAATGTGGCTAAAGTCCTTGTATTTCTCGCAAATACTCCTGAGGCAACGTCCCGGGCAATTGAACGGGGGACGGATCTCCGCCAGCCTGAGGTCAGCATTGCGATGCGCTACTTAATGGAGCAGGGCTGGATCTCAAGCAGGGAGAGCAAGGCTGAAAGCAAAGGCCGCCCGGTCAAGATCTATGAGTTGTCCAAACCTATCACGGAAATAATGGACAGCATTGAAAAAGAGAAGAAGAATGAGGCGAACAATCAACTCGCCATGATACAGAAATTACGGGATTACATCCGGTGATGTAATCACCCGGCACTTTTTTTCGTCCCCGACAATGACCGTGGTCTTGTCAGTAAACCCGGTAAACAGCCCGCTTTCCACAATTCCCGGGATCATCGCGATGGTCGCTTCCAGAGCGGAGGGATCCGCAATCTGGTCAAACCTGCAGTCGACGATAATATTTCCATTGTCCGAAATGACCGGGCCGTCTTTTTTCACCGCTTCCCGGATTAACGGAACACCGCCCAGTCCGCGCAGCTCCGACATCACGGGTCTTATTGAGAACGGGAGGACTTCCAGTGGCACCTGTCCGGCCAGGTGCGGGACGAGTTTAGCCCTGTCCACGACAACGATAAACCGGAACGCAGCTGCCGCAACACATTTTTCACGGGTATGAGCGGCACCACGTCCTTTGATCAGGCACAACTGCGGATCAACCTGATCGGCGCCATCGATAGCCAGATCGAGGATGGGATTGTCATCAAGGGTTGTCAAGGGAATGCCATATTCCCGCGCCCGCAGAGCCGTCTGGTAGGAAGTGGGAACCCCGGCAATTTTTATGCCGTCCTCCCGGATTTTTTTTGAGAGGCTTTCAATCATGTAAAAGACAGTAGAGCCCGTGCCAAGGCCAATAACCATACCATCTTCAACGAGTTCCGCGGCCTGGTGTCCCGCCGCACGCTTTTCTGCGATGATTGCCTGTGAATTGTCAACCATTAAAGTGTACGATATCAATGCGGGGATAATTAAAACTGGTGACGGGATTGGTTTCCTGAAGGGGAATCACTACCATAAGAATGAATAGTGAATTCAACCAGACAACATCAAATTGATGGAAGCGAACCGACCCCTTTTTCCTCGGTTACGATGAACCCCGCCGCCCCCGAAGGGACGCCCCCGCGGCGGTTTTGAAATCGGATTATACGGGGCTCGATAAAATCAGTCATCTTATAGATCTAAAGAAAAACCGCCTTGCCCAGCGAGGGGTCGACGAGACCCCCGAGCGACCCTGAAGGGGTGGGATACATCGTAAAAATCAAACAACTTGCAACATTCAATGATGAATGAGGATCATCTTTTATTTCCAATTTGCATGAAAAAGAGAACTATCCTGAAAACCAAAGATTGCAGGTTATTTCCTGACAATCATTCATTGTAATAAAATCCCGATAAAAAAATTCACCGGCAGAATATCTTTTTTGCTTCTTCTGCCGCTTCATGGGCGGTACAGTCAAGGGTAATCGGGGTGATCGATACATTTCCTTTCCGGATCGCATGCACGTCAGTCCCCTCCTCCGCGTCCTCGATGAGCGGGCCGTTAATCCAGAAATAGGGGCGCCCGCGGGGGTCAAGCCGTTTCTCAACACCGGTGTGGAACAGCTTCCGCGCCAGCCGGGTTACTTCGTACCCGCCTTTTACCACCGAGGGAATATTTACATTTATCACGTCAGCATGCGGGCAGATGCCATTTTTGAGCACCCTTTCTACCACATCCCGGACCACTTTTTTTGCCGCATCGAAATTCTGCACCGGATTGCTTGGATCATCGAACTTGTCGCCCTGGTCTTCCACCTGCAGCGAGAATGCGATTCCTTTTGTCCCCTGGTTTGATGCTTCCAGTGCTGCACCCATTGTACCCGATGTCATGATGGATTCAAAGGAAAGATTTTCACCGATGTTAATCCCGCTCACCACAAGCGTGGGCGCCAGCCTGAGCGCATACAGCCCGATGATCACGGCATCCGTGGGTTTGCCGGCGACAGACCAGACCCGGATTCCGTTTAACGTGATCTGGTTTGCCCGTATCGGCTCAAAGATCGAGATTGACCTGCCCACCGCACTCTGCTGGGTTGCAGGAGCCACGATGGTCACATCCGCAATAGGGGCAAGTGCTTCGTACGCTGCCCATATCCCCAGAGAGGTTACTCCGTCATCATTGGTCAGCAGGATCGAGGGTTTCATATCCATATACCCTTATCGTCACCCCTCAAATAATTCACTGATCGGATAGGGTAATTTTACTTGACCGCACATATAACAGGGATGAAAGTCCTGCTCGCCGAATACACCACTGTCCGCACCCCCGCGCTTGCGCCTGAAGGCGCGGCGATGCTTGATGTATTAAAAAACAGTTTTACCCGGTGCGGTGATGAGATTGTCCTGCCGGGCCCCGGGGATTTTGGCGAGGAAATCAGCCGTCTTGCACCGGCCTGCGATATGGGACTTGTTATCGCACCGGACCATCTCATGGCAAAATACACCGCACTTCTCGAACAATTCACGCACAACCTCGGCTGCGGCAGCATGAATGCCGCTCTCTGTGCAAACAAGGTCCGTTCGGCAAAGATCCTGCGCAGTCACGGGATTGCGGTGCCCGGCGAGGCACCGGCCGGACCGCATGTGGTCAAACCTGTCTCCGGCTGCGGGGCGCAGGGTGTCCGGCTGACCGAATCAACTCCGGAGAGCGGGGAGTTTGCACAGGAGTTCATTGACGGCGAACATTATTCCGTCAGCCTTATCGCAACCCGGGTGGTTGGCGAAGCCTGCCTGTATTATACCGGCGACCCAGCACTTGTTCTTGCGGTAAACCGCCAGTTTATCGAAATTAGGAAAGACGGCACGTTCCAGTATAAGGGCGGCGAAACGCCGGTCCACCCGGCCCGCGAGCAGGAGATCATTGATACTGCGGTCAAAGCGGCGACGGTCCTGGGCTGCCAGGGATATTGCGGGATCGATATTGTCGTGTCCGATAAATGCTATGTCGTGGATGTGAATCCCCGCATCACGACAAGTCTTGTCGGTATCGCTGCCTGCATGAAAGAAGAGATCGCACCGCT
Source organism: uncultured Methanoregulaceae archaeon (assembly GCA_963768785.1). Lineage (GTDB taxonomy): Archaea > Halobacteriota > Methanomicrobia > Methanomicrobiales > Methanospirillaceae > Methanoregula. Next base: position 54,334 of record CAVYJD010000007.1, read on the forward strand.
TATTGTCCAGGCATCGAAAGGGACAGTTCCTGCCACAGTCCATTTTACCGGTTCGGTCCGGTTTGACACGCACGGGAAGGTCACGCCGCAATGATTGGCATCGACGTCGGGGGAGCCAACGTAAAACTTGTGGATGATGACGGCGTCCATCTTCACTACTGTCCGCTCTGGGAAGGCGCCCCGCTCGTTGAATTATTGCAAGCCTATAAAAAACCGGGACAGGACCGGGCAGCGGTCGTGATGAGCGGGGAGCTAGCAGATTGCTTTTCCAGCAAGATGGAGGGCATTGCCTTCATCGTCAGCACGATAAAAACCGTGTTCCCGGATGCATGGTTTTACGGTATGGACAGCCATTTTCACCGGGAGCCGGTACCGGAACTTGCCGCCGCAAACTGGCTTGTCTCGGCGGATTTTTTGCGGGCACGGTACCCGGCATCGGTCCTGCTTGATATCGGGAGCACGACTGCCGATATCATCCCGCTTGCCGATTTTAACTCTCTGACCGGCCTTACCGATCTCAAGCGATTGCAGAAAGGGTATCTCCGGTATACCGGCATGCTGCGGACACCGGTTGCCACGCTCATTTCATCGGTCCGCCTTGACGGGATCGAGACGCCGGTCAGTACAGAATATTTTGCATCGACAGCAGACGTGCACCTCGTCCTCAACCATATCTCGCCAGCAGATTACGTGTGCGATACTGCGGATAAAAAAGAAAAAACACGGGCATCTGCCCTGCGCAGGCTTGCCCGGGTGGTCTGCGCCGATCTTGAGGAGATCGGTGAACCGGGCGCCATGCAGATCGCGCAACAGTGCTGGGATCGCCAACGGACGCTCATCGGCGACCAGGTGCGGCAGGTATCCAGAGAATCCGGGGCAACGGATGTGATTGTTGCCGGCATCGGTGCCCCGCTCTTTGCCCGGGAATGCGGCGGCAGGGATCTCACGCTGGAACTGGGTCCGGTCGCCGATGCGCTTCCCGCGTATGCGGTGCGGGAAGTTGCCCTGCGGTCGAATATCGGATAGGCATCAAAAAAACTGACGGGGTGGGAATATGGAATCACGCAGTCTGGGCATCTGCCTCTTTATTGGATCGGTGCTGGTTACCGCTCTTATGTGGCTCATGCACGTGCCGTTTTTCTTTATCTTCCTGTTCATCCCCATCATCCCCTTCTTTTCTTCCCGCCGGCGGGTGAAGCGGTGCCCGGTATGCGGATGGGAAACCACAGGCAGCGAGAATTTCTGCCCCCATGATGCGACTCCCCTCACCCGTGCGGTTAGCGAGGTCGGAGAGGGCAAACACGGAAACGGGGATATGGATCCCAAATAGATCCGTAGTCTGAACACGGGGCAATTCTTTTTTTGCATAGAGCCGGCAGGTCGTCCGGTCAACACTAATACCCATCGCCTCAAGGTAGGCAGCCACCCGGTTTGGCGGCATATCTGCTGAGAGCGTTATTCCCAGGTCAACGACCGGTGAACCTATGCGGGTGCCGGGGTAGAAGGGCTCATCCGCATAGCAGAGCGTGTGACACTCCCGGCAGTAAAACCGTTTGACATACACAAACAGTTTCTTTGTTGCATCTGCTTCCTGCAGGACAGCAAACTGTTTTTTCTTCGTGTCGTAACCGGAGAGTTCACCACCGCACAGCGGGCAGACGGTATGATCCGTAAACACGGACTCCGTCCACTGCAGTCAGGGCAACTTTCACGATGGTTGAAAGCATCGGGAAGATATGGGGGGGCTTCATACATCCTGCCAGTTATATGCGCGCAAACGTCGGAACCCGACCGTTTCGCCCCTTGTTCATAAATCAACCTCATTAATTTTTTTCATTGTACACAACAATCATTTACTGCCGGAAAATATGAACCCACCGATATTCGTCATAATTTAGCCATTTTTCAGCATGTTTATATAGCGTTGGATAAGACCTATTTTTGTTCGAGGAGAGAACATGGAGTTTAGTTACGTACCAACCACCTGCCCCTATTGCGGGACAGGATGCGGATTCAACCTTGTCGTCAAAGACAAGAAGGTTGTCGGCGTTGCGCCGTGGCACCGCAACCCGGTCAACGAGGGCAAACTCTGCCCCAAGGGCAACTATGCATGGGAATTTATCAACAACCCGGACCGGCTGACCACCCCGCTCATCAAGAAGGATGGCAAATTCGAGGAAGCCAGCTGGGACGACGCATACAAGCTCATCGTCTCGAAGTTCAAGTCCTACAAGGGCGAAGAGATGGCATGCCTGTCATCAGCACGCGTCTCCAATGAGGAGAACTACCTGATGCAGAAGTTTGCACGGGCAGTTTTAAAGACGCCCAACATCGACCACTGCGCCCGGCTCTGCCACGCGTCAACAGTCGTCGGGCTTGCCGGAGCATTCGGGTCCGGAGCAATGACCCAGTCAATTGCAGACATTGCCGAATCAAAATGCCTTCTTGTCATAGGCACCAACACGTTTGAGCAGCACCCGCTGATTGGGCGCCGCATCATGCAGGCAAAGATGAAGGGCGCAAAGATCATTTACGCCGACCCGCGACTCACGCCAACGGGAAAGATTGCCGATCTGCACCTGCAGTTCTACTCAGGCACTGATGTGGCATTACTGAATTGCTTCATGCAGCAGATCATTAAGAACGGGTGGGAGAACAAGGACTTCATCGCAAAGAGGACCAAGGATTATGAGAAGGTCAAAGAAGTCGTGATGAAGGATACCTATTCCCCGGAGAACGTCTCAAAGATCACCGGTGTTCCCGCACAGGACATCATCACTGCAGCAGAGTGGTTTGGTAAATCCGGCCAGTCTGCGGTCCTCTACTCGATGGGTATTACCCAGCACACGACCGGTGTCGATAACGTCAAGTCGGTTGCAAACATCCAGATGCTGACCGGCAACCTGGGAAGACCCGGCACGGGCATCTGTGCACTGCGTGGGCAGAACAATGTGCAGGGCGCCTGCGACATGGGAGCCCTCGCAAACGTGTACTCCGGGTACCAGTCGGTGCTAGTCCCCGAGATGAAGAAGAAGATGGAGGACGCATGGGGCTGCGATATTGCCGAGGGCAAAGTCGGCCTGACGGTTACCACGCTTATCAATACCCTCGCCGATGAGCCCGGTAAGGTCAAGTGCGTCTATATTTTGGGCGAGAACCCGATGCTCTCCGATCCTGATCTCCACCATGTCGAAAAGGGATTAAAGAATGCCGAATTCCTGGTCGTGCAGGACATCTTCCTGACCGAGACAGCACAGCTTGCTGATGTTGTTCTCCCGGCAACCTGCTTTGCCGAGAAGGACGGCACCCAGACCTCAACCGAACGCCGTGTCCAGAAGTGGAGAAAGGCACAGGACCCGCCGGGACAGGCAAAGGCTGACTGGCAGATCATCTGTGAACTCGGGGCGGCAATGGGATACGCCAAGCAGTTCCCGTACAAGAGCGCAGAAGAGATCTTCACGGAAATTACAAAGGTTACCCCTTCATATGCCGGCATGGATTATGCACGCCTCGAGAAGCCCGAAGCACTCCACTGGCCCTGCCCGACAAAGGAGCACCCGGGTACACCCATCCTCCACAAGGAGAAATTTTCCCACCCGGACGGTCTTGGTATATTTACGCCAATCGAGTGGAAACCCCCGGCAGAAGTTCCGGACAAGGATTACCCACTCCTCCTGACCACTGGCCGTTGCATCTGGCACTGGCACACCGGTTCGATGACCCGGCGCTCAGAAAGTCTCGAGCGCGAGGAGCCCACCGGCTGGGTCGAGATTAATCCCGAGGATGCAAAAGCGCTGGGCATCAAAGACAAGGAAATGGTCAAGGCGATCTCCCGCAGGGGAGAGATTACGATTGGCGCCCGGGTGACAAACACCATCAAGAAGGGTGTCGTTTTCATACCGTTCCATTTCGTTGAATGTGCGGCAAACCTCTTAACAAACAATGCACTCGACCCTGTTGCAAAGATCCCCGAGTTCAAGGCCTGTGCCTGTAAAATTGAGAAGATCAAGGAGGCCTGAACATGACAAAGAAAGGCGATATGCTCTACGCATGGACCAATGACGCAGATATCAAAAAGAAAGCAGAACTCGGCGGTGCCGTCAGTGCACTCTGGAAATACGCGCTTGAGTCAAAAGCGGTCGATGCCGTCCTTGCAATCACCAAGGGAACCGACCTCTACGATGCAAAACCGGTCCTGATCACTGACCCAAAGGAGATAGCAAAGACCGCCGGTTCACTTCACTGTGGCACCCTGCTCCTCCCCAAACTGATCAAGAAATACTTTGACGGTGCCGAAACGATGAAACTCGGGGTGACTGTCAAAGGCTGCGACGCAATGGCATTCTACGAACTGGCCAAGCGCAAGCAGATCAACCTTGACAACATCATCATGATCGGGGTCAACTGCGGTGGATCGGTCAGTGCCGTTCCCGCCCGACGGATGATTGCCGACAAATTTGGTGTCGACCCCGACGCAGTCCACAAAGAAGAGATTGACAAGGGCCAGTTCATCATCGAATACGAAGGCGGACACAAGGGCATCTCAATCGATGAACTTGAAGAGGCAGGCTACGGCCGGCGGTCCAACTGCCGCCGCTGCAAGATGAAAATCCCCCGGCAGGCAGACCTTGCCTGTGGGAACTGGGGAGTCATCGGCGATAAAGCCGGCAAGGCAACCTTTGTGGAAGTCTGCAGCGAGAAGGGTGCGAACCTTGTTGCCGGTGCGGTAAAAGCCGGCATCCTTGCAACCGAACCGGCAAACCCCAAGGGGCTTGAGATCCGGGGCAAGGTTGAAGGCGCCATGATGAAGCTTGGCGAGAAGTGGCGCAAGCATGATTTCGAGAGTCTTGGCGAAGGCAAGAACCGCTTAAAGAAGATCATGGAGGAGACGTCCCGGTGCATCAAGTGCTACTCCTGTATCTCGGCTTGTCCCATCTGCTACTGCGTTGACTGCACCACCAAGAACCCGACCTATGTGAAGCCCGGGGAAATCCCGCCAAACTTCATGTTCCACCTGATCCGGTTTGCCCATATCGCAGATTCCTGCGTGAACTGCGGCCAGTGCCAGGAACTCTGCCCGGCAGAGATCCCCAATGCACTCTTTATGCATGCCCAGCAGGTTGAACTCGAGAAGATGTTCGGCCATGTTCCGGGGGTCAGCATGGAACTGCCGCTGATGGCCTATGTTGAAGAGAAAGAGGAACGTGCACGTCTTGGTAGAACCGGCAGCGATATGATCTACGAGAACGTGTTCAACCCGGTTAACAAATAATTTTTTTTTTACTTTTTCACTTTTGTTTGGATTTGTAGAAATCCTCAAATTGAATTGCCATAACGCTCCTGGCGGCTCCGGCAATCCCTGCCTTCGCCCCCGCCGCTGTGGCACCCTCCGGTTTGCGATAGTTTAGTTCCGGCACCATCGCACTTTTTATGGAATTATTCGTGATTGGCGGTATCGAATCGTTCGAGGTAACATTCACCGTACGACTGCTTTTCACCGGGCTTGAGTGCGAGAAGGAGACCGTCAGCATGTTCCTCGCAGACACAGGCAACACAACACCCGAGTGACTGGATCCCGATCGCATCCTTTTCACAGTGTTCGCACTTTGGTCTTGCTGCCATAGTTATTCTATCCGGGAGTTTTTTTTATTCATACCTCGTTTTGTCTCACAAGTCTGTTCAGCTATCAGCTGTATCGTTCGAGAACACAAACACCGTACACTTTTTTTTCACCGGGTTTGAGAGCGAGAAGGAGTCCATCTGCATGGTCCTCGCAGACCCAGGCAAAACCGCCCTCCAGTGACTGGAACCCGATTGCATCCTTTTCACAGTATTCACACTTTTTTCGTTCAGCCATGATTATCTCATTTTTGTTTTTTCATTTATACAATTTTTCAATTTTTTTTACGGATATCACCGCTCTACGGCTCACCCTCAGAGTAAGGTCACCTGATTCTGAAATGATTGTCCTGCATTCGTCAGGCAAATGTTATGCCCCGGACTCTGGTTGCGTACCAAACGCCAAGTCCGCTCGCGATGGCAAAAAGAACGACAATGACTACCGTCAGGGCAGGCTGACTTTTCGGATGTGCTACCATATTGAGGTATATCGCCAGCCCCTCAACGAGGGTAAGGAGGACAACCATAATTATTAAATTATACTTCTTTTGCGTCATGCTCTCTTCAATCTACAATAACTGTGTTGATTATAAAAAAGAACCGGTTATCTCTGCTCTGAAGGAAAACTGTAATCATTCAATTTTTGTAAAACTCTTTTTGTAAGTTATGAGGGTGCCCTCCCTCTCCCCCAAAAGGGGAGGCACCCCAGGGGGAGCGTCCCCCTGACTCCCGGCATTTCTCTCTTATTTTTTGGGTTTTTACTAACTCTTTTAAGGATAGATTGTAATCCGGGGATGCCATGCAACGGGGGCAGGGAGTCCGGATACCGCAGATTTCAAAGAAAGCCTATGATGAAAAGCAATGATTTCTGCAGCGCCGTTATCTCTTTCTGTCCCGGGGGTTACGGCGTTCAGGTATATTACCCGTCAGCCCCCTATTCAGTTACGAAAAAGATACCCCGCAGAAAACCAATTCCCGGTCATATCAGCCCGTGCAACTTTTGCAAACGGGCAACCCGGACCCGGGTTTCTGCAGAGGGGGCAGGAAGTATACGTGACACCCGTGAGCCTTGGAGAGCATCAATAATCCCGGCAACGGCTTCGGGCTGGGACGGGCCATACCCTCCCTCAAGCACGAGCGCGAGGGGCAGATCGAGAGAGTCCTGGAGCAGGCCGGTAAAGTAGGCAAAGTCCGGCGGAAGAAGTGCCATGTCACCAATCGGATCGTCGGACAGGGCGTCATGACCGGAGGAGACCAGCACAAGGTCCGGTTTTACCCGCTCGAGTATCGGGAGGAACAGGTCGGTGAACACCAGCGAGTAATCCCCGACCGTGGATTCTTTTTTGAGGGGGGCATTCACCGTCCAGCCATGGGCACCGCCGTCGCCAACTTCAGTCTCGGTGCCGGAGTTCGGGAAGACCCCTTCTTCATGGACAGAACAGTACAGGATCCGGTCATTACCAAAAAAAATGTCCTGCGTCCCGTTGCCATGGTGCACATCCCAGTCAATAATCGCAACCCGGTCCACGAGTGTCAGGGCTTTTGCCGCGGCAATCGCCACATTGTTGAGGAGACAGAACCCCATCGCCCAGTCTGCTGCCGCATGGTGACCGGGAGGACGGACCAGCGCAAAACAGTTCTCGCCGTCAAGGGCACGTTCCATTGCAGCAATCGCAGACCCGGCTGCATAGGTCGCGACGTTGTATGAATAGGGATTGATGTAGGTATTGGCGTCAAGAAAACCCGGAACAAACATGTTCTGCTCAAAGTATCCGCCCACGCACCCATATTCGTCGATAACCGGGTGATCGGCATGCCGCTGGCACTGCCGGTTCAGCCAGGCAAGGTACCCGGGGTGGTGAACGCGCTCGATATCCTCCTGCGCCGCGGCCACGGGCGCATGGACGACCAGGGCGCCGGGCAGATAATCGATGATAGCGCGGAGACGATCATAGCACTCAATATGGCCGGTCCGGTTATGCTGTTCAAAAACCGGACCGGTGATTGCGGAACATTTCACGGGGTAACCTCTCCCAAGTATGCTGCATAGATACTCGGGTGATTTACCTGATGAATATTATGAAACAGCTCCAAAAATACCCGCTCGCCGGTCACCTTGTCCGACCCGGATCCGGATTAATTTCTCTCTCCGGCGTAAAATAACCAGAAAGCATTTAGGAAGGTATTAATATCGTTAAATCCGAGTATTTGTTTGGCCTATACCGAGCACTACGAGAGTGTCCTTTTAGGACTGGCAACGAATGAACAGGTTTGCCCGTATAGGTTGGAACGTTTCAGAGGTGTGTTAAAAAATGGTTTTTCATCCACCGGTAGCAATTACTGCGAAGGCAGGAGACGCCGGTAAATACAAGGTAGGGTTGCCCGCATGGAACATGCTCCTTCGTGGGTTCATGGCGGGAGCATATATCGCCATGGGCGGTGCCCTTGCAACAATGTGCAGTACCGGGATCCAGGCAAGTGATGCCGCATTGCGTTTTGGTACTGCCAGCGCAGGTTTTTCCCAGTTAATCCTGGGAGCAGTCTTCCCGGTTGGGCTTATTATCATCGTCCTGACCGGTGCTGAACTCTTCACCGGTGACGCAATGCTCGCCCCGATGGCAGCATTCATCCACAAGGTCAGCTGGGCACAGGTCATCAACCTGTGGATTTTCGTGTATATCGGAAACCTGATCGGCTCGATCGTATTTGCCTACATCATGGCATACGGTCCATTTGTCTCCTTTGACGCCGCAGGAACCGCCACGATAACAGCGTTTGGCACAAGGGCAATTGCCATTGCCGGCGCCAAGGTCAGTTACGTTGGCATGATGGGCATGTGGTCAGCATTCTTAAAAGGAATTGCTTGTAACTGGCTCGTCAACCTCGCTATCCTGCTCGGAATATGTGCAGATGATGCAGCCGGCAAGTTCTTTGGGATCTGGTTCCCGATCATGGCCTTCGTTTCCAGCGGATTCGAACACTGTGTCGCGAACATGTACTTCATCCCCGCCGGTCTCTTAACGCAGGGATTCATCACAGACCCCACCAAGATTAATGCCGGTCTGACCTGGGTCACGATGTGGACAAACAACTTAATCATCGTCACCATCGGTAACATCGTCGGCGGTCTGTTCTTTGTCGGTGTCCTGTACTGGGTCGCCTTCCGCAAAGAGATCGCAGCACTGAAGTAATTATTCATCATATTTTTTTTTCTTCGGGAGTGTCTGTTCCCGGGTTTTTGTAATCGCACAAGAGCGATGGTTGTATCTTTTTTGCTCGCCAACGCCTGCAGCGCGATAAAATCGTGTGCACCTAAATAGTAGGATTATCTTATTACATCTGGATAGACCGTTGAATATCTTCCAGGGGAACTGCCCGGCCCTGCCATCTGCACTATGTTTCAGTTTAACCGCCTGCTCGATCCCGTATAAACGTCTGCTTTTCATCGCTATAGTCGTCGGGGTTATTTCCGGCGTTGGCTCACTCCTGTTTTATGAAGGATTAAAACGGGGCACCCAGTTTTGCATGGGATACCTGCTGCACTACCAGATGCCGCTTGAAGGGGAAGGCCCGCTGCTTATTTCCCAGTGGTCCGCGCCGGGCAATATGTTTCTTCTGCTCCCGATCATCTGTACCGGTGCCCTGCTCTCCGGCCTGCTGGTCACCTTCCTTGCCCCCGAGGCCGAGGGCCACGGGACCGATGCGGCGATAAAAGCATTCCACACGGATGGCAAGATCCGCCGGAGAGTCCCGCTCCTCAAGGCAGTTACCGCCATCCTGACCATATCCACCGGGGGAAGCGCAGGGAGGGAGGGGCCCGCCGCCCAGATCTCTGCGGGTTTTGGTTCAATCGTTGCGGATTATTTCCATTTGTCGCCAAAGGAACGCAGGCTGGCGCTCACGACCGGGATCGGGGCAGGTATCGGGACGATCTTCAAGGCGCCGCTGGGAGGGGCGGTCCTTGCGGCTGAAATATTATATATACGCGATTTTGAGGCGGAGGCAATCATCCCCTCGTTCCTTGCATCGATTATCGGGTACTCAATTTTCGGTCTGTTCGAGGGGTTCGACCCGATATTTGCCCTGTTGCCGGTATCGTGGAACGTCTGGCAGCTTCCCTTTTTCCTCGTCCTTGGGATTTTTTGTGCGCTTATCGGGCTCTTATATATCTCATTTTTTTACGGGACACGGGATGTTTTTGCACGGGTTTTCAAAGAACGGAATCTTCCCCTGTATCTCAAGCCGGTCTGCGGTGCGTTCATGCTCGGCATTATCGTTATCGGGCTCTCGTTTATTTCCACTGACGGGCAGATGCTCGGTCTTGCCGGGCTCGGTACGGGATACGGGTTTGTCCAGCTCTCCCTCTATACGATGGTCCCTCTCATCGTCCTGCTTTTTCTCCCGTTTATGAAAATCATCTCGACCTCCCTCACGCTTGGATCGGGAGGAAGCGGGGGAGTGTTTGCGCCGGGCCTGACCATCGGCGCAGCGACCGGGGGTGCAATTGGCATGATCTTCCATATCCTCTACCCGTCAATTATCCCGCTCGAGTCAGTACCCATTTTTGGCATTGTCGGCATGATCGCACTCTTCGGCGCCATTGCCAATGCGCCGATTGCCGTCCTGATCATGGTCGTTGAGATGATGGGTAATTTCTCCCTGCTCGTACCGGCGATGGCCGGTGTCGGGATTGCGTACATGATCACCGGCGGAAAAACAATTTACCGGGAGCAGGTGATGACCAAGGCACAGTCAGAAGCCCACCGTCACGAATACGGGCAGCGGGTCCTTGAAACGATCCTGGTCCGCGAGGCAATGATTCCCTATGACAAGGTGATTGCCCTGTCCCCGGAAACTCCCCTTGATGACGCCCGCGCCCTGATAGAACAGACCGCCCATACCGGCTACCCGGTCCTCAAAGAAGGCCGTCTTGCCGGTATCATCACGGTAAGCAACATGCGCCACAACGGGGAGGCAGGCCTCTCACCCCAGCTGGTGCGGGACGTGATGACGCGCAAGCTTATTTTCATTTCTCCGCAAGACACGCTGGAACAGGCACTGAAGCTGATGATGGTCAATGATATCAACCATCTTCCTGTTGCCGACCCGGACCAGCCGGACCTGTTGCTTGGATTTCTCACGCGGACCAATATTATGCGGATCTATGCTAAGACCTGCCGGATCATCTGATCTCGAAGGGGAGCCGGGATTTTTTCCCCGGACCAGATTTCCTTAATCCCCCGGGGGCGTGACCGTCCGGGGAAACTTTAAACGGCATTACCTGCACCTGATTAGTTGGATATGCCCGTATGCAAAAAACCGGACTGCATTTCCGTCCGGAATCCAGAGGTAAGGTGGTCTGGTAGCATCTGTTTTTTGATGTATCCGGAACACCCTTGACGGCAGGTTCTTTTACGCAGGGATTTTCATCGGGGGTCTGCCTTTTACAAAAAAACGAGATCGCAGGACTGAAGTAGGTTAACTGCCCATAGTAAATTTAATGAAAATTGGAAATTTCGATGTGAAGGTTTCCATCGTCGCGATCGCGGTGTTTGTGTTCTTCACGATTTTTTTACTCATTGCAGCGGTGTTCAGCCCGGTGGTACGGTCACAGCTCATCTTCCTGATCCCGGTGCTGTTCATGCTCCTGGTCATTCCTGTTGCTCTCAACTATATGAGCCGCAGCCAGTATGCGGGTGTGGAACCGCTTTACGAAGCGGAGGCTAAGACGATGCGGGTGAAACTGGTGAACGAGAGCATGATCGGAAAGCCGGTGCGGATTGAGGGCGTGGTGGAACGCGTGTATTTCCAGTTCCTCAACCGCCCCCAGTACCTTGTCGCCGACCGGTCCGGAGCGATATCGGTGAAGATGTTCACGACGCCTAAAGAGGACATCAAGGTAAATGATGTCGTCGAGGTGCTGGGTATGGTCATCCACCGGTACATCATCAGCGGGGATCCGGTCATCAACTGCGTGTCGATCCGGAAGATTAAAGCCCCCGGGAAAAATCAATAATCCACAAAAATTCCGGGACCGGTTCCGGGCAGTTTCAGAGTAAAAAAATTTCTTACAGATAATCTGGTGTTCATGTCTGCAGATACTTCACTCCCTGACAATACACGGTATCGATGGATGGAATATGCGGTGCCGGTGCTCGGGTTCGGCGGGGCACTCCTGGGGATAGCCGTCTGGATGGCTGATGTCACCATCGATATCCGGTTCTCGATTCTCGGGTGCGTATTTGCCTCGTGGGTGCTTGCCTACCTCGCGTGGATACGGCCAAAAAAAGATATTGTGGCACTTACGACGCCGATCTATTCCTTCATTTTTTTAGGATTCCCAATAGACAATTTCTCCGCAGTCGTCCTTGAACTGCTGTATGCGGCAAGTCTTACGATCCTGCTCGTGCGGCTGAAGTACCGGTTTGGGGTGCCCAGTGCTCCGGTCACTGATAAAAAGGAACTTGCCGAACCGCTCAGGTCCTATGTTGAGAAGACGCAGGAAATATCTGACACTCTTGCACCGGAGCCTGCGCATTCCGCCGCGGTGGTTTTTGTCCGGTTTGCGGAAGGAGAATTTCGCGCTGCGGCACAGGCGGCCGGGTTTGCGTTCGCACAACTGGGCGATGATAATGCGCCACGCTGCGTGCAGAACGCGTTTGCCATCGTCAGAGAGCAGGCCGAGCGCCTCGACACGTCATTACCCCGGCCGGAAACATTCCGCGTTTTTTTGCCCGAAGATGCCTGCATGCTTGCAAAGACCCCTGACCCGAAGTTCGGGAAACCCGAGGAATACGATATTGCGCTTGAAAATGCGCTGCTGCTTTTGTTTGCCGTCGCATGGAACAGGTCGGAGAGCGACCGTGCCCACCTGCACCAGTGCCATGCGTTTGTGGTGAAATTGCTGGGCGATTGAGATTGCCTTTTTAAAATTGTTTTTTTTGCCCGCTTCAGGTGTAATAACTCAGGTCATATTTTGTATTGAGCGCCTGCCATGTATTGTATTGCGAAGTGGACAGGTGTTTGACATTTCCTTCAAGTGTTGCCCACTTCCGGGCATCGTTGTAATCGTTTACGATGCTCCGGAACTCCTGCCCGGTCCCGTCAGCGGTTATCTCCATGGTACTGCTGAATTTCCATTTGGCCAGATTGTCGGTTGATGAATCCGTGATGATATAGGGTTCTGTAGCCTCGATGAACGCATACCCGGAATGCCGGAAATCATACGGTGATGCGGCTTTGATCCCCGCGGTCATGTGATCTTCGGGAAGGAAGTAAAACACGCAGGAACCATACCCGAGATTGTTTAACAGGAGGGCAAGCAGCATTGATTTCTCGCCGCAGACTCCCTGGTTCTTATACAATACCTCGTACGGGTACCGGTATTGTTTTCCTCCTTCCTTGTAGGGGATGTGCTGCACGAGGGAGACGGCGATCCGGGCCTGGTCGTCGGTATCGGGGGTTTTTTCCCGGATTGCCTGAACGAGTGCCATGATGGCGGGCTGTTGATCCGGGTCGGTCATAAATGCGAGGTAATAGGAAGAATTGCCGGCGGCATCGTACGGGGCATCCCACGCGGGGTCCGGCTTTTTTGCATAGTCTGCATAGAGTGCATCGGACAGCGGGACCAATACCGTGTCCTTCACGCCGTTGAGAACATAGGCAAACGTGTGGTCCTTTGTGCCTGCAGGCAGATTGGCGGGAGTGCCTGATACCGGCCGGGTAGTCTGGGCCGGTACGCGGATGTCCGTGGCTTGTGAGGACGGGTGCCGGTATCGTTTCATGTACCGGTGGTGGAGTGGTTACCGGTGCAGGACCGGCTGTGCATCCGGAGCAGACAATAAGCAGGACAAGGGATGCGATCACCATACCGGAAATGACCCGTATGCGCATACTATACGATGAGTTTCTTGTCCCATATAGTACCTGAGGGCCCTGACGCACCCCAACCTGAACCCATGCAGGGAATGTGTACAACAACCAAGATCCTGCTGATGCACCGTTTCGTGAAAAGCAAAACCGGTCAGGGCTGCCGGTTCTTCATAGTGACAGGTTTTACCGGGTCTTTTTAGCATATCATGGCCATGCTGAACGGGGCGGGAATTGTTCCTCGGCCATGGTTTCCCGGTGCTTTATAAAAAAGGGGTGATGGGAGATATTTAATCCGGCTCCTTCCGGCGCCGGGGATCAAAAGCCGGTCGGGAGGCCGTCGCGGATGTCCCGCTTTTGCTCTTTGTTGAGGCCCTGCGATATAGTCCTCGTAGTAGTGGATCCGGGTGCTGACGGGGAACGGGATGCCGATCGTGGAGATGATCGCCTCTCCCTGGTCGAGGGTCTGGATCTCGATCTCCATTTTTGATAAGTCCTGCTTGGCGCTGCCCATGATGATGTCCCGGTCGCCCCGGTCGCCGAGGCCCATGACGACAAAGGTGTTGATCTGGGCGAGCACTTTCTGGTCGATGTTCTTTGGCTGCTGGGTCACGACGCAGAGCCCGACACCGAACTTGCGGCCTTCCATCGCACACTCGCGGAAGATCTGGGTGGAGGAGCCGCCGGCACCCAGCACCCGCTGGGCTTCCTCAATCGTGATGAGGACTTTTTTCTGTTCGATGGGTTCGGTCTCGACCCCGAACTCCTCGGCCGATTTGCGGTGGGCCTGCATGATCCGCCGGGTGATCATCGAGAGGACGAAGAGTTCGCTGCGCTCTCCCATGCGGGGGATGTCGATGAGGACGACCTTGTTGTCGTGGAGGTGGCGGAGGATCTCCGTGACGCAGGAGCCGGATTCGCGGAAGAATTTCCGGTTGCCCTGCACGATGTTTTTGAGCCGGCGCTGGATGACCTCAAGGGTGCCCGGGTGGAATGCCCCGAGTTTGTCGGCAATCTCCGGGTACGGCCCGGTATACCGGCCCTGCTTCACTTCGTCCTGGAGGGTCTCGACATTTGCCTGCAGGAAGAACGGGATGATCTCGTTTCCCGAAAAATCCTCGAGCGACTCGACCACGTCCCGCTGGGCCTGCGAGAGGTCGTAGAGCAGGTTGAGGTCGGTCATCCGGAAATCATCGTAGTCGAGCCAGAGGCTGTTGAGCGAATACTTTTTCCGGTCGGTTTCGCTGATGGTAAAGACCACAAGGCCGTCCATGCCGGCACTGTAGTGGACGAGGCCGAGCGTCCGCTCCCCGGTGCTGGACTGCCCGCCCCGCACGTATTCGCCATGGGGGTCGACGACCAGGAGGCCGAACTTCTGCATCTTCATGCAGGAGGCGCAGAAGGTCTTCATGAAATTGCTCTTGCCCATGCCGGTGGTGGCAAACACGCCCATGTGCTGCGGGAGCACCTTGCTTGGGATTTTTACGTGGATATCCTTGAGCACGCCCTGCCCGGTCCGCATGACGCCGACTTCGATATCCCCCATGACTTTGGTGAGGAAGGCAAAGTCCTCTGTTTCGGGGATCTTTACTTCGGAGAACTTGGTCGGGAGCGTGCGGGGTTTCTTGAAAATCCCGTGCTCATCGACAAAACCGAGCGGGACTGCTTCGACCCCGATGAACACGTCCTCGCCAAGACCGTAGAAGTGCTCGGCAAACGGGCGGGTGTCCCAGCGTCTCATCGGCAAAGTTGCTCTCGTGGACAAGGTCGGTGACCTTTGCATAGAACGAATACCCCTTGGCGGTATCGGTGATCTTCAGGATATCGCCAACGAACAGTTTTGCCGAATGGGGGATAATAAACCGGTACGAGAGCACGCTCCTGCCGATCAGCCGGAATTTTGTCGTGTCACTATTTTCAATATCGTTCAAAGTCACCATGTAAATCACCAAAGAGGTCTTCAAATGTCCTGGTTCCGGTATTCCCTGTTTGCAGAGGCCGGCTTTTATGTCCTGCTGTATCTGCGTCACGAGCGCTTCATCGATGACGACCGTGCGGTGGGCGTCGAGGAGCGGGTAGGGATACCCGGGGATTCTCCCGTCATCGGCACACGCGGCAAGGGCCTGCATGGTTCTGCCCGCGGTATCTTCACCAGTTCCTTTCGGCAGCTCCATCTTCAGCGGCCGGCTGAACTGCGGGTGGAGCGAAGCCACGTAGATCTCCCCGTGCCGGCCCTGCCGGTACTCGGTGTGGTCGAGGAGGTGTTCATCGATCTTTGCCCACCACGGGCCGGTGATGCCCATCTGTGCGACAAGCCCGCTGATCGCGGGGAGGAGCGGGTGGCCGCCGCCCCACGTGGCCCGGGTCCGCTTTGCGACGGCCGCGAGAAGGAGCCGTCGTTCCTGTGCGGTTTTTACAATATCGGCAAGCACCGGTTCATGGTTCTGGCTGGAGACCCGTAACGCCCCGTCGATGAGGAGGAGGGCTCCTGCCGGGAGGGTTTTTGCAGTCTGGAGGGTGACCCAGTACTCCAGCGTGTCGCGGAGGATGGCAGACGCCCGCTCGGGATCGCTGTTGTCGAGGCCCTTGTGCGGGGGAATGCCAAAACACTCCTCGAACATTTCGTCAAAGTCCGTGTTTTTGTGGCCGGGCCCGATGGTGACGAGCGTGAGGGGGGTGACAGAGCGGTTGTGCGCGTTCTTCCCCGACAAATGTCGTCCGGGCAGCCCGGATGGCGGCAAGGGAGATCGCTGCCCCCTTCGGCGATCATCGCGTTGCTCCCGTCAACCGCACTCACCATGCCGGACGGGCCGGGGGTAATGGGGTGAATGTGCTCTGGGTGATCCCGCTCTTGTCGGCGAACTGCTGCACCAGATCTTCGGGGATATGGTCAGCGATCTTTTTGAGCGCACGGTTCACTGATTCCTCGTAGGACTCGCGGACGCCCATTATTCCACCTCCCGCACCTGGTTTGCGGTCTCCCTGATTGTACCCTGATACCTGTGATCGAACATTTCCGTTGATTTTTATTTGGCATGTAATGGGATATAAGGGGGTGGGGGTGAGGGGGGAGAAAATGAGGGTGGCTGCTGTAATCTTTATCGGACTGGCATTTGTCGTCGGGATGCATACCGGTTATCCCGGGATGAGTAACCGGGTATTTTCGGTTCCGGCAATTGCTTTCGTATGCTGTGGTATTCCCTCCGCCTTCAGCCAGTTTTTATATCGCGTGGGTCATGGGAACATTTTTTATACATCCTGGGTGGAATGAGTCTGTAACCATTCGGGAGGTTTTCCATGGTGCTTGCCAGTCTTGATTTGAGAAAATTTGTAGCCCCAGAATTTGTCATCGGAAGCAACGCACGACGGCTTGCCGGCAGGTATGCAAAAAATTTCAGCGCGACAAATGTGTTTGTTGTCACGGGGCCAAACATCATCAAAGCCGGGTGGGTAAAGGATGTGACAGACAGCCTTGATGCAGAAGGGATCCGCTTTACCATTTTTTCCGGTGTCACGCCAAACCCCCGGGACTTTGAGGTAATGAACGGTGCAGAACTGTACCAGCGATCCGGCTGCAATGCGATCATTGCTATTGGCGGCGGAAGCCCTATCGACTGTGCCAAAGGGATCGGGATTGTGGTATCCAACAGGAAACATATTCTCACCTTTGAAGGCGTGGATACCATCGCTCTTCCACCCCCTCCGATAATCTGCATTCCTACCACTGCGGGAACCGGTGCCGACGTTTCACAGTTTGCCATTATTAATGACACCACAAGAAAGGTGAAGATCGCGATCATCAGCAAAAAGATTGTCCCGGATATTGCGCTGGTCGATCCCGTTCCCCTGACCTCCCTCACGCCGGAACTCACCGCCCACACCGGCATGGATGCGATCACCCACAGCGTGGAGGCATATGTTTCCAATGCCAGCTCGCCGGTTACCGATACCCTGGCGCTTGAATCAATCTCGCAGATGAGCGATTACCTTCTTAAAGCGCAGAAAAACCTCAAAAATATCGAATACCGGAACCAGACCCTGCTGGGCAGTCTCCTTGGCGGTCTTGCATTCTCCAATGCGAGTCTTGGCGCGGTCCATGCAATGGCACACAGTCTCGGGGGTTTTTCGGATCTTCCCCACGGGGCCTGCAATGCCATCCTCCTCGAACCGGTTATTGACTTTAATTTTGAGGCATGCCCGGACCGGTACGAGGCAGTCGGGAAAAAACTGAAGATGGATTCAGCCGGCCGTTCACCTGCACGAAATAAAACGCAACCTGTTGTCAGCCATCAGGTCGCTGCGGGAATCACTGGGCGACACAAAAAGGCTTTCGGACATGGGGGTGTCAAAAAAGGATATCCCTGAGCTGGCAAAGAAAGCAATACGGGATCCCTGCCTTGCAACCAATCCCCGTAAATTAACCCTTGAGGATATCGAGCGGATGTATGAACACGCACTCTGAAGAAGAACCGGACCTTGCGAGCCAGCGGGACAAGATCATCGGCCTGGGTGAATTATCCATCCGGAAGAGTTACTATCCCGCACTCCAGCAACAGCAGGAGGCCTTAAAGGAGAGCGAGGCACGGCTACGGTCCATCCTTCACGCGTTTGCCGGTGATGCAGTTTGTTATTGACAACAATCACCACGTGATTTCCTGGAACCGGGCAATGGAGACCACCAGCGGGATCCGGGCTGAAGATATTATCGGTACTGACGGGCAGTGGCAGGCATTTTACCCGGAGAAACGGCCGGTTCTTGCAGATATCCTCCTGGATCAATCCTTTCATCTGCTGCCGGCATTGTACCCGGAAAATTTCGGCAGGTCCCGCCTTGTTGAGGACGGCTATGAAGTGATCCGGTTCTTCCCGAAAATGGGAGAGAACGGAAAATGGCTGCATGCCACTGCTGTCCCGATCCGGGATGCGAAAGGGGATATAATCGGGGCAATCGAAACGCTTGAAGATATTACTGAACAGAAAAATGCGGAAATAGCCTTAAAAGAAAGCGAGAAATTCCTCAATAACGTGATTGAGAATATCCCTGACATGATCTTTGTGAAGAATGCACGCGACCTCCGGTTTGTACGCTTAAACAAGGCCGGTGAAGACCTGCTCGGGTTTTCACGGGATGAACTCTACGGGAAAAACGATTATGACTTCTTCCCGAAAAATGATGCTGATTTTTTCACCAGAAAGGACCGGGAGGTTCTCAAAAACCGGCAGCTCGTTGATATTCCCGAAGAGATGATCCAGACCCGGCTGAAGGGCGAGCGGATCCTCCACACCAAGAAGATCTCGATCCCCGATGAGAGCGGGAACCCGGCCTTCCTGATGGGGATCTCGGAGGATATCACCGAACGCAAACGGGCGGAGGAGGAAGTCGAAAATGCCCGGCGCCGCCTTGACAGTACGTTGAAATTTATCGAAACGATAGTGTCAGCCATTCCCACTCCGCTTTTCTATAAGGACAAGGAAGGCCGCTACATCGGGGTTAATAACGCATTTGCAGAAGTCATGGGATTCACCCCGGATTTCTACAAGGGAAAGACCACCATGGAGTCTGGCCGGGTGAGTACGCAGACGTGTACCACGAGAAGGATCTTGAACTGATGAAGAATCAAAAAAGTCAGGTTTATGAATTCAAGATCGTGGACAAGAACGGTGTCGAGCATCCGGTCATCTATGGCAAGAATGTTTTCCGTGATGAAACCGGGCAGGTTGCCGGCATCGTGGGAGCATTTATTGATATCACCGAGCGGAAGCGGATGGAGAATGCCCTGCAGCTTGCCCGCAGCAAGATAAGCCTGCTGAATACGGTCACGTTCCAGGATATCCAGAACGCTGCGTTCTCCCTCATGGCCTACCATGAGCTTCTCATGACGCTTGTAACGGATGAAAAAGGAAAAGCGTTCCTGGCAAAGGAGGGGGCATTAAACCAGAAGATTATCAATTCGCTGGATTTTGCAAAGAATTACCAGGATATGGGGGTCAACCCCCCACGGTGGCAGAACATCGGGCAGGTCTTCCTGTTTGCTATCTCCCACCTGGACTTCCTGCATATATCCCACACCATTCAGGTGAAAGGCCTTGAGATCTATGCCGATCCCCTGCTGGAAAAAGTCTTTTTCAACCTGATGCAGAACGTGCTCCTGCATGGGGAACATGCAACAGAGGTGACCATCCGGTCCCGGGAAAACTCTGACGGGCTTGTGCTTATCGTCGAAGACAACGGCGTGGGTATTCCTGCTGAGGAAAAACAGATGATCTTTGACCGGGGCTACGGGAAAAATACCGGCATCGGGCTGTTCCTGGTCCGGGAAGTGCTGTCCATCACGGGTATGACTATTAAAGAGACCGGGGAGCCGGGCACGGGGGCCCGGTTCGAAATTCTGGTACCAAAGGAAGGTTACCGGATTACAAAAGAACTGTCAAAAAATTAAAAACCGGTAACCTGCGGTATCCATCCCGGTTTTTTACTCTACCGCAGCAGGTTCACTGACCGACTCAAGCGGTTTTATAGTGACAGGAGAGAGACTGCCCCGGATGGGGGTATTTTATTCCATTTTTTTGACGACAATCTCCTTGGCTCAGGTCGCAGGCCCGGTGACCGCCCGGCAGATCCCCCGGGGCCACTCATTATCCTCGTTCACTCCACCTCCCGCACCCGGCTTGACTGGTCGGAGCCCATCTCGACAATGAGCGTGCTCGCAAACTCGCCCTGCATCTCCGCGATATGGGAGATGAGGAGGATCTGGGGGAAGCGGGACTCCTGCGTCCGCAGGGTGGTCAACAGGTTGGTCCGCCGCTCCTCGTCCTGGCTGCCGAAGATCTCATCGAAGATCAGAAACGTGCTCTCGTGGACCTGGTGGAGCTCGGCGAGGTAGCGGGAAAGGGCGATGCGTAACGCGACCGCGATGTCGTCCTGCTCGCCGCCGCTGAACCGGTCGATCGCGTAGTCCTCGTCCACGTCCCGCACCAGGAGGTTGAAGTCCTCGTCAAGGAGTACCTGCTCGTACCGTCCTCCGGTGATTTCGCTGATGATCCGGCTCACTTCGCCTTCGAGCCGGCTCCGGACCACCTGCATGAGGTAGACCACGTAGTCGGCGATGAGGCCCCGGGTCAGTTTCAGGAGGGCGATCTCGTCGCTGAGCGCTGTAGCCTGTTTCTGCAGGGAGGCGATCTGCTCTGCGGCTTTTTTGTACTCTGCGATCTTCTCTTCTGCAAAGCCGAGGTCCTTTTTCGCGTTTGCAATGATGACCGACTCGTCCTGCAGCGCCGCATCAGTCTCCGCGACGGCAGCCTCGCAGGTGCTCACCTCAACGGGATCAAATGCTGCCGTGGCGATCTCCCCGGCAAGCCGGGTGAGTTCGGCGTCCCGCTCTACGATCCGTGCCGTAAGTTCGGCGAGCTGCTTTTTCGTGGTGATGCCCTGTGCGATCTTTTTCCCGAGCTCGATAAAGCGGAGCTGCACCTTCTGGACGTCAGCCGCCTCCCGCTCGCAGGCAAGGTATGCCGCTTCATCGTAGCCGAGCTTCGCAATTGCTCCGGTGAGTGCCTGCTGCCTGTCGAGTTTTTGTGCATGGTCTGCGACCAGCCCGGCAAGCTCTGTTTCAGCGACCGGGCTTCTGCCGGTACTTTTCGGTGAGGGTGCGGACCTGGTCGAGGGCCGGTTTCAGCGCCTCGATGGCGGTCTTTTCCTTTCCGAGTTCCTCCTGCCGTTTCTGGTCCGCGACCGCCTTGTCGGCGAGTTCCTGCAGTTTTGCCGTGAACTCCGCGTCGATGTCTCCCGAAATGTCGCCCTAGTTTCTGCCGGCAGAGCGGGCAGATGCCGTCGGCCCCGGCATCGCGGATCGTCTTCTGGTCGGCGATATATTTCTCCCGCTCCTCTTTGTAGTGCTGCTGCTGTGCAGCAAGCGTGCCGGTCCTTTTATTGATCTCCGCGAGCCGGAAATTCAGGGTAAATTCGAGCTGGTCATCGGAAATCCCGGGTCCTGCCCCGAGCCCGGCCCGGACCTTCGCGATAAGCCCGGCCTTTTTCTCTGCACCGGCCTCCAGCTCCCGGATCAGGGCCCGCTGCTTTTCTGCCCGGGCGGCAAGGTCGGCAATCTCTTTTGTGGCAAACCCGAGTTCCGCCGTAAGCCGGAGGTGCTCCGCCTTCTTCTCCCGGAGCCCTTCGAGCCGGTGCTGCACGTCCGCGTACGAGCCCGCGGTCTTCTC
Source organism: uncultured Methanoregulaceae archaeon (assembly GCA_963768785.1). Taxonomy (GTDB): domain Archaea; phylum Halobacteriota; class Methanomicrobia; order Methanomicrobiales; family Methanospirillaceae; genus Methanoregula. Next base: position 76,039 of record CAVYJD010000007.1, read on the forward strand.
GATCCGCTGGTACTCGGCTTCCTCATCGGCAACCAGGGCAAGCGAGGCTTTTGAGTTTCGTTGCCTGCAGCGTGTCGGCATCCCGCTCCCGCCGGAGGGTCTGCTGCTGCTGGAGGAGCCGGGCATGTGCGGTCTTTTTCTCGGCGAGCACTTTGAGGGCCGCGTCGAGCTGTGCCCGTTTTGCCCGGTGGAGGTCCCGGGTTTTCGTGTGCTCCGCGATGATCTGGTGGAACCGGGTCGACGGATGCCTTCAGGGCAGCGAGGTCCTCTTCGCTCTGCCGGCCGGTCATCGCCTTCAGCTCGCCTTCCATGCCCGAGAGTTCTGTGGCCTTTGCATCGACCTGCTTTTTCAGGATATCGTCGCTTTCGATTTTTAAGAAATCGATGCCGAGCGCTTTCTGGAACCACTCCTTTCTCTTCCCCGGCGTATTTTCAAGGAGGGTGAGGAGGTCTTTCTGGCCGGCGTAGATGGTGTTTTTGAAGTCCACCGGGCCCATGCCGAGCGTCCGCTTCACTTCGGTCTCGACCTGGCTCACGCCGGTTGCCACCAGCTTGGTCGTTCTTGTAGAAACTGGCATCATGGGAGACGGTCTTTCCTTTTTTGAACGTGCGGACGACCGTGTAATTGTCGCCGCCGATCCGGAACTCGAGCCGGACCTCGCACTTCTCTTTGGGTGATGCGAAACTGGAGACGATGTAGTCCGCAGAGATCCCGGTCGCCTGCACGCCATACAGCGCAAAGAAAATCGCCTGCACGATGCTGGACTTGCCCGTGCCGTTGTTCCCGAGGATGCCGGTGATGCCGTCCTTGAACTGGATCTCCGCGTCCCGGAACCGCTTGAAGTTGTTGAGTATCGAGCCGGTCGAGGATCATTCTGCCGTCCCCCGGTGCTCGTCCATGACGGACGCGAGCACTTCCCTGCCCCGGGCAAGGGCGAACTCCTTCTGCTTTGCGGTGAGCTGCTGCTTGCCGATGAACGCCTCGAACTCCTGCAGGTAGTCGATCATCCTGATGTCCTGCTGGAGCGGGACCGGTGTGTCCTCGTCTTCGGTCTTTACCCGGATCTTCAGGTCAAGGAGCTGCTCGCGGACACCGGCAAGGTCTTTGGTGTCGATGCCCTTGCCATGCTCCCGCGAGAGCCCGTCGAGGGTCACCTGCGCCATCGCATACTGCGGCGCACCCTTCTTTGTCACCCGGGCAATGATCTCCTCCGTGATATCCCCGGGATGGACACCATGGCACGCGATCGTCCCGAGATCGAACATCGGCGTCTTCGGGAGCGCGAGGTGCCGGACGTCATGCTTCCCCGGGTCCACGAGCAGGCCGCCTTTCGTGTCCGCGATCTCGCCATAGGTGAGGTACTCCAGCGAGCCCGAGTACCATGCATTGTCCGTGATCTGCACCTGCCGGTGGTAGTGGCCGAGCGCGATGTAATCGAACTTGTCGGAGAGGATCGTGCCGTCCAGCTCGTGCTCCGCAACGGTGGCGAGCCGCTTGTCCTTGATCGCGGTCGCGAGGCCGTGGGTCACCAGCACGTTGTGATGCGAGGGCGAGAATTCCACCGCGTCGTACGCCGTCCGGTAGTCCTCGGCCCGGAGCATGTTCGGGATCAGGTGGAACATCGTATCCCCGATGCTCCACCCGCTCGTACCGGAACTTGTAAGCCGCCGTGATCTCTGACGGGTGATAGGTCAGGACTTCGAACGGCGAGGTCGTGTACCGGGTCTTGACCATGCTGTGGTTCCCGGCGATGATGACGAGCGGGATGCCCGCCGCGTGGAGCCGTTCGAGCGCTTCGAGCACCGTGGTATAGGCCCGGGTCTTGGGTTTGACCGTATCGAAGAGGTCGCCCGCGTGGACGAGGACGTCGGGTTTTTGGTGGATGATCTCATCTATCGCTGACAGGAAATTATCGTACACCTGCTTCTCGCGGAGGTTCATGCCGGTCTCGGGTCGAGGCGGTTGAAGGCGGCGAGGCCCAGGTGGGTGTCGGCGATGTGGATGAGTTTCATTGTCCTGATTTTTATGTGGGGTGTACTGGGATATAAGGGGAAGGGGGGTGGGGGTGAAAATAACATCATGCCCTGTTTCATCCTGTAACAGGTACCGGTTACCGGCTCTCTTATGAAACTTTAAGAAAGAAATCACCGGCTTTCGCTGTTCCAGAAGCCATTTCCAGAGCGGGATGCAGGTAATCTTCCCATCCCGCGCCTCGTAATCTTTGGTCAGGATCAGGAGCTCGTTCACCTTCCCGTCAAATTCCCCGGCAAATTCCCGCAGGCCTTCATACTCACGGTCAGGAATCGCATCGCTGTAGCAGACATTGATTGCGGTAAGGGTGTTATCCGGGGACCTGATGACAAAATCCACTTCCCGGGTCCCTTTCCAGTAATACGGGGTCAGGCCGGACCGCATCAGTTCCACAAAGACAAGGTTCTCGGCAAGTTTTCCCTCGTCTTCTGAGAACCGGAACGAGACTGCGTTCCGCAGCCCGTTATCGATGCAGTAGATCTTCTTGTTCTGTCGTGCCTGTGCCGGCAGCGAGTACGCGAAAGCCTGTACCTCAAAGAGGATCTTTGCCATGCCGGCAAAGTGGATATAATCCCGGACCGTTTCGATATCGATCCCGAGCATCTCTTTTAAGCGACGGTACGAGTACGGGGAGGCGATGTTCGTGAAGAGATAGTGGAGGAGACCGGCCAGGGCTTTCTGGTTCCGGACCACATTCGTCCGGATAATGTCCCGGTACACGATGCTGTCGTAATATGCCCGGAGATAATCCTGTTTTGTGCGTTCATCCTGCTGGAGCACGACAATGGGAAAACCACCTTCATGGAGGTACTGCCGGAGGTGGGTGGTGATCTCGTATTTCTGTGCTGCACGCGTGGCGGCATCTTTTGGCAGGACAATGGCATGGAACCGGAGATATTCTGAAAAATCCAGCGGGAAGACCGGGATGGAAAAGTACCGGCCCGAGAGCAGGGTGGAGACCTGCGAGTCCAGCAGGTACGAGGAGGAGCCGGACAGGATGATCCTGCACTGTTTGCGGTCGTAGAGCGATTTTATCTCCCGCTCCCAGTTTTCCACTGCCTGGATCTCGTCAAAGACAAGGTAGATGGTGCCTTTTGCCGCGATTTCCCTGCGGTAGGTGTCGACGACTTCGAGCAGTGCGTTCTTCCGGCCCGCAATCTCCGGTTCATCGCAGTTGACAAAGAGGATATTTTTTGCCGGCACCTTGTTTGTCGTGATGAGCAGCCGGATGGTCTGGTAGAGCAGGGTGGTCTTTCCCGAGCGCCGGACCCCGCTGAGCACGATGATCTCGCCCGTTTTGAGATACCGCCGGATCGTTGCGAGGTACTTCTGCCGTTCCCTGCCGGTATCGAATGGCTGGCCGCTCCACCACGGGTTCTCTTGGGCTTGACCGTATCAAAGAGGTCGCCCGCGTGGACGAGCACGTCGGGCTTGTGGTGGATGATGACATCTATCGCTGACAGGAAATTATCGTACACCTGCTTCTCGCGGAGGTTCATGCCGTCCGGGTCGAGACGGTTGAAGGCGGCGAGGCCCAGGTGGGTGTCGGCGATATGGATGAGTTTCATTGTCTTAGATTGTTAGTTGGATTTATCCCGGGATATAAGGGGAGAGGGGACGAAGTGAAAATAAAAAACCCATGTCGGGAATTTTCAAGGATTCCTGGTCTCTCCGGTAACACAGGATTAATATTTTCCGAGTGCCTATAACTCCATAATGCTATGAGCACGAAAGCAAGAGTCCCGGAAGATTCCGGAAATCCTGTCGTGGCATCACGCAACAAGAACCGGTTAATAACCGGGCGTGGCGAAGAGGTTCACCTCTCTCCGGTCCAGCGGATGAGGGGAAAGATCCGTATCGCGGACCCGGAGATTGTCCGCCGTATTATTTCCGATCCGTCCTTGGAGCCATAAAAAATGGTGGCAGGGTCCGGGAATGACGCGACAATTTTCATAGATGCAAATATTTTCCTGAATACCGTTCTTGGCTCTGGCAAGCAATCTGCATCCTGTACCCGGTTTCTTGAAGAAGCGGATGCCGGTGCCTTTCTCTCTGCCACTTCGGTCATCGTGCTGAATGAAGTGCTCCATCGCCTCCTCATCGCTTCTGTCGTGAGCAGCAGCGGAATTGCCCCGGAGTCTGCGGTTCATCACATGAAGGTGCACCCTGAACTGGTACGTGATGCAGGAGCCGTCTGGGAGGTAATGGATGATATCAGGAATATCCGTCCTATGAAGGTATACGGAATCCCGGTGACAACCTTCGAGCGATCCCTGTCGGTCATGCGGGAATGGGGACTTCTAGGAAACGACGCCCTGCACGTTGCCTGCATGGAAGAGCATTCGATTGGTACAATCGCGACCTATGACCGGGATTTCTCCCGGGTATCCGGGATCAACATCCGGAAACCGACCGATATCGACTGATTTTTCTGGACGCAGGTCCGGAATCCGGTAGTGCAGCCGGCAGACAGGAAAAGTTACAGCATTTCCAAAATGGGGTATCGTGACAGGTTATAACCTGACATGTTCTGGCGATTGTGAGGGGTTATGTACCTGACACAGCTGGCGGAGGTGAGCGGGCGATCCTGGCGGAAAACCGGGATGGGTTTCCGGAATGAATACATCCTGTATTCAGATTGAGTAAAAAATGTATTCATTTCCCGGACCGGGACCTGGCATTCATGTGGGGATGCCCGCCGCGTGGAGCCGTTCGAGCGCTCCGGGCACCGTGGTATAGGCCCGGGTCTTGGGCTTGACGGTATCGAAGAGGTCGCCCGCGTGGACGAGCACGTCGGGCTTGTGGTGGATGATGACATCTATCGCTGACAGGAAATTATCGTACACCTGCTTCTCGCGGAGGTTCATGCCGTCCGGGTCGAGACGGTTGAAGGCGGCGAGGCCCAGGTGGGTGTCGGCGATATGGATGAGTTTCATTGTGTCTGATTTTTATGTGGGGTGTAATGGAATATAAGGGGGAGGGGGGTGGGGTGAAAA
>CAVYJD010000008.1:0-11371 GCA_963768785.1 uncultured Methanoregulaceae archaeon
CCGAACGTCCTGAAACGGTAGGATCGATCATTATCCTGGAAGCGATTCCCGAGACCCTTGTCATCCTCGGTTTCGTTGTCGCTGCGATGATCATCATCATGGTGAAATAAGGCCAAAAAAAACACTCCCTGCCCACTCTTGGGAGCATTCCACTATATGAAAGCAAGTGCTGGTGATTGAATGGCCTACGAAGACCTGTTGAGATCTGTTGAGGAGAGTGCACAAGAGAAAGAGCTTGCACTTCGGAAAAAGACCGACTCAACTATAGAGGAGATCCAAAAGCGGGCACGGGCGAAGGCTGAAGCGATCGGGCAGGCCCACATTGACCAGGCAAAAAAATCCATCACTACTGAACGAAACAAGCTCCTTTATCTTACCAACGTGGAGAACAAGGAACTTTTCATCAGGGTCAGAGAGGCCGCATTTGAAAAAGCCTTCAACGAAGCAGCGACCCGGCTTTTGAACCTTCGGCTCGATCCGAAGTACCCGGCCGTCTTTGAAAAACTCCTTTTGGAGGCTACCAGCACTCTGGGTGGCGAAGCGTTCAGCGTTCACGTGGACCCGCTCGATGAGGATCTCTGCAAAAAGTCCCTTGCCGCCCTTGGTATCTCCGCGGAGATCCTGACCGACATCACGAGCGCGGGAGGTGTCGTGGTGACCCTGCCCGGCGATTCAGTCGTTATCTCGAACACCATCGAGTCCCGGCTGCAGCGGGCCCGGGAACGCTCAAGAAAAGAGATCCATGCAATCCTTGCCGGAGCGTGACCATGGATTACGGGTATATTAACGCACGGATGCGGGGAATGAAGAGCCGGCTCCTTTCCCACCGGGCCCTTGATGACCTGATCATCAAACCGGACCTCGAATCCCTCATCGCAGACCTTGAGAACGGCCCGTACCGGGACGATATCATCGAAGCAAAAGGCCATTTATCAGGAATCCTCTGTATTGAATATGCCCTCCGGCAAAATTTTACCCGGACCTTCCGGAAGATCCAGAATTTTGCCCGGCAGGAGGCAGAGGCGGAGGAGTATATACGGATATTCCTGCACCGATGGGATGTCCAGAACATCAAAACGATCCTCCGCGGAAAGAATATCCATGCAACCGCAGATGAGATCACAGATTGCCTGGTGACCGCCGGTGAACTTGACGAGGCGACCTTCCGGGAGCTCATCCGGCAGCCGGACATACGGGCCGTCATCGACCTGCTGGCGACATGGAGGATCCGTTATGCAGAGCCTCTCACGGAGGCCTTCCCCGAATTTGCAAAGACCAAAGACCTTGCAATCCTCGAAAGTGCGCTCGACCGCTTCTATTATGCCGATGCTCTTGCTGCCGTCAAAGATCCCGGCTATAACACCACCCTGATCCGTGAACTTCTCTCAATAGAGATCGATGTCGTGAACCTTCGGACAGTGCTCCGGATGGTCCGGGATCATGTGGACCTGGAGGATGCCCGGAAGTATATCCTTCCGGGAGGGATGGAGTTCGACGAGAAGAAGCTTATACGGCTTCTTTCTCTTCCCACGATTGAGGACGTGATAAAAGCCTTGGCTGATACCAGGTACTGTTTTCTCACCGAAATCCCCGAATCAGTTGTGCGGACACAAAAAATTTCGGCGGTCGAGAAAGAGCTTGAACGATTTCTCATCAGGAAAGGTGTGGGGGCATTTCTTCTCGACCCGCTCAGTGTCGCCTCGGTCGTCGGGTACTTCTGGGCCAAGTACAACGAGATCACCAACATACGGATCATTTCCCGGTGCAAGACTGCGGATTTTGCTGTTGAGAACCTGAAAGAGGAGCTGGTCTATGTATAAGGTTGTTGTTGTGACCGACAGCGACCGTGCAACGGGGTTTCGTCTCGCCGGTGCTGAGGTGCTTGAGGCGACATCCAGTGAAGAAGCAAAGAAGGTGATCCCCGGGCTGCTCTACCGGGACGATATCGGGATCGTGGCAGTCGACGAGGAGTACATGCTCTCGCTTGACGAGAAGATGATGGACCGTATCGAAAAGATGCACCGCCCGCTCATCATCCCGCTCCCTTCAAAATCAAAAGAGATCGACCGGCGGACATATATCGAACGGCTCCTGCGCAAGGCAATCGGGTATAACATCGTCTTAAAGAGGTGAGGATATGATCACGGGAACAATTGCACGGATCTCGGGCCCGGTCATCATCGCCCGCGATATGAAAGGGTCGAAGATGTATGACGTGGTAAAAGTCGGAGACGAAGCCCTACGGGGCGAGATCATCCGGCTTGAAGGTGATGATGCGGTTATCCAGGTCTATGAGGATACAACCGGCCTGATGATCGGCGAACCGGTCGCGAACACGGAACAACCCCTCTCCGTAGAGCTTGGCCCCGGTCTCCTTGCATCGATCTATGACGGGGTTCAGCGACCTCTCCCGGTTCTCCTGCAGAAGAGCGGTGACTTCATTGCCCGCGGGATCTACGCTCCCGGCCTCGACCGGGATAAAAAGTGGGAGTTTGTTCCTGCGAAAAAAAAAGGCGATCATGTCATTGCCGGTGATGTCATCGGGACGGTTCAGGAGTTCCATTTCGAGCACCGTATCCTCGTCCCGCCCAGTGTCGCAGGCACGGTAACGGATATTACGCCCGGAAAATTCACGGTCGAAGAGACCGTATGTGTACTTGACAAAACGACCCAGCTGTCGCTGATGCAGGTCTGGCCGGTGCGGATCCCCCGGCCCCATACGAAAAAACTCGATCCCGTTCTCCCCCTGATCACCGGGCAAAGGGTCTTCGACTGCATCTTCCCAGTTACCAAAGGTGGTACGGCGATGATTCCGGGCGGGTTTGGGACCGGCAAGACAGTCTCGGAGCAGACGCTTGCCAAGTGGGCCGATACGCAGGTCGTGGTCTACATCGGGTGCGGCGAGCGGGGCAATGAGATGACCGATGTGCTCGCCGAGTTTCCCGAACTGGTTGATCCCCGGACCGGCCTGCCGCTCATCGAGCGGACGATCCTGATTGCCAACACATCCAACATGCCGGTCGCAGCCCGCGAGGCCTCTATTTACACGGGGATCACAATCGCCGAGTACTTCCGGGACATGGGCTACGATGTTGCGCTGATGGCAGACTCGACCTCACGGTGGGGCGAGGCACTGCGGGAGGTTTCGGGCAGGCTCGAGGAGATGCCCGGTGAGGAAGGGTACCCCGCCTACCTCGCGACCCGGCTCTCCGCCTTCTACGAGCGGGCAGGGAGAGTGGTCTGCCTGGGCTCCGGGGAACGGAACGGGTCGATCACCGTCGTCGGTGCGGTCTCGCCTGCCGGGGGCGACTTCTCTGAACCGATCACCCAGAACACGCTGAGGGTTGTCGGCACCTTCTGGGCTTTGGACACAAACCTTGCCTACCGCCGGCATTTCCCGTCGGTTAACTGGATCAAGAGTTATTCCCTCTATATCGACAGCATCTCGGAATGGTATGTAAAGAATATTGCTCAGGACTGGCGGGAGCTGCGGGATAAGGCGATGTACCTGCTCCAGAAGGAAGTTGAGCTTACAGGAAATTGTCCAGCTGGTCGGCCCCGATGCTCTGCCCGAAAGCGAGAAGGCGATTCTTGATGTGACCCGGATGATCCGCGAGGACTTCCTCCAGCAAGGCGCTTACAGCGATACCGATTCGTTCTGTCCCGTCGAGAAGCAGTACCTGATGCTCAGGGTGATCATGACCTATTTCGAGCACGTGAACATTGCGATGGGCCGAGGTGTCACGCTCCGTCAGGTTCAGGCGCTCCCGATCCGGGCGGGCATCGGCAGGATGAAGGATGTTCAGGATATCGAGGCAATACGGAACATGGCGCCTGATATCGAGCAGCAGCTCTTAAACCTGGTGGTGGAGAAATGACACCATCATCACTGGTTACCCGGGAGTACCGGACAATCGATTATGTCTCGGGTCCCCTTGTTTTCGTCAACAACGTGAAAGGCGCCGCGTACGGGGAGATGGTGAGGATCAAGCTCCGCAATGGCGAAGAACGCACCGGACAGGTGCTTGATATCTCTGAAGAGCACGCGATAGTCCAGGTCTTTGAGGGAACGCGGGGAATTGACACGGACGCGACCACGGTCCGGTTCATGGGAGAGCCGGCCCGGATCAATGTCTCGCTCGATATGCTGGGGCGTGTCTTTACCGGTGTCGGGAAGGCTCGTGACGGCCGCCCGGAAATCATTCCTGAGGCAGTGCTGGACATCGCCGGTACCCCAATCAACCCGTCGGCTCGCGACAAGCCGGCCGACTTTATCCAGACGGGTATGTCTGCCATCGATGGGCTCAATACGCTGGTACGGGGCCAGAAGCTGCCGATTTTTTCGGGAGCCGGCCTTCCGGCGAGCAAGCTTGCAGCCCAGATCGCCCGGCAGGCAAAGGTGCTTGGTGAGGGAGAGCAGTTCGCTGTTGTTTTCGTAGCAATGGGAATCACGAACAAGGAAGCCTCGTTTTTCATGCGGGATTTCGAGCAGACAGGGGCGCTTGACCGCGTGGTCTTTTTCATGAACCTTGCGGATGACCCGACGGTGGAACGGCTCTCTGCCCCCCGGTGTGGCCTTGCAGTGGCCGAATTCCTCGCCTTCACGCACAACCTGCACGTACTTGTCATCCTGACGGACATGATCAATTACTGCGAAGCGCTGCGCGAGATTTCAACTGCCCGCGAGGAGGTCCCGGGCCGGCGGGGCTATCCCGGTTATATGTACACTGATCTCTCGTCCATCTACGAGCGGGCGGGAAGGCTCAAGGGGAGGAAGGGATCTATCACCCAAATCCCTATCTTGACTATGCCCGATGACGACATCACCCACCCGGTCCCTGACCTGACGGGATACATCACGGAAGGACAGATTGTCCTCTCCCGGGATCTCTTCCGCCGTGGTGCCGACCCGCCGGTGGATGCACTTCCCTGTCTCTCCCGGCTCATGAACCTCGGGATCGGTCCGGGGAAGACCCGGGAAGATCACCGGGGTGTGGCTGACCAGCTCTACGCGTCCTATGCGTATGGCCGCGACCTCCGCCGGCTCGTCGCGATCGTCGGGGAAGAAGCCCTGACTGAGCTGGACAAGAAATACCTTAAGTTCGCTGATATGTTTGAGAAGCAGTTCATCACGCAGGGTAATGAAGACCGGCCGATTGAGACCACGCTTGCTATCGCGTGGGATCTCTTTGCGATCCTGCCCGCGGATGAACTGAAGCGGATAAAACAGGAGCACATCGCGAAATACCACCCGGCCAACGCGAAGCCTGCGGGAGAATAATTATGGAGCAGGTCAAGCCCACCCGGATGGAACTGATGAAGAAGAAGGCACAGATCCGTCTCGCTGAGCAGGGCCGCGATCTCCTGCGGGAGAAGATGGATGCCCTGATCCGGGAGTTCTTCAAGATCCTTTCCACGGTCTCCGATTCGCGGGATGAGCTTGAGCACATCTCGCAGTCATCCGACCTCGCCCTTCTCATCGCTCAGGCTACTGACGATCCCGTAGCATTAAAGTCAGCCGGGTTTGCAACCCGCCGCTCGATCACAGTTGACATCACCGGGAAGAACATCATGGGTGTTCCCGTTCCCGTAATCGAGAAGAAACGGGTGTCCAAGACCATGCTCGAACGGGGCTATGGGGTCATTGCCACGAGCGCCCGCATTGATGAGACCGCAGAGCGATTCGAGGCGGAGCTCGACCTGTTAATCAGGCTAGCCGAGACCGAGACTGCGATGCGCCGTCTCGGGGCCGAGATCCAAATGAACCGCCGGCGGGTAAATGCACTCGAGCAGATTCTTATTCCCGAGCTGAAAAGCCAGGCCAAGTACATCAAGAATGCCATCGAGGAGCGGGAGCGGGAGGATTTGTTCCGGCTCAAGAAGGTCAAGAGTATCCTGGAGCGGAAGAAGAAAAAGGCGAAGGAAAAGAAGCTGCGTGGGGGGAAGTAAGCGTTTTTCCAACTATTAACTCCCTATAAGTTTTGTCAAATTAATGGGATTTCCGATAACAAAATTTCCAATATTCCATGATCTTTTTACCAAACGTGGATTTTACCCTTCCAATCAATTCTCCCCACTAAAAAGGTAACCACTACGCAATAAAAATCCGGGCATCAACTACCTTTTTGCATCTCACCTTCTGCCACCGACCGGGCAAACGGTTTGTAAACACTGCCTCCACCCTCGTAGAACTTTGAGAAGAATTCCACGAGATGGAGACGTACGGAATGGATAGAAGGGCTGAACATGGCAAGCGCGAGATTGAGGATATGGAGCAGAACCGCAATGATAATACCAATTATGGCTATCTCAAAGGCCCCGCTCAGCTTGTTCGCGACCATGGCGAGTATCACGGACGCCATACCGATCGCCATCAGGCGGGCGTATGAAAGGATATTTCCCACGGTGCTCATCACTTCGATCGTGCCAAACACTCCTGCCCCGTACAGGACAAGAGGAAGGCCGGCGATTATGAGGGCTACCGCCGGGTAAATCACCGCTGCGGGCACGGAACCGGCCATCATTACCAGCAGGACAATAATGCCGGTAATTACCAGAAGCATGCCCGAGCGTTCAGCGAGGTGCCTGCGACTCTTCAGGATAATGGCATTACGTATCCCGAGGGCAAGTCCAAAAAAGACATGGACAACGCCAATCGAAACGGCAAGGATCAGCATCGGGATGATAGCCTCTGATCTGTTCCACGTGATGCCGAGGAGCTGCACCGGTTGGATCCATCCCATCTGCTCCCCGAGATCCCCGAAGAATTCCCCGAAGATGAACCCGAAAATGATTGCCGGAACAGCAGGAAATAATGAGCATCCCGGCCAGGTTCCGCGCAAAAGCAATTGCCTGGAAACGGTGCCGGACAATGAGCCCGATGGCGAGGATGAGGAGCCCGTACCCGATGTCGCCGACCATGATCCCAAAAAAGATCGGGAAAAAGACCGCAAGGATTGGTGAGGGGTCAATCTCACGATACTTCGGCAGGGAGACGAGGCTCATAACCATTTCAAAGGGCTTCACCCATGCCGGGTTGTCATAGAACACCGGCGCATTATTCATATCCCCTTCGGTAACCTGCAGCACGTTTACTACTACTTTGTTGCCAAAGAGCTCCCGCAAGGCCGCCTGTGTCCGGGGAAGGGATTTTTGTGGGATCCAGCCGGAGATCACAAACGTATATTCAGAGAGCCCGAAGTTGCGGTACGCCCCGAACTCGTCGTGGAGGTTCTCAAGCTGCTTTTTTAAGACCACGAGTTCCTGGTACCAGGTCCCGGAAAGGGATGCAAGCCGTTCATCGATGGCGGAAATCCCGTTCTGCGCCTGGATCTTCTGCTCCTCGATCATCGCATACATCTCGAAAAAAGGTCTGCCGGCGTACTCCCGGGGGATCTGGACCTCATTTACGTTCACCGAGTAGATGAATGCGTGCACTTCTTCCGAATGTTTCTTGTTAAAGACCATCAGGGTTGCAAGGGTGTCGGCGTCTACGGTGGTCGAAGTCATCTCGAACTGGTTTTTTGTGATGATCTCCAGTTCCTTTCGTATAAGGTCGAGAACCTCGCCATGCTCTTTCTGGATGAGGAGGATGGTGACTTCAAATCCTTCCAGTGTTGGCAGCTCCTTCTCCACCGGCTGGATGATCGCGAGCACTTTTGAGTACCTGTCAAGGGTTGTCACCGAGAGGGCAAGGTCCCGCTTTTTTGCTGATAGTTCCCGTGTTGTCGTTTCCAGTTCCTCAATTATCCTGCGGGCCCTGCCAATAATCTGGTCCTGACCTTCTTTTTTCAGACCCGCACGAATCTGCTCTTGGTGCGCCGGGTTATCTGCAATGACGGGCAGGGTGCCAAAAATAGCCGTGATCTTTGAAAGAACATCGGCAATCTCGTTTACGGTACCGAACTCAACCGGTATTAACAGGATCTCGTCCGGGGTGATGGTCTCGTTTGCGTTTTCGAGATGAACGGTTCCCGCGGAATACAACAGGTCGACTACGCGGTTCAGTTCATCTTTTGGGCCGATGACCTGAATTCGTTTCATCTTCTGGAGCATGACAACTCTCTTGGGATAAACCAGTGTTATTCACTGTTCACGGAGCTGGTGATAGCAGTAATGGCGCGGGGCAGGTTTTCCTCTCCCCTCTTCGCTGCAATCTCCCGTGCCGCTGCTGCCTCGCGTTTCAGCGTATCGATCTCCGCTTCGATCTTTCCTTTCTCCTGCCAGTAGATCTGTTCAGACTTCGGTCTTTCCTTCACTGTCAGCAGTGCACAGCAGATTCTCCGCATCATTTTCAGCAGCAGCAATCGCCGCATCGGTCTCTGTTTTTACGGCCTCGATTTTTCTTGCATATTCCAGCTCTTTTTCCCGGATCTGCTGTAATAATGTTTTTTCCGGTTCCATCTTTCTGCACCCTATAACCCGTGCCTGCGTTTCAGAACGGATGTGACACCGTAATCTGTGGTCTTTGGATCCTCTACCTTTGTGTCATCGGTATCCTTCGTAATGAGGCCCCGGGCCCTGAGGGCAGCCTCTTCGAGCCGTTCCCTGCACCTGTTAACGGCAGTTGTCTGCAATGACCGGATACACCCGGTGATATCTCCCTTCATGCACCTCACCGTGACAACATTGGTTATTTGGTCTATACCAGTGGTTGAACATATATACTTTCTTACTACTGGAGAGGAGGCAAAATGCGGAGAAGAACCCATTAATCGTATGAATGCATATCCTTGGTAACGGGCTGGCAACCAGTGGTTGCCGGAGGTGAACCTCATGGATCTCTGGGTCAATCTCGGGCTTCTGCTCATTTTTTGCACGGTACTCATCCTGCCATTCACGATTAAAAAGATCGAGTATAACCTCGAAGTCTTCCTCTTTGCCTGCGGTGTTGCAGCGCTGACAATTTCCGGCTTTACTTCGGTCTCGGGAGAGACGTTTGGGTGGACGCCGGCAATTATTATTCAGGCACTGACAAGCCCGTTAAATGTCGGAAATATTGCAGGTATACCTATCGGGATTGTACAGGTTGTCCTGCTGGTGGGGCTTCTGATTTATTTTTTCCATCACCAGCTGGAAAAAGGGATCAACCACCTCACCACGAGAATTCCTCTGACGGTAATTGTCCCGATGCTTATCATTGTCCTTGGTCTGGTGTCAAGTATCATATCCGCGATTCTTGCGGCGATCATCCTCGTCGAGATCATTAATGCCCTGCCGATTGTTCAGCAGGCAAAAATCGAGATTACCATTATTGCCTGTTTTGCTATCGGTCTTGGTGCAGGGCTCACCCCTTTAGGAGAACCGCTCTCCACCATCGTCATTGAAAAGCTGAGCGGCGCACCCTATTACGCGGATTTCTGGTTCCTTTTTTCGAAACTGGGGATCTATATCATTCCCACGATTTTTCTTCTGGGAATTCTGGGTCTGGTGCTTTTTTTGCACCGGCATAACGGCAATAACACCCTTGAATGTATTATCGAGCGTGAGGAGATCCAGGTAGTGCTGATCCGGGCAGGCAAGGTTTACCTGTTCATCATGGCGCTGGTGTTCCTCGGGGAGGGGTTTAAGCCGCTTATTCTTGAATACATCATCCATATCCCTGCAGAAGCCCTGTACTGGGTGAACATGGTTTCAGCGGTTCTTGACAATGCAACGCTTGCCGCAGCAGAAATCAGTCCGGCGCTCTCTCTTGAACAGATGACCGGTGCACTGGTTGCCCTTCTCATTTCAGGAGGAATGCTCATTCCCGGAAACATCCCCAACATTATTGCCGCTGGAAAACTGGGGATCTCGATGCGTGACTGGGCAAAAACCGGTATCCCGCTGGGGCTCGCGCTGATGGCATTGTTTTTTGGCATTCTCTTTATTCCGGTCTGGCTTGGTGGCGGAGTATTGTAATAACGTCTCTTCAGAATGCATCAAAAGGCACAGGCTTTCCATTATCGAAACCAGCAATTATGTCAGCAGGATCAGTTTCGGTGCAAAAAATCCGTGAAATGGCCTGATCGGATGGAACGATTCAAAGGGATCCTGAACTAAAAATACCATGGAGCACAAAGGAACTCTGCAGAGTTCACACCGCACTGGAAGGAACAGGTATGAATGGAACAAAAAATACCGCCAAAAAGACCATCGATGAGTATATTTCGGATTTGAAGAATCCATCACTTGACATTCGCCATATTGCAATTCGTGTTTTGGCCGAGTGCGGGGATAGCGCAGTTGAATCTCTCATCCGTGCACTTGCAGACTGCACCTGATAATGACTCCCGGTGGTATGCTGCCATCTCCCTGTCAAAGGTTGGTGTTCCTGCAATCCGGCCATTGCTTTCTGCAATGTCGGATCATACCGACAGGGAATTCCGCCGGTATGCCGCTGCAGCGCTTGGTGAGATGGGGGAGCCGGCAATAGAACCTCTTATCGACGCGATGGCAACGGATGATCGTGACCTGCGGGGATTTTTTTCAAAAGCGCTCTGCCGGATTGGGAAACCCGCCGTTGAACCACTCACCCGCAGGCTTTCGGATGCAAACGAGATTATCAGTTCCTGCGCCACGCTTACGCTCTGGCAGATGGGTGAGACCGGATCTTCCTGCGATGGTTGAATCAATCAAGCAGAAAAAGGACCAGTAATTCCATCATTTTTTCACGCAATCAGTGCGGTCCGATATAAACATGAATTAAGACCAAACCCGAACAGATAAATCTCCCGGCTGACCATCGTACCGGTATGCTCAAGCTCTCTCCTGAAATGGAAGCATACGGGAATTCGTTAATGGAAGGGCTGAACCATGCGATTGCCATCGCACATGAGGCACGGCAGCGGGGCATCGATCCGAGCATGGACGTGGAGATCCCGATCGCAAGCGATCTCGCTGACCGTGTCGAAGCGCTGCTGGGAATCAAAGGTGTGGCGGCACGGATCCGGGAGCTTGAATCGCAGATGTCCCGTGAGGAAGTGGCGCTCCGGATCGGCGACGATTTTGTCGCCCGTCGTTTTGGGGAAAAAAATAACGAAGAGATCCTTGACCACTCGATACGCACCGCGATGGCACTTTTAACCGAAGGAGTAGTGGCGGCTCCCACCGAAGGGATTGCAAAAATCGATGTGGGAAAAAATGATGACGGGAGCCAGTATCTCGCGATCTTTTACGCCGGACCAATACGGAGCGCTGGTGGCACTGCCCAGGCAATGTCGGTGCTTGTCGGTGATTATGTCCGTACCCAGCTCGGCATCAACCGGTATATCCCCCGGCAGGAAGAGGTCGAGCGCTATATCGAGGAGATCCGGCAGTACAACACCATCATGAACCTCCAGTACCTGCCAAGCGAAGCGGAGATCCGGCTTATCGTCCAGAACTGTCCGGT
>CAVYJD010000009.1:0-106928 GCA_963768785.1 uncultured Methanoregulaceae archaeon
CTTCATTAATAACCTGACCCAGCCCGATATAGAGTGCAAGACCCCCGGCAATAATCCCCATAACCCCCCCGGACATTTTGATGAAGCCGCTTCCCGTAACTCGACTGCAACAAGAATTACCACCAGGAGGAAAACTGCAAGAACAGTCACCTGAAGACTCCGGTGCATCTTCATGGTACAGGTTGAGACCGAGCGCGATTATCCCCCAGACCAACAGGAATGCCGCAAGATCAACTGGCTGAGGCGCTTTTGCAAGACCAAGGACCGGAAGCATCATGACTCCGGCAAAGGTAATCCAGAAAAACCCGAAACTCACGAACGTCAAAAACCCAAAGTTATTGTTCTTCTTCCATTCCATGAGCCCGGCAATGATCTGGGCTATTCCGCCATAAAAAATTGCCATTGCAATGACCGGACTGCTCAGAGCGATTATCCCGAGATTACAGAGGGCTCAGAAGAATGGTAGTCGTTCCAAATGCGCAGAGCCCAAGCGGTGCCGGGTTTGCGGTATTATCCATGAGGAAAAGATTGTTCTTGTTTTTCTCTTCATTGTTCAACATAATTTCCACTCAAACTGAATAATCTGGTGCACAATTACCGTTGCTCACATCCATCTTGTGCCCAGATTTTCTTCGATACCGGACAGGATTTTTTTTAATATCGGACCAGATTAATCAGCTCATTAATCTCAACGACGGTAATTTTAACATTTTGCATTCTGATCTCATTTTCCGTTTGAGGGAGGGTGGAGGGTTTCTCCAAAGTATATATAATGGGAAATTAAATTCCGGGTAGAGGAATCGGTTACGGACAATTTACGTGAGGGCAGTGGATATGAACATCAACGAGGATGTTAAGAAATTTAATATCTGGTCAGGCACGTATGAGGATTCATGGTTGCAATACCTGTATTTCGATCGGATCCATGAAGGTGTCCTTAATTTAGTCGATGGGGTATCTGCTCCTATAGGCCTGTTGGATGTCGGATGCGGAACCGGCAGGCTATTACGAAAATTGAGAGAACGCTGGCCTTATGCGCATCTGATTGGTATTGATCCGGCTGAAGGCATGGTGAAAAAAGCCCGGCAAATGATGCCGGATTCAACATTTATGGTGAGCTCTGCCGAATCAATCCCGCTCCCTGATACTTCTTTAGATCTCGTTTTCAGGTCCTACTTCTTTTCATCACTGGTCAGACCAGCTACAGGGCATTCGTGAGATAAGGCGTGTCTTACGTCCCGGGGGTCAGTTCTTTCTCGCTGATATCGCACCTCTCCCATTTTTTTTAAGATTTGCTCATCGCGGTCATGGCCAGCTTCGCGATCAGAACGAGGTACAGAAATTTTTGAACAGGCAGGATTAGAAGTCCAGGCACAGAGACGGCTGTTTATAGGACATATCCTTGTAACCTCGGGTATTCGCCGATAACGAAAAAATGAATTCCCCGGGATTTTTAAAAAAGTACTATTGATATGCGCTCTTTCAGACGTTAACACAAAAAGACAACGTTTAGAGCATTTTACGTTGGGTTTCTTTAAAAAAACATCCTTACCCCGCCGTGCCTAAAGAGAGGCCCTGATGTAGGGGAACATTACAAAAAGAATTTCAAAATTCCGGAGTAAACCCGGTACATTTCCTATCTTATTTTACCCCGCCAGTTCCCGGACTTTTGCGATATTTCCCCGGTCGTCCCGCCGGTCATCGACCGGTGTTTCGCAGACGAGCGGGAGTTTGGAAAATACCGGATGGTGGAGGATGCGCCGGAAACCGTCCTCGCCGATGAACCCCATGCCGATATGCTCGTGACGGTCAAGCCCGCTCCCGAGATCGCCCTTGGTATCGTTGAGATGGATCACCCGGAGCCGGTCAAGACCCACCTGCTCCTCCAGCTGTTCCAGCGTGCCGGCAAGTCCTGCCTCGGTCCGCAGCTCGTAACCGGCGGCAAAGGCGTGACAGGTATCAAAACAGACACCGGTCCGTGACGGTTCAGTGATCCCGTCCATGATTGCCCGGATATGCTCAAAACTGCTGCCGACACTGTTTTTCTCACCGGCAGTATTTTCAAGGACTAACAGCGTGGGCGAGTCCTGTGCGGCAAGCGCCTGGTTGATCGCGGTGATCACCCGCTGCCTCCCCCGGCTATCCCGTCGCCGAGGTGGTGACCGAGATGCGTAACGAGGTAAGGAATCCCCAGCCTGCCGCACCGGTCAAGTTCGGTCGTCAGCGTCTGCACGGATTTTTCCCAGATCTCCGTTTTTGGCGAGGCAAGGTTTGGCAGGTAGGGCATATGGTCGACGGGAAGAATACCCGTGGTGGCAATTTTTTTCCCGGAACAATTCTGCGTCCGCATCCGTCAGCGGCTTGAACCCCCAGCCCCGGGGGTTGCGCGAGAACATCTGGAACACATCACAGCCCGCATCCAGTGCCCGGTCAACGGCAAGGTCAAGCGAGCCGGCGATGGAAACGTGCACACCGACTTTTACCATTTGGGGGACCTCTGCGTGATTTTTGGTTTTATGGTCATCTTAGGAGGAGTGGTGGTTTTTTGGGATATTTGGGGGTTGTGATGGGATGTCAACCTCAACCATTAGTGTGGATTGGTTCAAAAATGAATTATGTGGAACAAAATTTAATCAATGAAATTGGTGCACTCCCAACATTCTCTCCAAGTGCAAAAAAAGCCGGATAAATGACGAGTCCGAGCCCCTGATGCGTCGTGCGAGGGAGTCACTGAGCGTCCGGCACCGGCTCGGTACACAGCGACGAACATTCCGCGAAACGGTATGTGAGGAGCGGGCTGGAGCATCCGCTGGCGCCGGAGCATCGCGACAAGCCAGGGGCGTCATCCTATCGACAGGGCAATCGGGGAAACAGCGAGGTGATGTGAAGCGAGCCGGAGCATCAGCGAGGACGAGCGAACATGACCGAGCATCTTCATCTCTCTTAATCATATGAGGGAGAATCTCACTCCGCTCAGGATAGAGCTTATTGGCAAAATTTCCACCCTGACGTCAGCTGGCGGAGCATAATACATCCATGAAGTAACCAGCACATCTGCCCCGGCTTTGGCATAGGCTGCTGCATTGGTACCGTTAATGGCCCCGGCCGCTATCATGCAGATATCCGGGTTGATGGCCCGGCACTGCCCGGCGACAGTCGGCAAAACTTTCCGGAGAGAATTTATCCAACTGGATGGCATCAGCTCCAGAATTTGCTATTATCAAAGCTTCTTCTAGGGTATGGGCTTCTACGACAATTTTCCGCTCTTTTTGCTTTTGCCTGACAGAACGTACCACACCGGGCAACCCCACATAGCCACCGGTAAATAAAAGATGTTCGTGGAAAATGAGCACAGTATCAGAAAGCCCGGTACGGTGCGGCACCCCGCCACCTGCAATCAATGCTTTTAATGCTATTTTTTTTACAAACGGAGGGTGCTTACGGGTTCCGGCAACCGAAACCATGGGGTTTTCTGCCCGGGCAGAACTGACCAGTTGCCTTGTGCGCCCTGCAATGCCCGATGCAAATTCGATCATGGCACTCCCTGTCCGCCAGATCAAATGAATGGCACTTGCATCGCCCCTGGCTTCAAGCAATTTGTCGCCAGTCTGCAATCTTGTTCCCGAAGCTACAGAATAACAAACTTCGAGTCCTACTTTTTTATAAAGCCGGACTGCTTCTTCGGTACAGCAGGCGATCATCTCGTTTCTGGCCATCAATGAAATCGAACCTTTCTTTCCGGACAGTTCCAACAATGTTGTTGTCATGTCCCCTGCTGGAACGTCATCTTCAATCAATCGGTCAATGTCCTTTTCGGTAAAATAAATCATTGCAGGTTCCCTCAATTTTGGTACACTTTTTTAGTTTGTCTCGATATGGGTCAGTGTTCCATTGACGTGAGAATTGACAATGCAAACATTGGTGCTCTTGTTCATCGCATAGACCTTATCGCCCGTAGTGAGGCAAAGCCTTTTGAGCAAGTGATTTGTGACAAGAAGATTTTGGTTTTCTCATCTGCGACCCCCGGATGACAGGAATTCTATTGAACGTAGTAATCATTCATATCCTGCATTATTTAAAAATTTTGTTTAACTTTTATTAAAAGTAAATCGAATAACCGAAACTTATCTGATCGGATGGATAACCTTTTTTCAATGCGTACGGGCTCAAAAAAAGACGTTATGAAATTATTCGCAGAGAGGGATGTCCGCCAGTTGTTTTTTTAAATATGATGGATGGAACCCCGCACCGTTGTCAGGATTATATCCCGCCGCCGGTATTACGCGGGATCCAGACGGGGAAGAGAAACGGCAGGGCTGGTACGCAACCTACAATCCCCACAGGTCTGTTCAGCGCTTGCTGGCACAGGGACCTTCGCGTATTATCTTATCCATGATGATTCGGGATAACGGATTTGCTTCACCAGGGGATGAAAGGAAATTTCCGTTTTTTTTTGCTCTGTAGAAAA
The DNA here is from genome assembly GCA_963768785.1 of uncultured Methanoregulaceae archaeon. GTDB lineage: Archaea > Halobacteriota > Methanomicrobia > Methanomicrobiales > Methanospirillaceae > Methanoregula. The sequence continues at coordinate 4,469 of CAVYJD010000009.1, forward strand.
CCTCTTTCATACTACGCAGTCCCCCTGCTTTGCGCCACCAGTCCCCCAAGGGGGACACGGGGCGCAGTGTGATGATGACGGACAGGAAATACTACACCATCGCAAGCGGGGGTGCCATAGCGGCGGGGGCATAAACCCCCAAGAGCGTCACAAAAAAACAAATGATTTCTACAAAGCAGTTTTTTTAAGATAATCCCCACGAGAGAATAATTCTCTGAAAAAAACAGTTATTCGAATTTTCACGCCCGTTTCCTTACTTTTAGACATCCATGGAAAAAAATGAGACTCATATTCGTTTTCTGGCAGGTTTTTCGCGGGTTGAATGGGATAAAACAGGTGGTACACATATTCTCATAAAAAAACACTCTGCGCTTTAAATTTTTTACTCTGAAGTGACCGGAATCACATGCACTGCCGATGCCTTGAACGTTGCATAGACCCTGCTACCGGGTTCAAGATGCAGATCATGGCAGCTCTCGCGGGTGAGAAGTGCCGTGAGCGGGAACCCGACATCAAGAATGACCCGGACCGTGCTTCCAAAGGGGATAATCTCTGAAACAGTTCCCGGAAGACAGTTGCGGGCGCTGGAGGCAAACGGTGCCTGTGACAGGATCACGTCCTCTGCATGCAGGGTGGCAACCACTTCCCCAAAGATAGTCGGAAGCGGCAAAGAATACCGGGCCAGTGCCCGGTAGTGATCCGGGCAATATTCCCGGTTCTGGACGAATTTCCCCGGATAATGTTGCCGATACCAAGAAACTCTGCAACAAAGGTATCGGCGGGATGCAGGAATACATCCGAGGTTTCCCCTACCTGGACAATCCGTCCCTCCCGCATAATCGCGATCCTGTCGGCAAGCGCAAAGACATCATCGAAATGATGGGTGATCTGGATGATGGTCGTTCCGGTGAGCTTCTGGATACGGGACAGTTCCCTGCGCATCCGCTCCCGGGTGCGGCCGTCAAGTGCGCTCATCGGTTCATCGAGCAGCAGGATTTCCGGCTTGAGAACAAGTGCCCGGGCAAGAGCAACACGCTGCTGCTCGCCCCCGCTCAACGAGCCCGGATACCGTTTGGCGAGATGACGGATCTCCAGCAGGGAGTACATCTCCTCTACTAATGCACGCTGTTCGTCCGGAGGAATTTTTCTCTGGCGCAACCCGAACGCGATATTCTCTTCAACCGTAAGGTGAGGGAAGAGCATGTAGTCCTGGTATACCATCCCGATATTCCGCGAGCGTGGTTCTGTTGAGGTGATCTCCCGGTCGCCAAGGAAGATTCTCCCCGAATCCGGGAGTATGGATGCCGGCAATGGTCTCCAGAAGAACGGTTTTTCCCGCACCGGTCGGACCGAGAATGATGAAATATTCATTGGACCGTATCTCAAGCGACACGTCCCGTACCGAGAATTCGCCAAGGGTGATGGAAAGGGATTCTATGCGCAGCACGGATCGTCACCTCCTAAAAAACATCTGCACCCCGGTCGAAGTATTCCACCGCACAGAGGGTGATAAGTGAGATCAGGATCAGGATCGTCGCGGCTGCAACGGCAAGGTCCAGGTTCCCTGCTGAGATGTTGAGGTAGAGCGCAATCGGCAGCGTTTCGGTCCTCATGGTCGTCGCACCGGCAAGCATCAGTACCGCCCCGAACTCTCCCATCGCCTTTGACCAGGTGATGACCGTCCCGGCAAGCAGACCGGATCGTGCCATCGGCAGGGTGACATGGAAAAATGCCCCGGTCTCCGTGCACCCGAGGGTCTTTGCCACGTACTCGAACCGGGGATTGATGGTGGAAATCGCTGAACGAAGGATCCGTATCATGTAGGGAAGATTCACGAAGACTTCTGCAACAATGATTCCCAAGCGGAGTGAAAATAACTGCAAAACCTGCGTTATCCAGTGCCTTGCCCCACGGTGTCGTGCCAAAGAAAAGGAGGAGGGCGATACCCGCAACCAGCGGAGGGAGCGTAAGCGGGGTTGTCAAAACCAGTTCAACAACTGTTTTCCCGAAAAAACGGTACCGGCTGAGGGCATAGGCAACAGGAATGGCAACGGCAATACAGATGAGGGTTGATACCGCGCTCGTGACAAGACTGAGCATGATCGCAAACTGGATCTCCGGACTGGACAGGCTCGCAGCAAGAGCGGGCAGGGATGAATAGGTAACAAGCGAGAGAAGGGTTACGCTGATCGCAAGAAAAACGATACCGGTGAGAGCAAGAGAAAATCTGCGCATCAGCGATCTTCCGCCTTTATTCCTGCGACCGGCTCTTTTCAGGATTCTGCCGGGCACAGATACTTGTCTCGCGTATCCTGCCGATATGCTCTTCAGACACCCAGCCCGATCTGGCTTCGGGAATACTGTCGAATGCCGGGACATATGGCTTGATGTCAAGGATGGGCGTCCCATCGAGGAGATCCATACCCCTGACAAAGAGCGTGCACCCGTTCACCTTCGTTAAGGATACATACGAGATCCCAATAGGGTTGGGGCGGTTGAAATGGCGGCATGCAAAGATACCGTGGATGCATTTCCCGTCCGATCAGCGGCTGTTCGATGAGTGCCTTTCGCGTGGCCCGGTCGAAACAGGAGAGGATGATGAGGTGGGAGAACCCCTCGATGCTTTTCAGCCCCTCCCGGAATTCCGGGAAGACCTCGATCTCTCCTTCTTCCTGCGAGAACACGCTCTGGAATGGCGGTGCTCCGGCTGTAAAAAGCCGTGAGCGGGCGATCCCGATTGGTTTGAACTCCATTACAGGTAACTCCATCCTGGCACATGCCGTTATGGTTTGACACTGGCATAGACCGGGTCCGGGTAGATGGGGAACCCGTGCTTTGCAAAGAATGCCTTTCCTTCATCTGATGCAACATATGCAACGAATTTGTTTGCCGCATCGGTGTTCTGCGAGTAGGTTGTCACACCGATGGGGGTGATCAGGACCGCGTTGTCTTTGACCGGGATGGTAATTGCATCCACTTTGGTGGAGTCGATCTGGTCAAGGGTCAGCAGGGCTGCATCCGCCTGGCCGGTGTTCATGATGATCGTGAGTTCGTTGATGGTCGGGGTCCGGGTGACAACATTCTTCTCGACTGCTGCGGTGATGTTGAGTTGTTTGAACATCTTTGCACCGGCTTTCCCGATTGCTGTGGCATTGGCGTCACCAAGGGCAATCTTCAGGCCGGGCTGGGCGAAATCCTGCAAGGCTCGTGATATTCTTCGGGTTGCCTTTCTGGACGGCAATCACCGGGACGTGATACGCGACCAGCTGGCTCGTGGTCACCAGACCCTGGTCTTTTGCAGTCTGGAACTCAACCGTTGAACCGGGCATAAACACATCGCCTTTCCGGGTCAGGTTCATCTGGGAGACGAGTGTTCCTGCCCCGCCATAATTGTACTGGACGGCAATACCGTATTTCTGGGTAAAAGCCTGCCCAATCTCGTCAAGGGGTGCCTTGAGTCCCGCACCGGCAAACACAAGGATACTGCCCTGTGAAGATGCCGGGAGTATTGGTTATCGCGACGGTACTGGCCGGCGTACTACCCGTGTGGGTTGATGTGCAGCCTGCGAACAGGAGTGCTCCTGCAACAAGGAGCATCAGGACAAAACCAACAAGTTTACATTTCATATTTAACAATTAGTGTAAGTTAAATAAAAGTGTATTGAAATTAATTTGGTTTGCACGGCCTGATATTCACCGGACTGGCAATCTGGGGAATTATAAAAGTTCCAAAAAATAGTGAATATCCCTATCACATCCCCTTGATGATATGCTTAAATACAAACCGCCCAGAATACCCGTGGTGAAAACTATGAAGATCAGTGCGCGAAACCAGATCCCGGGAACCGTGAAGATGATCAAGAAAGGGCCGGTGAGCACGGAAGTCGTTATTTCCGTTGCAGGGGGCTATGAGATTGTCTCATCCATCACCACGCATTCTGCAGAGAAAATGAACCTGCGGGAAGGATCAAAGGTCTATGCGGTTATGAAGGCATCCGAAGTGATGGTCGGAATCGATTAACTTTTTTTTCTGTCTGACCTTACTGAAACCTTGTTGAAAGCAGAGCATCCAGGTAATCCAAAGGATATGCTCCGTTCTCCGGGTTGAACCATGCCTCAATACCCGGCTCACCAATGATGCAGTGGAGTTCGACAAGACCGTATTTGTGAATGATATTTACCGGACCGGCGGCCGTATCCCGTATATAGAGTTCCTCGTTTCCTAAAAAAGCCGCAATGTCTTCACCCGTTACCGGGCGGGAAAGCCGGTATATGCGACGCTCCCAGCCAGGATAGGGAGGAACGGGATTCTGGAATGCGGATGCCATTGTCATAGAGTTTTACCTCTTTATCTGATAATACAATCCCTGAGCCACCATTCCTGTACACTCCTTGTCTATCAACAAATAATTCCCGGTCGCCCATGATCTGTTCCTCGCACTGGCTTTGTTCCCGCCACGATACGGGAATTGATGAAGCCATTATAACGATCACGATCTCTATTTTTTCCGGTTCACCCCTCAATTGTTTTTAGTTAATTAATTTCAGTTTATTTAATTTGAAATTAAATAATTTCACATAACTTAAAATAGTCCGGCAACTCACCGGATGGTGATACATCATGGGATCTGCCTACGATATCATGCAGACATTTGCATATAAAGACCTCCATGCACAGTTTTCCGAGTATGACGGATGGAACTGGACGATTATTCCGGCACCACGCAACGGCAACGTGATGTACCGGATTTCCCGGTATTATCATGGCCAGCAGCAGGAGGCAATCGTTACAGTATCCTTTGTGCCCCAGCCTTCAGCAGGATCCGTGATAACACTCACCTCTGCCAGTACAAACACGCACACCGGACATTACCTGCTCGTGCCGCAAGGTGCCGATGTTTCCGGTATCCCGGCGGGGATTCGCATCCTCACCATGACCGCATTCGGTTTTTCTGACGGAAAACTGGTCTGGCTGTCAAAAAAGAAAAATGCAATGCGCTATCCCTCAAAGGAGAGCGCTTGTGCCTGAACCGGGGTATAAGAGCAGGCGAACCAACGTGTCCATGACAGACAAGGTTGCCTTACTCCTGTTCTTCAGTATCCTTATTATCGGGATTTTCGCTACCTGGCTTATCGTAGGGTAGTGATTCAACAAACAAAAGCAAATCGAATTTACCGTAAGGGAAAAAGGTCTTGATAACCCGGCACCACATCTGTCTCGCATGCGGAGGTACACTCATCCTGTACCTGCCCCTGGTATCAGGTAACCCCTTCGTGCTCCCCGTCATCGTTGCGGGAGTATGCATCGGAGCGGTTCTGCCGGATATCCAGATGAAGAAACCCCGGCGGTTCACCACATTATCCCCGGTCTGGTTTCTTGTCCAGGTCTTTAAAAAGACCGTGTTGCGTATCTATATCTCGCTCTGTTCAGGTGTGTGTGGCATGCAGCCGGCAGCCGAAGACAAGCGGTTGACTCATTCGCTCCCCGGCCTGTTTTTTTTAACCGGGCTTATCGCATCTGGCGTTGTGCTGTTTATGGGAGTATTCCCTTCCAGCCCTGAACTGCATTATGTGAGAGTTTTTTCTGCCGGTATCATTGTCGGCCTGCTCTTCCATTTCGTAGAGGATATCTGCACAAAGAAGGGATTGTGCCTCATGTATCCGTTTGATGAGGACTGCCGGATTTCCGGCAGTATACGGCCCTGCAATACAAAGGATTTCCGTATCCGTCACTTCCATATCCTGACCGTTGCCGCGATTATCGTGATAATTTTGCTCTATTGTACCGGACTATGCCCGGAAAACCTGAAATGGCCGGTGAGTGTCGGAACACTTGTGGTATGTACAGTCATGATGCTGCATCATGCAGAGGTCCGGGTGACCACGTCTGCTTAAGGAAATAAAAAGATGTCATCATCGCCACCGTCGCACGCTTCGTGCACCTTTGGCGCACTCGCACCAATCCGGCCAAGCCGCCCCCTCACTCCCAACTCCCCTCCACCCACGACTTAAGAATATCATAATCCCGCATCCGGGTCGCCTTGCTCAGCGCCTGTGACCGGGTCAGCATCCTGCTCTGGACAAAATCATATTCGCAGAGAATTTTTGAATTCCGGAGCAGGGTTGCCCGTATCGGGTGGTGCCGGTAGACGACAGGCTCCTGCCGCCGGAAATACCATTTTATTCGCTGGAAGGTAAGCCAGTCAAGTTTCATCGCGAGCGTCGCATGGAATCTGAATTCGTCAGCGGAATCCCGATCATAGTCCCGCAATGCGCAATACGGCGAGATTGCCTGTGCCAGCTGGGAGCGGAATTGTTTTAAGGTCTTATCAGGAGTAATCGTGACAAACACAACCCTCGTATCATCAAAAAAACCGTACCCCCCGACCTCGTATTTCGGGATTGCCGTCTGCTTCGTGCATACCGTTGCGAAATCTTCGATGAGTTTCTGCTCATCGGTGGTCGAAAACGGCCCGGCAAGGGTGATATGCGGGGTAACCAGGTTCTCCCCAAGGTTAAATTTCTCCGCCAGGTGCGTGCTGAGCTGGTAAATCTGCTGCTTCACGGAACCCATCAGCCGGATATCGATCAGGTAGTGCGTCATTTCTCACACCTTCGTATACGTGGCAATCCGGACAACCTCAGGGAAATCGTTTTAGAATATTTTTTTCTACTCAGCGATAAGGCCATTTGATTATGTTCGTTTATACATTTTCACCTCTCCCGTTTTTTCCCACATAAAAAGCGCTCAAACCTTGCCCCGATAACAAAATCCCAGCCGCATACCGCACCATTTCCCAAAAATAAAAAAGATTCAGCCACGACTAAGCCCTTTCACGACGTATACTAGTATGTCAAAGGGGCCCCCAAGACACCCGGAGAAACAAAAAAATTCTCCCAACCGTCGAGGTCAAAAAAACCTCCCAGAAAAAACCAACAAGAAGGAACCAGAAATGGCAGATTTCGTACAGAACACCAATGTAAAATCAGCGGTTCGCACCCTTGCGGACCCCATCGCAGACGTGGCATCGTTCGATGCAATCGTTCAGTCGGTAATTACCGCGAACCCGTTTGCCTGTGCAGCATATATGACCGCCGGCACCACCCACCAGCCGGTAGAAAAGACCAAAGAATCCTATGTCGCAAGGGTGGTCTACGAGAATGTCGATGCAAAAATTGTCGGCAGGGCATCTGATACGTTCGACACGATGGACGGCTACACCGCCGGGATCTCCGCACGGCTCGCAGATGCGACCACCAGCACTGCTCATGGCGGCACGGCAGTCCATGACAATGCAAACGACACCTACTCGGCGACACTCCGGTGCCATGACCCCAACGGCGAGTTGTACTACGTCACCTTCAGCCGGGAGCAGGTAACGCCTGACCTCCTACTCGGACGACGCGATCCGGACAAAGGTCGAGACCTGGGCTGACACCGTTGCAGCCCTCGCGTGAGGTGGTGATGATGGACAACTGAACTCATCATCACCGGCGCATTCCTCGGCGCAGGACTGCTCGCCTACGTGATCATCCCCGGGCTCCTCGTCATGTGGGACCGGGTCCTCGACCACATGGAAGAGAGCGGGACCAGCCCGAAGCAGTAGAACAAGTAAGCAGGGGAGAAATTCCCTGCTTTTTTCCATCCTTTTTTTACGCCGAACCAAGGATCTTATGGATATCTTTTTCCAGCCGGGGCAGATCTGTTTTCACCGTGCTCCAGACTTCGCCGAGATCGATGCCGAAATACTGGTGGACGAGAAGGTGACGCATCGCAATAATATCCTGCCAGGGAATGGAGGAATGAATATTTCGGAATTCCGGGGAGAGTCCGTTTGCCGCTTCGCCAATGATCTGAATATGGTACAGAACCCAGATCTGCACAAGATCTGATCCATCGAATTCGTTCTTTGACCGGGGAAGTTTTTCCTGTATTCGCTGGATCGCTTCGATGATATCGTTCAACCGGTCACGGTCGGATCTCATAGCGGCACAGACTTCCTGCATCACCGTGGACCGGATCCGCTCTTTGAGACCTCTGACGGAAGCAACATCAACGTCGCGGCCGAGCAGTTCTGACAATTCACGCTGGAATGCCGCGTGCGTGAGGAGCGATGAATCCAGAGGGAACTCCACAAGAAAATCGATATCGCTCTTTTCGTGCGCTTCGTGGCGGGCGACCGATCCAAAGACACGAATATTTTTTATACCGAACCGCTCCGCAAGGGCAAGTATCTGCTCTTTTTTCGCAGCAATCAGCTCATAGACGTCCATACTCTATGTGAGGGATTTGCCGGGGCGGGATATTAATGCAACGGGTGGAATGTTTTTTTTATCCCCTTTTTTGTCTGCCCCATGATTGACCCTGCCGCTGGAGAAGGCTTATGGCGCTTGTAAAAAAAACCGGGGAGTTTTTATGTAATCCGGTCACCCACATCATAGGGTACGCTTGTGATGGGTGCACAAAACATCAACCCGCAAAACAAGGAGCAGTTTATGAGTTCCGGAACGCTGAAAATGGAGTGGGCGGCACAATACATGCCGGTGCTTGCCGCCATAAAAAAACAGTTTGAGAAGGATAAGCCATTCAAGGGCATGACCATTGGCATGGCTCTCCATGTCGAAGCAAAGACCGCAAACCTTGTCCAGGCACTCGCTGCCGGCGGGGCAAAGGTCTACATCACGGGATGCAACCCCTTGTCGACACAGGACGATGTGGCAGAAGCGCTCAACACGGTAAAAAACGTGCACTGCTACGCGAAGCGTGCCTGTTCGGTCGACGAGTACTATGCGGCAATCGACCGGGTGCTCGAAGCGTCCCCGTCGATTACCATCGATGACGGGATGGATTTGATCCACTACCTCCACACCAAGCGCCGCGACCTCCTCAAGAAGGTTATCGGCGGGTGCGAGGAGACCACCACCGGTATCCACCGGCTCCGCTCGATGGCTGCCGAGAACAAACTGGAGTTCCCGGTCATTGCGGTGAACGATACCCCGATGAAACGGTTCTTTGACAACGTCCACGGGACGGGAGAGAGTGCCCTGTCGTCGATCATGATCACGACCAACACCCTCATCGCCGGGAAATACATCGTCGTCGCCGGGTACGGGTTCTGCGGCAGGGGCCTTGCACGGAAAGCCCACGGCCTTGGCGCAAAAGTTGTCGTCACCGAGATTGACCCCCGCCGTGCGCTGGAAGCCCACATGGACGGCTACCACGTGATGACGATGGACGACGCAGCCGCGATCGGTGATATCTTCATCACGACGACCGGCAACACCAGCGTGATCGGCAAACAGCATTTCGGCAAGATGAAAGATGGCGCAATCCTTGCAAACGCCGGGCACTTCAACGTCGAGATTGATGTCAACTGGCTCACCAGGCATGCCGATTCCACCATCGAACGCGACGGCATCATGACCTATGTCATGAAAGGAAAAGCCGTCCACGTGCTCGCGGAAGGCCGGCTCGTGAACCTTGCGACGCCAAAAGGCATGGGACACCCCATCGAAGTCATGGATTTAAGTTTCGCCCTGCAGGCGCTCTGCACCCGGTATATCGCGGAAAACGGCGGGAACCTCAAGGGCGGCGTGTATGAAGTTCCAAATGAGATCGACGAACAGGTCGCCCGCCTGAAATTATCGTCACTGGGACTTTCCATCGACGCACTCACCGGCGCCCAGAAAAAATATCTCTGCAGCTGGGATATCGGAACATAAATTTTTTTTGGCTCTTTGCTGATTTGTGTGGATAAACCCAGATCCCGGTAAACAAGTTGATGGGGGCTAAAGCCCTAAAAACCCCCTTACGATGGACTCCGCCGCCCCCGAAGGGACGCCCCCGCGGCGGCTCGACCAACACAATAGAAGATTAATTCATTGTTTATCTTACCCACAATAGCGAAGAGCCATTTTTTTATCCTTCCCGTGCGGCGTACAGGTATTCCTGTGCATACCCGCAATAACTCCCGAACTTGCGGAGGGCAAACCGGCGGATCGTATCGTATTCCCACCCCGTGAGGGCAGACTCGTTGCTTAACGTCGGGATATAGTGTTCCCGCATGATCCGCCGTATCCAGACATCGACCGGGAACGACTCGTATTTCTGGAATGCGAAGAGCAGGATGCAGTCCGCGGCTTTTGGCCCGATACCGGTGAATTTCATCAGTTCGCGGCGGGCGTCCTCATAGGGCAACGAGGCAATGGTCTTGTCCCAGTGCTTCATACCCGCAATCTCACAGGCGGTTTTAAAGACATAGGGCGAGCGGTACCCGAGTTTGCAGTCCGCGAGGGCATTATCGCCGCCACAGCAGGAAATGTGGTCAGGTTCGGGGAATGAATAGTAGGTCTTTCCCTCAAAACTGATTTCATTCCCGAACTCCTGTGCGATGGTGGCAATCCGGCGCCGGATCATGGGGATGTTTGAGTTTGTCGCACAGATGTAGGAGCACAGGCACTCCCATGCCGGCTGCCGGATCAGGCGCAGGCCCCGGCACTGCCCGATTGCACCGTGCATAAACGGGTCATGGTCAAACGACGCCGTAACTGCGTCAAGGTCCATATCGAGCGAAAAATAGTGCCGGATAACGGATTCGGGTGCACCTTCGTAGGTGAGCGTGGACTGGTCCTGCCGGCATTTGATCACCCGCGTCCCGACGACACCATACCACCACCCGTCCGGCGTTTTGTCCCACCGGAATACCTGTCCGCATCCAAGCGTCTGGTCAAGGGAAAAGGGCTGGTTGTCGTGAAGGACAAGGGTGGGCATGGGATCGTTCTCTTCTTAATGTGGAACCCGGGATCTTTTAAGGATATATCTGGCGGCACGGGGTCCACGTGACAACCTGCGGCTTCAGGTGATGAAGAACGCAGAAAAATTCCGTTTGCAGGACTAAAAATCAGAACGAATAGCCTTTTAATATATAAATCCCAAGTTCTTTTCATGGAATTAACGGACACGCTCAAAACATTCATTGAAGAAGGCCAGGACTGGGAACGCAAACAAACGTCGGTAAAAGGCGTTTCCATTATCCGGCTTCCGGCCACGAAAAACCGGCCGGCATCGTTAGCCATCGATATCAACCCTGTCGGAGAGACCGGCCTGCCAATGAAAAAGAAGGGTATCATGATCATGAACAGGGCAGAACTTGCCGCATTCCGCTCCACGTTCTCCAATGAAAAGATTGACGCCCTGATAACGGCACTTGAAGAGGTCCTCCCCGAACGCAAGGCCGCAGCAAAGACGACAAAGGCGGACGTTGTCCAGATCTGATACAACAAACAGGAATAGGGACGGTATCACACACTACGGAGGGATGACTATAAAAAAATGGATGATCCTGTGTCTTTTCATCATCGCCGTGACCATTCTGTCTGCCGGGTGTATCACCACAAAAATACCCGCGGTCTCAAAACCTGCTCCCCCGGCAGTCTTTGTTGATTACCACCGGTCCGGCGGGGCAGCGGGTCTGGACGACCGGCTGGTGATATTTGATAACGGGGTGGCAGTGATCTCAAGCAAGTCAGGAAGCAGGGAAATCGATCTCAACACCACCGATATTGAACGGATAACTGCCCTCTTCGATGCAGCGCAGTTCTCCGAGTTGCAGGCCAATTACCCGGCACCACGTGCCAGTGCCGACCTGGTTGCATACTCCATCAGTTATCATGGCAAGACCGTGACAACTGCAGATACCGCAATTCCCCCCCGGCTTCAAATAGTACTTTCCGTGTTGAATCACCTTCTTGACAATTACACGGTTTCAACGTCGGAATATCCTACGGTCAGCATCTGAACCTGAAAATTCTTTTTTTTAAACAAACATGTGACAGAACCACGGTTTTTTGTGAGTGCAGGATTATCATCTTCCCTGGGTCTGTTGCGTTGGCAGTTGATTTAATAAATCATTGAGGTTTTAATAGTGGCCGCCAACCGTAAACGCAAACAGCACCCACTTAGGAGCGACCTCACGTCCTTTTCGTGCCGTCTGTGCCATCACTGATTACTTTTCCGTCCTGGAGATGGATGATCCGGTGGAAGTAGTCCTTGTGCCAGTCCTCGTGCGAGACCATCACGACCGTCTGCTGCATCTCTTCGTTGATCTCCCGGAAGAGATCGAGTACCACCCGGGAGTTCTCGGTATCGAGGTTCGCGCATGGCTCATCGGCGAACAGGATATCGGGCTTGTTCACCATCGCCCGGGCGAGCGAGACCCGTTGCTGCTGACCGCCCGAGAGCTCCCTCGGGAGATGGTCCTGCCGGTCAAGTAATCCAATCTTCGTGAGAATATCGATGCTCGCTGCATGGTACTGGTCCTCGGTGCGGTCCTTGCGGAGCATCGCCGGGAGGGAAACATTTTCCATCACCGTTAGATCGGGGACAAGTGCATAATCCTGGAAGACATACCCGAGTTTGTAGAGCCGGAACATCGTCTTATCGTAATCGCTAAGGAGGGAGATATCTGTCCCGTCAATCACAATCCTGCCGGAGGTCGGTATATCCAGCAGGCCCAGCATGTGCAGGAGCGTGGTCTTGCCGCTCCCGCTTGGACCCATGATGCCAAGAAACTCTCCTTTTGCGATATCGAGCGTCACACCGTCGAGAGCCCTGACTTCGACATTTCCCATGTGATAGATTTTCTGTAAATCCTCGATTTCGATCATCGCTTCAAGCCCTCATTGCGGTCTGGATATCCTCTCGCGACACCTGGTAGGCCGGGACGTACCCGGCAACGATCGCTGCGACAAAGAGGATCAGGGAGTTTACGAGAAGATCCATGGGTGTCAGGTAAAGGGTGGCCGACCATTCCGGCGTCACGACAGGGTGGACTGCCATGTACGCTGCGAGCAGCAGGGTGATGATCACGCCGAGGATGATACCGAGTACGGCAAGAATGATCACCTGGAACCCGTAGTTGTGCATGATCACTTCCTTGTCCACGCCGATCGCCTTGAGGATCCCAATCTGCTTGCGGCTGTTGAGAGTCTTGATCGTGATAACGATGAACAGGACAACGGTCGTGATGATAATACTCACGATAAGGGAGACCAGGTTGATGATGGCAAAGCTCTGGAGGGCCCGTCCCAGGCTCTTGGAGAGGAGATCCGAGGTGGTCTGAACCTTTTGTGTCACGCCGTACTGGATCAGCTCGTTCTTGATAAACGTCTCTGAATAGCCGGGCTTTGCTTTTACGGTGATATAATCCGCATTGTCAAGCGCCTTGGGATCCACCAGCGCCATATCCGTGGAGGTGACGTAGACCGCGCTGTCCGCCTCACTCCAGCCGGTGAAATAGATCCCTTTCACCCGGTAGTCCTTCACATACCCGTTGCCGTAATCGATGGTGATCGAATCGCCGACACGCACGCCTCCGAGTGAGGGCTGGAACTCGTCCTCCTGCCGGATCGAAGGATCGCCTGCTACCGGCTTGCCGATAATCACTTCCCCGGTATCGTCCTGCCCGAGGTAACTGCCAATGATCATCTTCGTATAGAGGGGGGAGACGTATTTCTCGTCATTGGGAGATATCGATCTCACCGAGACACTGAGAATACGCTGCCGGTATTTGAGGGTCGCCCCCTTGGTAAAATGAGGTGTGGCCCGTTCTACACCGGGCATGCCGTTGATGAGGTCAAGCGTGGCATGCATATCCGAGACATACTGGTCACCTGCTTTTGGGCTGACCAGAACATTTCCCACCTCGTAATCCACCACCTGCTTCGTGATGCTCTGGCCGATCCCGTTGAAAAGTGCCGGCAGGAAGATCATGTTGGTGAAGCACATCCCGATAATCAGGATGGTCAGGATCACGCTCGACCTGCTGCCCCGCTGGAGCGAGCGCAGGGCGAGCAGGAACGCGACTTTTAGTTCTTTTTTACCCATGCGAAGGTTCCGTCCCCGTTTTTGGAAGGCAGGTACCAGTACCGGTAAGCAAGGAAGCCGAGGATACCAATGACGATGAGCAGCAGGATAATAGTACCGGAGTTGTCAGCCGGCGGTACCCGCATGTTCATCTGCCGGACGAGCGTGTGGGGACCCATGTCGTCAGTATAGGAGATCGTCAGGTTATAGGCATAGTCGCCGCCTTTCATCCCTTCTAAAAGAAAGATTGCGGGGGCATCGTTGCCCGTCTTGATCTTGCCGATAAATGCCTCTTTTGTTCCCTCAGCCGGGAGATCGACCTTTGCCGAGACCTGCTTGGCTTCGCCGGTACCGGTATTCTCGATCCGGACCGTGAGATCGAATGGCGTGTTCTCCGTGAGCCGTGTGGGGTTGGTATCAACCGATACAAAACCCAGTTCTGCCACACCTTTCATCATCACGTCGATACCGGTGCTCTGGGTGGTGGGTATTCCGTTTATCGTAGTGTAGCCGATCGTCACCGGGACCCGCACGAGGCCGGGAATGGTCGCCTTGTCCGAGAGCAGTACCAGGCTGACCGTGCTCTGTTCACCGGGACCGATCATCCCGAGATGATAAAGGTCGCTTGATTTGGGGGCGATGCTTCCACTCACATTGTCTATGCGGAGGGTGACATCATCTGCAAGGAGCTGGCCGGCATTGCTTACGGTTAACGTCACGGGAATCTCATCGCCGGGATTGACACTGCCGGTCAGGGAACTGTCCATGATCAGGATCGCCTGTTTCTGGATGCCCATTGCCGTGTTGACATTGACCGGGATCGGGTATTTGACGCTCCGTGCACCCAGGGTGTCGATCCAGACTTCAGGATAGTATATCCCGCTCTTGTCAGGGGCCTGTATTGAGAACGTGATGGGGATGGACTGGCCGGGACCGATTTCCCCGACCCTGTCGAAGTCCTGTGTCAGGACTTTGATGCCGTTTCCTTCCAGGTGAATATTCTGGATGTTGACATTGATATCCGTGGTCTGGACCTGGGTATAATCGCCCTGGGACAACTGCCCGGACTTCTCGGTAATCGATGCGCTGGACGCAGTATTTTTCACGGTAATAGTAATTGTGCCCAGACTTCCCGGCATCATGACCGGAGGGCTTATGTTGTAATCGCTAATCGTCACCGTCGGTGCATTATCTGCAAGGACCGGGGGCATCACCACGACCATTGCGGCAAGCAGGGCGATGAAAATGATGAATCTACTGCCAGTTATCATAATTTTGTTCCGGTTGTTTCTGAACTTGTTCATACGATCTCCAACGACAGGGAACCGATCCCCGGGGGGATCAGGCATGTGATCTGCAGGACTTAAATGATGTTGACCGATGGGATGGTTTTACCTTCCTCATGAGCATTTTTCATGTATCAGATTAACGTGGCATAAACCATGTGTCCAATTTTGTTTGGTGCCAGTCCAGCATAACTTTGATGATCTTTAATCGGGTTTGCAATGTTTATCTGTCCCTCTTCGTGAGAAAGATGCCCCGCCAGAAATAGGTATGCAGATTTCCTGGGGATTTGATATTGAATGAGATCGCGTTGGTACGCGATGTCTGCCGGGATAGATTAACGTCATCAGGTATGAGAATCGCCAACAGGAACGCATGGCGGGGTTCGCAGTCGAAAGTGCTGAGGAGGGGGCGGCTCTTGTTCCCCAAGAGTACCCCGCATTGGGGAAGAGACCTATTTCCCGGACTCGCTCCCGGTACCAGGTGGGAGTAAAGACCCTGCCACTTACTCCTTCATGGGACTGGCGATCCGCCACGCTCCCTTCGGGACCGTCATCTCAAACCGTGCGCCTTTGCCCGGTTCGCCGTTTTCAGTAACTGTAATCCCGGTGATTGAAAGGATCTCCCGTGAAAGAGCTAAGCCAAGCCCGGTGTTCTTCCCAAATCCCCGGTCAAAGATCTTCTCTTTCTTATCAGCAACGATACCCTCGCCATCATCCTCGCACACGATGAGATGGTCGCCATCGCGTTCTTCAACGGTGAACCGGATGGTGGTGATCTTCCCGCCGTAACGCACCGCATTGTCCATCAGGTTGTAAAAGACCTTTCCAATCAGCGAATCGGCAAAGACTTCTGCACCCGCAGGAAGATCATTTTTCACAACGATCTGTCCGAGCGGGGCTTGCTTTGCTGCAGCATCGACCAGCGGGCGGCAGTCCTGCCATACGGGTGCCTCGACGCCGATCTTCTCGTATTCGTTGGTGAACTGGATCATGGAAGAGATCCGCTGTGCAGCCGTTGCAGCCTTACTGCAATACTCATTGAGTGATGGATCGGGCTGCTCCATTTCCAGAATGGAGAGGTATCCACGGAGCACCGTGAGCTGGTTGTTGATATCGTGCCGGGTGATACTTGAGAGGAGTTTAAGTTTCTTATTTGCCCGCGAGAGTGCCTCCTCGCTTTTCTGGAGATCTGTGTGAGACCGGGCCATATTGAGTAACAGGAAAAAAACCGTGGCGACGATATCCATGAGGATAGTGACGATAAAGAAGATCGGATTCAGGGGATCCGGGCCTGAAAGCGAGTGGTTCCCCGGAGTGATAATCGCTACAACGACTATTACCGTCCAGAGGAGCCCCGTGACCAGGAGGGCCGTGGCAAAGCCGTACCTGAGCGACCGGGTTTCCGGTTCTCTGAACCGTATCGCGATGAGAGAGGCCGCAATAAAGCAGGGAACAATGATCAGCGCTATGATCACGCCACGGATGACAACAGAATCGACAAAGAATACAGAATAAAACAACAGGAGCGCGGCTGGTATCACGGTACCATAGATGATCCAGGGGAGCGCCCGCGACCGGAAATATTTCCAGGTACTGTCAAGCCGTATCATGACCGAGAGCGCGATAACAAGATTTGCCCCCGTTGAGGAGAGCAGAACGGGCAGGGATCCACCGATCATGTACAGGAAATACCCGCAGGATGCGACCAGCAGGGAAAGCATCCATGTCTTGAACCCGTTATAGGTCTTCTGGGTCTTCCAGAAGGAAAAGAGCAGTAGCGTGAGAAAGACGTTCACGAGAAAAAGGATCAGAAAAAGGGTTCTTATATCGGGGATCCACATGGACGTAAACTCCGCCCGGTGTTACCCCGCCGGACATTAACATTTTTTATGATTGGTGATACGATAAACATTCGTAAAAAAAGCCCGGATCCCTGAGCCAAACGTATCGTGCATTCAACCCGGGCCTGGCATCTTTTGGCTCCTGTCCCGGAACGAAACTTTCGGCTGCCAGGGGATCATGGATCTCATTCTCGGTATTATCCACAACCTTCATCCATCACCACTATGACACGATACTATGCCCGTTGTCCTGAACTGTGTAGTGCCATACCGGCACGTTCAGGATCTCCCCGGCGGGTGCAACTCGTGGTGAGTGACAACTAACCATGTGGATACTATTCTGGAGGAATACCTCCCAATTTTGAATGTCCTTGACCACTAGTACAATTTTTACACAGTGGTTTTCCAAACGAAATGCGACTAGTTGTCGTATTGCTCCCGCAGGAATGGCAGAATTTTTCTGCATATTGTTTATTTTTAAATTTTGCCCATATTGGATAGCAGTTATTGCATAGCGGTTTATTTGGGTCAAATTTTTCCATGTGTTCACCGCAACGAATGCAATAAGCCTCCGGTTCTATGTAGGGTTTTGCCTGAGTTACCAGATGCCTAAGTTCCTTTATGACATTCTTATAAATTTCAGGATCATCCTGTAGTGAGAAAAGAATTCCCATCTCCCAGTTGTGAGTCTGGGAATATTCATGCAGGTTCATTGAGGTTATGAGTCCTTCTTTTTCATTAAGATAGCATTTCGAATGAAGGTTATCACATTGCCTATATTGTAAATAATTTAACTCTTTAAAAAAAGCCAAATCATCATCGCTAACATTTTTCTTGCCATTTTCACCAGTTCTAAAAATAATTACAGAAGGAACCTTCTTCTTATCGATACTTTTGAGATAATGTTTCGTCTGGGTTGAAATTTTGAGATATGGTGATACTATCAGCATCTTTTTTTCTGCATTTTTGATTAAGTCCGTTAATGCAGATTGAACACCAGACCCATCTAAAAATTTTGCCATGATTAATCTTTTTTCTCTTTCATTCTTTGTTCGATATATCTTTTGTTTTGATAACTTTCAAAGCAAATAAGGCCATTATTTCATTGCGTCCAGTTCCGCAGTAAGGCATAATTTCTGTCACTTCTTCTATATGAGCCAAGATATGTTTAACCATAATCTCTTAGTGTCCGATTCCGCAGTTCAACATCATTTTTTCCGAAGTGTTCTCTATAAGTATAAATTACGATAGACAATCCGGGCGCGATTCGTGAATATTTTAGCAAGCAAAACAGTTTCACCCCACACCCGCCGCCACTTATCAGGCCCCCCTCTCAAAAACTGCATCATGTTATCCCCATGGTGCACAGAAAAAAACGCAATAACCAACTGGAGGAAAGGCCCGTTACATCTGCCCCTGGCGCTTACGCCCTGCAAAAAATCGGACTGTCCTCTCTGGGAGAATGGAGATTGTTTTCATATCAGCTGGAGAGGGAAGTGATGGCAGTAGTGCCCGGAAATGTAACGTAATAATGCCGGATTAAAAAAAAAGAAGATTATTTCTTCTCGTAGATGCACGACTGGATATCCTGGCCGAGTTTGCCGATTGCGTCGGCACGGCACCGCTGGCAGTGCCGCATCTGCTTGACATATTTCGCGCATTCGTCCTGCATCTTCCGCTTCATCTCCGGTGTTGGCGGCGTGATGTTGGCGAACTTGTACTGGGCGATGAGGGGGATGACGTTGAAGGTGTACACGCCCATCTCGCCGACTTTCTTTGCAATCGCCGGGATATGGTCTTCGTTGATGCCCGGGATATAGACGGTATTGATCTTCACGATCATGTGCCGCTCGACTGCCATCTCGATCCCTTTCATCTGCTGGGAGAGCAGGAGTTTTGCGCCTTCAATGCCGGTATAGCGCTTGCCCTTGTAATCGACGAACTGGTAGATCTTCGCACCGATCTCCGGGTCGATTGCGTTGAGCGTGACGGTGATGTTGCCCACATCGTATTTCTGCAGCAGGTCAATCTTGTCGGGCAGGAGCAGACCGTTGGTGCTGATGCACTTGATCACGTTCGGGTACTCGTCATGCAGGCGGCGGAGCGTTTCAAACGTCTCTTCGTTTGCGAGCGGCTCACCGGGCCCGGCAATCCCGACGACCTTGATATAATCATACTTCTCCACCACTTTTTTGACCATATCCATGGATTCATCGGGGTTCAGTACTTTCGTGGTCACGCCCGGCCGGCTCTCGTTCACGCAGTCAAAATCCCGGATACAGTAATTGCACTGGATATTGCATTTCGGTGCGACGGGAATATGACAGCGCCCGAAGGTATGGCATGCCTTTTCAGAAAAACAGGGGTGTTCCTGAATTTTACGCATCTGTTCAGGGTCCCACTGGACTTTTTTTCCTGCGACATCTGCAATCTTGTATTCTTCAGACATAAGCACTACTCTCCAATGGGCTGTTTAGGTATAAATAAAATACAATATGGGTAAGCCGGTCCGGCTGGCTGGCGGTGAGCGTATTGTTTTAACAATTCCCCCTGGAAGGAATCGCCATAATCTTCCGGCAAACGCAATCTTTTGGATCTGTTTTTGCCATCTGTGTTTCTCCATCCGGACCCGAAAGATTCCACCGGAACCCGAATACGGGGCTCTGCTTTTTCCGACAGTACTTTTATAAAAACAGCAAAATGGGCGACAAGCCGAAAAACAGAGTTTAATATGGATAGTTTCAATGAAAATAATCCCGCAATTTCCTGGACAGGAGCAAGCTGGTTGTTGGCTTTATCTTTCTTCTTGTTCTCGATGCAGTCCATTATCGAGGTTATCGGATTTTGCATCCCGTGGAACCGTAATTACAAATCTCGTTCCCTTCCCGCTGGTCTCATAGCTCAATGTACCGTTGATCTGCTGTACCAAATTGTGGACGAGCGTTAATCCGGTCGTAACGGATTCAGCCGGGCTGAACCCCTCCGGAAGTCCCGAACCGTTATCGCTTACGATCAGGATAATCTGTCCTTGTTCGTCTTTTGATCCGGTGATGGTCACCTTCCCGTTCCTGCCATCCGGAAATGCGTTCTGAAATGCATTGGTCACCAGTTCGCTGGTGATGAGGGCAAGTGGCAGGGCAAGATCGACTCCCAGTTCCGGAATATCACTCTGAATGTCGATATGGATGTCGCTATGGAGGGGATGTTCTCCTGTTTTATAGGCAGACTGGATGGACCCGACAATGGATCTGATAATCCTCCCGAAGTTTACCCGGCTCATGTTTTCGGAATAGTAGAGCATGTCGAACGTGGAGGCAATGGCATTCAGCCGGTTCTGCGTGCTGAGGAGCGCTTCCCGTATCCGGTTATCGTTTTCACGCCGGATTTGCATCTTCATCATGCTTACCGCGAGCTGGATGGTGTTTCTCACCCGGTGGTGGATCTCGCGCAGGAGGATCTCTTTTTCGCCCAGTGCTGTATTCAGCTCTTCTGTCCTTGCCTTCACCTGCTGTTCCAGTTCCTCGTTAAACTGTTTCAACAATGCTTCGGCATTTTTCCGCTCGGTGATGTCACGGGTAATTGAGATGAGTACGGTTTTTCCCAAAAGGGAAATCTTGTGGGAATTGACCTCAACCGGGACAATTACCCCGTCTTTTCTCCGGTGTTCCGTTTCAAAGATTGCGTGACCGGTGGTATGTAATTCCCGCATGATCTCATCGAAGGGCCAGTTGAAGTAATCCGTGTTGATACCCAGTGGGCCGAGCCGGAGCATCTCCTCCCGGGTATACAATACCATCCGGCAGGCGACATCATTTAAATCGAGATACCTGCCGGGAAGCCCATTGTCCAGCAGTTCGACAATTTCAATCGCATCGTTTGCATTATTGAAGATGTCACGGAACTTCTCCTCGCTCTCCCGCATTTCCGCATCCGCTTTTTTGAATTCCTGCTGCAACCGGTCAATATCGGCACTCACGCCTCCCGATACTTTCGCGACCACAACGAGCGTGACAAGGGAAAATATGACGACGCTTACTGCAAGCAGAATTACATCATGAATGATGAAATCTGCCGTAACGCTGACCATCAGGAAACTCTGCACAAGAATAATGATAACCGTAAGCGGTAGGAATGCGCGGAGAAGGCGGGCACGGGTAGAAGGTCCGGTGATATAGGTAAGAGGGAGTGCTCGTGGACCGGCGGCGGAAATGAGCCCTGCTCCCATGAGAATGGCGGCAATTGCAGAGGTGAATGCAATCGGGATGATTTGGGTATGGTACAGGAGCGGGACGGGATATACATAACTCAGGGCAAAGGTAACACTCATTATGAAGATGGCAAGTCCCAGGATCCCCGCACTATCCTGTGCCCGCCTCCTCTCATCTGAAGGACCAGACGCGTACAGCAGGAAGAACAATGCGATTGCGGTGAGAATGACAAGCCCCAGAGCAACCGGGGATATGGGTGATGAAGGCGTGGCGGAGATGGCCTCTGCCAGCTGAACCGACCATGTCTCAACGATGAAATGCTCTCCCCTGATGGCGAAGAAAAATTCAAGCGCTGCAAAGATGCTAACAAGCGCAACCACTGCTGCCACGAATGTCCGCATCCTGCCCCGCAACGGTGTTGCCGCATGGTATGTCAGCACGCAACCAAAGATGATCCAGATAACCGATGCAGAGAGCGCGATCGTTTTGTATCCCAGAAAAAAACTGGTGAACACCGAAATACCCAAGAACATACCGATAATCCCCAGCAGTCCGATGAGCGCAGCACCAGCACCGAGGAACATGGCCGCCGTGGCAAAAGGGGGTCTCTCTTGCGGGGTATCTTCGGCAGGGGGTATTTTATTATTTTTCGTGTCAGATCCTTCAGCCATGGGATGACGCCACCTTCTCCTTCATGCTGATAATAAACGTTGTCCCGGTAGTGCGGTCGGATTCGATTTTTGCGATGACCGCCGGGGGGCACGGTGGTTCATGTACCTGACTTCCCCTCCAAAAACTCCGTACATGGAACCGGCAGGGAAAACCGGGAATTATATCCGCCATCGTTCTCAGCTGCCGTTCGATCATCGGTGCAGCATCAGCCGGTTTTAGTGGCGTGAGCCGCACCACCTGTGGTTTCTGCCCGGTTTTGGGAACGTAAACACAAACTTTGTTCCCTCCGTGCGATCGATTGTCACCGTGCCGTGGAGCTGGCCGGTGAGCGTGTGTACCAGCCGGAGACCAAGCGATGCCTGGTTTTCCAGCGTGATACCCTCCGGTATTCCTACGCCATTGTCTGCGACACTAAACGTCAGGCAATGAGGATCTTCGGTAGCCGTGATGGTGAGCTTCCCGTCTTTCTTTGCCTTGAATGCATACTTTAAGCTGTTCGTGATCAGTTCGTTGCTGATGAGACCAAGGGGAATGGCGGCGTTGATATCCACATAGATATCCTGGATAAACAGATCGAAACGAACGCCGGAGTTTTCGGCTGCGTATGTCTGGAAAAGCCCTTTTCCCAGCGCATTGATGTAGTTCTTTAAGTCGATATGGGCGAAGTCTTTTCCCCGGTACAGGTGCTCATGGACGAGCGCCATGGACATTACCCGGTTCTGGCTGTCCCGCAGGATTTCGATAGTGTTGGGATCATCGATCTTCCGGATCTGCATGTTGAGCATGCTGGATACGATCTGGAGATTGTTCTTGACCCGGTGGTGGATCTCGCGGAGCAGGGTCTCTTTCTCGGCAAGCGATATCTTGATCTGCTCTGACATCCTCCTCCGCTCGGTGATATCCCGGATGTTGCACTGGATGACCTTCTTGTCTTTCACCATGTAGACATTACTCACGAACTCAACGGCGATGTTCCGCCCATCGGCGGTTTCGAGCGGCAGATTTTCATACCGGATGGATTCCTTTCGTTGCAATTCTTCAAAGTTGTCTTTGTTGGCAACGATGTCCTTGAAAAGCCCGATCTCCCAGATTTTCTTTCCCAGGAACTGTTCGCGCGAGAATCCTAAAAATGCGATCAAAAATGGGTTCACCTCGACAATCTGCCCGGTTTCGGCATCGAGGATGAGAATGCCGTCCTGTGCCGTCTCAAAGAGCCGACGGTACCGGGTCTCTGAAGCCCGCAACGCCTCTTCAGCCCGTTTACGATCGGTGATATCGGCGCACAGGATGAGAACCGCAGGTTGATTCTTGAAGTGCACGGGAGCATCTTTTGAAAAAACCGTCAGATGCTGCCCCGCTTTGGTAATGAGGTCAATTTCCAATGATTTTCCCCTGTTTGAAGAGAACAGTTCCTCAGTCGCTGTTGCGATCTTCTCATGCTGGGGGGGATTCACATACGTTATGATATCAGTTCCCACCATTTCTTTGGCTGAGTAGCCAAGGGTAGTGGTTGCTTCAGGGTTCACGTACCGTATCTTACGGTCATGATCATAGACCATGACCAGGTTCGGTATATTCTCCACCAGCCCCCGGTTGAATTCTTCGCTCTCTTTTAATGCATCTTCCGCTTGTATCCTGATAATAGACAGGTAGGTAATCACCCCGCTAACAAGGATGAAGATCAGCACACGTATGAGGGCACCCTGGAGAACATCTGGATCACTCGAGAAGGCGAGCACCAGGACAAAATAGCCGAATGTGAGGAGCACTGAAAACACAAAACCCCGTTTCACGTAGTATACGCACGCGAAAATGATGGGGAAGTAGAGAAGGTTCTGGAATATTGTAGTCCATCCCAGATAGAGCGCGATGACGCTGGTGATGAGGACACCTATGGTCAGGATTATCAGGAAAACAAGGAGGAGCCACCTTTTTTGCTGCGGAGAAACAATCTGCAAATTTTTCATTGTTCGCACCTTATAGACATTTTGTGAGGGCAGTTGCCCGTTCATTTATTCTGTGCAATAATCCCGGTACACGGCAACTGCAAATTTTACCAGGCGCTTGTTATCAATCGACGGGTCACTGGCTGAATTGTCACATATTGTCATTGATTTTTTCGCGATCCCGTTTTTATTTCATCGGGATTGGCTGTAAATGATTAAACGGAGTATGTGGTCTTAATAATATTGATGAAAATATGTAATTCCCGGGTCATCCCCGTATTTTTTTTTAAAACCCCGTAGTTTAGATCATACGGTATCACGGGCTATGCGACATAAAAGAAAAAACGCTTAATTGGGCATCCGTTTCCCGAACCTCCCCCCTCCGGAAAACCCCACAAAATCGAGATTTTACCCCTTAATAAAAAATAAGACAAAATTTATCCCCGTTTGCCAAAATACAGCAGATAACCGTAATCACCAAATCGCCACCGGAGCTTTTTACCTCTGTTTTTGCCATTTGTATTTCTCAATCCGGATCCGAAAGATGCCACCGGAACCCGAATACGGGGCTCTGCTTTTCTGACGATATTTTATAAAAACGACAAAACCGGCAGTAAACCGGAAAAATGTCTTAAAATAAATCAGGTGTGGGTGAGATACCCCGGGACCGTTCTTGTCCAAAAAGATCTCCCGCTCTTTTCAGAACGCATGCCTTGAACAGCCCTCACTATCCGATGGATAATGACGGTTCATATCTCCAGCACAACCTCCTTTCCCCCCTCGACTTCCTTTGTCTTCTTCACTTCGATCAGGAGCGCGAGCACTGCCGCCAGGATCATGATAACAGAGCCGATGATAAAGATGGTGTGATAGGCAAGGATCTGTGCATCGAGGTACATGAGCGTGGTAGCGGTCTGCATCACCGCAGGAGTGTGCACGTTTATCACGGAATTGGCTGAAATGGCCAGCATATTATTTTCAACCGACATGTTGAGCAGGGTGGCAAAAATGGCGATCCCAAACGCACCGGAAATATTACGGACCAGCGCAAGAACCGCCGAGGCACTGCCGATCTCATCATTGGGAACGACCGCGGCAATGATCCCCGTGCGCTGGGACATGCCAAAGCCCATGCCAAACATCATGACAATGAGCGGAATGATGACGTCCAGTGAGGATGAACGGACGTCCAGGCCGGTGAACAGGAACAACCCGAGCCCTGCAACAAGCGTACTCATGGCAATAACATAGCGCGGCTGGAGCTTCCCCACCAGGCCGGCGCCGATAGGTGCTGCGAGCATAATGCAGAATGCCATAGGGACGAACTGGAGACCGGTCTCGGTGGCGCTCAGGCCAAGGAACGTCTGGTCAAAGATAGGGATTAAGAACATCCCCCCCATCAGGCACATGAAGATCAGGAAGTTGTTGACCAGCGTAAAGACAAACGCTGGTATCCTGAAGAAACTGAAATCGATGATCGGCTCCGGGTGCCGGGAATCGATCAGGTAGAATACATACATGAAAAACCCGGACCCCGCGAAGCAGAGCAGGATGGGAAGTGATGTCCAGCCCCAGTCGTACCCCCGGTCCAGGCCAAAGACAAGGAGAGCGAGCGAGATGCCGAGCGTCAATGCGCCATACCAGTCAAAGGAGACGCTCTTTTTATCACTCACCGACTCCGGGATAAAGGTGAGGGCCATCGCTATCCCGATGATGCCGATGGGGAGATTCATCAGAAAGACCGAACGCCAGCCGAAGATATCGATGAGCGGTCCGCCGAGGAGAGGCCCAAACACAATAGCGAGAGCAAAGGCCGAGGACCAGATGCCCAGCGCCTGGGCCCGTTCCTTGCCATTACTGAAATTTACCGCGATGATCGCCATCGCAGTGGGATAGTCGGCAGAGCTCGCGACTGCCTGGATGACGCGGAAGAGGATCATCGAGCTGAGATCCCAGGCAAAGCCGGCGAGGATTGAGCCGACAATGAAGATGGAAAAACCCCAGACGTACACTTTTTCCGGCCGATCGTGTCCCCGAGTTTGCCCCATACCGGCACGAAGACAGCGTTTGCCAGGATATACGCGGTGGCTATCCATGCGGCATCGGCAGTGAGGATATTAAAATCCAGCATAATCTTGGGTACGGCCAGGTTCACCACGGTCTGGTCCATGGCGCCAAGAAACGTACCCACGATGACCGTGAGAAGAATCCACCACTTCCGGTTATCTTCGGCCATAAGAGAGGAAAATTTTTATTTGGAGATCCACATCTTCGCAGACATGCCGTTCTTCAGTTCAGGATAGGCATTCACGTCATAGGAGACCCTGACATCAAATTCCTGCTCCTGTCGTTTGTCAGAGATGGAAAAGACAATGTCTCCTGTCCGGGAAGAAGGAGCAACCGTTTCGACGACTCCCTGGTACTGGTTGGAGGGGTAGGCATCAACGGTAAACATCACGTGCTGGCCGGGTGCGATATCCTTGAGACCTTTGTCCTCCTGCACTCTCCCGATAACACGGAGCTCCTGGGGGTCTATCATGGTGATCACGGGACTGGGATCCATGGCCGGGTTCACCGAGCTGTCCCGGGGTATTCTCGACAGAGGTGATCACGCCGCTGGTCTTTGCGACGAGAACCTCATTGCCAACTTTCGCGAGTACCTGGTCTTTCCTGACATGATCCCCGACGGAAACATACATATCAGTGATAATGCCCGGGTTTGTGGGATTGATCGAGATCACCGGAGCGGTAATCTGGGAATTTTCGACGTAAACCTTGCTCTGCAGATCGTTCCAGTAGAGAAGCCCGCCGATGGCAGCGAGGATGATAAGGACGACCAGTCCCCAGAGTAATAAGGGATTGCCGCGTATCTTCTGGAGGGGACTGGCCACCTTCCCCTCCGTTTTTTCCGGTGCGACAACACTTGTTGGTTCAGAAATCCACTCGATTTGTTCATCAGGTGTCGGCATATTATTCATCCCCAAATCGCGGCTGCCGGAGTTCGTTATGAAGGTGTGTCATGTATCAGACCCGTTCACTGCTTCTTCAGCTTCGATATGATCCATTTCCGCTTCAGGAAGAGGATGATGCCGGCAAGTACGATGATGATACCCGCGATGACAGGATAGAAGGAACCAAAACCACCGGAGGTGGAATTGCGGTTCCCATTGGGAGAAGATCCCGCAAGGGTGTGAAGATCAAGCGTAATTGTCGAGGACTGGGTAGTGCCCTGTGAATCCTTCCACTGGACCTGCACCGGTATAACGGAGAGATCGGTGGCAGTAAATGTCAGGGTAAACCTCGTAAAATCATTCGATGCGAGCGATCCGACCGCATAGTTCGGGTACGGTCCGACCGGCTGTAGCGGGGCACTTACAGAGATGATCATACCCTGGGCATCGGTGATGCCGGCGTTTCCGACTTCACCGGTCATCGTGTAGGACCCGTCATTGCTGACCAGCGCTACATTATTGATCACCGGGATTGCTGCAGATTTGTCCACACCGATATTCAGGGGAAGGACAACGGTCGTCGTATGAACGTTATCCCCGTTGCGGAAGCTGACGTTGAAGCTCACATCGGACTGTTGGTGCGGCGTTATGTCAAACGGAACCTTCACTGAGGCACCGGCCGGGATGGACTCCACATACTCTTCTGAAGGGGATATGTCGCTTCCCGGGGAGGATGCAACGATCAGGACATCGGATATATCACCAAGCCGCGGGTTCACCACACTTACATTCACCGTATCCGTTTTTTCCAGGGAGAACGTGTTGGGCTTCATCGAGACGCTTGCTCTCACGTCGGTTGAGTCGATCTTCAGTTTGATCTGGGAATGCATTGCCGAGGTACCATACGCGTTGGTCGAGACGGTGAAAAGCGGGAGATAGGTCCCATCGGGACCATCGGCCTTTATGACGAAATTATAATCAACCGTTGCGCCCGGTCCTATGGACGTGGAGGTAGTAAATGCACCTTTGTTGACTATATCGACATGGGGATCCATAAGATCCGGCTGGGAAAGGGAAACCGAAGCATTCGCCGCATTGGTGACATGAACCGTCAGGGTGCCGGTTTCATCCGGGTAAAAAACACCGGGTGTGAGATCATACCCGGATACATAGACAAGCGCTGCCGCGTCCTGGGGATTTGTTACTGATACAACACCGGCAGTCGCCCCCACAGCGGCGATCATACAAGCCAGTGCGATAAAACTGAATAAAACCACAACTCGTTTCATTTTTTTAACCGTCCTCCCAATCTTTGAATACCAGATACCAAACGAATCAAGCATTCCGGATCTGGCCCTGAAGTATGTCTCTTTCCTCTGCCGGAATCGTTCAATCGCCCGATCGCATTGGTTCGGCGTATTACCAGAGTCTCCTATAAAATAATCACCGGTCGCTATTAAAACTTACCATTGAGTCATTTTTGTTACTCAATAGTCAGATTTATTACAAATCCCGCATCATATAAACCCAAGATGCCCAAGGTAGTCCCGGAATATAAGGAAGAAGCGAGGAAGAAGATCATTACTGCGGGCCACGAGGTTATGAGCAGGAAAGGATACCAGGCTACCACCATGGACGACATCGCCAGGGGTGTCGGCGTGAGTAAAGCAACGCTCTACCTGTATTTCGACAGCAAGGACGATCTTGTCATCGAGATCGTGAAAGCATTCCCCGAGCAGGTCCGCGAGATAATGATGTCAATGTACCCTGCTGCTGCTCCCATTGATGCCTGGATTGCTGTTCTCGATTTCTACCTGGACAATACTGCAGAACAGAACTCCCTTTTTTTCGAGCTGCTCTCCATGATCCCCAAGAAGCCTGAGATCGCAAAGAGTTTCTCCGATAACCTGCGGCTCGGACTCCCGAAATGTACCCTCGGGTTTGCGGAACACCAGCGACAGGGAATTGTCTCCCCGGATGCAGATCCCCGCACCATTGCTCTTGCTATGATGAGTCTCTTCCATGGCCTCAGGGTCCTCTCACTCATTGGCGTTGACCGGGATGAGCTCCGCGAGCGCTGGATAGAGATAGGGAAACTTTTGTTCGGATATAACGGTGATTCCCGGAAAAGCGTGGGTAAGGGAAAGACGGTTACACGAAAGCCAGCCGTCCGTTCTCATAGTAGGAAAGTCCCGTAAAGGGGAGGTGCGTTTACCCGTGATGACGGTTCTTCATCGCGAAATTTTTTTAACCACTCGCTCACATGGACCTTGCCGGACGATGAGTAAAAATGAGCGAAGTCCTGATACTGTAGATAAAAAAAAGCCGGAACAAAAATGGTTACGGGATGATGGTGCCTAGTTTTTGTTTGTCAAAAATAACCGATAAATCCAGATTAACAATATAGACGGGAAACGCTCCAAGGATAGTCTTTTTTTCAACCTGGTAGATTTTTGATTCAAGCAGGAGCGTCGTTGTTTCACAGACAATATCAGATCCCGGTGCCGGGCTCTGGTCTGCCCGGCACGCCGCATCGGCAGTATCCATCTGGCTGTGCAGGTGGCGGGACTTGCTGTCTGAAAACGTTTTTACCAGGTTCCTGCTGGTGATGCCATGGATATACCGGAATATGAAATACTGGGAGACCAGGATCAGGCCGATAGAAATAAACCGGTGGCTCAACTGCTTCATGGCTGATACGGACATGACGCTGCTTACGGTAACGCCGGGCAGCAGGATGATGGTGTAAAATACGCCAACGAACGCAAGCCCCACGCCGAACCATAGCACCAGTGACACGATCCAGGGGGGGAG
The DNA here is from genome assembly GCA_963768785.1 of uncultured Methanoregulaceae archaeon. Lineage (GTDB taxonomy): Archaea > Halobacteriota > Methanomicrobia > Methanomicrobiales > Methanospirillaceae > Methanoregula. The sequence goes on from CAVYJD010000009.1 coordinate 34,051, forward strand.
TTGCCACGTGTTCATCCGTTGCCGCACATCCTGTACGTCGGAAAAGAAATCCATTGAGTACTGTTGCCATTTCCAGACAACGAAATAGAAGCATATGATGGTGACCGCCTGGAAGAGGACGATTGCGGCGGTCGGCCCGGGGAGGCTATCATCTATCCGCTTCCACCCGACAAAGAGTATGTCGATCACAAAGAAGAGGGCAAATCCGGCAAACAGCGGGCGGCAGTTCATAAAATAGGAATTTAAAAAGATCCGGGAAAACCGCTCCGTGCTTTTGATGATGCCTTGGTCCTTGAGGTGACCAAAGAACCCGCCGATATCAGGTTTTAAAAACCCGGCATTCCGGAAAAGAGCGCCCATGGGTATCAGCAGGCTGATAAAATAAAACATGAAAATAAAGAAACTGGCGATGATGAAGTAGATCGGGTACCAGGCATCTTCGAAGAGAAACACGAGATTGAGGATAACTGACGCGGCAAGGATGGTAAGCGTCAGCCAGCCCCGGGCGCCACCGCTTCGTAAGAGTCGCTGGTGTTCCCGTTCAGCCTGGATTTCGCCGGCGATCATCTGCCGGAGAGTGGCGACGTTTCCCCTCAATCCGGCAGAATCCTGTTTTTCCATGATGTCCTCGAAACCCTCTTTGTTCTCCAGTTTTTTTGTGGCAGCATGTTTGAGGGTTTTACAACCAATTGTATATGGTTTACCGGAATATGTAATATAAGAACACCATGAAGAAATCAGAAAAGGCCAAGGGAAAAGAGAAGGTTGCCAGCCGTAAACAGCTGTACCGGAATGCCGGTATTGCTGGCGGGGCAATCGTCATTGTTGCGGCCATTGTTTTGTTTTTCCTGTTCAACCCGTTTGTGGCGCGAACAGGGGATACGGTTTCGGTCTATTATACCGGGACGCTTGACAATGGAACGGTATTTGATTCGAATATGAACGGGACACCGATCTCCTTTACCATCGGGGACGGCAGGCTTCTTGCCGGGTTTGAGGACACCGTCAACGGGATGAGCGCCAACGAAACAAGAACCGTTCACTATTCCCGCTGCACAAGCCTATGGTCTCTACCAGAACGACCTTGTCCACGTTGTGAACCGTTCTCTGTTCCCCGCTAACCTGACACTGGTACCGGGTGAGAAGTACTCATCGACCAGACCATCTGATGGTGCGACGAGTGTTTTCACGGTGGTCGCTATGAATACGTCAACGGTGACCATAGATGAGAACCATGCGCTTGCCGGGCAGAACCTGACCTTTACGATCAAGCTTGTGTCGTTTACAAGGAAATAGGGATTTTTTTTAAACTTGCGAAGTGTCGAGAATGACAAAATTTAATTTCGGAAATCAATTTTTCAGACGATGCCAAATATTTCAGATTTCGGAAATCAATTTTGTCAGACGATGCTAATTTCAGAGAGTTAGACATGACCAAATTTAGATAAAAAATTTACACCTATGCACTGACAAATATTTTGGATAAAAAATTTCGACACTCTATCCACTGACAGGTTCTGATAAGTTGGCAGTTGATACGGGATTTTTTCAGAGATAAAAAATATGAGATCAACCGTTCGCTTACCAGAACCTTCGGGAGTACCGCAGTTATCAACAACGTAAAAAAAATAAAAAGAAAGCGATTTTTACCCGAGCCTGACCGGGCTTGTTTTCTCGGTTTCTTTCTCAATAACAACTGCCGTTCCATATGCGAGCAGTTCGGTCATGTAGCCAATTTCTGACGAATCGAACTGCACGCCGATGACTGCATTTGCACCCAGCTCTTTTGCATGATCCTTCAGACGGCCGAGCGCCTGTTCACGCGACTGGTTCAACAGTTCGGTATACTCGTGGATTTCTCCACCGGGCAAGAGACCGGAGGCCTGCGGTTATGTTCCTGCCGAGCCCGCGGCTTCTCACAATGAGACCCCACGTAAACCCGATGGTTTTTGTGATCCTGTAGCCCGGAAGATAAGGTGTGCTTACCGTAATAATTTCATCAGTCATGTATGGTACCTCCGTATCGGTTGACTTAGTTTCTTTTAAGGGTGTTGGTGCTGATACGCTGGTGGCGGTTGAAAGGGAATCTTTTTCGTGATGATATATTGGTGATCGACTGCCAGATGTTGCCTTTCCGGGTCTTCACAATTCTAAATGGGTAATGCAATAATGAACCCCGCCGCCCCCGTAGGGACACCCCGTGGCGGCTCTCAATGAATATACGCAATGCCAGACGAACATCACAAGGTGTTGTTGGAAAAAAACAGTCTTGCCCGACGAGGCGGCCAAGCGACCCCATAAGGGGTAGGACAAATCTAAAAAAAAAAATCAAACAACTTACCAAAAAAAATCGCTAAAAATCAGATGGGCCCGGCCGGATTCGAACCGGCGACCTCCGCCGTGTAAGGGCGACGTCATAACCGACTAGACCACGAGCCCGTAGCTTACTAATGTCAGACTGTAACCTATTAAAATTGTCGTGACATGGCGGACAGGCAGTTTCATCCGTTAAAACTGGAGACACGGCAGATGACCAGCGAAATGAACGATATGGCCTAATCTTCTGGTTTATCCTGATTATTATGCATCGCCCGTTCGATAGCGGCGGCCATCTCTTTGCCGGAGTAGGGTTTGGTGAGGATACCGACAAACCCGTATTCACGGTAATTTGCCATAATGGGGTCGTTTGAATACCCGCTTGACACGATTACTTTTACCTCCGGTTCTATCTCTTTGAGTTTTACAATCGCTTCCTTACCACCCATACCCCCGGGAATCGTTAAGTCCATGATGACAACATCGAGCGGGTCCCCCTCATCCAGCGCCATCCGGTAGAGTTCGATGGCATCTTCGCCGGACCCGGCGACTTCGACCCGGTACCCCATATGTTCAAGCAGCCGGCTTGCCACATCCCGTATGGCCTCCTCATCGTCCATCACCAGCACATACCCGGATCCAATCATGGGCGCTGTATCTGCAATCGCGACCGTTTCAATTGGTTTATCCGATGCGGGGAGGTACAGGGAAAAAGTGGTTCCGACGCCAGGTTCCGATTCCACATTGATATAGCCATTATGTTTTCGGATGATCGAGAGTGCGGATGAGAGCCCCAGACCGCTGCCCGTTTTTTTGGTGGTATAGTAGGGATCAAAAATCCGTGCAAGGTTCTCCTTCGGATATCCCTGTCCCCTCATCGCGTATCATGATCTTCACGTACCGGCCCGGTGGCAGCGGTGGACTAACTACGTCAGTAAGATGCATGTTTTCGGCCGAGACATGGAGGATCCCGCCATTGGGCATCGCGTGATTCGCATTGATGACGAGATTGTTGATCACCTGGCTGATCTGCCCTTTATCCACATCGGTTGGCCACAGGTCAGGAGCAATGTCAAATTCGCACCGTGACGGGGAACCGCTCATCATGAACTGCGTGGAATCGATGATCAGCCCCGAGATATCCGCGGTCTCCTTCACCGGCGCTCCGCCTTTTGAAAAGGTCAGCAGCTGCTGGGTCAGTTCTTTTGCCCGGATCATGGACTTCTCTGCTTCAAGGAGTCGATCGTACCCGGGCGAATCATGATCCACTTCCATCTTTGCCAAAATAATATTGCCAAAAATCGCCGTCAGGATGTTGTTGAAATCATGCGCAATGCCGCCGGCAAGGAGACCGAGGGATTCCAGTTTCTGCGTCCGCTGCATCTCGGTTTCAAACTTCTGGCGGTCGGTGATGTCCCGGAAGACAACGACAACCCCGATGATCGCACTTTTCTGGTCGCGGATGACCGAAGCACTCTCTTCAATAATCCGTTCTGTACCATCAGCAGTTTTCAGCAGGACACGGTGCAGAAGATCGGGCTGCTCCGGGTGCCGGATGATCCGCTCGGCGGGTGTCTCATGCGGGTTTTTCTCCCTGATATCAAACAACGGCAGGATGGTCTGGAGGGGCTGTTTTTCCGCGTCTGACTGCTTCCAGCCGGTAATGCGCTCTGCGCTCTGGTTGACCAGCACGACCAGCCCGTTGATGTCCGTAGTGATCACACCGTCCCCGATCGATTTGAGGGTAACCGCGAGCTGTTCCTTTTCCGTGGCCAGCAGGTTTTCGGTATAGGTTCTTTCGGCCACTTCCTGCTGGAGCTGAGCATTCGAGTTCACCAGTTCCTGTGTCCTTTTGGCGATCTGCGCCTCAAGGTTTTCGCTGTACTGCCGGACCTTTTCCTCCGCGAGTTTGACGTCGGTAACATCCCGTCCTACCGACTGGTATTCGACCACGTTGCCGTCCTTGTCAAAGATTGCCCTGTTGTTCCAGAACAGCCACCGACTCTCCCCGTTGTCTAACGTGACCCGGTTTGTAATTCCGCGTATCGGGCGTTGCGGGGTGAGGGATTTCAGGTGCCTGCCGATGCGCAGTTTTTCCTCATCCGACAATTGGGGAATGAATTGTTTTCCCATGATATCGTCGCGTGTTTTCCCAAAGAACCGGCAATATGCCTCATTGACAAATATGTGCGTGCCATCGGGCAGGACTCGTGATATGAGTTCGCTCTGGTCTTCGACGACTGCCCTGTACCGTTTTTCACTGGCATCAAGTGCATCACGTGTCCGTCGGATCCGCAAAAGTGCAATGATCATGATGGCAATGCCGATGACCAGTCCTGAAAATCCAACGAATATCGCCCGGAGTTCGTTCTCGGTCACCAGCCTGACATTCTGGGGCTGGTTGATGATGATACTGTCTTCCGGCAGGTTGTCCGGGTTAATACCGAACCGTTTGAGCTCCCGGTCATCAAACATGTACTGGTTTTTCGGATCGGTAAAGACCGGGATGCTGTTAACGTTTTCACCTTTCAGGACCCGGATTGCCATGCCGGCAGAAATATTTCCCTGTTCATACCCGCTGGTGAGCTTCCCCCCGACGATACCTTTGCCAAGGTACATTTCCCACATGCCATAGATAGGAACTGTCGCGTTTTCATGGATAAGCCGGAGGCTGTCCGAATACGAGAAATCATTGCCGAGACGGTCCCGGTTGAAGCTCATGAGCAGGATGATGCTGTCTGCGGGAAGCGTGCTGACTTTTGCCTGGAGTTCGGGCATCGTGTAATTTGTGAGATACGTAAATGTGACGGTGTCGGGATATTCCGGGATAATCGCATCAATGGTTTTTTTGTTTTCACGTCCTGTCGTCGTCTGGTCGTTGATAATGAACACGGAGCGGGTATCCGGTTGGAGCGCAAGTGCAGTGTTTAAGGTACTGCGGATATCGTATTTTTCAACGACACCGGTGATATTGGTATGCCCTGCAAGCCGGGTATCCGTATAATAATTAACGCCGGAAAAAATAACAGGCGTCCCGGGGAAGAGTTCATCCCCGTATTTAAGAAGGAAATTCAGCGCGTCGTCGTCTGAACAGAGGATGACACCAAATTTTTTTCCTGCATATTTGTAAGAGTAGAGATCAAACAGCAGCTTCTGGTAATCTTCGTCGCTGTAACGCTTGCTGTCCATGTACTCGATATGCAGGTTGACATCGAGCCCGGAGGTGGCGAACCGGTCCTCGATTGCCTGGGTGATGGGATCCGACCATTCCTGTCCCTTGTCATAGGAATTGATGTACAGCACTTCTTTTCTGGAATCCTGCACGCTGGCAGAGACGCTCGCTGCCATCAGGGCGACAAGAAGAAAAAGCACACAAAAAAAGAACCGGCGGGATCGCACCGTGAGGACTGCTCCCTGCACTGTGCATATCCCTGTCTGTCTCATCACCGTTCATCCCGAATAATAATCTAATCTTTAGCTAATGTGGTGAGTTATAGAATATTTAGGATATGCTTTTTAATATAAGAGAAAATGGGCTCTGTAGAAAACCTGTTTCATAACATGCAAGCCCCCCGTTTGCGCCACCAGTCCCCCATGGGGGGCCGGGGCTCAAGAGCGATGATGCGTAATAGGGAATACCCGGCTATCGCAACCGGGGGTGCCACAGCGATGGGGCGAAGGCAGGGATTGCCGGAGCCCCAAAGAGCGTTATTGCAATTTAATTTAGGATTTCTACAGAGCCAGAAACTGGTAAAAAAAAGGGAGATTTATTCTTTTTTGAGTTTGATGTCGATGCCGTATTTTGCGGCATTCCTGTCGGCGATGGCCTGGATGAGCGCAATTTCCGCATCCTGTCGTTTGGGTTTGAACAGGTGGCGGAACCTCTTCTGGGTTTTGAGATACTCCTCAACGGGTTTCCTGACCACCTTTTTTACTTTGGTGACCGTCCCGTCAATCATCTCGTAGTTGACCCAGAGACCCGTATCAATGGCAAGTTTTGCAATCTCCATGGTCTTCTCGCCTTCAAATCCCCACCCGGTGCAGCAGGGGGCATGCAGCTGGATATAACAGGGGCCGGGGGTGTTGATTGCTTTTTCCACTTTCTGCATCAGGTCAGCCGGATAGGCAATGGATGCGGTTGCGACGTAGGGTGCACCGTGTGCCGCGAGGATCATGGGCATATCCTTTTTCGGGCGTTTGTTGCCAAAGGAATGGGACCCCGCCGGGCTCGTGGTTGTGCTCGCATCGTAGGGCGTCGCACCGGAGCGCTGGATACCGGTGTTCATGTAGGCCTCGTTATCGTAGCAGATATAGGTGAAATCGTGTCCCCGCTCGAATGCCCCGCTGATGCAGAGCATGCCGATATCAAAGGTCGCGCCGTCGCCAGCCATGACAATGACTTTCTCGGTGCGGCCCTGCTTTTTGAGCGATGATTCAATGCCGGAAGCAACGGCTGCCGCATTTTCAAAGAGCGAGTGGATCCACGGGACTTTCCATGCAGTTTCCGGGTAGGGTGTGGAAAATACTTCCATGCAGCCGGTTGATGAAACAACTATGGTATTCTCACCGGCTCCCTTGAGCACCAGCCGTGCTGCAAGTGCTGCACCGCACCCTCCGCACGCCCGGTGTCCGCTGTCAAAGAGCTCGCAGTTCTTGTCCGTCATTTAGAGCACCTCCGTTCGCAGGCCATAGAACAGGTCGCCTTTTCCTTTCTCCGCGAGTGTGACCACTTCCCGGATGTCCTTTTTGCGGACATCCCTGCCACCAAGGGCGATGATATAGTCATAGACAGGGATGGACGAACCGTACAGTGCGTCTTTTATTTCGAGGGCGACGGCGCCTTTTGCACCAAGGGAGATGTTCTTGTCAAGGACGGCGACCCGTTTGGCTTTCGAGAGCGCCTTTGCCACATCTTCTGACGGGAACGGGCGGAACACCCGGATCTTGAGGAGCCCGACCTTCTTTCCTTCAGCCCGCATCTCATCGATGGCATCTTTTACCGTGCCGCAGATTGAACCCATCGCGACGAGAACGGTTTCTGCGTCTTCGAGCTGATAGCCTTCGACCATCGCGCTGTAATCCCTGCCAAACATTTTCCCGAACTCTTTGCCGGCGTTCTGGATCGCTGTTCTGGCATCTTTGAGGACTTTGTCATTCTCGTACCGGAATTCAAGATAGTAGTCCGGGGTTGCATACATACCAAAGCTGATGGGGTCCTTGGCATCGAGCCGCTCTTTTGGTGCAAACTTCGGCAGGTACTTGTCTGCGTCTTCCTGGGTCAGCATCTCGATGGGTTCGTAGGTGTGCGAGAGGATGAACCCGTCAAAACAGACAAATGCCGGGAGGAGCACCGCCGGGTCTTCTGCCACCCGGTAGGCGATATAATGGAGATCGGTGGCTTCCTGGTTGTCCTCGGCATAGAACTGGAGCCAGCCGGAGTCGCGCAGCGAGATGGAGTCCTGCTGGTCGTTCCAGATGGAGAGCGGTGCGCCAAGTGCACGGTTTGCAATCGTCATCACGATGGGCAGGCGCATACCGGCGACGTTGAAACAGACTTCAAACATCAGGGCAAGGCCCTGTGAGGTGGTCGCGGAATACGTCCGGGAACCTGCGGCACTTGCCCCAAGACAGGCAGAGAGTGCGGAGAACTCGCTTTCGACAGTGATATAATCTGCATCCAGCTTACCGTTTGCAACCATGTCGGCAAGAGCTTCAACGATATGCGTCTGGGGGGTAATCGGGTAGGCGGCGACTACCTGCGGGCGGCAGAGTCTGACCGCATCAGCCACCGCAAACGAGCCTTCAGTTATTTCGCGCATTTATTTCTCCTCCTGTTTCATCTCAATGGCATCTTTGGGGCATTCCTCTGCGCAGAGACCGCATCCTTTGCAGAACGCGTAATCGGGTTCAAAAAATCCCTCGGCATTCTCGCTGATACACCCCTCCGGGCAGATCGTTTTGCAGGTCCCGCACTTTGAACATTTGTCATTGTCAAAGATGGGTTTGAATACACGCCATGAACCGGTCTTGTTGTCCCGGGCTTTGCCCGGGCGGGCCCGGCATCCGACAGCAAGCGCCATTATGCTGCCCCCTTGACGGTGTCAAATGCCTGGCGGGCAGCAAGGATATTTTTTTCTGCCAGCTCTTTTGGGAACCGGTGCCGGAGTGCATTTTCAAGAGCCTCAAACTTTATTTCCCCGGTAGCTGCCGCAAACGCTCCCATCAGCGACGTGTTGGTGATCGGCAGGCCGATAACCTTGAGTGCGATGGATGTCGCGTCGATGGTGATCACTTTGACACCTTCAGGGACCTTGTAATCCGCGGCCTTTTCTGTATTGATGATGACAATTCCCCCCTTCTTGACACCCATAAAGACATTGACGTCCTTGATGAGCGTGCTGTCCTGGACGATGATGTAATCAGGTTCGTAGACCTGGCTGCGAAGCCGGATCGTTTTATCGTCGAATCGCACGAATGCCTGGACCGGTGCGCCGCGCCGCTCGACACCAAATGCCGGAAACGCCTGTGAATAGACGCCGCCTTCAAATGCAGCAACAGCAATTAATTCCGCAGCGGTGACCGATCCCTGACCACCCCTGCCGTGGATGCGTAGTTCTCTCAAAGAAAAATCCCCTGTAATTTTTTTGTATGACACACCAGATTTACGGTGTGTTATCCTCTTGCCATACCCTCAATTTTTCCGTCTAAAGATTGGGATTCATCACTATTAATAATGTTGATTCGATCAATATTATTAAATGGCAAAAAAAGTTCCAGCGTGGATTTAACGCGAAGAATTTTTGTGACTCATCGCTGTTTTGAAGTGGTTTTGTGTGAATTGGGAAAATTATAGAAATGGTTATTAAAGTTCTAGTACCTGAAAAATACGATGAACGCCGCCGCCCCCGAAGGGACGCCCCCGCGGCGGATTGGTGACTAAAAAATCTCTCTTAAAAACCTCTTTGCCCCGCCGTGCCTCGGAGAGGCCCTGAGGCGGGGAGGCATCACAAACAAATTTTTAGAATTATATTTTGCACATTTCAAACAGCGAAGAACCGTTTGAACGTTTAATTGGCCATTTCATGAGTCAGACCATTGGCTCCTTGGTACCGAGGTGTCAAGTTTCCCTGTTTTCCCGGCACCCTTACAACTCGACGCTTATCCCGAGGATGTCTGTGGTCCCGGTAAACACGTCCCGGGCAATCCGTGCCAGTCCCCGTGAAGCACACCATTCATCGTAGATTGCCACATCACTGCCAAGCAGTTGCTCGACTTCGGGAGCGATTTCCAGCGCAAGCGAACCGGCAAGCGCAACTTTTGCACGGGGGTTCAAAAGGAGAAGTGCGGCACATTCCATTGCCGAGAACATCGCAACAGTGCGCATACGTTCGTTTTCCGGCATGCTGAAGTTCACACCGGCGTGCTGGAACGCTTCGTTCGCGGTGCATTCCCCGGAATCGATTCTCCGGATTGCGTCCACGTCCAAAGCGCCATGCTGGGTGCCGGGTGCGAAAATGCAGGCATCAAACGCTCCAATGATTTTTCCGGTGGTGACCAGGAGCGAGACGGTATTGGAACTCACGTCGGATATGATCACATCGTCCCCGAGATCATGGCACACCTCGTAGGCAATGCCGATCTTTTCCGGGCTGGTCTGGTGGGAATATGCCTTGAACCGGGGATCGGTCGGGGAGCCCCGGTGCAGCCCCGGTATGACAACCGCCGGGATGCTGCTTTTTGCCACTTCATCAAAAACATGGGTGCCGCCGCCGATGTGCTTACCCGCACCGTCGCGGCTGACTACACCCCGGTTTTTCACGGTATGGATGTCCGTGATGGCAGAAAAGTCATCGCCCATCGAGTAGCACAGCGCAATTCCTTCAATTTGTTCGAGCGGGCAGATTTGTGTCAGATCTGCAATCGTGAAGCTCTTTGCCTCCTCGCGCGTGATTTTGAATTGTCCCGTCTCACCGGCGAACCGCATCGCGGTCGTGCCGTGATCAATCCCGATGAACATAACAGTAATCCTATAGCATGGATGACATATTAGGTAGTGATGTTTGATGTCGTAACGGGTGGTGCCGGGTTCATCGGCTCACATCTGGTTGATACTCTCGTTGCCCAGGGCAACGAGGTCGTGGTTATTGATTCGCTCTGTGCGGGGCGCAGGGACACGATTGCCCGGCACATTGACTCCTGCGCTGTCCGGTTTGTCAGGGCAGACCTGCTGGGCAACGACTGGCAGGACGCGATACAGGGAGCCGACCGGCTCTTCCACCTCGCCGCAGACCCCGATGTCCGCCAGAGTGCCGTCAACCCGGACCCGACGATGCAGAACAATATTATGGCGACCTACCGGGTGCTGGAAGCGATGCGCCACCACAAAATCCCTGAACTGGTATTCACCTCGACATCTACCGTGTATGGCGACGCGACGGTCATCCCGACGCCCGAGAATTATACGCCACTTGAACCAATTTCCGTGTACGGGGCGAGCAAACTTGCCTGCGAGGCACTGATCTCTGCGTACTGCCACTCGTTTGGTATGAGCGCGTGGATGTTCCGGTTTGCCAATATTATCGGCTCACGGAGCGGGCATGGCGTTATCACCGATTTCATCCATAAACTTGAACAGAACCCTGCCGAGCTGGAGATCCTTGGTGATGGCAAACAGACAAAATCCTACCTTGAGGTGCACGAGTGCGTGGCGGCAATGCTCTTTGCCGTCGGGCATGCCCGGGGCAGGGTCAACACGTTCAACATCGGGTCCGAAGACTGGATCGATGTGAAGAGCATCGCGGAGATTGTGACCGAAGAGATGCACCTGCCCGATACAAAATTCAGGTTCACCGGCGGTGAACGCGGATGGGTTGGAGATGTGCCCAAGATGCAGCTTGCCATTGATAAGATCAAGGCCCTGCGCTGGAAACCGCAGATCGGTTCAAAAGAAAGCGTCAGGATTGCTGTCAGGGCAATGCTGGAAGAGCGGTGAGCGGTTGCTATGAAATACATTGTCGTTCTCGGAGATGGGATGGCAGATGAACCCATCCCCGAACTCGGTGGAAAAACCCCCCTTGAATACGCGAAGACCCCGAATATGGACCGGATGGCACAGGAGGGTGCGTGCGGGATGCTGCATACGATCCCGGAAAACTATGAAGCCGGCAGCGATATTGCTAACATGTCCATCCTCGGCTATGCCCCGGAAAAATATTACACCGGGAGAGGCCCGCTCGAAGCGATGAGCATGGGTGTTGAACTGTCCCCCACCGACGTTGCCTATCGTTGCAATATCGTCACGGTACACGATGAGGTCATGGCCGATTTTTCTGCCGGGCATATCTCCAGTGCAGAAGGGGCAGCACTCTTTGCATCGCTTGCCCCGCACCTTCCCAAGGTTGCCATACGCCCTGGTGTCAGTTACCGGAACCTGCTGGTGGTGCCCCACGGGGCAGGGGCGGAATCAACTCCCCCACATGATATTGTCGGCCAGCCCATTGCAGAATTTGTGCCAAAGAACGGGGATGCCCCGCTCCTGCTGGACTGTATGGCAAAGAGCCGCGAGGTCTTCCGGCGATCATTCTGCCAACATCGCACGGGTAAAGGCAGGAAAACCCCCTGCCACCCAGATCTGGCCGTGGAGCGGGGGAAAACGCCCTGCATTGCCGACGTTTGCGGAAAAATACCATAAGAAAGGCGGCATGATCTCTGCGGTCGACCTGCTCAACGGGATTGGCCGGTGTGCCGGGATGGAAATTATAACGGTGCCCGGTGCGACGGGATATCTCGATACGGATTATGCAGCAAAAGCCCGGTATGCGCTGGCCGCCATCGAGCATCTCGATTTCATCTATCTCCACATCGAAGCGCCGGATGAGGCAGGACACCTTGGCAGCGTACAGGAAAAAGTGCGGGCCATTGAAGGCGTGGACCGTGTTGTGGGCATGATCCTGGACAAATTTGACGGTGTGCTCGCGGTGCTGCCCGATCACCCGACGCCAATCCGGATCAGGACGCATTCCCGGGAACCGGTGCCGTTTGTTGTCGTGGGTAAACGCAAGGATGCAACAACCCATTTCTCTGAACGCGAGGCACGGTCAGGAATATTCGGGATGAAAAAAGCGACAGAATTCCTGTCGTTGTTGTTCAGTTAAAGAGTGGCATCAGTCCCCTGCTTCATCACGTTTTCAGTGGGGGTAACTTTCATCATCTGCCAAGAAATATTTAAATATAGTTTATCTTACTAGTAAATAAATTTAATGAATAATAGTGCTGACGTATTCACGATTGATTGGGAAATTTTATAGAAGTAAAATATTGGTCACTGACCGCAGACACAAATAACCGAAAAAAAAGAGAGGGATTACATGTCAAAGTACAGGTGGAACTCCCACGGATGAGGCCTCAGCCGGACTCCGTCTATCTCAGAACGTTTGTACTCGATCCAGACATCAATGACATCCTGCGTGAAGACATCTCCTTCTAGCAAAAACTTGTGATCTGCTTCAAGCGCATCGATCGCTTGTTCCAGCGATGAGGGGACGGTGGGGAGTTTCTTAGCTGCTTTTCCTTCAAGCTCGTACGTGTTGCCTTCGAATGGCTGGCCGGGATCGATCTTCTTCTTGATCCCATCGATACCCGCCATAAGCAGCGCGGAGAATGAGAGGTACGGGTTGCACATCGGGTCTGGTGGGCGGAACTCGACCCGTTTGGATTTTGGATTCTCTGAATACATCGGGATCCGAACGGCGGCCGAGCGGTTTCTGAGTGAGTATACGAGGTTCACCGGAGCTTCGTACCCCGGTACGAGTCGCTTGTAGGAATTGGTGGATGGCGCACAGAATGCCATGAGTGCGTTCGCATGCTTCAGGAGTCCCCCGATGTAATATTTCGCCGTCTGGCTGATCATGCCGTATCCCTTGGGATCGAAGAAGAGATTCTTCCCACCCTTCCAGAGGGACTGGTGGGTGTGCATCCCCGATCCGTTGTCCCCGAAGAGGGGCTTGGGCATAAAGGTCGCGACCATACCGAAGTCCCGGGCCATGTTCTTGACGATGTATTTGTACATCATGCAGTGGTCTGCCATCTTAACAAGGGAACTGTACCGCATATCGATCTCGTTCTGCCCGGCCGTTGCAACTTCGTGGTGGTGTACTTCAACTGGGATCCCGGTCTCAATCATCTTGAGGATCATATGGCTCCGGACATCCTGGAGAGAGTCGTGGGGAGGTACCGGGAAATATCCTTCCTTATAACGCGGTTTGTACCCGAGATTCGGCTGCTCGTCGCGACCGGAGTTCCAGCTGCCCTCGATGGAGTCCACGGAATAGAAGCCTTGGTTGACGGTCTGCGAATACCTGACATCATCGAACAGGAAGAACTCGTACTCAGGTCCCCAGAAACTTTCATCGGCAATACCGGTTGACTTGAGGTACTCCTCCGCTTTTTGGGCAATAAAACGCGGGTCACGAGTATATGCCTGTTTGGTAATAGGATCGAATACATCACAGATGATCGAGAGCGTGGGTACTTCACAGACCGGATCGATAACTGCTGTGGAGGTATCCAGGTAAAGGAGCATATCGGACTCCTGGATCTTCTGGAATCCCCTGATAGAGGAGCCATCGAACCCGATACCTTCTGACCAGATGCCGGATTTGGGATCGGTGGAACCATTCAGCTCCGATGCTGGGATTGAGAAATGCTGCCAGAGGCCCGGCATGTCGTTGAATTTTAAGTCAACGATCTGGATATTCTTCTTTTCGATAAGAGCGTGAACTCCACTGATTTGCTCTTTTGTCATTTCTGTCATTTTTTTTGGTTTATTCGCATGTGCCATTCTAACACCTTCCAATATACGGACGCATTGAGAATCTGGTTTCAATGCATGTGCAAACCAAATCAGGCATTCATGAATGCCGGAGCTGCACTAAGGATTATGTTTCAAACTAGAAATATTTAAATATACTTGGAACGAATGTTCTTTCCTATAACATGCAAACTTACCAATGAATCAGAAAAGGAAAAAACATGATGATATCAGTCACGCTGGGAGGCGCCGGTTTGTGGGACATTCCGGATCTTCGGTCTTCAGAACTGTCACATGATGGATTCCTTATATGATCAGTAGCACCAGTCGGGGGCTAACCATCCCGGACTGGCGCGAACCCAATCTTGTTTATCACAGGTGAAATGAATGCCAATTGATTCAGGAGCAACAGCATGGGTCCTCGCCTCAACGGCGCTCGTCATGATCATGACGCCGGGCGTAGGATTGTTCTACGGTGGTCTTGTCCGGAAGAAAAACTTCATCAACATGATCACCCTGTCGTTCGTTGCCTTTGCACTCGTCAGCATCCAGTGGGTGCTGTTCGGGTATTCGCTTGCATTCGGTCCGGATGTCGGCGGGTTCATCGGCAACTTACAGTACCTCGGACTGAATAACGTGGGCATGGACCCCGGCCCGTACAGCCCGGTCATTCCGGGACTGCTTTACATGGTCTTCCAGCTCGTGTTTGCTACGGTGACCATGGCAATCGTGACCTCGGGATTTGCCGAGCGGATCAAGTTCAGCTCGTTCCTCGTCTTTGCAGCACTCTGGACCACGATTGTCTATGACCCGCTCGCCCACTGGGTATGGGGTGGTGGCTGGTCCTCGCAGTTCGGTGCGATCGACTTTGCCGGCGGCACGGTCGTCCACATCAGTTCAGGGTTCGCGGCACTTGCACTTGCCCTCGTGATCGGGAAACGTGTCGGCTATGGCAAGTATGCGATGGAACCGGCAAATATCCCGTGGTCCATCCTCGGTGCAGCCCTTCTCTGGTTCGGCTGGTTCGGGTTCAACTCGGGCAGTGCGGTCGATGCGAACGGCCTCGCCGCAGTAGCATTCGTCACCACCAACACGGCAGCAGCAGCAGCTGCAATCGCGTGGATGCTCGTCTCGTGGGCCCATGGCGGCAAGCCGAGCTCGCTCGGGTTTGTCTCCGGTGCAGTGGCCGGCCTCGTGGCGATCACCCCCGCAGCAGGGTATGTGACGCCGATGGCAGCGATCATGATCGGTGGCGTGGCCGGTGTCGCTCTGCTACGGCATCATGCTCTGGAGGCAGAGCAAGGGAGTCGACGAGAGCCTCGATGCCTGGGCAGTCCACGGTATGGGCGGTCTCTGGGGAGCGCTCGCAACCGGTATCTTTGCCGCAGCAGCGATCAACGGCAAATCAGGGCTCCTTGAAGGCAATGTCGAGCCAGTTCATCTGCCCAGGTCGTGGGTGCGGGTGCAGCAGTCATCTATGCCTTCGTGATCACCTACATCCTCGCAGTCATCGTCGACAAAACGATCGGGCTGCGCGTATCGGAAGAAGAAGAATATGTCGGTCTTGACATCTCGCAGCACGGGGAGCGGTGCTGATCCGGAGGGATCATCATGAAACTGGTAAAAACAATCATCAAACCGGAACGATTCGAGTTCGTCAAAAAAGCGCTGGAAGACAAAGGTTTCATCAGCATGACCATCACCGAGGTCAGAGGACGCGGTGAACAGAAAGGTATCACCCTCGAATACCGGGGAGGCCTGATGACGGTCGACATGCTGCCCAAGATCCAGATCGAGATCGTGGTCAAGGAAAAGGATGTCGATACCGTAGTCAGCACCTTCTCCGAATCAGCCCGGACCGGAAAGATTGGCGACGGGAAGATCTTTATTATTCCGGTTGAAAAGTCGATCCGGATCCGGACCGGAGAAACGGAGGTATAACAGGAAACACCTGCACCAGCACACCTTTATAGTTCCTTCCTAGCCGGCACTGGGTCACCATCCCATGCCTGGTTTTTAAAAATGTCACGCTATTATCGCTGTATGAAATGCGAAAAAGAAATGGGTACGGTACCATGTCGGACTCTTTTACGCAGATCGGGAAACCACCGAGAAATGGTCGCGTATTACCCTGTATCATGAGAAATTCAAGGCCGGCTTAGAGTGTTCTAAGGAAAGGGCGGATGAGAGGATGAAGATGATCTGGGCCGTAATACGGCCGGAGTCAGCGCAACGGGTTATCAAAGCTCTCGATATCGCCGGAATCGGTGGAATAACCCGCCTCCACGTAACCGGTCATGGAAGGGAGATGGGTATCACCCTTGGTGCAGTTCACTACACGGAAATTCCCAAGGAAATGCTGATGATCGTATTACCGGATAACGATGTGGCAAAAACGGTCATGATTATCCGGACGGAAGCAAAGATCGGATCGAAAAATGAGCCCGGTGAAGGTACTATTGGTGACGGCAAGATCTTTGTCACCTATGTGGAGGACACGTTTGCGATTCGAACCGCCGGTAAGGCATGTGAGACCTGAAAAAGTATGAAGCAGATCATTGCCATCCTTCGGGAAGAACAGGTTGAAAATACTAAACAGGCCCTTATATCCATCGGTGTCATGGGCGTCACGTTTCTCTATGTCACCGGCCGCGGCCAGCAAAAAGGAAGAGTCATCGCTCGGGAACTGAGCGAATCCTTAAACAGGAATATGCGGATGCAGCTCATAAACGTCCTGTTCCGCAACGACTCACCGGACGTCGGGACCGAAATGACCGGATCACTGGCTCACCCGGACATCGAGTTCTGCATTTGGTTTCCTGCCAAAACGAATGCTGATTATCGTTACGTACGATGAGGATGTCAACCGGATTGTTCAGGCAATCGTGAATGCCAACCAGACCGGCCGACATGGCGACGGGAGGATCTTCATCTGCCCGATGATCAGTGCCATACGGGTCAGGACCGGGGAACAGGGCGACAAGGCACTGTCATAAAACAAAAAATACAGATTCTGTAATGAGGGATGTCTATGAAATTAATTCGTGCAATTATCAGACCTGAATCCACTCAACGGGTGATTGAAGGATTGGAAAAAAACAGCATCTATGCGATGACACGAATGAATGTTACCGGGCGGGGCAAAGAGATGGGAATTACCCACGGATCTGTCCGGTATACTGAGATGCCAAAAGAAATGCTGATGATCGTTCTCCCTGATGATGCTGTGACCAAGGCTGTCAGGATAATTGAAACAGCAGCAAGGACCGGCACAAAGAACTTTCCTTTTGCGGGAAATGTCGGCGATGGAAAAATCTTTGTAACCAACGTTGAGGAATCCCATACGATCAGAACCGGTGAAAAATAAAAAAGAGCGGATACGTATGAAAGAGATTATTGCAGTTATTCGTACTGAGCGTGTGGAACCAACAAAAGATGCTCTTGAATCTCTCGGTGTCAAAGGGATAACCTTTGTCAACGTCATTGGGCGGGGACGGCAGGGTGGAACAATCCAGACCCCGGATCCAGAGGGCACCTTACGGCGGGAAGTCGGTGTTTACATATTGCAGCAGCGAGGTCTAATCAGTGATGCCGATGATCCAAAATATCATGTTCCCGTTCAAAAGGAGATCGAACTGGGATTCCTCCCGAAAAAAATGCTCATAATGGTGGTGAATGATGATGAAGTTCCCATAATTGTCGACACACTCACTCAAATTAACAGGAGCCTTCAGCAGGGTGATGGTAAGATCTTTGTCTGCTCTATGGAGGATGCTATCCGTATAAGAACCGGGGAACATGGGAATATGGCACTTTCATGAAAAGGGTGAATAATATCTGATGGAAAGAAAAATACCGGCGTGATACTGTTGCATTTACGGTTGATAACCAATATTTCACCTTGTTAATTATACTCCAATCAACCGTCAACTTATCAGAACCCCCTGTTTTTAATGAGGGGATGGTCGAGTTCGGCTCTCCATTATAATGAAAAATGCGCAAATATTACGGGCTCATATTGAGCACTAAAACGCATAGTTACTCCCACTATATTAATGGGTAACTTTCATCATCTGCCACGATTTTTTACCTATTTTTGTCTGAACAAATATATATTCATTTACAATACATTGCTTTTATCGTTGTTAAAATCAAGAAAACAATCCTGTTGGAATTATGGGTGCGACAATCCATCCTGTGCAGCAAAAATAATTATTGCAGGTACCTTCGAGATGTTCCGGACTCCCCTACCAAATGCAGAAATGTCAAGACTGGAGAATTGCGGAGCAGAGCAGCTGCTGGGAATATTTAAGTCAGCCCTCAAAATGGGGATCAATCGATTTAAGTTCAGCCAGCTTTCGGATGCCTGGGGGACGCTTTTCTCCAATATGTTCCTGTCCGCTGAGGAACTGGTGGATGAAATGCAGAGCGGAGAGCACAGGCTCGGTAAGGACAATGAGCGCATGCTGGGTGAATTTGTCAAGGTGGATTGCTCAAATGGGGGAGCATTCGTGTTGAACGTCATAAAAAAGGGAGGAAACATTGACCGGGCGGCGCTGATAATGATTGCCGACCCTGATGATCTCGCCGGCGTTGAGCACAACGGCATGACTGCGGTTCACCTTCTTGTAGACGCATGTGACAAGAGAGTGAGACCGGCTCTTATCAAACGGGTGGGTAACCGTCTCCTCTCCAGTCTCTATGACTCCCGGGGCATACCTGTACTTTTCTCGGTCCTGAGCCTGAATGACCTGTGCATGGATGACCTCGACGCTATTACACAGGTATTTTCAAGTGACGAGCTCCGACAGATCATGAGTAAGAACAGGACCGGAAAGACTGCTCTTGAAGTATTTGCCGGTCTTTCCCTGTCGCTGAAGTACCATGCCCCCCGGGAACGAAATGCGTTCTTAAAAACGCATGCCGTAAAAACAACGAATTTTGAAGGAGGCGTCAGGGAGCAACTTGATTCCCCTCTCCAGAATGAGAAAAGTACTGGTGCACAGGTCCAGGCACCCGGTAGTAAAAAAGCGGAACAAGGGGAACGTAGTACGACGAGCGCTTCGGAACGTTACACATCATTGATGTCTGATCCCCTTGACAACATTGGCGAGGTGATGAAGAATGCCCGGAAATCCAGGTAGTTGATACGGTTTTTGTGCATGGATTCGTCTCCTTTGGCACAAAGTGCATCCGTTTTTTATAGCAGGAAAAAAATGATGACGAATGATTATCTGTTATTCGTTTCCTCTCTCTTTGAAGTCCTGACCGGTTTTCTCCCTTCAGGTTCACGTGCTACCAGGTTGGCAAACTCCTCCAGGAAAAATGTATTCCGTCCAGAGACGGAAATGGATGACCGTACCGGGGGCCCGGTATATCTTCCATCGCCGGCATCCGGTTTTGGCATCTGCGGTACCAGGGGTGGTGCACCGATGAATACAGCAGAACAAAAAATAACATCAGTCAGTTACCGGCAAACCTGGACAGGACCTGTATGAACATTGCACGGCAACCAATTCAGATGCAGTTATTATCCATCACGTAGAGGTGTAGTGAGATGAAAAAGAACCTGCTGATGTGGGACGAGACGCTATTCCGCGACCCGGAAGTGCTGGAGATCGATTACGTTCCCGAGCAGTTCGAATTCCGTGATGCGCAGATGCGGGAACTGGCATTCCAGATACGCCCGGGGCTGCGTGGCGGCAGGCCGATGAACACGATTTGCAAGGGGTTGCCGGGCACGGGAAAGACAACGAGTATCAGGAAACTATTCTCGGAGATCGAGGAATCCACCAAAAAACTCGTCCCTGTCTATATCAACTGCCAGATTGACAATACGAAGTTTGCGATCCTCTCTCAGATCTATAAAAAACTCTCCGGGCACCTGCCACCGGCATCCGGCACGTCATTCAAGCAGGTCTTCGATGCAGTCGCCCGAATCCTCGTCAAAGAGGAAATTGTGCTGCTCGTGGCGCTCGACGATGCCAACTATCTTCTCTATGAAAATGAGATCAACAAAGTGCTCTACACGCTCCTGCGCTCCCATGAATCGTATGAAGGGACCCGAATCGGGGTAATCGTTATCATCAGCGACCTCGATGTGGACCTCTCACAGGTGGTGGACGCACGGGTGGCCTCGGTGTTCCGCCCCACCGAGATCTATTTTGCCCCGTACGGGAACGACGAGGTGCACGAGATCATGAAGGCCCGTGTCATGCAGGGGTTCTATACGGGCGTATTAAGCGACGACATGCTGGACCTTGTCGTGGAGCAGACCCAGAACAGCGGCGATCTCCGGGTGGGTATCGATCTCCTGAAACGGGCAGCACTGAGTGCGGAGCGTGACGCACGAAAGAGCATCACCCGTGCAGATATCTGCGGGGCATACGAAGTATCCCGGTTCCTCCACCTCGCGTATACAGTCAAAACCCTCAAGGATGAGGAACGGCAGATCCTCAAAGCCCTCGCGGGTATCAGTCAGCAGGAAAAGGAGATGAATGCAGGAGAGGTGTACAAGTCCCTGCATGAACAGGTGGGAGTCGGGTACACCCGGTTCTACGAGATCATCAAAAAGATGGATGCGATGCGCCTCGTGAACCTCCAGTACCGTGACGGGAAAGGAAGGACCCGGGTGATTACCCTGCGGTACGAGCCGGAAAAGGTACTTGAGTACCTGAAGTGATGTAAGGTCTTCTTTACGTCGCCAGCATTTGAAAAATATTATCTATTCCCAGATCCTCTCTAATAATGCAGGGGTATTTTATAATGTTAAGTGTTAACGAACTGGCACTGGAAATTTTTGACAATCTCGCCGATCTGGCAGAGGAATTCAATGCCGCCTACCATGAACTGGACAACGGCGCACGCATTGTCGATTGTGGTGTGAGCACCCGGGGCGGGTATGCGGCTGGCAGGGCTTTTACCGAGATCTGCATGGGTGGTCTTGGCGAGGTCAACTTCCGCAACGGGCAGATCCGAGACATCCCGATGCCCTTTATTGATGTGAACACGGATTTCCCGTCCATCTCCTGTCTTGGCGCACAAAAAGCCGGCTGGACAGTCAAGGTAGGGAACTACTTTGCGATGGGCAGCGGCCCGGCACGGGCACTCTCTCTCAAGCCAAAGCACACCTATGAAGTGATCGATTACGAGGATGACTATGACTGTGCGGTCATCTGTCTTGAGAGCGACCACCTCCCCAATGGCGAAGTGATGGAGAAGATCGCCGAAGAATGCCACATCGATGTCGCCAATGTCTGTGCGGTTGTCGCACCGACGTCCTCAATGGTCGGTTCAATCCAGGTTGCAGGACGCTGTGTTGAAACCGCAATCTACAAGTTAAACGAACTGGGCTTTGACACCCGTAAGATCAATGCCGCGATGGGTTCCGCACCGATCCCACCGGTACGCGGATCAAAGATGGCAATGGGTGTCACCAATGATGCAACGATTTACTATGGGCGGATCACCCTGACGATGAATGCTCCCGAGATCAAGGATTACCTCGACCGGATCCCGAGCAACAAGTCCAAGGGATACGGAAAACCGTTCAATGACATATTCAAGGAAGCAGGATACGACTTCTACAAGATCGATACGTCACTTTTCTCACCGGCAGAAGTAGTCATCAACGAGACGTCCGAAGGGGTCGTGTATCACGTGGGTGCGGTTAATCCCGATGTAGTCCTGAAGTCGTTCGGGTTGATGAAGTAAATTTTTTAAAATATTTTTCTGTGTTTTTTATCAATTTGTAGCCGTTCACTCTATTTTTGATTTTTCCGGCATTGTTGAAATCTTCAAATTTCCCATCATTCATGTAATCTCTGCAATAATGAGGAGGGTGACCCCCTCTCTCCCTCAAAGGGGGAGGCACCCCAAGGGGAGCATCCCCTTGACCCCTATCAGAATTTTTCATCAAACTGCTCTGGTCATTGAAAATAGTGGAGGTATCCTGAAATGAGGGGGAAAACAATATGCAGAAGGTCCACAAGGGTGACAAAGTGCTGAAAAAATACCAAAAATAAATTCCGTGAGCGATGATTTGGTGATGATGACTGAACGGCCAGATGCTTATGGTATGCCCGGGGATATAAGCAGTGAACCGGTCTGTACGTGCCATTTCATTCACTTTCGCACCGCAAACCGTTCGCAGTATATTAGTGGAGCGATTATATCTGATCAGGAGCTCCTGCACGCATGATTGTTATCGGGATCGATCCCGGCCTTGCACGGTTGGGATACGGGGTCATTGAGGTAACCCGGGGAGAACCCGGCCGGTGTGCTATGGCTGTATTGAAACGTCCGGTAAGGATATGCGGGCGTCTGAACGGCTGGTCCGGATTTATACTGAAATCGAAGGCCTTTTTGAAAAATACCAGCCCGCCCATATCTCGGTTGAAAAATTATTCTTCTCAAAAAACATAACCTCGGCTATGGGTGTGAGTGAAGTGCGGGGAGTCGTCCTGCTTGCGGCAGAACTGCGGCATATCCCCATCACGGAATACACGCCAAACCAGGTAAAGCAGGCAATCACGGGGTCAGGACGGGCGGACAAGCGCCAGGTGCAGGAGATGATCAAGCGGCTGCTCCGGCTTGATGAGATCCCCAAGCCCGATGATGCGGCGGATGCACTTTCGATTGCCTTATGTCATATCCATATCATGAGGTAGTAAGCATGATAGCACATCTTCATGGTGAACCGGTTCTCATCGGTGACAAATGGGTGGTCATCGATGTCGGGGGCATCGGGTACCAGGTTCAGGTCACCCAGCCGGCGCTCCTGCTGCTGGCGCATACCAGGGAAAAAGTCAAAGTCTTCACGTATATGGCAGTCCGCGAGGATGCGATTACCCTGTACGGGTTTATGCACCAGAGCGAACTGGAAATGTTCAAGATCCTGATCGGTGTTTCGGGCATTGGCCCGCAGACGGCGATGAACCTGCTCTCCCAGATCGGCCTTGAAGAGTTTGCCATGGCAATCCTGAACGAGGATGAGAAGGCGCTGACCCGGATTTCCGGTGTAGGAGCAAAAAGCGCCAAGCGGCTGATCCTTGAACTCCGGGACAAGATGAAGAAGATCGGTGAAACGATGGTCATCAGCGGGGTGAACCAGGGTGGACCGGGTGTTCATGATGCCGTCAGTGCCCTGATTTCGCTTGGATTTGCGGAGAAAGAGTCCCGCGACGCGGTAAATGCATCGGCACTGATCCTTAAATCCCCGACGCTACAGGACCTGATCAAGGCAGCTCTGGTACGGCTGAAGGAACGGTAAGTGCGATGAGCGAACGGATTATTTCTCCCGAGCCGTTAACGACAGAGGACAGCGAGGACCTGACCATACGGCCGGTGCGGATGGGTGAATTTGTCGGGCAGGAGCAAATCAAGGAATCGTTAAAGATCGCGATTGAATCGGCCCGGAAACGTAGTGAGCCTCTCGACCATATCCTGTTCTCCGGTCCCCCGGGGCTTGGGAAGACCACGCTGGCGCATATCATTGCGCATGAACTTGGCGCAGATATCCGGGCAACAACCGGTCCGGTGCTGGAGAAGCCCGGGGATATTGCAGCGCTCCTTACCCCGTTGAAGAGGGGGGACATCCTGTTTATCGATGAGATTCACCGGATCAACCCGGTGGTTGAGGAAGTGCTGTACCCGGCGATGGAAGATTTTTTCATCGATGTGATGATCGGTGAAGGCCCGAGCGCCCGCTCGATCAAGCTGAACCTCGAGCAGTTTACCCTGATCGGGGCGACGACCAAGCAGGGGTTGTTGGGCGCACCGTTCCGGGACCGGTTTGGCATCATCTCCCGGCTTGATCTGTATGCACCTGCTGAACTCGTGCAGATTGTCACCCGGAGTGCATCCATCCTGAAGATCCCGATCACGCCGGACGGTGCCGAGGAAATCGCGCAACGGAGCCGGGGCACTCCGCGTATTGTGAACCGTCTGCTGCGGCGGGTGCGGGATTTTGCGATTGTGAAAGGCGACGGTACAATAACCCGGGAGATCACCGGCAGCGCCCTTGCGATGATGCAGATCGATGAACTTGGCCTTGACGAACTGGACCGGCGCATCCTTTCGGTCATCGCAAAGGACTTTGACGGCGGCCCGGTGGGTGCAAAGACGATTGCGATCTCGGTCGGCGAAGAGGTGCGGACGATCGAGGACGTGTATGAACCCTACCTTATCCAGATCGGTTTTCTCAAGCGGACGCCACAGGGACGGGAAGTTACCCCGGCGGCAAAGAAACACCTGAAGTACCCGCAGAAAACGCTTGAACTGAAGTGAGGGAACAATCTCGTTCAGGCAATCAGCTGAAATGAGATAGTACTTGCCCGACTTTTTTTTCGGGTTCCTATTATTTACTGAATCTTTACAAAAATTACGAGGGTGACCCCCTCTCTCCCCCAATGGGGGAGGCACCCCAAGGGGAGCATCTCCTTGACCCCCCCATAATGTTTGAGGATCATCACCTTTCTGATAACTAGTGGATGATGCTCAAATGGCGGAGATAAAAAGCACGATGTGTGAAAAGCCTCTCGGTATTACCACTCCACCCAGAACCCTTTGAACTCCCCGGTTGCCTTTCCCGGCGTCACTATCAGATCCTCAACATGGATCACAGGATCACCCGACGCCCGGACCATCCTTACAAATACATCAAGAGATGCCTGGGAACTCTCGGCAACGATTTGCACCGTGCCATCCGGCAGGTTCCGTACTAACCCGTGGACACCTGTCCGGTGAGCGCATCCGGTGACGAAATAGCGGTACCCGACCCCTTGTACCCGCCCTTTTGCAATCGCCGTGATCCGCTCCATACTCCGGAAAAAGGGAATACTCTGTGTTAAACTTTGCCATTTGGAACGAGATGTCAAATGGATAATCGGATGTAGGTAGGAACAGGGATCTCGTTCACGATGTCAGCGATTGATTTTCTCTTTCCCTAAAATATGAGACACGCCGCCGCCCCCGGTGGGACGCCCCGTGGCGGATGAGGAAATAAAATTAATCTTAAAAAAACTTCTTTGTCCTGCCGTGTGTAAAAAGAGTCCCCGATGCGGGGATGCATCCCAAACAAATTTTTTTAGTGCTATATCTTACTGCATGAACCGGCGAAGAACCAAAAAAATGATTACTGTGGTTTTCGCATCATCAGGAAAGGTACCAACAGAACAACTGCAATGATGAGCCAGAACTCTCCGAACATAAAGAGCAGGGCCTCCCGGTTATGGTCATAAAACCGGAGATCAAAAGCAGGAGTTGTGTTCCATACGACAGAAGTGGTATTGTCTGGCCGATGCGTGACATTTGCGCCAATACTCAGGCCGGCAAGCAGCGGATTGCGGACGTCGAACTCCTGCAGGTAACTGCACGCTTACGTTGTAGGGCTTATCAAATGCACCCTGCAGGTGGTTGTCCCGCAGCGGCGCGACGTAAGTAACCGTATAGTTGCCCTTGTCAAACGTGATGGTGGAGGGGCTGCCCCACCGGGTGCTCCAGTTGAACAGAACCTCTGATCCGTTGTCTGGCAAACAACTGCACGTCGCTCACGGTTAACGGTACGTTTTCCCCGAGCATTCCGACATCTGAAAATTCGTACTGGGATGCATCCACAATTTCAAGGGACACATTGTACGCTGTACCATTGGGATAAACCCGGTAATCCGCTGATAATGCCCCGGCCGGGGGCACGATCAGCACAATTACAAGTGCAGCGCAGAGAGCAGCGATGGCAGATCTGCATCGATCTCTGTCGGAGGTTCGCATTGTTTAATCACCGTATCCGGATCCTTTAAGAGGTGTCCGGTCACCACACAGACTATCCGCTCATCACGGTCAATCAGGCCCATTTCCACCAGTTTCCGTATACCGGCAACTGATGCCGCTGATGCCGGCTCAACACCAATGCCTTCCTTGCGTGCCAGATCCCGCTGCATCTGCAGGATCTCATCATCGGTGACGGTTTCCGCAAGCCCGCCCGTCTTCCGGATCGCGACTAATGCTTTTTCTGCATTCACGGGTGCACCAATACGGATCGCCGTTGCGACCGTCTCCGGGTTCTCTTCCGGGATAACAACCGGCAGGTTGTCGTGGATTGCCCTGACCACCGGTGCCGACCCTGCTGCCTGGATGCCGGTCATCATCGGCAACCGGTCAATAAACCCAAGGGTCTGGAGTTCAAGAAGTCCTTTGTAGACCGCTGAAATATTCCCTGCATTCCCGACGGGCAGAACAATCCGTTCGGGCACATCCCCGAGCTGGTCGATGGCTTCAAACCCGATCGTCTTCTGGCCTTCCAGCCGGTAGGGGTTGATAGAGTTTAAGGAGATACAGGCCATGGGTGAGACAGAGTTCGTGGACCATCTCAAGAGCCCGGTCAAAATTTCCCCGGATGGAGATGACTTTTGCACCATGCATCAATGCCTGTGCAACTTTTCCGACCGCAACTTTTCCCGCGGGTAACAACACAACCGCAGGAATCCCCGCTTTTGCCGCATAGACCGCGAGGCTCGCTGACGTATTACCGGTGCTTGCGCAGGCAACGCTCTTTTTGCCCAGCTGCATTGCCATTGACACACCGACAGTCATTCCCCGGTCCTTGAACGAACCGGACGGGTTCATGCCTTCGTGTTTTGCGTAGAGATGTTTAAGCCCCATCTCATCACCGAGGCGCTTTAAATGGTAAAGGGGAGTACCGCCTTCCTGGAGCGTAACCGGGGCAATGGTTACCGGCAACAATTCCCGGTACCGCCAGACCGACAGCGGGCGCTTGTTCCACATCTCACGGGTGACCTTGATCTCATCAAGCGGGTACTGTACCGCAAGCAGGTGACCGCATTTTTTACAATTATAGATAATCTCGTCAGCCGGATACGTTGCTCCGCAATGGACGCACACGAGATGGTACATGGAGAAGTATTGGTTTTCTGTCTACATATAGGCAAGCGTGAGAAACAACGGCAGCAGACCTCTCACACATACCGTGTATCGAACAGTATAACCGGAACGTGTCCGATTATGTGTTACGGTTAAAAAGTGACTGGTACAGCGCATCTTTTCGGTCGTGTTCAACCGGAAATTCGCGTCGGATCGTGTCGACCTGCACAGGATCTATATCAGAGTAGAGCAGTTCCTCCCCATCACCAGCCCGGGCGATGATCTTTCCCTGCGGATCAGCCGTCATGGACGCACCGCAATACCGGTCAACCGGGTTGGTACCGGTCGTGTTGCACCCGAGTACATACATCTGGTTCTCCGCCGCCCGCGCTGCGATGAAGAGCTCCCAGTGATGGATACGGCTTGCCGGCCATGCAGATGGGACAAACACCGCGTGTACTCCCTCTTTTGCGTAGATACGGAAGAGCGACGGGAAACGGAGATCGTAACAGATTGCCAGCCCGCATTTCACCCCATCAACAGAGAACGTTGCGATACCGTCTCCTGCGGTAAATGCCTGTTCCTCATGTGCCGGTGTGAAAAGATGCATCTTTGCGTAGACCGCCTGGATTTCGCCATCAGCCCCGATGGCAACTGCCGTATTGCGGGGAGATGGTGCATAGTGTTCCCTGAACGAGCCGATGATGGCGATGGAATATTCCCGGGCAAACGTTTTGAGCGTGGTTATGGTCGTCCCTGACAGGGATTCGATGTTTGTGTCGGCTAAAGGATCCCATCCTGCCGGGAACTGCTCGGGAAAACAGATAATTGAAGCACCGGCAGAGGAAGCGGCCTGAATACAGGACTGTGCTTTTTTCAGGGTTGCTTTGGGATGACCCCATACACTGGAAATCTGGGCACTACCGCATTTCATAGGAAAACCACGGGGTAAATCAGTACAATCATGTCTGGTGGTCTTCTTTGCGGCTGAACAGGATCAGCATTGCACTGAGCACCACCAGCACTGCGGTGGTCAGCAGGAGAAACGGCGCAAGGGTAATGGAGATCCCAAGAATCATTGCTGCTATGATAGTTCCTGCAGCGGTGATGCTGCTGCCAATAAGCACCAGACCAATTGACGTAAGATCCCAATCAGACATTATGAGCCTCCCAACAGTGGAAATGCCGTTTTAATTCCCGTGATAACAAACTGCACAGCAATCGCGATGAGCAGCATCCCTAAAAGCCGGTTGATCGCCCGGTATTGCCGCTGACCGATTTTGCTCATAATATACTCTGAGTTTCGCATCATGAAATAGGTGATTACAATCGCGATGATGATGGAAAGAAAGATGACGAAACTGGCAAGGGGCGTCATTCCTGTGGCCTCATTCATCAGGACGATCGTCGTAGTGATTGCTCCCGGGCCGGCTATCATCGGGATGGCAAGCGGCATCACCGCCACATCGTCCATATCCCGCGACTCATATTTTTCCGTTGCCGTCATTTTGGTCCGTGAGATTTTCGCATAGACCATTTCCATACCGATACCAAAGAGCAGGATACCCCCGGCAATACGAAACGCTTCCAGGCTGATGCCAAAGATCTGGAGTACCCATGTGCCGCAGAGCGCCGCAACAAGGAGAATAACAAGGGCAATCCTGCATGCATCTTTGGTGACCTGGTCGCGTGCAGCCTTGTCAAGCTGTCCGGTTAAGGAAACATAGACCAGGGTTGCCCCCAGCGGATTGACAATAATGATAATTGACGAGAGGCACAGCAGGGAAAAGGTAAGAATATCGCCGGCCATGAAGCATAGTGCTACAGCCAAGGTTAAAAGTGTTTAGGATTTCTTGTGTATACAAAAAACTGATGTACCGGTTGAGTTGCCAGCATTCAGGAAGGCGAATAAGCAGAGCTGAATTTAAAAAACAGGATTAGTATTCGTATAAGACGGATTCGTCAATCCGTGTATATGCGAACAGTTCCTCTGGTTTGAAATGAATAGCGATCTCGCGGGATGCGCTCTCGGGCGAATCGGATGCATGGATCACATTTCTGCCGATATCAATCCCGAAATCGCCGCGGATCGTTCCCGGGGCAGCTTCCTGCGGGTTCGTCGCGCCGATGACCTTGCGGACGATGGCAACAACGTTTCTTCCTTCCCAGACCATCAGGAAACAGGGGCCTCCCATAATATACTGTTTGAGGGAGGGGAAGAACGGTTTTGAGAGATGTTCCCGGTACTGCTCGGTTACCCGGGCTTCGGGGAGGCTCTCGAACCGTGCTGCGACCAGTTTTAAGCCTTTTGATTCAAGACGGCCGACGATCTCTCCGACAAGACCGCGCTGGACGCCATCCGGCTTGACCATCACAAAGGTGCGGTCCATGATCAGATTCACTCCTTCTTTGCGGCTTTCTGGCCAGCGGCAGTCCACTCTACCCTGCGGGGGACTCTGCCGAGTTTGTAGTTGTTCTGGCACTTTGAGCTGCAGAAGTAGTAGATGGCACCGTCTTTGCGGATATACATCTTGCCGGTACCCGGCTCTAACATTGAACCACAAAAGTTGCAGACATGCTGTTCAACCATGGGGTTCACCGCCTCGACATTTTCTTTGCTTCACGTTCGGTCTCAAGGAGCATTACGATGTCTCCTTCACGGATAGGGCCGACCGTGTTGCGGGTTATAATGCGCCCCTTGTTGTTGCCATCGAGGATACGGCATTTGACCTGCATCGCTTCCCCGTGCATACCGGTGGAACCGACAACCTCGATAACTTCAGCGGGCGTTGCGTCGTCTGCCATAGTTCAGATCCTCACGCCTTTAAGGCGACCAGCTGCTTTGCAAGATCGTCGATAACTTCCTTTGCCTTACCGGGCTTGACAATGGCTGCTGCTGCCGATCCAACATCAAGACCGCTTGCCGCACCGATATCGTTTTGCTTGTTGATGAAGATGTAGGGGATCTTCTTTTCATCGCACAGGGGTGCAAGGTGCATGACGATTTCCTGTGGTTCGACATCTGCACCGATTAAAACAAGAAGAGCCGCACTGCGTTCAATGGCTTTTGTGGCCTCGTTTGAACCTTTCTTGATCTTACCCGTATCTCTAGCAACTTCAAGGGCTTCAAGCGCCTTGTTCTGGAGCTCCTCGGGAGCCTCGGTTTTAACGTATCCTTTTGCCATAATTCACCTCATTCAGGAGTCAGATGCTCCTTCATTACTCATCAGTTGGCAGTGATGTAGCCATATCATTTCATCAGGAGCAGAAATAAAGGTTTGTGATTATTGTGATGACACCGGTGATTTCCTTAAAACTTGGAAGGCTGGTGTACACGCAGATGAATATTCATCCTGCGAGGCGATAAATGGTCGTTCCCTGTTCTGAATATACACGGCACAAGCCCCGTCGTTGAAATATTTACGTTATATCGTTCGCGCTCTGCATCACCGACGTAGAGCAGCGTTGCGTTGTATTTCTGCATAAGCGGGATTGTTTGAGTTGGATTTTCATAGATCGTTTTGATATCCGCTAAACGGGTGTTGTACCATCCTGTGTCATCCCCGCGCCACATGAACTCGTGGAACGGCATCCCGATAATTGCGGGAATACCGGTAAACGACGAGATACGTGAGTAATAGGTATAGTCTCCGCCTTCTGCCTCAACGATCCGCTCATTGCCGGTCAGTGTCCGCAGGTAGGCAACAGCACCGGTATCGGCCGGGTGTGCGGTGTCAAGGTATGCCAGCCCGTCAAGTGACCTGCTGCCGTAGTTGAGGTCGAGCGGGACGATAAACGGTGTCGCAAACAGTATGCCGAATACGATAACCAGGATGAGGACTCTTTTCTGTGCGGGCAGTACCGGTATTCGCCCGTGTCGGGCAAGCCAGATCCCTGTCATTGAAAACGCGCTGGTACCAAGAAGGATCCACGCGGGGAGATAGCACTTGAAGACGGTGTTCATCCGGAAATAGGTATCCCCCATGTTGTCCTTTAAGTAAAACAGTTCAGTGAGTATGAGGATCAGAAGACCAAAAATTGCAAGAATGGCTGGCAGATCCCAGTGTTTTCGTGCGATGAAATAGACCAACGGTATAACCGCGATTGCCGCTGCCACATAACCTGCCGCAACAAAGGGCACGGCAACCAGCAGGAGGTATGGCCGTTCCCGCATGTCCTTGAACAGGAGTGCAAAGAAGATCGCGATAAACCACCCGTTCACGAGCAGGAACTGGACCGGATCGGAAGGTGTGTGGACAATGGCAACTCCCCCGGTATGGGTCTGGAGCTGCGATATAAAACGGCACATAGGACAGGACTGCAAGGGGTGGGATCGTGACAAGGGGCCACCAGGAAAAATTTTGCCGGTTAACCTTCCAGTTCCTCCAGATAATCAGGGCAGCAAACCCAAGCGTGATGGGGGCGTAGATGAGCACATCCCACGTGTTGATCAGGGGCATGGACCCAAGGCTGATGGCGGCAAGGATGCAGACCAGCCATTTTCCCCCATTTTCGAGCGATTCCCAGTATTTGTACGCGTACAGGAGCACAAATATCAGGAAGATCTGGTTGAATATCGAGATGACATGGGCATGGACATCTCCCCAGATAAACGAGAAGAGCGGGTATTCATTGATGGTGTTGGTGATGGTGCGGGTGCTGTCCCAGAGAACCGCGTTGAGCCCTTTCCCAAGAATAATCTGGTAAAAAAATGACGGGTTCGGGAGGAAAAAGATCAGCAGCGGAAGCCAGCGGAACCGGTCGAGAAGCAGGGTGCCGATCGCATAGAGGGTTACTGCGGCAATCCCGAGCACCGTTGGCAATGCGAGGTTAAAGACCACGGTTGATGGTACCCCGCTCACGATCCCGAGGCAGCCAAAGATCCAGTAACCAAGATAGTAATACACGTTCATGGTCCCACCGGCAAACCAGGGATCGAGCGGCGGTACAACGGGCGCCCTCATTATCGATGAAATGAATGCATGATCCATGAATTTTTCCGCATAGGAGATCGTCGGGTTGACAAACCGGACATCCAGCATCAAAAAGAAAAACAGCAGGAAGACCAGTTCCCAGCGCCATTCCTGTTTAAGGTCTGTCCAGCGATATTCCCGTTTCCAGAGATGGTAACAAAAAAGCAGGACAAACGGTACGAGTGCGAGTTGGATGGGCAGCACAAACAGTCCGCAGTACCAGGACACAAAGGTGAATATCAGGATGGATGCGGCAAATGATGCAGGAAATGCATATGTCCTGAATGTCTTTTTGAGTGCGGGGTAGAGCGATAATTGCAGGAAGGTAAGAACAATGAGCCAGCTGGCGACTGACAGGATCTGCTGTTCGGGGCTCAAGCGTTCTTTCCTCCATCGATTTTATCAGCCAACGCAGATTTGATCGTGGGAATTACCCAGTCCCCCAGATAGTAGATAGAGACAATACCCCCCGCAAGCGTGACCAGGTTCTTGATCAGGTGGTCGATTACTGCGATCAGGAATGCGATTGCCGGTGCAACTCCGGCAATTTCAAAGGTCGCAGCAACCACAAGTTCATACGTGCCGATACCTCCGGGAGTGATTGGTACCGCTTTTATGATATTGCCGATAACAATTGCGAGAACAACAACTGCAAACGGTATCTGCTGCTCAAACATCGTGACGACCGCAACACAGACCAGTATGTCAAGAAGCCAGATCACGATTGATGAAGCCCCAAGCACGACGATTGACCGCAGGGAAAGTGATGCCCGCCGGATCTCGTCAAGCATCATCAGGATCAGGGAGATATATTTGTTCTGCGTTGTCAGTTTCCCGACAAAGATCAGGAATGCAAAAAAAATGACACAGGCGATCAGGGGGATCACAATGGCGGTATAAAACCATGACGGCACGTTCAGGACAAAGGGCAGGGATAATGCGCCAAGCAGGGCGACGGTGAATATATCAAAGACCCGTTCCACCACGATGGAAGAAATCCCCTCGGAATAGGTCGTGTTGTAATCGTGCTTTAAGATAAAAATCCTGACAATATCCCCAAGCCGTGCAGGGACGACAAGGTTTACCGTCTGGCTGACAAAGACGCATGCGGTAGCAACGACAACCCTGACCTGGTAGTTCAGGCTCTGCAGGATGTAGTGGTACCGCCACCCGCGCAGCCACCATGCACACAGGCAGATCAGGACGCCGATCAGGAGATACACCGGAATGATGTGCTCGAGTGCGATGAGCAGATCGCCCCAGACACGGTACAGCATGTACCCGATAATTCCTGCTGCAATCAGGGTCGGGATGAGGAGTGCGCTAATCTTTCGATACATGGATCTGCCACCAGAGACGAAGGATCGATGACCCCATCTCAAAAATATCTTTTATTTTGACTGTAGTCCCTTTTCCTGCACGCCAGCGAACGGGAAATTCCGTGACCGTATATCCTTCCCGCTGCGCCCGGACCAGGAGTTCCGTATCCCAGAACCAGTGGTTTGAGCGGATACGGGGAAGAACCGTGAGAATGCGAACTTTGTTGAACCCCTTGAAACCGCACTGGTGATCGAACAGCCTGCTGCCAAGGAACAGCCGGACAAGGAAATTATAGGTCCGGCTTGCGATCTCACGGCCCTGCGTGCGCACGATGTCACTATCCGGAAGAAGCCGTGAACCGGTTGAAACATCTGCCCCGTTTCGAATGGCACCGATCAATTCGGACAGGTGCTGCATATCGGTGGCAAGATCGACATCATAATAGCAGACGATTGTCCCACGTGCTGCATGAAACGCCCGGTTGAGCGCTTTGCCCCTCCCGAGACGTTCGTCACTGTGCAGCAGCCGCACCCGCGGGTCTTTGGTCTCGTAGTCTTTTACCAATGCTGCGCTCCCGTCAGTGCTTCCATCTTCAGCGACAATCAGTTCAAAGGAGCCGGTGATCGCGGACAATGTTTCGATGGAGACTGGAATTGCCTGTTCAAGGGCAGGACGATCGTTAAAGACCGGGATAATGGCAGTAACTTCAGGTTCGGTCATGGGTGTTCCTGTTTCTGACGCATTCTGCTGCCGCATACCCGGCGTTAATCGAACCTTCCATGCTGCGCTCCGGGTAATTCTCGGAAGAGAACATGCCCGCGAGGTAAAGCCCCTGTTTTTCACAGGGGGGGATAATTGAACGGTATCCGGTGGTGTATACCGGGCCAGCCCACGGATCTACTGCCATCCGGTGCCAGTGGATCTCTTTTTCCGCAATACCAAACCGGGAACAGAAATCAGCCAGCATCTTCTGGTCAAGCCGGGCCGGGACACTGCCGCTGAAGTAAGATGCGAGATACACAATCACCTCACCGTACCGCTCACGCGGGACAAAATTTGTATGCGTAACGACAGCCCCGTAGGGGCATTCATCCTTTATATTGAGCCAGTAAACGCCTTCACAGACATCCCGTTCGATGCCAAGTGTCATGCATGCAGCTCCCTGGTAGGGTATCTCCGGCATCGGAATACCGGTGAGTGCTCCCAGTTCCTGCGGGGGGATTGTCGAGATGATTGCATCAACCGTATCCCCGTTCATCACCCACTTTCCATCTCTACGGGTGATACTGGTTACCGGAGACTGGGTGGAAATAATGCCCCCATGTCCCTGAATCGACTTTTCAAGATGGTCAATGATGTGGTGAAAACCGCCGTTCATATACCCGAGACGCTCACCGGCTACACCCCGGTTTGACCGGATCGCGATCCGGCTGATCAGCCACGCCGCCGACACCTCATTTCTTCGTTTGCCGAATTTACTGCGGAGAAGCGGTTCGAAAAAAGATGAATAGATGTTCTGTCCCAGTTCTTCGCGTATGTAGGTCTCGGCAGTGATATCATCGAGCCCGGCAAGATCAACTTTTTTTGCCCGCAGGGTCATCCATGCCAGTTTTGCCTTATCAGGAATGGATAGTTCCGGCCATCGCAGGATCTGCATCGGGGTATTGAGCGGGTATATCGTGTCCCGGCTGTAATTGCCCGTCGTTCCGGCAAGCCACTCAAGCCGGTCTGACAACCCGAGTTCTTGTATCAGCCCGAACAAGTGCTGGTCATCGGAAAAGCAATGGTGATAATACCGCTCGATCCAGTAATCGTCAAAATGGTATGATGAAAGGCACCCGCCGAGAAACGGCATCTTCTCTGAAAGGTGCACCTCATGCTCTTGTGCAAGGACATGAGCGGCAACAAGACCGGTAAGACCTCCCCCGATGATTCCAATCTTCATGATCTGGTACCTGTATTATTATCAGGATTGAAATGAAAAAGGCTCCGGATGTGCCCTGTTAAAAAAATGAGATAAGAATACGGAGTAATTTATAAGAAAGTTTTTGTACTGCAGGAATTAAACTTCTTAAAAGCAGAAGGACTTAAAAGAATTAAAAGAAAATAGTTATCTGTTAGCCCATTGGATGGTGTCACCAGATGCGGGTATTTTTTATTGGATTTGGTCAGGCGGGCGGCAAAATCGTGGATATGTTTATCGAGCAGGATAAAAAGCTCGGTACGCATAGCTTCCGCGGAATTGCCGTGAATACGGCACGTACTGATCTTATGGGTCTTAAAAATATTGAGATGAAAGACCGCATCCTGATTGGTCAGACACTGGTCAAAGGCCATGGGGTTGGAACTGACAATGTCACCGGTGCACGGGTTACCGCGGATGAAATTGACAGTATCATCAACGCGGTCGACAGCAGGGGAACCCATGATGTGGATGCATTTGTGATCGTCGCGGGACTGGGTGGAGGAACCGGTTCCGGAGGTTCACCGGTTCTTGCACGCCATCTTAAACGTATCTACCGTGAACCGGTCTATGCCTTGGGTATTATCCCAGCGCCTGAAGAAGGCCGGTTGTATTCCTATAATGCCGCCCGAAGCCTGACAACGCTGGTAAATGAAGCGGATAACACGTTCATTTTCGATAACAGCGCGTGGAAAAACGAGGGTGAAAGCGTCAAGAGTGCATTCGCACGTCTGAATAATGAAGTGGTAAGGCGGTTTGCCATTCTCTTCCGTGCGGGTGAAGTAGGCCGGATGGGCGTTGGTGAAATGGTAGTTGACTCAAGCGAGATCATCAACACGCTCCGTGGCGGCGGGATCACCTCTGTCGGGTACGCGGTCAGTGAAGTGTTAAGCGAGCGTTCCAAACAGAAACGAGGCATTTTTGGCGGGATCAAGGATCGTTTTGGCGGCAAACGGGAAGCCAATGAGGAAGTTCTCATGGGAGAAGACAAGTCGGCAAAGATTGTTGCGCTGGTGCGACGGGCGATGCTTGGCCGGCTGACGCTCCCGTGTGACTATTCCACGGCGGAACGGGCACTTGTCCTCATTGCAGGACCTCCCGATGAAATGGACCGGAAAGGTGTGGAGAAGGCAAAAAGCTGGGTGGAAGAAAATATTGCCGGGGTAGAGGTTCGCGGGGGAGATTATCCGGTGGCTAGTGAGTATGTCGCTGCCGTGGTAATGCTTGCGACGGTAGGAAATGCACCCAGAATAAAGGAGCTCCTCGATATCGCAAAAGAAACAAAGGAAGATGTTATAAAGTCAAAGGAGAAAAAATCGAATATGTTTGAGGAAGGTATTGAGCCTTTATTCGAATGAGGTTTGCCATGAAGAGATTGACAAAAGTAATCGGAATTACTGTTTTATTATTGCTGGTTGTTCAGGTTGCATCGGCGACATTTACGATAAATTCAATGCAGATAAATCCAAGCGGAACACTCCTCCCCGGTACACCGGTGAATGTGGCGTTTCAGATCCAGCTTGACAGCAGTAATATCAATGACATGGAACTGTATACCGCACTTGATCAACCCAAGTGGTCGTATGTTATTCTGGTAAATGATGTCCAGACCGCACCGGGACAGGCAACCACGAAAACGCTTGATATCAGCAGCTTTTTGCTTACCTACAAATCCAGTGATATCGTGGCAATAGGTGTAACTCTTGATGGAAATGCCCCCTCTGTTCAGCAGACCACAAATCAGACATTGGTTCAGGTTTCAGAACTTGGTACAACCGGTGGTATAATTGCATCAACACAATATGTCCAGACGGCACTTGTCATTAATACGGCAGATGTGACAAATGCAATATCGGCTGCTAATTCCCAGTCTGACGGAGTATCAGGACCCATATCGATGAGAAAGCGGCAATGGGTGTCGATACGTCCTCTGCCGAAGCAAACTACAATGATGCAAAAACAAAAATTGATGCTGCCCAGGCTCTTCCAACGACCCAGTATACAACCGCTCTGAGTTACATCACAGCAGCCCAGACCAGTATCACGAATGGTGAGACCCTGTTAGACAAGGCATGGGCAGAAAAAGAAGTGGCTGATGCGCAGGTGCCCATCAATAATGTTGACAGCATGATCAATTACTTCCAGGGCAACAAGAGTACTGCCGATGATCCAAAGTTATCTCCCATTATTTCAAAACGTGAGGTTGCTGCAAGCTATATATCCGCGGCGAATGATG
The DNA here is from genome assembly GCA_963768785.1 of uncultured Methanoregulaceae archaeon. Classification (GTDB taxonomy): domain Archaea; phylum Halobacteriota; class Methanomicrobia; order Methanomicrobiales; family Methanospirillaceae; genus Methanoregula. The sequence continues at coordinate 71,547 of CAVYJD010000009.1, forward strand.
CGATCTCAACCGGGAATTATGTGTTAGCCCGGTCAAAAGCCAGTGATGCCTTTTCCAAAGGAAATGAATCCTATAATGATGCACTGACGTTTAAAAAGCAGGTTGAATCGGGATTCAATCCATTTGCAGCGATCGGTGGCTTGTTCAGTTCGAGCGTGCTGGTGATTGTTGTTGGGGTGATTGCGGTTGCTCTGATCATTGTTGGTGTCATCATCTACCGTAAACGCTCCCGCTGGGATGAACTTGGGTAACCGGTAGAATATACTTTTTTTTGGGAATAAACTTTATTTGAGTTCTCGCTTTTTTTTATTTTGGACAATATCGGTTTAGGCTGAATTGCATGATCCTTTCAGGTCCTTTTACCCAAAGGGCATGATTGTTACTGATAGTCTCTGATTTTTGTCTGTTTTTCTGACGGCAGATACGATTTTTTGCTCTGATGAAATCAATGTTATTTCTCTGGATATCTCCATCTGATTCTAAATGCCAATGCGAGTTGTATGGGCTGCAATGAAATAGGGATTAATTATCTGATTCACTTATCTGAAATAAAAAAATGGGGCAAATTGCAGTAAAGACTGATTAAAAGGCACTGGAGAAAACCTCTTTCATACCATGCAACCCCCATCTTACGCCGCCAGTCCCCCAAGGGAGACGTGGCGCAGTGCGATGATGCCGGAATAGGAAATGCTGCACTATCACAACCGGGGGGCGCCACAGCGGCGGTGGCGAAGGTAAGGATTGCCGGAGCCCTCGAGGAGCGTTATGGCAATTAAAATTTTGAGGATTTCTCCAGAGCCGTTGTTTGATTGATGGTTATTTCTGGAGTGTAAAAACATCAATATTGATACTGCCCATCTTCCCATCACGGTGCATATAATAATCTAACAACCGGTTCTCATTGTCATAGAACGAGAACCAGTAACTGAGCTTATAGGTCGTTTTATCATATCCCGGCAGAGACGAATAACTCTCGGTATCATGAAGGATGATGACTCCCGGGTGATTTTTTGTCAACGTTGCTTCGTCTTCCACATCTCCATAGAATTTGATCTTGTTCCAGCGATCGCCCCGGTAATACCACGGAAGCGGCCAGTAATCCTTTGAAGCAATAACGACACTGCTGGACGCATCCATAAGATGCATCACTTCCCGCAGATCCTCAGAATTCTGGACCTGGACAATCGGTTCGTTAATGTCTGCAGGAATAAATGCGACATGCCATGTCATGAAAATGAGAAATGCACAGCCGATGAGGGCGAACAGAACTTTCTGCCAGTTCAGTTTGTATACCGCGACAAAACACATCGGCAGCAGCTGGTGGATGAGCAGCCAGGGTACTTTTTCCCCGACATAGGCATAAAATGCCATGGATAGGATCATCCAGTAAATACAGAACCGAAAAAATTCATCCGATTTTGAAAAGCCCTTGGCTGACGTTTTTAACTGCTGAAGGCTTGCAACAGCAAGTTCCTGTGTTGAGAGCACGAAACGACGGGTTATCAACCAGTTTTTTACCCGTTTGCAGAACAGCAGGTTGGTAGTATCATCCAGAATAAACTGGATTGTGCCTATGATGGCAAGGATAAATATCGGCAGTTCATAGAGGAGATAGAGGGGGAGATAGAAGAACCATGGACCGCCCAGGCGCTGCTCTTCGTGCATCGCCAGCCAGTGACTCGCTGCCTGGTACCATCCGGTTGTTGCAATCTGAAAATTCTGGCCTATCAGTGTTTCGGGATGCATGCCAAACGCTGAATACATCACACTAAGTATCCCGATTACGATGATTGCGCACAACACCAGATCTTTTTTCCATTGAGCCGGAAGGGTCAGTTTTCCTTTCCAGAGAGCAAACAGGAAAAACGATGCAAATATGAGAAGTATCACCGGCATTTCCTCTTTACAGCAGAGAGCACCTGCCATCGCGATTGCAGCAATGATAGCAAACCGTGTCTGCCGCCGCTCAAGATAATAGAGTGCGGCAACGAGGAGAAGCAGGGTAAAAAAGAGCATGAAAATATCGTGGCGGAGGAACCGGGAGAAATACACCATATCCGGAGATACGGCAATGAACAGTGAGGCCACAAGAGTTTGTATCTTATTGATGTACCCGAGCCGGTAGATACAATAGACCAGCGGTATCAGGAGAAGGCCAAACAATGCCGGCAGCAGCCGTGCAACCAGGTCCGATGCTCCAAAGAGCGAGAACATGCCGGCAGTGACATAATACAAAAACGGCCCGTGGTAACTTGGATCATATACCCACGTTCCCGTTGTCAGGAGGTTATAGGAAAACCATGAGTGTATTGCTTCATCGTGATGAAACAGTTTGAGATCCAACTGCCAGAACCGTACAATACAGGCACTGGCGAAAATTAAAAGAAAAACTCGTTCAAAAGTAAAAAATTGTCTGGCTTTCCCCATTAAGCCCGGGGCCTGCTGCACGCCACACCTTCAACTTTCTAATACGATTTCAATGCCGATATCTTTTGGCACCTGAATGCGCATCAACTGCCGCAGTGCGCGTTCGTCTGCGTCAATATCGATGAGGCGTTTGTGGATGCGCATCTGCCAGCGATCCCATGTTGCAGTTCCCTCCCCATCAGGGCTTTTGCGAATCGGGACAACAAGCCTCTTTGTCGGGAGCGGTATTGGACCAGCCAGATTCACTCCTGTGCGTTCAGCAATTTCTTTAATTCTGTCACAGACCATCTCAACCTTATCAAAGTCGGTTCCGGACAGGCGAATTCTGGCTTTTTGCATGATTGTCACCAAAAAATTATTTTATCATCTGTTTTGCCTGAATAGCGATACACATACCGGCGGCAATCGTCTGGCCCATATCACGGACTGCAAACCTGCCCAGCTGGGGAGCTCCTTGACATTCTCGATGACCATCGGCTTTGTGGGCTTGACGACCACAATTGCTGCATCACCGGTTTTTAAGAATGTCGGGTTCTCTTCCTTGGTCTGGCCTGAGCGCGGGTCGAGTTTCTTTTTGAGCTCGACAAATGTGCAGGCAGTCTGGGTGGTGTGGCAATGGAAAACCGGCGTATATCCGACGGTGATTGCACTGGGGTGCTGGAGCACGACGATCTGTGCAGTGAATTCCTCTGCAACGGTTGGCGGTGCTTCTGCTGGTCCCATAACGTCGCCACGGCGGATATCGCCTTTGCCGATACCACGGACGTTAAACCCTACGTTGTCCCCGGGGACTGCCTGGGGGATTTCTTCATGGTGCATTTCAATGGATTTGATTTCTCCATCCTTGTTTGCGGGCATGAATGATACTTTCATTCCCTTCTTCACGATACCGGTTTCAACACGGCCGACTGGCACGGTTCCGATACCGCTGATGCTGTAAACATCCTGAATCGGCAGGCGAAGTGGCTTGTCAGTTGGTTTTGCCGGCTCTTTGAAGGTGTCCAGTGCTGTGATGAGGGGAAGTCCCTTGTACCATGGGGTCTCGGGGCTGTTTACCTTGATGTTAACTCCCTGAAGGGCGCTGATCGGGATGAAAAGAGTCTCTTCTGGTTTGTATCCGACCATCTTGATGAGATCCGACATGTCTTTCTTGACTTCGTTGAACCGCTTCTCATCATATTTTACCGCGTCCATCTTGTTGATGGCAATGATGATCTGCGTGATACCAAGAGTCCTTGCAAGGAAAACATGCTCCTTTGTCTGCTCCATGACACCATCAGGTGCTGCAACAACGAGGATTGCAGCGTCGGCCTGCGATGCACCGGTGATCATGTTCTTGACGAAGTCTCTGTGTCCTGGACAATCTACGACCGTGAAGTAGAATTTGGCCGTGTCGAACCGCTTGTGAGCGATATCGATCGTGATACCTCTTTCACGCTCTTCCTTTAAGTTGTCCATAACCCATGCAAATTCAAAGGTTGCCTTACCCTTGGATTCAGCCTCCTTGCGGTAGCCTTCGATAATGTGTGCAGGTACTGCACCTGTTTCGAACATCATTCTACCAACGGTAGTTGACTTTCCGTGGTCGATGTGTCCGATAACAGCCAGATTCATATGGGGCTTGTCAGATGCCATTAAAGTTCCTCCAAATATGGGGACTGTCCGCTTACAGTCAGTGTATGCGAGTATACCATATATGAGAGCCATCTATATAAATTATTTTGATTGACAGGACAGTTTTTACAGGTGAAAAAACTGCATCGATATTCTCTTATCTTTTGTTTGAATATCTTCTCATCATGAAGACACTGCAATTTCAGCGGGATGAAAAGAAAAGCCGGGTTATGGTAGAGTGCGCGGAGGGGAGTGTTTCAGTATACAGCCACTGTGCCTACTGCAAGCATTGTATTGGAATTCGTGTCGGGAAACGACTGGCGCCCACACCACAGGTCCAGGCACTTGCCGATGTCCGGAGGGGCAGGGCAGAGGATGATGTGCTGATGAATGCAGCAATGATGTTTAACACTCTTGTGCGGGATGGCAGTGCGGTAGAATGCGATGACGATGCAAATGAAGGGTTTCGCAAACTTTTCTAAAATAAAATAGTTGATTTTTTTACTTTTTTGCTGCAATCTGTTGTTTGATCTCGTCACGGAATGTCTCAAACTGCAGATCGTCCATCTGCTCAGACAGCAGCCTGCCACTCCATGCGCGCCGGTATACCCAGTTCACGATCTTTTCCACAACAAAAACGACCATATCTTCATCATCAATGGTGATAAGTTCCCGGGCGATGTGCGGATGGCGCCCACGTCGTCCTCCGACGAGGATTAAGTAATGGCGGTGTTCGGCTTTGAGCAGATCAAACGGGCAGGACTGAACGCACACGCCGCATTGGACGCAGGTATCTTCATTCAGGACGGAGATCCCGTTCCGGATGATGATCGCATTCTCTTTACAGTATTTGACACAGGTTCCGCACCCCGTGCATAGCCCGGTAATCCGGAGCGGGCGTATCCTGCCGATAATGCCGATCTCGTTGAGCATAGGACTGGTGCAGGCATTCGGGCAGCCGGATACCGCAATCCGGATCTTCACCGGCATTTCCTTGCCAAACAGTTTTTGATCGATTTTATGCGCAAGACTTGCAGTATCGATATTGGCAAATTTGCACCGTTCAATGCCCGGGCAGGCGATTACATTGACAATTTCATCGCGTTCAGATCCAATCGGTGTCCCGTTTTTTGCAAGCGCTTTTTCCAGTGTTTTTAGTTTGGATGGACTCACATGAGGAATTTCGATTGTCTGGCGGGAGGTGCAGTGAACAAATCCCTGCCCGTATTTTTTTGCGATCCGGGTAATCCCCCGCATCTGTTCCACGGTGGCAATGCCCGCGGGAAGGCGTATGCGTACGGTACAGAAATTTGCATCCCGCTCCGTGATGACGCCACCCCGCATGTGCACGCCAAAATCAATTTTCATCGAATAGTAGTGCGAGGAGTCCGATTATAAAATATGGTATACAGGAATTAAAAGCGGAAATAAATGAATGTCGGTAATGTCGTATTTACCGGCCTTCTACTTAAAAAAATGAGAAACGGTTTTTCCTGCATTACACAAGTGCCAAAGCAATAATGACACATGCCCGGGTAATCTCGTTTGCTGCCCCGGAGACATCTCCGTTGACGCCGCCAAATAGTCTTTGTGAGAGCATAAGCAGGACCAATGGACAGACAATCATGACAATTCCTGCAGTTGCCAGGGCGAACGGTTTAACGGGCAGGAATATGAGGGGGATGCACAGGATCAAGGCATAGAAGGGGAATATCGGGCGGGAAAACCCGTGGAGATAACTATGGATCCCATCCCTGAATGGGGGCCCGTATGCGGTTAAAAAAACCATGGAAAATTTCGCACAGACTTCCCCGATGATGATCGCAGCCACGATGGATGGAGATCCATGGAGTCCGGCAAAGAGAAGAAGCGTGATGACCAGTCCGGCAGCAACTCCCCCCGCGCCAATCTGGCGATCCGTAAGCGCATTGATCCGTTTTTCACGACTGCCGTGAGCCATTAATCCATCACCAAAATCAAGCAGCCCGTCAAAGTGATTTGCGCCGGAGATTAGGATCACACCCGCGATGGCAACTGCTGCGGCGATAGTACGGTCGGCAATGAAAAATACCGGTATGGCTACAAGGAGACCAATCACGTATCCTGCGAGGGGATACAGGTATGAATGGCGCGCGAATGCTTCAAAATCCTGTGGTTTTCCCAGCGGCAATATTGTCGTAAACTGCAGGAGTGACAGGATAGGTTTCATACGCATTCGCTGTACAACCGGGACGTGCACCCGGCAATAAGACCGGCTACCGCATCGTCAAGGAACGGACCGAGCGTTGAGAGGATCCCGGGTTTTTTCTGGTCATATCTTGTAAATTCAAACCGGGCATAGGTCCCGCCGATACACTCCGCAATCGCCATACCGATGATCTCATCGCTCAACAAAAAGACCGGATCATCAGCGATCTCGGAATTTTTCCGTTTGACATAGAGTTCATCTTCAAGGAGTATTGCCCCCAGAAGCAGTGACGATACATTCGGATCCTTAAGGTATTTGTGGATTTTATTTTTTATCTCAAGGGCGGCCTGGTCTTCCGCCATGCCGTGAGACACATAAAGACCCATTGCAGCATCCACAATGGCATCAATGGTAATTCCATGCTCCTCAAGCCTTGTTTCAATTTCAAACATCTGAAAATGTATTGTGGTTATTCCTCTATTAGTTCATTGTGAAGTACTGCACCGATATGTTCAAACGACAGCGATAAGACAATAAAATTACAGGATTGATTATGGCATTTGTATCAAAAACTCCTGATATTCATTTTACAAAACCGCTTTTTTGTGGCATACTCGGCAATACCCTGATATCCACCGTTCCGGGAATCTCCGGCGCGGGACCGACCCCGGAAAAAACCCTCCTCACGCCGGTACTTGATGCAGAATTTATTACCTGTGGTCAGATCACGAGCCTGCCCTTCAAACCCAACACGCCGACTGGCTGCCCTACACCGGCAACAATTACCCGTTCGATGATGGAACTGACGGGGATTTCACCACTGTTCATTAATGCCGGTCTCAGGCATCCCCCGACCGTACCCTGCCTCGATGTGCTTGGGCAGGTGGCAGGAGATCCACGATATGGCGATGCAGTACCGGCAGTAAATGATTTGTACCTGCGCGGCAGGATCGTAGGAAAATTCCTGTCCTCCGTGAGTGATCTGCTTGTTCTTGGTGAATGTGTCCCCGGGGGTACGACAACTGCGCTCTGTGTTCTTCGTGCGCTGGGATATACTGCAACGGTCAGCAGCAGTTTTGTAAATAATCCGGTAACCTTAAAAGATGAAATTTGTGACCAGGTACTTGCACGGATTAAAAATGAACAGGTAACCAAACCTCTTGATGTTTTACGAGTGACCGGTGATCCCATGATGCCGGTTGCGGTGGGTATTGCAGACACCTATCCCGGCACACTTGTGCTTGCCGGGGGAACCCAGATGCTTGCGGTCTGTGGTGTGATAAAAGCGATGAATGCCCGTATGCCGATCATTGCGACAACCTCCTATGTCCGGGATGATCCGACGGCAAATGTCCAGGAAATTGCCCATCAGATTGGGGTCACGGTGTATTATGTTGATCCGGCATTTGGCGATCTCGGACATGCAGGTCTGGCACGGTATTGTATCGGGGAAGTAAAGGAAGGGATGGGTGCCGGAGGTTCAATGTTCCTTGCCTACCTGATGGGACACAGTCCCGATGAAATACGGCAAAAGATTCTCGAAACCGTGAACCTCTATGGTTGATCAGCCTTATAGTCATCAGATACAAACCTGAGAATAATGCTTCCAATCTACGTGGTCAATAATTTTGGGCAGTTTAATCATCTCATCCACCGGGCGTTGCGGGATCTGGATATCGATGTTGCGATGATCCCAAACACCACTTCACCGGAAGAGGTTTTGGCAGGATGCCGGGGTATTATTCTTGGGGGAGGACCAACAATCGAGCGGGCAGGGAATGCGGCTGACTACCTGGATCTTGGTCTGCCGGTTCTTGGCATCTGCCTGGGACTCCATATTATCGCGCAGAAATTTGGTGGTGCAGTTCACCCGGGCAAAAGCGGGGGTTATGGGTTTGTTGAAGTGGAGATATCCGATCATGACGAGATCCTGAAAGGGTATCCCCACACAATTCCCGTCTGGGCATCGCATGCAGATGAAGTATCTGTCATGCCAAAAGGGTTCAGGATCCTTGCACATTCATCTATCTGTAACCACGAAGCAATTGCGCATGAGAAAAAGCACATCTACGGGCTCCAGTGGCACCCTGAAGTAAGTCATACGTTTGAGGGCAAACGCGTCTTTGAGAATTTTAATGCAATCACTCTGGCATAGCCAAAAGAAGATTATTTTTTTTTAAAATTTTTCCGCTCTGTAGAGATCATTTGATCTTTTTTGTGACGCTTTTGGGGGCTAAAGCCCCCGCCGCTGTGGCACCCCCCGGTTGCGATAGTGTAGTATTACCTGTTCTGTCTGGCATCATCTCACTGCGCCCTGTCCCCCATGGGGGACTGGTGGCGCAAGAGGGGGGGCTGCGTAGTAGGAAAGAGGTTTTTTACAGAGCAAATTTTTTCGTTTTTGCACGTTTGATTATAATGAGTTGCAAATCACCCGGAATTTGAACACATGGAGGAATATACAAAACATCGGTTACCGTTGGATAGGTGAAGCGTTCCAAAGTTTTTACAAAATATGTACATGCCGTCAATTTTTTTACATCAAACGCAGAATGGATGATTATGTTGGACAAAACGACTAACATGGGCCTGATCATTCTGGCAGCCATTTTTTTATCCGTGCTGCCGGTTACAGCGGCCATTAATACCATCTCGCAGGGTAACACGGTTTTTATCGGGGAAGATGGACTGGATGTCAGCGGATTCATTCCAAGCGGGACGACCATTGGATGGTGGGCATCCGGGGCTGACATTGCCACAAGTTCTCCGGATGCTACCTATGTGATTTCCAATGCAGCGCAGTTCTCGGTTTCACCGATCCAGTTCGGTTCTTATACCGGTGCGTGGTATATTCTTCCGGCAAAGACCCCTGCATTTACCGTCGCAGATCCCTATCTGAATCTCAGGGTCGAAGACACTACCGTCGGTGTGGATGTGACCCAGAACAAATGGGTATATCGCGGGGACACCGTTGGATTCAGGATCGAAACAAATCTGAATGCGATCGCTCAGCGAACAGGCACGTCCATCTGTCCCGATCACGATAAAAGTGCAGTCGCCCGATGGCGGTGTGTATTCATCCCTTGTAAATAATGGTGTTATCACCCTTATTGACCCGTATCAGATCACTACAAGCCCACAGGAAACCGGGGCGATATGGGATACCGGAAATAGTGCCTACACTGCCGGAACCTATACGATCTGGGCAGTGTGCAATGCAAACCGGATGAATGATAATTATCCGGCGACAGGAAAAACGGTAAGCGCACAAACGATTATGGGTAACCAGGAGCAGAACCCCCTGATCAGCGTGAGTGTCCCGACGACAATCCTCACAACCCTGATAACAACGGTGCAGACTGCAACACCGACGCCAACACCAAGCCCGAACCCAACGGTGATCACCACATCTCCTACGTTTTCAGAGACAACTGTTGCTGGATCATCAGCAACAACTCCTGTCCAACTTCCTGCAACCAGCCCTTCAAAAACCCCGGGTTTTGACAGCCTCATTGCCGTAATTTCGCTATCCCTGAGTGCCGTGATTCTTATAAAAAAGCGATCCTAATCAGGGAACCTTTTTTTCATCAAGACATAACCTATTTATCACTCGGTTTTCTATATCCGGTGCATGAATGTTATCACAGCCGTCATTAAGGGACGCCATAGTATCCGGAAGTTCAAACCCGCCCCGGTTGAAGATGCGGCAATTCATGACGCTATCGAATGTGCGGTACATGCACCAACGGCGATGAACCTCCAGCCATGGCTGATTGGTACAATACGGGATAAAGCGCTCATGGCAAAAATTGCCGGAATGACCGATCACGCACAATTTATTGCAGATGCATCTGTTTGTTTTGCGATTTTCGGGGAACGGACGGCAAAATATTATCTTGAGGATTGCTGTGCTGCCACCGAGAACCTGATCCTCGGGCTCCATGCACATGGTGTGGGATCCTGCTGGGTTGCCGGTGACAAGAAAGACTATGCAGAGGCTGTCCGAAAACTTCTCAATGTGCCGGAAAAATATACCCTTGTATCACTCGTTCCTGCCGGATTGCCTGCAGATATTTCCATTGCCCCGAAAAAAGAAACCAAAAAAATCCTGTTTACTGATACATACAAAACCAACTAACTTTTTTTAATTATACCATATTTCCGTTTTTCCCAATGGGCTAGGAATCTTGAATTTCTGACACGATTGTAGCCAGATGGGGGAGATTTCCCTCAAGCGGCATCTCTTGAATTATGCAGGGAAAATCTGGATAAAAACCATCATAAACAAGAAACACGAGTAACGGTGTCAGACCGTTGTAATCCTGGAATTATCTTTCTGGAACCATTTGCGATAATCCTGGTTTCATCTCGCAATCATTAAACACCCTCCCGATCCCATCATTATCTATGAAACCGGCTGTTCTGCAGGTTGCACTTGACCTTCTTGAGCCTAAACGTGCGGTACCTATTGCGCGGGAAGCAATCCGTAGCGGAGCAGACTGGATTGAAGCAGGAACCCCGCTCATCAAGAGCGAGGGAATGCAGGTTATCCGGACGCTGCGGGATCAGTTTCCTGATACTACCATTGTTGCGGATATGAAAATTGCCGATACCGGCACCATGGAAGTAGAGATGGCAGCAAAGGCAGGGGCAAACATTGTCTGCATCCTTGCCGACGCGGACGATGCTGTCATTGCTGAAGCAGTCCGGGCAGCCCGCCTCTACGGCGTCCGGCTCATGGCAGACCTGATCAATGTCAGGGATCCGGTGGCCCGGGCAAAAATTCTTGAAGCACTGGGTGTGGATATCATCGTTGCCCATGTCGGTATCGACCAGCAGATGATCGGGAAAAATTCTCTTGACCTTCTCAATAGTCTTTCCGGGGAAGTGCATATCCCCCTTGCCGTTGCCGGGGGTCTTGATGCCGTGACAGCAGGACAAGCGGTCCGGTCGGGTGCTGATATTATTATCGTCGGTGGATGGATTGTCCGCTCTGCAGATGTTGCCGGTTCAACCCAGAAAATCCGTAAATCTATGGATAATCCTTCGGTTCAGCCCCCGGAAAAAAAGGATCCGGACGAAGAGATCCACAGTATTCTTATGCAGGTTTCAACTCCCAACATATCCGACGCGATGCATCGCAAAGGTGCAATGCCGGGTATTGTTTCCGTGTGCGGGAATGTGAAGATGGCGGGAAAAGCCGTGACCGTGCAGACGTTTGCCGGTGACTGGGCAAAACCCGTGGAAGCAATTGACGTGGCGAAAAAAGGTGAGGTTCTTGTCATCAATAATGACAGCGGCACTCATGTCGCACCATGGGGCGAACTGGCCACCTTGAGCGCATTACAAAAAGGTGTCGTTGGTGTCGTCATCGATGGTGCTGTGCGGGATATTGATGACATCCGTGCAATGAAATTCCCGCTCTTTGCCCGGGCAATTGTTCCCAATGCCGGTGAACCCAAAGGATTCGGGGAGATCAACACCGAGATATCCTGTGGAGGACAGTATGTTCATCCCGGGCGACTGGATTGTCGGTGATGAAAGCGGCGTCGTGGTGATTCCCCGGGAACGGGCGTATGAAATAGCACGCAGGGCACTTGAAGTCAAAAAAACCGAGGCACGGATACGTGAAGAAATCCGCCAGGGCAGCACCCTGTCAACCGTATCTGAATTAATAAAATGGGAAAAAAAATGAGAACGGTTAGTGAAAAACGGAACGCTCAAGAAGCGTTGCCCCGGATTTCTGGATTTTTTCAATCGCATCATTGATATGATCAACCCGCAGTATGAGCACAGCCGCTTCTTTGCCTGAATATGCATATGAATATTCGATGTTGACACCGGCATCCCCCAGCACCTTCGCAATTTCAAAGAGACCACCGGGTTTGTCTTTCATCTGCACGGCAATAACGTCCGTGAACGCGACATTAAACCCGCGCGAAGTCAGTTTATCATAGGCTTTTTCGGGATGATCGACCAGTGCCCGGACAACTCCAAATCCATTTGCTTCGGCAATGCTGAAGGCAAGAATATTCACATTCTCCTCTCCCAGTGCCTGTGCGATGGATGCAAGACGGCCCGGGCGGTTTTCAGAGAATATCGAGATCTGCCTGATGACAAATTTTTGTGCGTCCATTTATAACGACCTCTTATCAATTACTTTCTTGGACTTCCCCTCAAACCGGGGGAGTGATCCTGGTTCTACTAGTTCAACAGCGACGGCAACATTCAGTGCATTTTTTATCCGGTGTTCGACTTTACTGCGGATCTGCATCAGATCGGTAATCTTGTCGCTGAACGATTCTTTGTTCAGCTCGACCCGGACGAGCATATCATCAAGAGCGCCGGTCCGCTCGACAACTATCTGGAAATGCTGGCCGACTTCGGGAATTCCCATCAGGGCATACTCTATCTGTGACGGGAATACATTGATGCCACGGATAATCAGCATGTCGTCAACCCTTCCCGTTATGCGCTGAATACGTGGATGTGTCCTGCCACAGGCACACACCTCATCGGTCATACTTGAGATATCCCCAATCCGGTAACGGATCATAGGGAGTGCTTCTTTCTGGAGGATGGTAATTGTAAGTTCTCCTTTTTCTCCCGGTTCGAGCGGCTCTTCGGTCTGGGGGTCGATCACCTCAACAAGTGCGATGTCTGACCAGACATGGAACCCTTTCTGTTCAGCGCACTCGGTAAACATCGGCCCCGAAAGTTCACTGGTGCCATAGATGTCATACGCCTTGATCCCCAGCCAGTCCTGGATTCTGTTCCGCATCCCCTCAGTCCAGGGTTCTGCCCCGAGGATGCCGGTGCGCAGTTTTGTATCCGTTTTGATGTTGACTCCCATCTTTTCTGCAACTTCACCGATATGCAGCAGGTAGGAGGGTGTGCAGGCAATGGCGGTTGCGCCCAGGTCCTGCATGAGCTCAATCTGGCGTTCGGTGTTCCCGACGCTCGTGGGTAATACTGTTGCGCCAATCCGTTCGGCACCGTAATGCATGCCAAGCCCGCCGGTGAATAATCCATACCCATAACTGACCTGGATGACATCACCTCTTCCCAGACCGATCGAAGTCAGTCCCCGGGCAAGTGATGTAGTCCATGCGTTCAGGTCATTCTGAGTATAGGCAACAACGGTTGGTTTTCCGGTCGTGCCGGACGATACATGGTAGCGTACGAGCTCCTCCTGGGAGGCAGTAAAAATTTTGTCAGGATAATTGTCCCGCAGGTCCCGCTTGAACATAAACGGGAGTTTTTTTACGTCAGATAATTCCCGGATATCATCAGGATGAACGTTCTGTTTTTTCATCCGGTCATGATAAAAGGGAGAAAAACTGTACAGGCGATACACCAAACTTTTCAGTAATTTATATTGCATTTTCTGGAGATCTTCTTTACTCATCTCCTCAATGCGCGGATCCCAGCACCTCATTACATGTCCCCTCGGCGGTCGATGACTCGTTTTGCTTTTCCTTCAAACCGTGGCAGCGAACCTGGCTCAACCAGTTTTACCGTTGTCCTCAGCTCAAGAACGTCATGCAGTTCCTTGACCACTTTTTTCTGGAGTTTTGCAAGGTCGGCAAGTTCGCCACTGAAATAATCACGGTTGATCTCTACATCAACAGTCATTTCGTCAAGATGATTAATTCTATCGATATATACCATAAACTGATTGCCGACTTCAGGTATTTTGAGGAGCACATGTTCTATCTGGGAGGGGAATACGTTGATACCCCTGATAACGAGCATGTCGTCGCTTCTGCCGGTGATGCGCTGGATTTTTTTACCCCTGCTGCACAGGCAGCCATCTTCCATGAGCATGGTGACATCCCCGGTACGGTATCGCAACAGGGGCATCGCTTCTTTCACCAGCGGCGTTACCACGAGTTCACCCCGTTCGCCATCAGAAACGCGTTCCCCGGTTTTTGGATCGATGATCTCGACAAGGTAACTGTCATGCCAGATATGGAGCCCGTCACGCTCCGGGCATTCAAAGGCAACGCCCGGACCAAACAATTCGCTTAACCCGTATGAATCATATGCAGTGACACCAAGTCGTGCTTCAAGAGTATGACGCATGGTTTCTGACCAGGGCTCAGCACCAAATATCCCGGTTTTCAGGCTGTCAAGGGTTACGTTCATCTCTTCAGCGACTTCGGAAAGATGCATTGCATAACTCGGGGTGCAGTGAATAGTCGTAACGCCAAAATCCCGTATCATTTCAATCTGGCGGCGTGTGTTGCCGGTGGCGCTGGGTATTACGGTCATCCCTATTTTTTCTGCACCGTAGTGGAACCCAAGCCCCCCGGTAAACATACCATAATTGACCATGTTCTGGAAAACATCGTCTTCACCGATGCCAATCATTGTCATGTTGCGTGCAATCAGGTTTGCCCAGGTATCCAGATCTTTCCTGGTATACCCGACAACCGTTGGCTTTCCCGTTGTACCTGATGTTGTATGAATTCTTACGATCTTTTTTGAAGGAACGGCAAAAAAACCAAACGGATACCCGTCACGAAGATCCTGTTTTTTTGTGAAGGGTATTTTCTGGATATCGTCAAGGGTTTTTATTACGGTATTTTTTAATCCGGCAGTCGTGAGACGATTCCGGTAAAATTCTACGTTTTGCACCTGGTGCAGGGTTTTTTTCAGGCGCCTGAGCTGGAGATCCTGAAGATCTGCAGGTTTCAATGTCTCAATTTTTTTATCCCAGAACATCTGCATCCTCTGTTATGCTATTGCATGACATAGTACCTATTCGTCATTATCAGGTTTATATTTCATCATTTCAAAAAAAAATGTACCTGATACATGTTTATTTTGCATCATGTAAAATTCTCTTTTTAAACCGTCTCTGACGGTACAAAACGATGCCTTAATCAGGGAAAACGAGGCAGTAATTAAATTAATTTTATTGTGTATTTACGCGATTTATGTCACACGATATACCCTGGCTGACGGTTTATGGATTTGGTGCCCATATCAAGTCCACACAAAAAAAACTCATCATCCTCAATAAAGGATTTCAGGCTGAATACCCGCTGGATGAAGTGCGTCATCTCCTTGTAGTGGGTGGTCATACCCTGAACTCCTCCACGATTTCTCATCTGATCAGGAATGGTTCATATATCTCATTTTTTGAACCGGATGGAACTCCGGTAGGGATGATACGCCCCTTTGGTGACACGTTTCCGGAAGAACAAATAAACCTGCAACAAAACATACCGCGTCATCGCTATGCTATCCTGATTGCACAGGGTGCTCTTCGTTCCCGGTTGCTTGCACTCCACCAACTTGAAGAATCTCAGGAAAGAACGTTATTTTACCAGGGAGAATCCCAATTCCTCCACAAGTCACTTGATGAACTTGAATATCTAATAAAATTAGATGAAATCCGCAGGTTGTCCCGGCTAAGTGCTGATATGTATTATGAGATCCTTTCAAGGGATCTTCCGGAGAAATGGGGTTACCGGAGACGATCCGCGCCTCCTCATTGCGATGTCGTCAATGCGATGTTTTCATTTGGGTATGCGATGCTCTTTGGCAACTGCAGTGTATCGATTATTGGTGCCAACCTTGATCCTGAAATTGGCATATTACATGAAGGACGTGGTGCTCTTACTTTTGATCTGATGGAACCATTTAAAACTGAAATGATTGATGCCGTGGTTTGCAGGTTTGCACAGGAAGAACTGGGAACCGATGATTTTGAAATGACACCGACCCGGTGCATGCTGTCAGATGATCTGGTCAAACGTTTAATCTCGGTCTTCCAGAAAACCCTTGACCGTGATAAGATTGATAAACAGGTTGATAATTTCTCAAAATCCTTAAGAAAGACCGAAGAGTTCAAAGTGATGTATTAATACGACCTTCATTTTTAATGATGGAAAAATCCTCATAATTCTGCAAGGTTAGTTCGTTTGTTTTAATGTCCCTGATAACCGCACGCGGGCAGCTGTAGAGCATGGAAATAAATTTTTCAAGAATCATCGGGTCAGTCGTAGCAAATACCTGGACTTTCCCATCGGGAAGGTTCATGACCGTTCCGGTGACATTCAGGTTCGTGGCGATCCTTCGCACGCATGCCCGGAAACCAACGCGCTGGACCCGACCGGAAATCAGGATTTCAAGGGTGATCATGGATATGGCCTCTGCATAATCCTGATGGCAAGTCCCAGTTCATCGAATACTTCTTCCCTGATTGCAGCTTGCCGGATATTTGTTGCTGCATCCATTGCATCATCAAGGATGTCCTGTGCTTCGGTTTCGTATCCTGCTGCTGATATTCTCATGGCGATATCACAGAGAACGTATGCCCGTCGTGAAAGTGGACGGATAATTGCTGCCTCTTTGACTGCATTTTGCAACATTTTTCGTGATAATTTCAGTTCGCCACTGTTTCTGGAAAGGACAGCCAGATTACAGAAAATCGCCGCCTCTTTTCCCCGATCAGCGACAGATCTAACCAGCCGTTCAAGTGAGGTGACGTGATGCGATTGTGCCCCGCTGGCAACCATTTTTGTATACATCATCCGTATTTTGACATACGATGAGAGGCTTTCTGGCAAATAACTATATCCTATCTGTTGCAGCCACCGGATCTGCACCTGATCATCTTCAATTGTTTTTATAATTCTGATCGCCGCGTCAAATTGTGATTTTTCTGTGCTTTGGTGGTGAAGCAGGGAATATATTCTTACAATATTTTCCCGGATTGCGTCTGCGATAAAAGGAATGTTGATTTTTTCTGAAAGTTGTTCTGCATTTTGGAGCAGGGTATATGCGGTTTTGATATCAGAGCTCTGCAATGCAAGGGGGATTATTTTCAGGATGATGGATGCCTTTTCATAGGGAAGCGTAATCGTTTCAGCAGTTTCAGACATTTGCCTGATAAGAGAAGCAAATCGCTTTTTATCGGTTTTGACCATATCGGAAGCTGCGATAAGAGCATCGATATATTCCCCGGGATCTGAAATATTTGCGATTATCTGGAGAGCAAGATCAATCCATGACGGATCCGGCTGTATGGCGTTAAGGCTAACGATAGCATATACCATCTGGCAGCGTGCCATCGCATCAGTATCCGGCTCGACCGTTTTTAACAGAAGCAATCCTTTTTCCAGGGATAATTTTGCCTTTTCCCTGTCATAATGACTGTATACTATCGTAAGATCGGCAAGGATCAGAATTTTGTGATAATTAGTCTGGAGCCCGAAAACAAAATCCCCTACCTCCTGCAGTATCTTGTCTGCATGTTCAGTATCCTGTAATTTAATGCAGGTATCTGCCAGATTGCACATACCCTGTAATTTTATGTACGGATCACTGATCTTTTTAAGAAGCCGGCATTTCAGAACGATAAGCACCGGATTTAATTTTGACCGGGAATTTAACTGGATAAGAAATGCCAGGTTTTCATAGGGATCCGGGGAATCCGGATGGGCGATATATTCATTGAGACTGGAGACGATCCGTGACATCATCGCGTCTCGTTCAAATGAATTTTCGATCTCGACCGAAAATAAGGCAAGGGGTATAACATAGTCGGGATTTGAGCTGGAGCGCGAATACAACAAAATTGTGTCGATCATTCCAGCAATCTTTAATGAGATTTGCGGTTTTTTTGTTTCATTTTTTAATATTTCCAGTCCGCGAATGAACGGCTGAAAAACGAGAGTATTATCAAAGCTGGATACGTGACGGGTGGTGCTTTTTAAGATAGTGCATCCAATCCTGACAAAACATTCGACAATCCGCTCACACATCTGCATCTTCAATGAGGGATCATTGATGTCCTTTGCGATCAGGTATGCTTCTTCAAGTGCGTCAGATGATTGCGTATCCGTCGCATATTTGATTACCCCTTCAATGATATTTGCCATCGCATATGCAACAAGACTGGCGTCCAGAAGAGAACTACTCCATGCTCTCATTCGCAGGAGAAGATCGAGATCACCCTGTGATGCAGCGAGTAATGATGCTTCATCAATGATGCTGCTGAAGGTTGCAGAACGTGTATTCTGATCTTCAATGAGACAGGTAATACCTACCGATCTCTGGAGAAAATCGCGGTTCTTTGTCCTGACCCCGATCTTTGCAATTTTTATTACAATTGTAGAGATAGCCTGCTCTTTTACTGCAGAGTCCGTGATTGATTCGGCAAGCCTGACAAGGACAGTTGAATCCTGCGAATCGAGAAATCCCCGCTTGATAAGCATCGTTATGCTGTCAAGGATTATCTGATTATGATGCGGATGCATGAGTATAAGTTCCCTGTACGAACTCAGGTGTTCTATGATATCGGAGAACGGGGCATCGCGAGTTACTTCTGTTATCGTTCTGATTATTGCCGGTAATACAATTGTATCTGCCTGAGTTTTCAACAGGCCTTCGTACACACGGGGAATTGCATCATTAAAAATGCCATATTTCAGGAGCAGGGACAGACAATCAATAAATTGTGTCAGATTTTCTGTTTTATTCCTGACCTTTTCAAGCATGTCGATCGAGCGGGAATAGTCATCACAGGTTAGCATTATCTGTGAAAATTGCAGGTAAGTCCGGGAAGAGTCACTTTCATTGCAGGTCCTCTCGATAAGAGGAATAAGATCTGAGAGAACCGTCATGTCTTTTGTGTTTCTTGCAATAGCCATCCCGGCGCGAATAATCTCACGGAGGGGATATTTGTCTTCTTTTGGAAGAAATTTTTGCAGTTCCGTGGCATAAGCAAGATACCAGTTGTCTCCGGATTTTTCTGCCTTTCTTAAAAGTGCCAGGATAATTGTGTCACATGCAAAAGGGATACTGGCAGATGTTTTTTCAAGGATTGCAGGTATCTGGTTCCGGTCTTTAACTCCCTCAAGCACCTGCTCAGTGAGTGCACTGATGATTTCCCGCTGCAATTCGGAATCTGTATCCGCAAAATTCTGGAGAAATACCGGAATATCGAATAGTTCTTGTGCAAACCCTGATCTGGCACCTTTTTCAATAATTGATAAAATACAATCCTGTCTCCGGATTTTTTGATGAATAATTATTGAATAGCGAATACTCTGGTAAAAAAGTGAAGAATCTTTTTTTACGATAGAGATGGTGCTCATTGCCGTGGCAATCTCTGCATGGAGCAACGCCCGTTTTGAGATATCGCTAATCTCGTTGATGAGTTCACGTGATTGATGAAGGAGAAGGACCTCTTTTTTGTCAATTGCCCGGGCAATGAGAAGAGGGATAATGGTGATCATACTTTCAGACCGGTATTTCCGAAAATTGATGCGATCAAGTACGGTCATGCCCTGTTCAACAAGCGAATTTTCTGATCTTTCAACACCGCTTGAAATAAGATCCTGCGCCAGCGTTGCAAAAATTTTTGATTGTGTACTTTTTTTTGTAATCTTTTGTGAGAGCAGGAAAAAGGAATTAAGCCATATTTCATCTTGTGTTTCAATGTATTCCCTGCCTATCCGGGAAAAAAGTGTATTCACCTGTGAGTCATCGATCTCTGAAAGATATCCCAGCAAATCTGGTTTATTGTTTTTTAATGCGGTGTCAATGATAATATTGTGGATTTCACTGAGGTGTGCCTTTCGTGCCCGTTTGTTTTGGGGCTCACCGGTATGAGATATGAAGACATCCAGAGATACCGGGGGTTCACTCAAAAGCACTTTTCTCAGCGTTTCCGTGGTTTCTGCGGACAAAACCATTTATATATCCTATATGCAAATCGTTTGAGCAAAGTCAAATTAACCAATATATTAAATAAATCTTTTGTTTTAATTTACGTAAAAATATCATCAATTTTCATATATTACCTGAAATTTGAAGAAATTTTGCTGACTTCTTTAAAACTTTTAATTTAAACGCAAAAAGAACTTTTCAAGACTGCATTAACAGTTTGGTTATTATGCAGCAAATATACAGTAAAAAGAACCAAAAAAATGGCTCTGTAGAGATCTCTTTCATACTATGCAACCCCCCTTTTGCGCCACCAGTCCCCCAAGGGGGACGGGGCTCAAGGGAGATGATACCAGAACAGGTAATACTACACTATCACAACTGGGGGGTGCCACAGCGGTGGGGGCGAAGGAAAGGATTGCCGGAGCCCACGAGGAGCGTTATTGCAATTAAAATTTTGAGGATTTCTCCAGAACCAAAAAATATTATGAGCCGGAAGTAATTTTCAGCGCGTTGGAAATCTCCAGTTTCAATTCATCAAAGAATAGAGTTCCCTGCGTAAGATTATCGGCGTCAATAATGATCCGGACCAGTGGTTCGGTACCGGAAACCCGGACAAGTGCCCAACAATTTCCTCTTTTGATTTTCAGACCGTCTGTGTGGTCGAGCAGTTCGTTTGAATATTTTTTTGTCAGATATTCTATGATCTTCAATCCATGGGGTGTTGCGATCTTGTCTTTTATCATGTGTCGTTTTGGCAATTGCTGAACCAATGATGACAGGTTCTGCCTCCGGCTGGCAAGGATTGTCACCATCATGGCGGCAGTCATTCCTCCATCACGACAGAACTGGTGGGTTGGAAAGATCAGGCCACCATTTCCTTCACCGCCAAATATTACGGTTTTACCGGCATCGATAAGACCCCGCATGGTTCGTGCGACATATATACTTCCCACTGCGGTATACGTCACCATGCTTCCGGCCTCATTTGCCACCATTTCGACAATCTGTGATGTACTTACCGGCGTAACAACGATACCCTTCGCATGTTGGGTAATATGTTGTACCATGAGCGCGAACTCCTTATTCTCTTCTACGAACTGGCCGGTTTCATCAACAAATACTGCCCGGTCTGCATCACCATCATGCGCTACCCCGAATGCTGCCTTGCTTGCCACAACCAGGGAAGCAAGACCTTTGAGACCTTCTGGTGAGGGTTCCGGCAATCGCCCGGGAAAAGTGCCATCCATTATCCCATTTATGGTAAGCACTTTGCATCCCAGCGCCCGGAGAATTTCCGGTGTTGTTTTGCAGGCAGGACCGGATCCGGGATCAACCACAACGGTGATTCCTGTGCCGGGTTTATCGGGGAAATGGTTCACAACCGCGGTGATATATTCATCGATCAGGTGATGTGCGTTGACTTCTTTTCCGATCTGGTTCCACGATTTTAATGGGGGGGCATGATCAAAAACAAGAGATTCGAGTTTAAGGGTTTCTTCATCACCCATCTCAGTGCCATCCGGTTCAATGATTTTTACGCCATTATATTCCGGTGGATTATGGGATGCGGTGATTATTGCCCCGCCATCATAATGTTCCTTAATGAGATATTGGAGTGCGGGAGTTGGTAATATGCCGCAATCGATCACATCGCAGCCGGTGGCAAGCAGCCCGGCTTTCATTGCCATGATAAGGGTTTCTCCTGACGTTCTTGTATCTCTTCCAACCGCAATGCGTCCTTTCCGCAATGTGCCAAGTGCTTCTCCTATACGAAGTACCAGTTCTGGTGTGACGTCTTTACCGATGATGCCCCGCACACCATTTGTGCCGAACAACCGTTTTTGCATCTTTTTTGCGACCATTATCCTTTACATCCATCAGGTTTATTTCGTATAAAAATCTTCGAATGCTTCAAGCGATTCAATAACCTGTCCGGTTGTAGGAT
Source organism: uncultured Methanoregulaceae archaeon (assembly GCA_963768785.1). Taxonomy (GTDB): domain Archaea; phylum Halobacteriota; class Methanomicrobia; order Methanomicrobiales; family Methanospirillaceae; genus Methanoregula. The sequence continues at coordinate 93,404 of CAVYJD010000009.1, forward strand.
TGCGAAGCATGCAGTTACCGATATCAAGATCCCCAATCACAATTTTCGGAAATGGACGCGTTTTAAATCCTTCAATAATTACAAAATCCATTTTTTCCATAAAGAGCATGGAGAGGATCTCATCAAGGTTGTTCGTATGGAGTGCAACCACCGATTTATCAGCATCGATACCAACGGAGATATTTGCCCCAGCCTGAAAAAACTGGGTGGTGTCTTTGTCCTTTTCCAACTGGTATTCATGATCTCCCAGATGTTTTATCACCGCAACCTGACCTTTCTGTTTAAGCACCGGAATCAGGGTATTGATAAACGTCGTTTTTCCGGAATTCGATCTTCCGACAATCTGGATAAGTTTCATGAATGGTTTTCTCCAGAATCGGTGATCAGTGGTTCGATGCTATGGTCATTATCCGGAGTGGGTGACGGGAGGAGAGTTTGTGGGTCATCCTTATTCAACGGGGTTGTTGAATCCTCTGGCAGAGCATCTGAACCTGCGTTCACGGCATCCTGATTTTTCTGGTCCAAAATATTTTCTGCTATCCCCTCTGGATACGGTATTAACTCGGAATTTTGGGATTCCGCTGGTAAATCCGATACCTGAGGTTTAGTAGTGGTATCGTTGGGTATTTGATTACGTGATCGTTTTTTTCGTGGCTTTGTGATCACCGGTATTTTTAATGGTGCGTCGGGAACCGGACTTTCCGGGGCATCAGATTCAGTATCATCGCTCCTTGTTTTCAGAATGGTTTTTGCTGTCTCTCCCACGCTTCTCATGACTTTTGTTATCCGGTCTTCGATATCGATTTCCTCATCAATATCAAGCGTCGTTCCTTCGACTTCCAGCAAAAACCGTGATACTTCACTGGCTTCAAAAAGAAGATCGTCCAGTTCATCGGTCGTGAAGAAACCGCACATCGCGCCGTAAAAAAACGTGGCACTTGCTTTGCGCACTTTCTTTTTAAATGAATGTCGCGCCTGATTAACCGCCTGTGGTGTATAAGGTTCTTCCATAAATGGGACCAATTCAGGGAGATGTTTGCCGATAAATGTCATTTCAGCACCTCCTGATGTGCGGAAATCTGTGCACAGGCGGGCGAGTGCCCATTCACGGGCCGTGATATAGGTACGCTTTCGTAAGAAATGGTTCACCTTGCGGTACGTGGCGCCATCGACTTTTTTGAATTTTTTGTACTTATTGATCTCTTGTTGTATGATCGACTCGTCCATGATACATCTCCCGTTATTTTTTGATTACGTTCCGTGTAAAATCAGCATTCAATTGGCTGATTATTCAACCTTTTTATATATAGCGTTATAGGGTTTATACCCGTCTGAAAAATTGTGATAAGTTCCTCTTATTTTCCTATGAAGAAATTCCCTCTATATAGAGCAATCCCCCTCGAATACCTTTGTTATGTGAGATCCAGGTTTGATGACGTTACGAACTTCGAGAACCGTACCGGACACTTTATGGTAAAACAAATATTTTTCGTTATAGTGAGGATAACCCCCGTTCAGGGGGGCTGATGAATGGGATTCAAATGCAGGTAAAATATTATAACGAGACTAAAGTTGCATCAAAAACGGCATCCCTCATGGGAATTTTGATAATATTATTCATAGCATGAAATCGAGCACACTTATACCCTCCTCTGGGAAGTAAACAGGCAAAATAGAATTTGCCACAGGATATTTTCAGAGTGCGATTCACTTTGAATGTTCATGAGACTCTTCACCCATGATATCCCGGATATACAATCTCATTTTTGATTGAGCGGGAATAGGGGAACGTGTATCTGGCTCGGGAGAGCCCGTTTGGTTCGGGAATTTTGGTGGTGACTCCGCCTTCTTTGCAGCAGTATGAGTATTCATTGGATACTTGTTGCTATTTCGGCTAACAAAATCAGCAAGTGCTGATTGTGGAATGCGCCAGGCACGGTATGAAATTTTTGTACCCTCAATCTTACCCGTGCGTAGCCATTGATGTACCGTTTTCTGGTGAACACCAAGGATAGTGGCGACCTCATCAGGAGTTAAAAATCGTGGTTCCTCTGGCATAGGTTTGTTACCAATACTTCCCTTTGATTCTACATAAATAATTCATTTGTAAGCACTCTAGAAAACCTCTTTCATACTATGCAGCCCCCCCTCTTGCGCCACCTGTCCCCCAAGGGGGACGGGGCTCAAGGGCGATGATGCCAGAACAGATAATAAACAGCACTATCACAACCGGGGGATGTCACAGATGCGGGGGCGAAGGCAAGGATTGCCGGAGCCCCAAAGAGTGTTATGACAATTTAATTTGAGGATTTCTACAGAGCCGTGATTTTAATTCTCTTTTTTAGATCGCAAAGATGCGATATGTTTCTAATGTATCGTCATTTTTTTGTGTGATATTGTGAATGCACGTCAAAATTGTCCATTTTATGTATAGCATCATATGGTTTATAAGTTTGAAATAAAAGCAAAATTATTTTTACTAATATTGGAAATTTGAGCATATTTTTAATAAATAAGTTCAAATTACGGATATATGACCAACTCTTATCTTTCGATTCAGGCACGCTATCAAGCATCATAAATTGGAGGTAAATGCATGTTCCCCCTTGCTGCTTCCCCATATTTGAGTAAATTACTTCCTGAAGTCCTGATAATAACGGCGATAGAAAAGATTGCATTACTGAAATCCCTTAACGGTAAGCGGTTAGTTACACAGTGCCCATATTTTTGTCCTAAAATAGTGGCATGATGCATGTCCGCTTTCAGGAGCACCGATCAGCTGCGTGAGGGTAAAGCGACAATGGATATCAGGTTCAAAGCAATCGTATTCTATGAAGAAGAAATACGTGTGCAAAAAAGATTGGAGATATGTATAACATTTCCGAAAATTCGGTGAAACGATGGGCAAAAGCCCATAGTCATGATCAGAAACAGGATTATGACCAAAGAAGACCTGGTCGAGAAGGTCGCCCGGGCTATATCGTGTTCATTGGAACAACGAATCGTCTAACTCAAAGAGAAATATCCGGCATAGGGCGCCCGTTCTATCAAGCACCAGTCCAATGTTTCCTGTTCCTGGATAACCATTCATCGAATCCTCAAGAAACACGGTCTTCCAAGTCAGGTTAAAGCTAAACCTCACACTGGCGGCAAACGATTTCAACTTCGGCACTTTGACAGCATATAGCAGGGGAATACGTTTCAGATCCGTATATGAGGTGCCAGTAAAGTATCAGTCAGAGGTTTTACCGACGATTGCTCACGCTATTGCGTGAAGAGCAGGGTTTACTTTTCATAGATGCTGCTTCTGTGGTTAATGCTCTTTGCTACGCACTGCGTTCTGGCCGGATTCCCCGTGAAATTTATCTCGATAATAAAAATAGTTTGCCTTTAAATTCTTCAAGGCTGAAAGTACAGAAACTCGGGGATCAAACTGATCTTTTGTCGGCTGTACAACCTTAAAGGTCGCGGCAATATCGAACGTTATTATACGACTCTTTATCAGGAACTTATCACCCTTGAGGAGTTCCGTTTTACTTAGCCATACCTGAAGAGCACTCTGGAACTTCGACTACCAAAACAATAACTGGCAAAAGCAGGAAATTCCGGGCTGGATGACGCCAGCACCAGTCTTCATGAACAAAATCGGTTTCAACCAAGACCATAAAATTATCAAAAACGGACAAAAACTCTGTCAACAAAATGAACAATAATTGGGGCACGCTACATCATTACAAGCGCCCGAAGTTTGAGAACCTGGATAAAAAATTGCCCGTAAACGTATCAAAAGCCGGTTTTATGTATTCATATACTGGCCATGTAGAAATCCTAAATTGAATTGCCATTACGCTTCTCGAGGGCTCTGGCAATCCTTTCCTTCGCCCCCGCCGCTGTGGCACCCCCGGTTGTGATAGTGTAGTATTACCTGTTCTTGTATCATCTCCCTTGAGCCCCGTCCCCCTTGGGGGACTGGTGGCGCAAGAGGGGGGTTGCGTGTTATGATAGAGGTTTTCTACAGTGCCCATATATCAAAATCTGTTCACGGGCGGGATCAGATATTGTATCCTCAAGCCACCGGCGGTAAACCTTTACCATGCCTCTTTTTTTCGTGTTTATATGCAAAGGTGGGTAAAAATATGTTTGAAAGAGAAAAAACCCATGTTTTTTACTTTTACAAAAAGAGTGATAAACCCGGATGATATATCCTAAAAAGCGTTGGGTGCTGGAGACCCAGGTGGTACATTATCGAACAACCGATGGTTAGATTTCCAATATCTTCCACGAAAATATCATCAAATTGCGTTTGTCGCAGAATAGGTGTTCTGCGCAAACCTTTATTTACGGGAGATACGAAAGAATAGAGCATGGAAAGCGGGTATTTTTCGGAATGGGTTAAAAGTTACCGAAACTACCTCCGGATGCGCAATTATTCCTCCCGCACGCTTGATAGTTATGAGCAGGTTATCAAGCATTTTGGTTATTATGTCTGGCTTCGCAGGAATACCGAAATAACCAAACTCGTCTTCTTCTGGAAGGATTTTGAGAATGCCCGTTTGGATACCGGGGTGGATGTCACACCGGTTATGGTCACGGATTTCCTTGCATTTGTCTCATCGATGAGGACCTATAAGCCAAAGACCTTTCATCGTATCATCTCGACACTCAGCTCATTCTACCGGTTCCTGTACACGCAGGGGGCCGTCGTGGCAAATCCCCTCATGGGCATCGAACGCCCCCGTATCAAACAACAGGAAGTCAAGTACCTGAAACACAGTCAGGTGCTCCGGCTTATTGATTCAATTGAAGATCCACGTGACAAACTCATTGTCCGGACCATCTATTCTACCGGTGTACGGGTATCTGAACTGTGCAATATGAACATTGAGGACATTGATTTTGAAGAGCATACCATTCGTATCCTTGGAAAAGGGGACAAGATCAGGATGGTTTTTGTCGACGAAGAAACACTTGGCGATATCAGAAAATTTATCGGCAATAAAATTGTCGGGCCCCTGTTTGTCGGTCAGCAGGGGAAGCATATCTCACCCCGGGCGATCCAGCATATTTTCAAGAACTACGCACCGTTGGGAATTACCCCGCATAAGATCCGGCATAGTTATGCGAGCGAGTTGTACCGCCGTTCAAAGAACCTCCGCGTCGTGCAGGAGAATCTGGGGCATACATCGATCAAGACAACTGAAATTTATCTCCATACGGATATTGATGAGCGCCGTCAGGTATACCAGCAGTTTTTCCCTTTAGGAAATGACTAGGAGAGTTTCTGAACGGGACTTTGCTGGCCATTTTTTTCCGATCCATAAAATTGAATGTGGAGCAAACTCTTCACATTCCTTATCTACCGAACCTGTTTTTGTCTTACGATGACGTTCCAGAATGTGGAATCTGCGGTTCGGTTGGAGTACCTCTTCGGTTTTTTTTGTACCGGAACTGCCATTTCTGCAAGAAAATCATTCTTTTAATTACATCTTCTATTCTTTAACCAAATACCTCAATTATCGAGTATTTTGCCAAAAATCATTTGAATTTTTATTATTTGAATGCTCTCAAAACATCCTGCAGTGCCTGTTATAAACCATATGATGCTATACAATAAAGCACACAATTTTCAAAGCAAAAAATGGTAATTTTGAGGAATAATTACCTATCTCCCCCGCTGGATATCGAGCGATTTTTTTTTATAATTACGGTAATAAGAAGGCAGTCGATCCCGTCAGGATCCAGATAAACCTCTTGATCCAAATGGATCTTTGCATGCATTTATTGAGGTCCCGCAACGTCGTTCACCGACATTGACGGCCTGAAGGAAAGACTTTCACTCATTTCTGAAAGTATATCCCTGCGACAATCTCAAAAGAGAAAACAAAAAAACTCGATGACCTCGTAAAAAATATTCATATGACCGGTATTTTTTCAAGCCAACCAGGTTAATGAGGAAATTATCCGATAGACTTGCACAACCCTGTGACTTTGCATCATGAGTTGATTGACAACAGGATCCTTCCTTATTATTACTTATAGTGCCTGTTCTGGCGTCGGGCGAATTCAAAGAATCATGAGTCTGCTCTCACCATTGATTTAATACGCATTCTTTCCAATAGTATTGACACATATCATTCACCCCCGTAGTGTAGCGGTCAATCATGCAGGACTTTGGATCCGGCGACACCAGTTCGAATCTGGTCGGGGGTATGCGGAAAGTAATTCAGGCAATTTCATCATCTTTTTCAAAATAAGGCATAACTAATCCTCATTCATTGGATATTCCCGGTTTGATCGTTCATCATATCTGCTACTGGCGGGAATACCAGAAACCTGCACAATCGCACTCAATATGGTGAGGCGCACCGGCAGTGCAGACGGTGGATCCCACCACTGTCGCGTTTATCCGCGTCATGTTCGTGCCAAAAATTCTCGCGGGGATCCCGGAGCTTGCGGAATATTACAAAGTTCCTCGAGGGCGAGCGCCTGCATAGGACGGATCCGGATTATTCCCTTGAAATTTTGAAAAGTGCTCGTAAATTTCATATACTAATCTCCCAAAAGGGAATTTGTAAATTAGAGGGCATAATGAACAAAGGGTTAAAATTAACGTATATCAGCCTGGCTGCTGTTATGTTCATTGTCACGGGTATTATCGTTGCCGGTTGTATCTCACCAAATCAGGGAAATCCTACCCCAAACACACCAACCCCGGCAGAAGTCCGTGCCATCGCCAAAGAAGCCACTATATACGGCTTCCCGATGGTGGACAACTACCGCATCGAGTACTCCTATTTCGTGAATGCCACGGACCCCACCCATAAGGCGGCGTGGAACCAGATTGAAAGTACGGCCCGCGTTTACACGCCGGATGACACGACCGTCCAGACTCCAAACTCGGATACACCTTACTCAATGCTTGGCATGGATTTACGTACCGAACCCCTCGTGCTCACCGTGCCTCCGATGGATGACGGGCGCTATTTCAGCGTCCAGCTCATCGATGCCTACACCTTCAACTTTGCATATATCGGGAGCCGCACCACCGGCAATGACGGCGGCAGCTTCGTGATTGCCGGGCCAAACTGGCAAGGCCCGACTCCTCCAGGGGTGAAGCAGGTGATCCGCTCGGAGACCAATCTGGTACTCGCCGTCTACCGCACACAGCTCTTCAACGCGAGCGATATTGATAATGTAAAGAAGATCCAAGCCGGTTATAAAGTACAGCCGCTCTCGACGTTCCTCGGCTACCCGGCACCCACTGCTGCGCCGGCGATTAATTTTATCAAGCCGCTAACGCCCGATGCAGAGAAAACCGATCCGGATTTTTTCAACGAGCTGAACTTTGTCCTGCAGTTCTGCCAGCCGACAAACCCGTCCGAGAAAGACCTTATGGCGAATTTCTCCAGAATCGGCGTCGGTACAGGCAAGAACTTTGACTTTAACAACCTCTCGCCGGAAATGCAGACAGCTGTCACGCAGGGAATGGCCGACGCCTGGGTCGAATTTGATAATTTTAAAACGACCGAGATCGATACGGGGAATCGTACTGCAGGCGACTTTTTTGGCACGCGGGAGTATCTGAATGGTAATTACCTCTACCGCATGGCCGGCGCTGTGCTCGGGATCTATGGGAATTCGAAAGAGGAAGCGTTGTATCCACTCTATACTGTTGACTCTGAAGGGCAGGCACTTAGCGGGGCCAATAATTACACCCTCCGATTTGGGCCGGGCCAACTGCCGCCTGTCAACGCATTCTGGTCGCTCACAATGTATAAAATGCCGCAGAGCCAGCTGGTGGCTAATCCCATCAACCGCTACCTGATCAACTCGCCGATGTTGCCGCAGTTGAAAACCGACGCCGACGGCGGGATCACGCTGTATATCCAGCACGAATCCCCCGGCGCGGACTTGGAATCGAATTGGCTGCCCGCCCCGAATGGGCCGTTCGTTATGTCCATGCGCCTTTACTGGCCGAAACAAGAAGCGCTCAACGGTACGTGGAAACAGCCACCGCTGCTACGGGTGTTATAGGAGAAACGAAAAATCCTTTTTTACCTTCCCGTGTGTTGCCTCATTGATCCATCTTCATTCTTCCTCATCAATTCTTTAGTTTTCATTCCAATTTCCCACTGATCCGACCGCCCCCTCATATGCTTATTGGCCTTATTTTGCCGCGCTCCCTCCGGGGAGAGAGGTAATAATTCCGGAAAATACGGTAATTCTGCCGGAACAATCCGGTATTCTCCGGCGGAATTGATGAGGTGTATTTAGCGATGTTACAACAATGAACGAGTGGATGGGCATGGAAATCCTGTCAGGGAGGATCCCGAAAGGAGGTTTTATTGGACTGAATCCTCCTAGAGCAGAATCCCGCTTGTTCACCTGCCGGATCCGGCAGATCCTGACGGGACGATTCATGTCCGTACGAGTCCGCCTGGAGGTCTAAAAAAAATGACTTGAGTCCGGGCCCTCCCTTTACACGATCTTCCCCGTCTTCCGGATGAACAGGCCTGCAATAAACATGCCGATGACTACCATGATCATCGCCATGAACGCCCATTCCATACCCTGGTTGACCGCTGCCTCGCTGATCCCAATCGACAACAGGGGCTGGCCGGGAGGGAGATGCAATGGCTGGCCGGCGAGCAGCCCATGGATGAAACCAAGGGCCAGGACGATGCCGATAATTGCCGTCCCGAGAGAACTTCCCAGCTGCCTGGTGGTGTTATAGATACCTGATGCATCGGTCTGGCGATCGCTCCGGATGGAGGAGAGGGTGAGGTTGGTCACTTGGGAAAGGACGATGCCAAGCCCGATCCCGAACAGGAGACTTCCGGTGATGATGTCATGGGCGGTGGTGGTGAGGGAAAAGACATCCCTGAGAACGGCCAGTCCTGCTCCGGTGAGGGCAATGCCAACGAGAAGAACGTATTTTGGTTCGAACCACGATGCGAACCGGGCTCCGAGGACAGAGAACACGACGATTGCAAGGGTCATGGGCAGAAGGGCGATGCCGGTTTCATACGCAGTTGCACCCGTAATTATCTCGTAGAACAAGGGGAAGATGAAGATAAAACCGGCTGTAATAAATTTCTGGCCGATGGCGACAACATTCCCTGCAAGAAAGGTGCGTTCAGGGACGATGGTCACATCTACGAGGATGTCTTTGCCCTTCCTGATCTGCCGCCGCTCCCAGAAGTAAAACCCAAAGAGAAGGACTATCCCTCCGGTGATGAGGAAGGGAACGATCACCCATTCTGCCGGCTCTTTGACGAGGAGGAGCGCCAGAACCAGGGCAATGAGGCCGCCAACCGAAAGGAGCGCCCCCCCGAGATCAAAGTTCTTCCAGGATGCGGTCGGGCGGGTCTCCTCCAGCATCCTGTGGAGAGCAAAGATGATGAGAATGATGACCAGCTCGAGGACAAACATCCCCCGCCAGGAGTAGAAGGTGGTCAGGTATCCGCCGAAAATAAGGCCAAAAATGCTGGCCGCCGCGGCGACCCCACCCCATACACCGAAGGCAAATGCCCGCTCTTTCCCCTCATAGGTTCCGGTAATGAACGTTACCGTTGCCGGAATCATCAACACCGCACCGATCCCTTCAAGTACCGACCAGCCAACGAGGAGCATAGCTGCGCTCTGGCTGATTGCAGCCATGGAAGTCCCGACGCCATAAATCGCAGCACCGACCAGAAACGTCCTCTTCCTCCCGATAATGTCCTGGATCTTTGCCCCAATCAGCATGAAGGCAGCCTTCACCAGGGTACAGATGGTGATGATGGTTTGGATGGTTGAGACATTGGTGTTCAGGTCATTTACAAGGGCACTGATGGAGACTTCCATGGTGGTGGTGTCGATGACCAGGATGAATACAGCCAGGCTGACGATGAGGAGGACGCCCCAGGGAAAGGAACGGCGCTGTTCCATAGATCAGGGTGAATACGACATCTGATATGTAGGTATCGAAGTGAGGTTCGCGGGCTGCTCTGTTACGATCCGGATTAACACAAAATAATCTGAAATAGGAGGACGTGCTGACGGAGCAAATACTAATTTAGGAGAGATTAGCAGATTTAAGGCTCATGGAGAATTCCTCAATAAAAATGAGAAATGCGAAAGCAGAGAACATTCTGTCAACCGGATAAAAATTGTCAACGATGTCCCTTGCCACCTGTTCTGTCCCGCCCATCAGTCGGGAAAACGGGAATAGAAGAAATGCAGCGGTTATCAAATCTTTTATCCTACTGCAATTACCCAACAAGTCATGAAATTTTTCTGTTCTGATTGTTTCTCACCGGTCAGAAGAGTCGACTTACAGGGTATGCTCTGCCCTGACACCCTATCGTATTAAGTATGACCGTGGCAATTCTACCTTTGATAGATCAGGGCCAGAAAAACCCTTACTACAGACCAGGGAGTCCCGGTTGCTGACAACCAGAACTCCCTCACGGCAGGGCAGCGTGGCCCGGTCATTCTTCAGGATGTCCACCTGATCGAAAAAAAGGAGATGACGTTATGACTGACGACAGCAAGTATCCGGAAACGGGCGGAGCAGATAAACACGCTCCCGGCAGAGGCACATCGAACCGGGACTGGTGGCCCAATCAGCTGAACCTTAAAGTCCTGCACCAGCACTCGCCCTTGTCCAATCCCATGGGTAAGGGTTTCAACTATGCCGAAGAGTTCAAAAAACTTGACCTGGCGGCCGTGAAGAAGGATCTGCAGGCGCTGATGACCAACTCGCAGGACTGGTGGCCGGCGGACTTCGGCCACTACGGCCCCTTGTTCATTCGCATGGCATGGCACAGCGCCGGCACGTACCGCACCGGTGACGGTCGCGGCGGCGCCGGTGCCGCCCAGCAGCGCTTCCCGCCCCTCAACAGCTGGCCCGACAACGTGAACCTCGACAAGGCGCGCCGGCTGCTCTGGCCGATCAAGCAGAAGTATGGCAGGAAAATCTCATGGGCCGACCTCATGATTCTTGCCGGCAACGTCGCCCTGGAGTCGATGGGATTCAAGACCTTCGGCTTCGGTGGCGGTCGTGTGGATGCCTGGGAGCCGGAAGAAGACGTCTACTGGGGTTCTGAGAACAAGTGGCTGGATGACAAACGCTACTCCGGCGACCGGAACCTCGAAAATCCGCTCGCTGCCGTGCAGATGGGGCTGATCTACGTCAATCCGGAAGGCCCGAACGGCAACCCGGATCCGGTCGCGGCGGCCAGGGATATCCGCGAGACGTTCGCCCGCATGGCCATGAACGACGAAGAGACGGTTGCGCTCATCGCCGGTGGGCACTCATTCGGCAAAACCCACGGCGCCGGCCCTGCGTCCCATGTGGGGCCTGAGCCCGAAGCGGCGGGCATCGAGGAGCAGGGCCTCGGCTGGAAGAGCAGCTTCGGCACCGGCAAAGGCGGGGACACGATCGGCAGCGGCCTGGAGGTCACCTGGACCAACACGCCCACGAAGTGGAGCAACAACTTCTTCCGGATCCTGTTCGGCAACGAATGGGAACTGACGAAGAGCCCGGCCGGTGCGTACCAGTGGAAGCCGAAGGGTGGCGCAGGCGCCGGCACGGTGCCGGATGCCCACGACAAGATCGAAGCGTCATGCACCAGCCATGCTGACCACGGACCTCTCTCTGCGGTTCGACCCTGTCTACGAAAAGATTTCACGGCGTTTCTACGAGCACCCGGACCAGCTCGCGGACGCGTTCGCCCGGGCATGGTTCAAGCTGACGCACCGCGACATGGGTCCGCGCGCACGCTATCTCGGCCCGGAGGTTCCGGCCGAAGAGCTCATCTGGCAGGACCCCATCCCTGCCGTCAATCACAAACTGATTGATGCACAGGACATCGCCTCCCTCAAGGGCAGGATCCTGGCTTCCGGCCTGTCAGTGTCAGAGCTGGTTTCGACCGCCTGGGCATCGGCGTCCACCTTCCGTGGCTCCGACAAGCGCGGCGGTGCGAACGGCGCCCGCATTCGCCTGGCGCCGCAGAAGGACTGGGAAGTCAACCAGCCTGCCCGGCTGGCGAAGGTTCTCAAGACCCTGGAGGGCATCCAGAACGCGTTCAACAGCACCGCCTCAGGCGGCAAGAAGGTCTCGCTGGCCGACCTGATCGTCCTGGCCGGCTGCGCCGGCGTCGAGCAGGCTGCGAAGAACGCCGGTCACGAGGTGACGGTCCCCTTCACGCCGGGACGCATGGACGCCTCGCAGGAGCAGACCGATGTGGTCTCCTTTGCCGTGCTCGAGCCGAAGGCGGACGGCTTCCGCAACTACCAGAAGACCCGCTATGCCGTATCGGCCGAGGAGTTGCTGGTTGACAAGGCACAGTTGCTGACCCTGACCGCACCCGAAATGACGGTGCTCGTTGGCGGCATGCGTGTGCTGAACACCAACTTCGGACAGACCACGGCACGGCGTTTTTACCAGGAAGCCGGAAGCGCTCACCAACGACTTCTTCGTAAACCTGCTCGACATGGGCACGGAGTGGAAGCCGGTATCGGACGCGAAGGACCTGTTTGAAGGGCGCGATCGCAAGACCGGCGAAGTCAGGTGGACCGGCACGCGTGTCGATCTCATCTTCGGTTCGAACGCCCAGCTCCGGGCTCTGGCCGAGGTCTACGCAAGCGCGGACGGGCAGTAGAAGTTTGTCCAGGACTTCGTGGCGGCCTGGACCAAAGTGATGAACCTTGATCGCTTCGATCTCGCCAGATCATAGCATAGACGTCTTAATGGTGGAGAACCTCAAGGAAGGTGGATAAGAAACCCGGGCAGTTTGTGGCAAAAGGGCTGAACCTTTCAGTGCTGCATTACGTGGTGCGTCGCGTATCATTTTGAGGAATGCTACCCTGTGGTGTGTGCTGAAATGTTCCCACTGCTACGTGGACACCGTGAGCAGAAAATATATCCACAAATATTTCCGTTCATAATCCGGTACCTGCCAGAGCATTTTTATAAACCAAAAGGAGAGAGAAGACTAATAACCGGAATCAAAGTATGAAACGTCAACTGCTGATATTCTCCCTGCTTCTCCTCATTTCTGCAGGACTCGGCATAGCTGCTCACGTAGTCAAGGACCAGATTGTCTCTGATATTTTCTCTACCTCTCTGGTCGTGACGGTTGCGTACCTTATCTTCCAGATTATCATCAGTATGTTCTTTGTCCGGAGGATAACCGATCTGAAGACCCGGTACACGGCAAACAAGGCCATATCCGTCCTGTCAATCGTATTTATTATTGTCATCTGTCTGCGTGTCTGGGTGACTGACAGCGCTTCCCTTATTGTCTCGTACGGTATTATCGGGGCCGGCCTTGCATTTGCCCTGCAGGACGTGTTCAAGAATTTTGTCGGGGGCTTCCTGATCATCATCTCCGGCATGTACCGTGTGGGGGACAGGATATCCATTGACGATAAATACGGGGACGTGATGGATATCGGTGTCATGAACACAACGCTCATGGAAATACGGGGATGGGTATCGGGTGACCAGCCATCAGGACGCCTGCTTCTCATACCTAAC
>CAVYJD010000010.1:0-383004 GCA_963768785.1 uncultured Methanoregulaceae archaeon
AAGCGTGGCGCCAACATGCTTTTTATCGTGTATACCGGCGTCCACACATCTGTTGAGATGACCCGGATTACGCGAGCGGCAGATATTGTGGTTGAATTCAAAAATGAAATTCACCAGAGCGAGATCGAGCGGACAGTCGCTGTGCTCAAGATAAAAGATGCAGCAGCACCACAGCGCCTGCTGCCGTTTATTATCACCGAAAACGGGATAGAAGCATCGACCACTTCAAGGGTCGTATAGGACTATTTTTTTTCTTTTTTTGGTCACCAGCGAATACGACGTGGCATGTGTGGACTGCAAAATTAAATATCAAAATCTCTCCAGTATCCCCAGTTGCCCATCGCTCTGTATCTCAAGGACGCTCCACCAGATCCTCTCCCGTCATATCCCCATTTTTTGAGAACCAGAGGTACCCCCTGGAGGGGTAGGTGTCTCATGAGAAAGAGTGGTGGGTTAGCCAGGATTACCAGTAAAAACCTGACCCTGTCGGGCACTGTCGTCGTGAAACCTGGTTTTGACACGATGGATTTTTATTTAGTGAGTGGTGGGTCAGGAGGGGCCCAGGGATAAAGAGATCCCCCGGGAGGGTATCTCCCTAGTAGGACAATCCCCCCAAGGGGATCTCTCATGAGAAGGGGTGGGGGGTCGCGTGGGAACTTCACCCCGGAACTGCACATGTGCAATAGAGATCGTCAGAGACTCCACGCGAAACGCAGGCAATGGTTATGCAAAAAAAGAGGGATGGGTCTGGAGGGTACCTGCCTAGTAGGACAGATCCCCCCAAGGGGGTATCTCATAAAGAAGACATACCCCCCATGGCGGGACCTCATGATCAAGGAGATACCCCACCCATTGCCGGATGGATCGCAAGTGATGCCGGCTAGTGAGTCGCCAGCCAATCACACGATTTATTGTGACAAAAATTTTTGGCTAAAAAAATCACAGCGCGAAACGGACTTCCTTTGCCGCCTCACACATATTCTTGAGTTTCCAGAATGCCGCTTCCCGCGTCCTCATCCGCATGCCGCAGTCAGGATCGATCAGCATCGAACGGGCACCGAACACCTCAACCCCCTTCATAATCCTGGTCTTGATCTCCGGCACGGTTTCAACGGTTTCCGATGAGGAATCAACACAGCCGTAGCCGATCATCCGCCCGGCCAGGTCCCGGGAGCTGAACAGGTCAAGGTTAGCCGGGTTTTTGGAGAACTCAAAATCCAGCACATTGACATTGATCTTCAGGACATCATCTATGGCGTTTTCCAGGTTCCCGCAGACATGCATGCATGTCGGAATTTTCACGGCAGCCGTAATCCGTTCAATCGCCTCTTTTCCTACTGCCAGATCGGCAATACCCGTAGAGAAGATCGGCTCATCGAGCTGGAGCAGGGTCGCACCCGCTGCTTCAAGACTCCGTGCCTCTACAATGAGCGCGGCAGCGAGATCAAGTGCCAGTTCCTCCTTGTTCCGGTACATCGGTGTGCTGATATGAAGCCCATGGGCAAGCGTGGAAGGGCCGGTTATAATTCCTTTTACTTTTGGCGCTTTTGAAAGGGCATATTTTGTGTCGCCGGCGGTAATCGATCCGGATGCCGGCTGCACCTTGCCGACCACCTCCTGCCCTTTGATACCGGGCAGTTTTGCCGCAAAGGCCTGGATCATATCCCCCCGCACCTGCCCGTCCGAGATGATGTCGATCCCTGCGGTCATCTGGTCGTCAACAGCAGTCTCCACGGCGGAACGGAGCGGATCAAAAAGGCTCCTCAATCCCCCTCCTTTCACGACCGGGTAACTTCCCACTACGGTAGTCGCCAGCACTTTGTTGATAAAATAATTCTTTGCCATTTTTTAAATCAGCACAGGTACACAAACGGATTGACTTTTGCAATAAAAAGAGTATGTGATCAGGGTACGAGCCGGTGCATATCACGCGGGAACAGTACCGCTTCGCGAACGTTTGAGAGTCCCAGCATCGTCATGATCAGCCGGTCAGCGCCCAGTCCCCAGCCTGCATGCGGGGGCATCCCGTACCGGAACGGGCGGAGATAAAACTCAAAACTTTCCGGGTTGAGCCCTTTTTTCGCGATCTGCTGCACGAGCAAATCATGCTGGTGGACACGCTGTGCCCCGCTTGAGAGCTCCATTCGCGGGTGCATGAGGTCAAATGCCTTGCAAATTGTTTGATCATCCTCGTACGGCATCGCGTAATAGGGGCGGATCGAGCTTGGCCAGTCCACGATAAAGTAATGGGCGCCCATCTCGTCGCCAATCGCGTGCTCTGCGGCAGCGCTGATATCATCACCGAACTTGATCGGCTCTGCAATCTTTTTTGCGGCGATCTCGATCGCCTCGGTATACGGGAGCCGGGCAAACGGGGCTTTTGGCACGGCAAAATCCGTGCATTCGATGTTTGCCAGGTGGTCGCTGCACGTCTTATTGACGTACTCGTAGGTCTTGACGATCAGGTCTTCGAGAATGCGCATCACTTCGAAATGGTCGGCGTAGGATACCTCGATATCGATCGATGTCGCCTCGTTGAGGTGCTTTGTGGTATTGTGCTCCTCGGCGCGGAAGATGGGGCCAATCTCATAGACTTTCTCAAAACCCGCCGCCATCATCATCTGCTTGTAAAGCTGCGGGCTCTGGTTGAGGAACGCCTCCTTATCAAAATAGGCAATCGGGAAGAGTTCGGTACCGCCTTCAGTGGCAGCGGCGACAATTTTTGGTGTTGTGATACCGATAAATCCCTCTTTGTGGAAGTAATCGTTCATCGCGTGCATCGCGGCGCTGCGGATATGGAACACCGCTGCAACGCGGGGTCTCCGCACGTCAAGGAACCGGGCATCAAGCCGGGTGTCAAGTTCCACTCCCACTTTTTCGGATACATCCAGTGGCAGCGGGGTTTCTGCAAGGTTCACAATCTCAAACGTATCCGGGACAAGTTCTCTGCCGCCCGGCGCTTTTTCCATCGCTTTTACGGTACCGGTGACACTGACCACTGATTCACGGGACACCTGTTTAATCGCGGCAAGCACCGCTTCTGACACTTTCTTTTTGGGAATGGTTACCTGTAAGATGCCGGTCCGGTCGCGGATCAAAAAGAACGCGAGACCGCCGAGATCCCTGACCTCGTGAACCCAGCCACAGACCTCCGCGTGGCCAATGTCCGGCCTGACTGATTGTATAGGTATGCGCATGTGAAATCCTATTATAATGAGTCGGGGGGGCTAATGGACTTTATGGGCAATTCTGAAGGCATTCCCCTCTGCCAAACCCAATACTGCCGGAACACCGCACCACCCTTTTTTGTATCCGCTACACATAAATATCGTTCACTCATCTGTACGAAGAGATGAAACCTATGCCAGACCATCCCGCACAAAAAAGCCGGCCAAGTGAGGGCGGCCTGAGTTCCCGGACAAAAATCCTTGCGGCTGTGCTCGTGTTTATTATAGTCGTCATAGCTGCGGCAATTCTTACTACCAGTGTGACCAATACGACTGCCGATTCCGGCACCAGCCTGCCATTTGGTACCCAGTACCGGGTTACCCTGCCGGATGGCGAACCGGTGACCATCGGGAACAGCCATATTGTCGTCATGAGCTACGAAAACGAAATGGTCACTGACGTTGACGGCAACCGCGAGAAACTGGTTATTGGGGAAGAGCGGGTAATCAGCCCCCGCCATGCACAGATTACCGTTTTTGGCATACCCGTGTTCAACACGGATTTCCAGATTACCCTGCACTATCTGGGAACAAACGGCAAAAATGCCGATTTTGACATGACGGTCAAAACCTCAAAGCAGGTACCTGACTTCGTGCTCCGGCTCCTGATACCGTCAAACATGAATGCACAGCCGGAATAATTTCTCCCCTCTTTTCCCGTGGATTGCCGGGATTTGATAACTGCGCCTCAAAAAAATGCCGGCACCGTGCAATTCTGCCGGTAAAAAGCATCCCTCTGGTGGCGATTTACGCCATCTCCGGCAAAACCCCGCACACGATATTTCCCGTTTCGGGCTCGCAGGGCAAAAATACCATATATATATGTAGAGAATATAGGATATTTGTATGAAAAATCTCCAGCGTCCCACCTATTCATTCCTGATTCTTGTTATCGGGCTCATCATCATCAATACCATTCTTGCCCGTGCTGCAGTTCTCATCAGCCCGGCCGGGGCGACCGGTGTTGCATGGGGCTATTTTGCTATTGCATTCATGATCGTCTTTACACTCTGGTTTGGTGCATATGGCGCGATTGCCGCGTATGTCGGTGGTTTTTTGGGTGCGGGTGTCCTTTCAGGCATTTCACCTGAAGTCAGCCTCTACTGGTCGCTTTCAAATCTCTGGCAGGTTCTCATACCGCTGGTCGCTTTCAGGGTGTTTGAAGCTGATGTAGGCATTGAAAACCGCCGGGACCTGTTCCACCTGATCCTGTTCGGCGTGATCCTCAACAACGTCGTTGGTGCGGCATGGGGGTCGATCACGATGGCGGTCGGGAGCGTTATCGAACCCTCGCAGATCATGTCGGTGTTCACCCCATGGCTGCTCGGAAATATGATCATCACCATTATCATCGTCCTGCCAGTGCTCCATTACTGCACACCCCGCATCAGAAAATCAAAAGTTTTTGTCCGGAACTACTGGGATTAACCGGAATCTTCTTTTTTTTCAATCTGATTCACAACCGTTTGGCATTCTTGTCTGACCAGATGTCTGCACGTTGCGAGGAGACACTTCCCGGGAAATACACCGGCGCATAGCACATCCGGTCGTAAAAAAAAATCCTGAATATAAAGGCGAGGTGCCACAGTGGAAGAACAAGACCTCCTCTTTTTGAAAACGGCATGTTCTTTTTATACGTTCCATCCCATCCAGCGGAGAGTGCGGAACCACAGCGGTATAACGAGATATGCCCACATGGAATTGGACGGTGAATAAAAGGAGATAGCAATACCGATACAGGCAGCCAGAGGTGTGATGATCCGCGCAACTACCTGTTTTTTTGTGTACTCTTTTGGGATCGTTCCGGCAAGGGAGGGGTGACGCACAATATACTGCCACTGGACAAAGAAGAGCAGTCCAAGGATGAGGAGATTGAGGTGGAAGAGGATGACGGCGATCTGGACATCAGAATAATCCCCGGATACGTCTGTCGTAAAGGGAACAAGGACCACGAAGATCAAAATAACGATGTTGAGCCAGAGAACTGGCGTGTCTACGGAACTCAGGTAGTGGAAATGACGGTGATGGACAACCCAGAAACTTGCGAGCACAAAAAACGCGATTAAAAAACTGAGCAGTTCCGGCCACATCGACAAGAGTGCAGGAGTAAGTTCTGCGGCAGCCTGCGATTTGGGAATAGAGGGAACAGTCAACCCGATCACAAGCAGGGTCATTGCAAAGGCAAACACCGCGTCCACCAGCGCCTCAAGCCGGTTTTTGGCGATGAATGACGAGTCACCGGGTTCCTGTCCGCTCATACAACAATAATGGTTATGAGTGGTACGTAAACCTTTTTAGCTGAAAATTACCCTGAAAATATGCACCCTGCTGCACGGTGCCGGAAGTTCTGGTTATCCCATGTGATCAACGGCAAGCGTCTCATCATCCGCCTTCCATCGTGGCGAGACAATGCAGAGAAACACAAGGTTCGCATTTCCCGTGTTCCTGATATACTGGATGGCGCCGGGTGGGATCAGGACAATCTGTCCTGAATGAACCGGTGCCATTTCACTGTCGATGTGCATGATCCCGCACCCCTCAAGAATATAATAGAGTTCAGTTGATTTTTTCAGGGAATGGGGAAGAGTGGATTCCCCGGCAGGGACAAGTGCATGAGCAATACTGCAGTCAAGATGCTCTGCCCCGGCAACTTTGTCGGGGTGCATGAGTTCATAGAGGAGGGACCGGTCCATCACCCGTTCATGGATACCTGCATCGCTATCATGGATAAGCATGGGAACCATTCACCATCCGAATGTTTGGGAAAACACTTACACAAAAATTTCCCGGTATTACAACGAAACCGGACGATGGCAAAAAAAGTGGGTTATTACAGGGCATTTCGCTTCTTGATCATCTCGAGGGCCTCAAACGCCTCTCTCCGGACCGACACATTTTCATCAGAGAGCATATTGGTCAGGTGGTCAACTGCCTTCTGATCTCCGATCTCTCCTAACAGGAGTGCCGCCCGCTTGCGCACATCGCTCTGGTCATCCTTAAGTACCATGATAAGCGGTGTAGTCGCCGGTTGGCCCAGCATCCACAGGGCTTCCATGGCGCCTGTCCTCATGCGGACATCGCCTTCCCGGAATACCTGCATCAGCGGGGCGATTGCCGGCACGCCGAGTGCTGCAAGCGCCTTGATAACGTCGGTGCGAACCGGTCTCTCGGGGTCATCGAGCGCTGCAACAAGGACCGGGATAGCACGGGTGTTCCCGATCTGGCCGAGCACTTCTGCAACGCCTTTCCGGATACCCGGGTTCTGGTCGGACATCGCGCTGATGAGTGGTTCAATGGATGGCTCACCGATGGTCACCAGTGCCAGTGCTGCTCTTCGGGCCACGTCTTCATTGGTATCGATCAAAGCGCGTATAAGTGGTTCTATTGATGCCTCGCCGATAGAGCAGAGGGTTGCCATCGCTGCCATCCGCACATGCTCCTTTGCATCATTCAGGCTCTCGATTAAGGGAGCGACGGCCCGCGAATCCCCGATTCTGCCAAGTGCGACTGCTGCTTCATGCCGGACCCATGCATCGGGATCCTTGAGAGACTCTATAAGAGCGGGAACTGCCCGTGATTCCCCCATAACACCGAGTGCCTGAACCGCCCCTCTCCGGATGAACGGGTGTGGCTGTTTGAGTGCCTGCATGAGTGGCCCTACCGAGGGTTCACCGATAAGTTGCAGTGCCCGGATAGTCTCCTGCCGGATGTCTTCCCCCGGCTCAGTGAGCGCCCCGATCAACGATGTAACCGCTGGTGCCCCAATCTTCCCGAGCGTATCGGCAGACCCTCTCCGGATGATCCAGTACTCATCCTTAAGCCCCCGGATAAGCGGTTCGATAAATGGTTCGCCCAGATCACCAACCGAGCGGACGGCGTTCCACCTGGTGTCGAGATCCCCGTCAGTCAGGGCCCGGAGGAAGTTATCGTAGCGCTCCCGGAGCGCCTTTAACCGAGCTGCCTCCTCCTCCTCTTTTCCGGATTTAAAAAGGTTGAGAAATTTTTTGATAATGCCCATAGATAAACTCCAATAGGGAGTATTGGTATAAAATCATTCAAATAGGTATCGGGTACCCGTACCGGGCTTGTTATCCATTTTAACAGGATTAAACAGTATTTCGGCCGGTTTTTATCTTTTTATGGATCATAAAAAAAAGAGACCGGATTGGCCCACCCAAGTACCATGGTCAGGAGACAAAACCCACGGTGAACTGGGTGTTACCCGATGTTGTTCTGGGATCATCATAGACCGTCAGCGTGTAAACACCGGCTGGCATGGTGGTATCAATCGTGTATTTGAATTTCCAGGATTTATCTGCCATCACGGATACTGACCCCAGTGCGGCACCGTTTGAAAAACGGTCCGGGCCGGAGAGCACAAGTTGAACATTATGGGCACCGGTCGTGCATTGTCCTGAAAACGTGAGAATAGTGCCACTTGACGCGGAATAACTGCTGGATGCAACCGAAACGATCCCTCCCCCGATGACCGAGAACTGCGTCCGGGCAGTACTCGTCTGTAGCCTGTCCGTGGCTACCAGAGTGTAGGTGCCTGAAAGTACTGAGGAACCCGGGTTCCACGTGTACTTCCATGATCCAATCTGGTCAGGATTTACCTGAGCAAGCTGCACGCCGTTTGTATAAATGCCTGGCCCAAACAGGACCAGGTTTATGCCACTACACCCGGTGCAGGTGCCGGAGAATGTCTGGGAATTGCCGATGATCATAGGATCCTTTCCTGCCTGAACGGTCACTTGTGAAGATGTTCCTGCCAGCGATGTGGTTGCCTGCGGGGATATCGTGCCACTACCGGATGGCGACTGACCTGCCGTAGCTGGTGCAAGTGCCGCAAAAATCTGGGAAGAGCCTGAGGTTACCGTGATAATGGCTGACCAGCTCGTATACCCAGGAGATCGGTATTCCAGCGTGTGGTTTCCCTGCGCCACATTAGCAACCGTTACCGGAGTACTCCCTTGGTACTGGGCATCAAGATATACTTCTGCACCTTGGGGCGATGATGTCAGATAGAGGGTGCCTTTCTGTGCAACCTGACCTGTCGTGCACCCTGCAGACAGCACCGTCAATACGAGTATACAAATAGCAATATTCCGGTACATTTTTCCTTCCCTTATCTCCCACGATAACCGTTATTGCAGAGCGATATATAGGTTTCCAAAAATTTTCTTTAAAAAAATGGGTGAAGGCGCCAGTGATCATCAGCGGACTTCAGCAAGATGGAGGATCTCACCAGCGAGTTCAATGCTTTTCACTTCGTTTGTCATCAGCGTGTCAAGCCGCACCGCGTCGCAGACATCAACCGGATCGCGGATGTCATGGACAAAGAGATCGACAAGTCCCCCATAGCAGTCGAGAGTGCCCTTTGAAGTCGGTTCAAATCCCGATGCCCGCATCAACGCAGCTGCCGGGCCGCTTACCGGCGCATCCCGATAAACGGGCTGACGGCAATAACATACCGGTCCGTGAAGCGCTTTTTTTGAGCCCGCCGCATTCAAGAATCGGCGTGATGCTCGTTATCGGGTTGGATGGACCAATGACCACGACATCACTGGCCTCAATTGCCTGGAGCACTTCCTCGGTTGTCTGAGGCGGTTCTGCCGAACAGCGCACAACCTCCCGGATCTCAAGGTTCCCCCGGGCGCGTATCCAGTAGTCTTGGTAATGGATCAGGCCGATATCTGTTTTTATCCGGGTGGTTACTTCGGTATCGGTCATCGGCAGCACGTCTTCCCTGACGCCGAACCGGTCACACAGGTTTTTTGTGGCGTTTGTAAGCCTCATCCCTTCGCGGAGCATCTTCCCTCTGGCGATGTGCACGGCACGGTCACGATCGCCAATTGTGATGAACTCTTCAATACCGAGTTTTTCGATCTCGCCATGCGTCGTGAACGTATCGTCGCGGAGCCCCCACCAGGTGTCGGTATTCAGTATGCCGGAAAAAAGGTACATGACCGTATCAAGATCGGGGGATATGTGGTTGCCGGAGATCCAGATATCTTCGGCTGTGTTCACCACCACGGATATCTCGTGGCGGTCCATCACTTTCTGCATGCCACGCAGGAGTTTTGGGGTGCCGGTCCCACCCGAAAGGAACGTGATCATTACTCAATACTTTTATGCTGGCTATATGAAGATTCTTTAGTGAACCTGTGAAAATCATCAAAGACCCGGTCCATGGCTATGTCGAAGTGGAGGAGTTTATCCTGCCGCTGCTGGATTCCCCCGTGGTACAGCGCCTCCGCTATGTACGGCAGCTGGGGTTCTCGTATCTTGTCTACCCTGGTGCAAACCATACCCGGTTTGAGCACTCGCTGGGGACGATGCATCTTGCGGATGTAGCATCGAGGCGGTTCGGGCTGTCTGAAGATGACCGGATGCTCATGATTGCGTCGGCGCTCCTTCACGATATCGGGCACGGGCCGTTCTCCCATGCCAGCGAACCGATCATGGAATCCCTGCTCCACCGCACCCATGACCAGATCGATGATATTGTCAATACGCAGTTCGGCACCATCCTGCGTTCGCAGGTATTGACCCGACTGATCTCTGCGCGGTGGTAAATGGCACGCACCCGCTTTCCGGGATTATCCACGGGGATCTTGATGTGGACCGGATGGATTACCTGCTCCGGGACGCGTATTACACCGGCGCACCCTACGGAACCGTGGATGCGCACCGTCTTATACGGAACATCATCCGCACGGATGAAGGCATCGTGCTCGATGAGAACGGGATGAATGCTGCAGAATCCCTCCTTATTGCCCGCACGCTGATGCGACCGACCGTATATTTTCACCATGTGAGCCGGATCGGTGAATGCATGTTCCAGCTGGCAATGCTCGACCATATTGCAGCAGAACCGGCGTGTAACATAGAATCCCTCCTTGGCCGGGACGACGCCTCGTGCATGCACCTGCTCCTCGCGTCAAAAAGTGCTATAGCACGGGAAATGATGCAGCGCATTTACGAGCGGCGGCTTTATAAACGGGCGGTATATGCCGGTCAGGATCAGGTAAACTTTGGCATATTCCAGTCAGGTGACGCTCTTATGCTCTCCCGCACGTATGCAGAAGAGATCGCGGCACAGGCAGGATGTGCCCCTTCTGAAGTCCTGGTGGATATCCCCCCGTTTCCACATGACATGTCCATGGAGGTGATGGTGAAAAACCGTCATTCCACCGTTGGGTTTGTGGAGTTCTCGCCACGTCTCCGGATGCTCAACGAGACCCGGCGCGAACAGTGGCGTCTCGGGGTCTATACGCTACCGGAGTTGCGCGAAAAGGTTACTGATGCCGCAACAGAGATCCTTCATGTAAAAAAGCCAACCCGGCAGGGCACGCTGTTTTAAAAAATCACCGTGCGATCAGGCAACACCCCGCATCGGGAAATAAAAAGTTCTAATAGCCTTCTCTTCAAACACTCACGCATATGAAACCAGCATTACCGGTTCTTATTGCCCTCATTTTTGCTGTTGCGCTTGTTGCAGGCTGTACCAGTGCCCCAGCCACTCCTGCAACACACAACCCGCATCGACAACTGTTGCACCCGTAACCGAGGTGACAACGGTTCAGACGCCATCGTTTACCATGGGTGATCACTATCTCCAGAAATCGTATTCATTCCAGAGTGAAAATGATATTTTTACCGAGCAGTTCCGAGTTGGACAGCCCCTCTGGGGGATTGAATTCAACGTTCTGCCCTTAAGTGACGACCCGCAATATTGCTGGTTTGTGATGAATGTCACCAATATTGATACCGGTCAGAGTGAATCTTACGGGTATGGCAGGGAAAACGGGTTTGAACTCAACCACCAGATCCCGATGTACACAACCGGACCGTACAAGATCGAGATGAAAGGGAACCGGGTCAAGGTTGATGTGAATGTCGCAAAGAGAAACCCCTGATGTGATGTGAAATGATTGAAGACTGGTTAGTTGTAACAGCTGGCGTCGTGATCGTTGTCGTGGTCGTTTCGTTTACGGTGCTCAATCTCCGTTCAGCGGAACGCCGGATGCATGAAAGTACCTACAAACTCAAAGCCTATACCGATCTCTTGAATGCGATCACCGAGATTAACCTTGCCGGCACAGACACCTATAAACTGGATATTGCAAAAAAGAGTCTTGCACTCACGGTGAACCGGTTGAACCTGATTGCCAGTTCCGGTGTATTAAAAAGCGTAAATGACCTGCTGGACTTTTTTAACGAGTCAAAAGGCAAGGAGTTTGACGCACTCCGGCTCCATAATATCCTCAATACAATGGTGATTGAAGCCCGCAGGGATCTCAACCCTCACCATGCGAGGAGGATTGAGGAAGCGCAGGTACGGTACCGGTTCTTTGCGCCACTCAAAAAATAATAATCATTTTTGTGCGTTCGGGTCATCCCATTTGTAAAAAACATAAATTCCCTAATAACCACTCTCTAAAAAAGACGAACAAACAAAACGTTTCCGGCCTTTTTTTGCCATAAACTCTTTTTAACTCCGGCTCTGACATTGGTATCATAACGAGAGCGCGAGGCATACATGAAAAAGGAATTTGTAGTCGGGGTGACGGGTGCAAGCGGCGTCTGCTATGCCCGGCGCCTGCTGGAGGTGCTGTGCAAAGACGCGAATGTCCATCTCATTATTTCTGGGGTTGCCGGGCAGATTGCCGCTCATGAAGGCGTGGACCTGTCCGGATTTGCGGCGACGTACTATGACATCGATGAGATTGCCGCCGGGATTGCGAGCGGATCGCACCGGCATGACGGGATGGTAATCATCCCCTGCAGCTCAAAGACGCTTGCTGCTATTGCGTCGGGATACGCCGACAACCTGATAACCCGCACGGCTGATGTATGCCTGAAGGAACAACGGAAATGCATCCTTGTTACCCGCGAAATGCCGCTCTCAAGAATTCACCTTAAAAACATGCTCGCTGCGCAGGAAGCGGGGGCGACAATCATGCCCGCGTGCCCCGGGTTCTATCACCGGCCAAAAACAGTGGATGACATGGTCGACATGGTTGTGGCTCGTGTGCTTGATCACCTGAACGTGGAACAAACGCTTGCCCGAAGATGGAGTGGTTACGATGCGTGAGTTTATCGAAAAAATGCGTAAAGAGGGGCTCGTCGTGGATGTGAAGGAGCCGTGCTCTGTAGATATGCAGGCTGCAAAAATGGCAGCTGGTACGGACAAACTCCTGTATTTTTCGCATATTGGGGGTGCCCGTGCGGTGATGAACCTCACGGCAAACCGGCACTCGCTTGCCCTTGCACTGGGAATTGATGAAAAAGAGCTTGTGCACAAACTGGCGGATGCCCGGTTTGACGGGAAAGTAACTATTGATGGCAGGCTTCAGATGGAAAAGCCCGACTTGTCCCGTCTCCCCATCATGCACCATTTCCCCAAAGATGCAGGGAAATACCTGACGGCAGGGATCGTTTTCTCGAAATTGGACGGGGTGGAGAACGCATCCATCCACCGGATGCTTGTCCTTGATGACCACCGTGTCGCCGCACGTCTGGTGGAAGGGCGCC
The DNA here is from genome assembly GCA_963768785.1 of uncultured Methanoregulaceae archaeon. Taxonomy (GTDB): domain Archaea; phylum Halobacteriota; class Methanomicrobia; order Methanomicrobiales; family Methanospirillaceae; genus Methanoregula. The sequence continues at coordinate 12,768 of CAVYJD010000010.1, forward strand.
ATACCCATGTGATGCTGCAAAAAGCGCTCGCGAAAGGAGAGCGGCTGCCGATCGCCGTGACAATCGGGACACACCCGGCGGTCACATTTGCGAGCTGCACCCGTGTCCCCACCGGTAAGGAACTGGCCTATGCGGCAGAGCTCATGGGTGGCGAAATCCGGGTAAAGAAATGCAGCAATGGGGTGCTGGTTCCCGATGCGGAGATCGTGCTTGAAGGATATATCGGTGCTGAACGGACTGATGAGGGACCGTTTGTGGATATCACCGGTACGTATGACCCGGTGCGGAACCAGCCCGTGATCGAGTTCACCGGTATGTACACCAAACCGGGATTTATCTATCATGGCATCCTGCCTGGTGGCAATGAGCACAAAATGCTGATGGGCGCACCTTATGAGCCGAAGATCTTACGAGCCGTTGCCGGGGTTACTGAAGTAAAAAATGTCGTGCTGACAAAAGGCGGGTGCGGGTACCTTCACGCGGTTATCCAGATCAAAAAGAGCACGCAGGGCGACGGGAAAAATGCAATTCTTGCCGCATTTGCTGCCCATACGTCGCTGAAGCATGTGGTTGTTGTTGATGAGGATATTGATCCCCTGAATTCCGAAGAAGTGGAATATGCGATTGCCACACGGGTAAGCGGCGATCAGGATATTCTCGTTATTACCGGTGTCCGGGGATCATCGCTTGACCCCTGCCAGAAACCTGACGGGACAAATGTGAAAGTTGGCGTGGATGCCACCGTGGTGCTTGGCCGTGAAGACGATTTCCGGCGTGCCACCTGGTGAATGCGATGCAGCTCGATTTGCTGGATGAACAGATCCTTGCCGGAGAGCAGGGTGAGACCCGGCAGAAGATGCTTGAATTACTCGTCGCACTGGGGAAAGTCTTTGGTGCTGAGCGGCTGGTCCCCATTAAAAGCGCCCAAGTGAGCGGGGCATCGTACAAGACCATCGGCAAATACGGGCTTGCGTGGCTTGCGAGCCTTGATGCAAAGGCAGTCGTGCCAGCAGTGTTAAACCCGATCGGGATGCCACGCGGGCGCTGGCAGGAAATGGGAGTGGACCCCGGATTTGCAGAGAACCAGAATGCCGTCGTTGCTGCTTACGAGCGGCTTGGCATCCGGCTTGACTGCACCTGCACACCTTATTACCTGTACGAGACCCGGTTGGGGGATCATCTTGCATGGTCTGAATCGTCAGCGATCAGTTATGCAAACTCCGTGATCGGGGCGCGGACGAACCGTGAAGGTGGGCCGAGTGCACTCGCGGCAGCATTAATCGGGAAAACACCCTGCTACGGGCTCCACCTGCCAGAAAACCGGCTGCCCCGGATCGTTATCGATGTCCATGCCGACACAAAGAACTGGAGTATCGCGGATTATGGTGCACTCGGGTATCATGCGGGAAAACTGGTGGGCAACCGGATCCCATATTTCAGGGGCATTTTCCCGGCGCTTGACCAGTTAAAAGCAATTGGTGCGGCGATGGCGGCAACGGGCGCCGTGGCACTGTATCACGTGAAGGACGTCACGCCGGAAGCAAAGATCAACCACTACGCACTCTCCGGCCTTGAAACCATCACGGTTGAATCCGCAGATGTTACAAAGCTCTTTACGGAGATTCCGGTTGAGGCGGTCGCAGTCGGGTGCCCGCATTGCTCTCCTGCTGAACTTGCCGATATTGCCCGGCTACTGGTCGGGAAAATCGTGACAAAGCCGTTCTATGTCTTTGCGTCGCAGGGTGTCATTGACCGGAACCGGCAGGTTGTTGAGAAAATCGAACGGACGGGTGCCCGCGTTTATGCCGATACCTGCATGGTGGTCTCCCCGGTGATGGAAAAGTTTTCTGCAATCATGGTGAACAGTGGCAAGGCGCTTGCCTATGTGCCGGACATGTGCGGGGCACTGGCCCGGATCGGTACGCTCGAAGATTGCGTGAATGTGGCAACGGAGTAGGGCTTAAGCCTAACCTCTTTGGCCACAAGTCTCCCTTTGGGCCTGCACCGGAAAACTTCCCGCACGAAAAATAGGGGGGTCACTTGAGCGACAGAAGGAGCTTCTTGATCTCCACGACCACTGCCGGCGCCGGGTTGTGACCCGGGCTGACCCCTTTCCCGTACGAAAGGATCTTCCGTACCATATCCATGTTGACCGTGGCAAAGGGTATCTCCGCCCATTCCTTCTGGTCTATGGTGTTCCACGTGCACTGCAGAAGGTGTCCCAAGAGCTGGATCTCCTCTTCCTTAAGCGTCCGCCATGCCGGGCCAAGGCTCTGATGTATCAGCTTGATTGCCTCTTCCACCCGCTTTTCGCGGTGGACATGATACAGCCGCCGGCCCATTTCCGCCTGCGTTACATCCGGCATTAAAAATTCCCCCTCCCGCATTCCCTGCGGGGTATGATGAGTCAATCCTCCTGCCCACCTATATACTTTGCGCCCAAACCGGGAACAACACTTTTGACTGGCTGGCTGGTTTTGCTCTTTGGCAGGTAAGTTTATCAGCTGGTACCTGTATACTTTCAAAAAACCGTATGCCTCCTACAAACGAGGATAACCTGGGGAGACGACGCTTTTTACTTCACCAGGAAAAGGCGGTTGAGCATGCGCTGGAGAGAATACGGCATGCCGTGGGATCCGGTTGGGACACACTTTCGTCAGAAGAACGTTCTGCGTTGAAGACATTTCTTGCTGAGATTTGGATGAACACCACTCATGAACGCTGGCACGAGTATTGTTTTTCGACCCTTACCAAGCAGGATATACGGGAACTGGTGGCGCTCAGCAAGGACATAGAAGCCCGGCACCACCTTACCGATGAAACATTCAGACTGGCAGAAACAATTCTTTTACAATGTTCCCCTAACAATCAGTCCCGTTAACCGTGTCTGACTTTCAGGCGCCATACATTAATATAGGGGAACCCTTGTTAGGTTGTATCATTGGGAGGTATCAAAAATGAGCGTAGCAGGTTGGGAGGTCCCCGTTGGAGCTGCCATCGCCTTTGTAGGTGGTGCCATTGCAACCGGCTGGGCCCAGTCGAGAATTGGGGCGGCGGGCGCAGGTGCCATTGCCGAACGTCCTGAAACGGTAGGATCGATCATTATCCTGGAAGCGATTCCCGAGACCCTTGTCATCCTCGGTTTCGTTGTCGCTGCGATGATCATCATCATGGTGAAATAAGGCCAAAAAAAACACTCCCTGCCCACTCTTGGGAGCATTCCACTATATGAAAGCAAGTACTGGTGATTGAATGGCCTACGAAGACCTGTTGAGATCTGTTGAGGAGAGTGCACAAGAGAAAGAGCTTGCACTTCGGAAAAAGACCGACTCAACTATAGAGGAGATCCAAAAGCGGGCACGGGCGAAGGCTGAAGCGATCGGGCAGGCCCACATTGACCAGGCAAAAAAATCCATCACTACTGAACGAAACAAACTCCTTTATCTTACCAACGTGGAGAACAAGGAACTTTTCATCAGGGTCAGGGAGGCCGCATTTGAAAAAGCCTTCAACGAAGCAGCGACCCGGCTTTTGAACCTTCGGCTCGATCCGAAGTACCCGGCCGTCTTTGAAAAACTCCTTTTGGAGGCTACCAGCACTCTGGGTGGCGAAGCGTTCAGCGTTCACGTGGACCCGCTCGATGAGGATCTCTGCAAAAAGTCCCTTGCCGCCCTTGGTATCTCCGCGGAGATCCTGACCGACATCACGAGCGCGGGAGGTGTCGTGGTGACCCTGCCCGGCGATTCAGTCGTTATCTCGAACACCATCGAGTCCCGGCTGCAGCGGGCCCGGGAACGCTCAAGAAAAGAGATCCATGCAATCCTTGCCGGAGCGTGACCATGGATTACGGGTATATCAACGCACGGATGCGGGGAATGAAGAGCCGGCTCCTTTCCCACCGGGCCCTTGATGACCTGATCATCAAACCGGACCTCGAATCCCTCATCGCAGACCTTGAGAACGGCCCGTACCGGGACGATATCATCGAAGCAAAAGGCCATTTATCAGGAATCCTCTGTATTGAATATGCCCTCCGGCAAAATTTTACCCGGACCTTCCGGAAGATCCAGAATTTTGCACGACAGGAGGCAGAGGCGGAGGAGTATATACGGATATTCCTGCACCGATGGGATGTCCAGAACATCAAAACGATCCTCCGCGGAAAGAATATCCATGCAACCGCCGAGGAGATCACAGATTGTCTTGTGACCGCCGGTGAACTTGACGAGGCGACATTCCGGGAGCTTATCCGGCAGCCGGACATACGGGCAGTCATCGACCTGCTGGCGACGTGGAGGATTCGCTATGCGGAGCCTCTCACGGAGTCATTCCCCGAATTTGCAAAGACCAAAGACCTTGCAATCCTCGAAAGTGCGCTCGACCGCTTCTATTATGCCGATGCCCTTGCTGCCGTCAAAGATTCCGGCTATAACACCACACTGATCCGTGAACTTCTCTCAATAGAGATCGATGTCGTGAACCTTCGGACGGTGCTTCGGATGGTCCGGGATCATGTGGACCTGGAGGATGCCCGGAAGTATATCCTTCCGGGAGGGATGGAGTTCGACGAGAAGGACCTTATACGGCTTCTTTCTCTTCCCACGATTGAGGACGTGATAAAATCCCTGGCTGATACAAGGTACCGTTTCATCACCGAAATCCCCGAATCAGTTGTGCGGACACAAAAAATTTCGGCGATCGAGAAAGAGCTTGAACGGTTTCTCATCAGGAAAGGTGTGGGGGCATTTCTTCTCGACCCGCTCAGCGTCGCCTCGGTCATCGGTTACTTCTGGGCCAAGTACAACGAGATCACCAACATACGGATAATTTCCCGGTGCAAGACTGCGGATTTTCCTGTTGAGAACCTGAAAGAGGAGCTGGTCTATGTATAAGGTTGTTGTTGTGACCGACAGCGACCGTGCAACGGGGTTCCGTCTCGCTGGTGCTGAGGTGCTTGAGGCCAGAACCAGCGAAGAAGCAAAGAAGGTGATCCCCGGGCTGCTCTACCGGGACGATATCGGGATCGTGGCAGTCGACGAGGAGTACATGCTCTCGCTTGACGAGAAGATGATGGACCGGATCGAAAAGATGCACCGCCCGCTCATCATCCCGCTCCCCTCAAAATCAAAAGAGATCGACCGGCGGACATATATCGAACGGCTCCTGCGCAAGGCAATCGGGTATAACATCGTCTTAAAGAGGTGAGGATATGATCACGGGAACAATTGCACGGATCTCGGGCCCGGTCATCATCGCCCGCGATATGAAAGGGTCGAAGATGTATGACGTGGTAAAAGTGGGAGACGAAGCCCTCCGGGGCGAGATCATCCGGCTTGAAGGTGATGATGCGGTTATCCAGGTCTATGAGGATACCACCGGCCTGATGATCGGCGAACCGGTTGCGAACACGGAACAACCCCTCTCCGTAGAGCCTGGCCCCGGTCTCCTTGCATCGATCTATGACGGGGTCCAGCGACCTCTCCCGGTTCTCATGCAGAAGAGCGGTGACTTCATTGCCCGCGGGATCTACGCTCCCGGTCTCGACCGTGATAAAAAGTGGGAGTTTGTTCCTGCGGTCAAAAAAGGTGATCACGTCATTTCGGGGGATGTCATCGGGACTGTCCAGGAATTCCATTTCGAGCACCGTATCCTTGTCCCGCCCGCTGTCGCAGGCACGGTAACGGATATCACGCCCGGAAAATTTACGGTCGAAGAGACGGTATGTATGCTTGATAAAACGACCCGGCTGTCGCTCATGCAGGTCTGGCCGGTGCGGATCCCCCGGCCCCATACGAAAAAACTCGATCCCGTTCTCCCCCTTATCACCGGGCAAAGGGTCTTCGACTGCATCTTCCCCGTTACCAAAGGTGGTACGGCAATGATCCCGGGCGGGTTTGGGACTGGCAAGACAGTCTCGGAGCAGACGCTTGCCAAGTGGGCAGATACGCAGGTCGTGGTCTACATCGGGTGCGGCGAGCGGGGCAACGAGATGACCGATGTGCTCGCCGAGTTTCCCGAACTGGTTGATCCCCGGACCGGTTTGCCTCTCATCGAGCGGACGATCCTTATTGCCAACACATCCAACATGCCGGTCGCAGCCCGCGAGGCATCCATTTACACGGGAATCACAATCGCCGAGTACTTCCGGGACATGGGCTACGATGTCGCGCTGATGGCAGACTCGACCTCACGGTGGGGCGAGGCACTGCGCGAGGTCTCGGGCAGGCTCGAGGAGATGCCCGGGGAAGAAGGGTATCCTGCTTACCTCGCGACCCGGCTCTCCGCTTTCTACGAGCGGGCAGGGAGAGTGGTCTGCCTAGGCTCCGGGGAACGGAACGGGTCGATCACCGTCGTGGGTGCGGTCTCTCCGCGGTGGCGACTTCTCTGAACCGATCACCCAGAATACGTTAAGGGTTGTCGGCACCTTCTGGGCTTTGGACACAAACCTGGCCTACCGCCGGCATTTCCCGTCGGTTAACTGGATCAAGAGTTATTCCCTCTATATCGACAGCATCTCTGAATGGTATGTAAGAAATATTGCTCAGGACTGGCGGGGACTGCGGGATAAGGCGATGTACCTGCTCCAGAAAGAAGTCGAGCTACAGGAGATTGTCCAGCTGGTCGGCCCCGATGCTCTTCCCGAAAGCGAGAAGGCAATTCTTGATGTGACCCGGATGATCCGCGAAGACTTCCTCCAGCAAAGCGCTTACAGCGATACTGATTCGTTCTGTCCCGTCGAGAAGCAGTACCTGATGCTCAGGGTGATTATGACCTATTTCGAGCACGTGAACCTGGCGATGGGCCGAGGCGTCACGCTCCGGCAGGTTCAGGCGCTCCCGATCCGGGCGGGCATCGGCAGGATGAAGGATGAACAGGATATCGAGGCAATACGGAACATGGCCCCCGGTATCGAGCAGCAGCTCTTAAGTCTGGCGGTGGAGAAATGACACCATCATCACTGGTTACCCGGGAGTACCGGACAATCGATTATGTCTCGGGTCCCCTTGTTTTTGTCAATAACGTGAAAGGCGCCGCTTACGGGGAGATGGTGAAGATCAGGCTCCGCAATGGCGAAGAACGGACCGGACAGGTGCTCGATATATCCGAAGAGCACGCGATAGTCCAGGTCTTTGAGGGAACTCGGGGAATTGACACGGACGTGACCACGGTCCGGTTAATGGGAGAACCGGCCCGGATCAATGTTTCGCTCGATATGCTGGGGCGAGTCTTCACCGGTGTCGGGAAGGCTCGTGACGGTCGCCCGGAAATCATTCCTGAGGCAGTGCTGGACATCGCCGGTACCCCAATCAACCCTTCCGCCCGCGACAAGCCGGCCGACTTTATCCAGACGGGTATGTCTGCCATCGATGGGCTCAATACGCTGGTACGGGGCCAGAAGCTGCCGATCTTTTCGGGAGCCGGCCTTCCGGCCAGCAAGCTTGCAGCCCAGATCGCCCGGCAGGCAAAGGTGCTTGGCGAGGGGGAGGAGTTCGCTGTTGTCTTTGTGGCGATGGGAATCACGAACAAGGAAGCCTCGTTTTTCATGCGGGATTTCGAGCAGACGGGTGCGCTTGACCGTGTGGTCTTTTTCATGAACCTTGCTGACGACCCGACGGTGGAACGGCTCTCTGCCCCCCGGTGTGGCCTTGCAGTGGCCGAATTCCTCGCCTTCACGCACAACCTGCACGTACTTGTCATCCTGACGGATATGATCAATTACTGCGAGGCGCTGCGCGAGATCTCGACTGCCCGCGAGGAGGTCCCGGGACGAAGGGGCTATCCCGGATATATGTACACGGATCTCTCGTCCATCTACGAACGGGCGGGTAGGCTCAAGGGAAGGAAGGGATCTATCACCCAAATCCCTATCCTGACCATGCCCGATGACGATATCACCCACCCGGTCCCCGACCTGACGGGATACATTACGGAAGGACAGATTGTCCTCTCCCGGGATCTCTTCCGCCGTGGTGCCGACCCGCCGGTGGATGCACTTCCCTGTCTCTCCCGGCTCATGAATCTCGGGATCGGTCAGGGAAAGACCCGGGAAGACCACCGGGGTGTAGCTCGACCGAGCTCTACGCGTCCTATGCTTATGGCCGCGATCTCCGCCGGCTCGTTGCCATCGTCGGGGAAGAAGCCCTGACCGAACTGGACAAGAAGTACCTTAAGTTTGCCGATATGTTTGAGAAGCAGTTCATCACGCAGGGCGATGAAGACCGCCCGATTGAGACCACGCTCGCTATCGCATGGGATCTCTTTGCGATCCTTCCTGAGGATGACTGAAGCGGATAAAACAGGAGCACATCGCGAAATACCACCCAGCCAACGCGAAGCCTGCGGGAGAATAACCATGGAGCAGGTCAAGCCCACCCGGATGGAGCTGATGAAGAAGAAGGCCCAGATCCGCCTCGCCGAACAGGGCCGCGACCTCCTGCGGGAGAAGATGGATGCCCTGATCCGGGAGTTCTTCAAGATCCTATCCACGGTCTCTGACTCGCGGGATGAGCTTGAGCTGAATCTCGCAATCATCCGACCTCGCCCTTCTTATCGCTCAGGCTACTGATGATCCCGTCGCCCTCAAGTCGGCCGGGTTTGCCACCCGCCGCTCGATCACCGTTGACATCACCGGGAAGAACATCATGGGTGTCCCCGTTCCCGTTATCGAGAAGAAACGGGTGTCCAAGACCATGCTCGAGCGGGGCTATGGGGTCATTGCCACGAGCGCCCGCATCGATGAAACCGCAGAGCGATTTGAGGCGGAGCTCGACCTGGTAATCAGGCTTGCCGAGACCGAGACAGCGATGCGCCGGCTCGGGGCCGAAATCCAAATGAACCGCCGGCGGGTAAATGCACTCGAGCAGATTCTAATCCCCGAGCTGAAAAGCCAGGCCAAGTACATCAAGAATGCCATCGAGGAGCGGGAGCGGGAGGATTTGTTCCGGCTCGAAGAAGGTCAAGAGTATCCTGGAGCGTAAGAAGAAAAAGGTGAAGGAAAAGAAGCTGCGTGGGGGAAGCTGAGCGTTTTTTTCAACTACTGACCCCTTCTAATTTTTGTCAGATTGATGGGATTTCCGATATCCCCTTATCTTTTTACCAAACGTAGATTTTACCTTTCCAATCAATTCTCACCACTAAAAATGAAACCCCTCCGTAATAAAAATCCGGGCATTAACTACCTTTTTTGTATCTCCCCCTCAGCCAGCCGACTGGGCAAACGGTTTGTAAACCCTGCCCCCCCTCGTAGAACTTTGAGAAGAATTCCACGAGATGGAGACGGACGGAATGGATGGAGGGGCTGAACATGGCAAGCGCGAGATTGAGGATATGGAGCAGAACCGCAATAATAATACCAATTATGGCAATCTCAAAGGCTCCGCTCGAGCTTGTTCGCGACCATGGCAAGGATCACGGACGCCATACCGATCGCCATCAGGCGGGCGTATGAAAGGATGTTTCCCACGGTGCTCATCACTTCGATCGTGCCAAACACTCCTGCCCCGTACAGGACAAGAGGAAGGCCGGCGATTATGAGGGCTGCCGCCGGGTAAACAGCCGCTGTGGGCACGAACCGGCCAGCATCACCAGCAGGACAATAATGCCGGTAATTACGAGAAGCATGCCCGCGCGTTCTGCGAGGTGCCTGCGGCTCTTTAAGATAATGGCATTACGTATCCCGATAGTTAATCCTAAAAAGACATGGACAACGCCAATCGAAACGGCAAGGATCAGCATCGGGATGATAGCCTCTGCCCTGTTCCACGTTATGCCGAGGATCTGCACCGGTTGGATCCATCCCATCTGCTCCCCGAGGTCCCCGAAGAATTCCCCGAAGATGAACCCGAAAATGATTGTCGGGACAGAGGAAATAATGAGCATCCCGGCGAGGCTCCGCGCAAAAGCGATCGTTTGGAAACGGTGCCGGACAATGAGCCCGATGGCAAGGATGAGAAGCCCGTACCCGATGTCTCCGACCATAAGCCCAAAAAAGATCGGGAAGAACACCGCAAGGATTGGCGAGGGGTCGATCTCACGGTATTTCGGCAGGGAGACGAGGCCCATAACCACTTCAAAGGGCTTCACCCATGCCGGGTTGTCATAGAAGCACCGGTGCATTATTCATATCCCCTTCGGTAACCTGCAGCACGTTTACGACTACTTTGTTACCGAAGAACTCCCGTAAGGCCACTTGCGTCTGCGGAAGAGATTTCTTTGGGATCCAACCGGAGATCACAAACGTGTATTCCGAGAGTCCGAAGTTGCGGTACGCCCCGAACTCGTCGTGGAGGTTCTCAAGCTGCTTTTTAAGACAACGAGTTCCTGGTACCAGGTCACGGAAAGGGATGCAAGCCGTTCATCGATGGCAGAAATCCCGTTCTGTGCCTGGATCTTCTGCTCCTCGATCATCGCATACATCTCGAAAAAAGGTCTGCCGGCGTACTCCCGGGGGATTTGGACCTCATTCACGTTCACCGAGTAGATGAATGCGTGCACTTCTTCCGAATGTTTCTTGTTAAAGACCATCAGAGTTGCAAGGGTGTCGGCGTCCACGGTGGTCGAAGTCATCTCGAACTGGTTTTTTGTGATGATCTCCAGTTCCTTTCGTATAAGGTCGAGAACCTCGCCATGCTCTTTCTGGATGAGGAGGATGGTGACTTCAAATCCTTCCAGTGATGGCGACTCCTTCTCCACCGGCTGGATGATCGCAAGCACTTTTGCGTACCTGTCAAGGGTTGTCACCGAGAGGGCAAGGTCCCGCTTTTTTGATGAGAGTTCCCGTGTCGTCGTTTCCAGTTCCTCAATTATCCTGCGGGCCCTGCCAATAACCTGGTCCTGACCCTCTTTTTCAAGACCCGCACGAATCTGCTCCTGGTGCGCCGGATTATCTGCAATGACGGGCAGGGTGCCAAAGATTGCCGTGATCTTTGAGAGGACATCGGTAATCTCGTTTACGGTACCGAACTCAACCGGTATTAACGGGATCTCGTCCGGGTTGATGGTCTCGTTTGCGTTTTCGAGATGAACGGTTCCAGAGGAGTACAACAGGTCGACTACGCGGTTCAGTTCATCCTTTGGGCCGATAACCTGAATTCGTTTCATCTTCTGGAGCATGACAACTCTCTTGGGATGAACCAGCGTTATTCCATGTTCACTGAGCTGGTGATGGCTGTAATAGCGCGGGGCAGGTTTTTCTCTCCCCTCTTCGCTGCAATCTCCCGTGCCGCTGCCGCCTCGCGTTTCAGCGTATCGATCTCCGCCTCGATCTTTCCTTTCTCCTGCCAGTAGAGCTGTTCAGATTCGGTCTTTCCCGCACTGTCAGCAGTGCACAGCAGACTCTCCGCATCATTTTCTGCAGCAGCAATCGCTGCGTTGGTCTCTATTTTTACGGCCTCGATTTTTCCTGCATATTCCATCTCTTTTTCCCGGATCTGCTGTAATAATGTTTTTTCTGGTTCCATTCTTCTGCCCCCTATAACCCATGCCTGCGTTTCAGAACGGATGTGACACCGTAATCCGTCGTCTTGGGGTCCTCTGCTTTAGTGTCACCGGTATCCTTCGTGATCAGGCTCCGGGCCCTGAGGGCAGCCTCTTCGAGCCGTTCCCTGCACCTGTTAACGGCAGTTGTCTGCAATGACCGGATACACCCGGTGATATCTCCCTTCATGATCCTCACCGTGACATTATTGGTTATTTGGTCTATACCAGTGGTTGAACATATATACTTTCTTACTACTGGAGAGGAGGCAAATCCAGAGAAGAACCCATTAATCTTATGAATGCATATCCTTGGTAACGGGCTGGCAACCAGTGATTGCCGGATGTGAACCTCATGGATCTCTGGGTCAATCTCGGGCTTCTGCTCATTTTTTGTACGGTGCTCATCCTGCCGTTCACGATTAAAAAGATCGAGTATAACCTCGAAGTCTTCCTCTTTGCCTGCGGTGTTGCAGCGCTGACAATTTCCGGCTTTGCATCGGTTTCGGGAGAGACGTTTGGGTGGACGCCGGCAATTATTATTCAGGCACTGACAAGCCCGTTAAATGTCGGAAATATTGCAGGTATACCTATCGGGATTGTACAGGTTGTCCTGCTGGTGGGGCTTCTGATTTATTTTTTCCATCACCAGCTGGAAAAAGGGATCAACCACCTCACCACGAGAATTCCTCTGACGGTAATTGTCCCGATGCTTATCATTGTCCTTGGTCTGGTGTCAAGTATCATATCCGCGATTCTTGCCGCGATCATCCTCGTCGAGATCATCAATGCCCTCCCGATTGTTCAGCAGGCAAAAATCGAGATTACCATTATTGCCTGTTTTGCTATCGGTCTTGGTGCAGGGCTCACCCCTTTAGGAGAACCGCTCTCCACCATCGTCATTGAAAAGCTGAGCGGCGCACCCTATTACGCGGATTTCTGGTTCCTTTTTTCGAAACTGGGGATCTATATCATTCCCACGATTTTTCTTCTGGGAATTCTGGGTCTGGTGCTTTTTTTGCACCGGCATAACGGCAATAACACCCTTGAATGTATTATCGAGCGTGAGGAGATCCAGGTAGTGCTGATCCGGGCAGGCAAGGTTTACCTGTTCATCATGGCGCTGGTGTTCCTCGGGGAGGGGTTTAAGCCGCTTATTCTTGAATACATCATCCATATCCCTGCAGAAGCCCTGTACTGGGTGAACATGGTTTCAGCGGTTCTTGACAATGCAACGCTTGCCGCAGCAGAAATCAGTCCGGCGCTCTCTCTTGAACAGATGACCGGTGCACTGGTTGCCCTTCTCATTTCAGGAGGAATGCTCATTCCCGGAAACATCCCCAACATTATTGCCGCTGGAAAACTGGGGATCTCGATGCGTGACTGGGCAAAAACCGGTATCCCGCTGGGGCTCGCGCTGATGGCATTGTTTTTTGGCATTCTCTTTATTCCGGTCTGGCTTGGTGGCGGAGTATTGTAATAACGTCTCTTCAGAATGCATCAAAAGGCACAGGCTTTCCATTATCGAAACCAGCAATTATGTCAGCAGGATCAGTTTCGGTGCAAAAAATCCGTGAAATGGCCTGATCGGATGGAACGATTCAAAGGGATCCTGAACTAAAAATACCATGGAGCACAACGGAACTCTGCGGGTTTCACACCGAACTGGAAGGAACAGGCATGAATGGAACAAAAAATACCGCAAAAAAGACCATCGATGAGTATATTTCGGATTTGAAGAATCCATCACTTGACATTCGCCATATTGCGATTCGTGTTTTGGCTGAGTGCGGAGACCGCGCAGTTGAACCGCTGATCCGTGCACTTGCAGACTGCACCTGATAATGACTCCCGGTGGTATGCCGCCATCTCCCTGTCAAAGGTTGGTGTTCCTGCAATCCAGCCATTACTTTCCGCAATGTCGGAGCATACCGACAGGGAGTTCCGCCGGTATGCCGCTGCAGCGCTCGGTGAGATGGGGGAGCCGGCAATAGAACCTCTTATCGACGCGATGGCAACGGATGATCGTGACCTGCGGGGATTTTTTTCAAAAGCGCTCTGCCGGATCGGGAAACCCGCCGTTGAACCCCTTACCCGCAGGCTTTCGGACGCAAACGAGATTATCAGTTCCTGCGCCACGCTCACGCTCTGGCAGATGGGTGAGACCGGTCTTCCTGCGATGGTTGAATCGTTCCAGCAGAAAAAGGACCAGTAATTCCCATCATTTTTTCGCGCAATCAGCGCGGTCCAATGAAAATTTCCTTTTCCATCCGAGTATTGTCGTTCGCCATGATTGACGAGACGATGAACATATCCTCTTGCGGCAATTCCGGTATATGCTTTCCAAGTATCAGAACAGATTGTAGATCCAGTTGATACTTTTCTTGAGATAAGTGGTTGAAGCGTGTCAGCTTCTACGTCATCAACGACTTCAGCCCAGACCTGACCGTTCCGACAAAGGATTCCAAATACCGGTTGTTTTTTGGTTCCTCTTCCACGTTTTGTACCGTGATCACGAATCGACTTACGCTTGTTTTTCCATTGACCTCCGACATATGTTTCATCAACTTCCACTGTTCCGGAAAAGATCTCCGGTACATCTTTTACCAGGACAATTCGGATCTTGGTTAATGCCCTGAATACACGACGTCTCTCGAATCGGGTTCGCTCAATGATTGAATTGGAATTCTGTTCCATCAGAAAAAGACGAATAATATGTTTCCATTCATCTCTCGTTAATCTCAACGGTAAATTATGAGGAATGAAGTCATACTTGCATTCAGAGCAGCGTCTTTTCCCACTACTCATTTTGTATAACTTTTTTGAATTGCATTTTGGACATGCAATTTTTACCATTTTTCACTCCGTAAATCCTTCTTGGATTTAGGGGTTGAAATAGTACATTACCCAAAAAAAATTGAATAAGACGGCCCGGTAAAAATCTTAAATTGAATTGCAATAACGCTCTTGGGGGCTCCGGCAATCCTTGCCTTCGTCCCCGCCGCTGCGGCACCCCCCCGGTTGCGATAGTCGGATATTCCCTATTCCGGCATCATTCGTACTGCGCCCCGTCCCCCTTGGGAGACTGGTGGCGCAAGAGGAGGGCTGTGTAGTATGAAAGAGGTTTTCTATAGAGCCAATGCGACAAAACCGAACAGATAAATCTCCCGGCCGACCATCGTACCGGTATGCTCAAGCTCTCTCCTGAAATGGAAGCATACGGGAATTCGTTAATGGAAGGGCTGAACCATGCGATTGCCATCGCACATGAGGCACGGCAGCGGGGCATCGATCCGAGCATGGATGTTGAGATCCCGATCGCAAGCGATCTCGCTGACCGTGTCGAGGCGCTGCTGGGAATCAAAGGTGTGGCGGCACGGATCCGGGAGCTTGAATCGCAGATGTCCCGTGAGGAAGTGGCGCTCCGGATCGGCGACGATTTTGTCGCCCGTCGTTTTGGGGAAAAAAATAACGAAGAGATCCTTGACCACTCGATACGCACCGCGATGGCACTTTTAACCGAAGGAGTAGTGGCGGCTCCCACCGAAGGGATTGCAAAAATCGATGTGGGAAAAAATGATGACGGGAGCCAGTATCTCGCGATCTTTTACGCCGGACCAATACGGAGCGCTGGTGGCACTGCCCAGGCAATGTCGGTGCTTGTCGGTGATTATGTCCGTACCCAGCTCGGCATCAACCGTTATATCCCACGGCAGGAAGAGGTCGAGCGCTACATCGAGGAGATCCGGCAGTACAACACCATCATGAACCTCCAGTACCTGCCAAGCGAGGCGGAGATCCGGCTTATCGTCCAGAACTGTCCGGTCTGCATCGATGGCGAAGCAACGGAAAAAGAGGAGGTATCCGGGCACCGCAACCTTGAGCGGGTGGAGACAAATGCGGTACGGGGCGGTATGGCACTGGTGCTCGCGGAAGGAATTGCCGGAAAAGCCCGCAAACTCAAGAGCAAAGTCGAAAAAATGAAGATGGAGGGGTGGGACTGGCTGGACAAGCTCATCGCCGGTGCCGCAAAGACTGACACCGAAGATCATACGCCCGGTATCAAGCCCATTGACAAATATCTCCGCGATCTCATCGGAGGAAGACCGGTCTTTGCGTACCCGATGCGCAAAGGCGGGTTCAGGCTCCGGTATGGCCGGTCACGCAATACAGGGTTTGCCGCCGCCGGGCTCCACCCGGCGACGCTTCATATCCTTGGTGATTTTCTGGCGGTCGGCACCCAGATGAAGACCGAACGCCCGGGCAAAGCATGTGGTGTCGTACCTGTAGATTCCATTGAAGGGCCGACCATACGGCTGACAAACGGGGACGTGCTCCGGGTGGACGATGTCGGGACTGCCAAATCGCTGATACCCCGTATCGAAAAAATTATTGACGTCGGTGAGATCCTGATCTCGTACGGGGACTTCCTTGAGAACAATCATCCCCTTGTCCCGTGCGGTTACTGCGAGGAATGGTGGCGGCTGGATGGTGGCACGAAAACCCCGGAGAATGAAGAGGAAGCACTTGCGTTTTCGTATGCCGGGGGTTATCTCCACCCGGTCTTACACATGGTTCTGGGACGACATCACTCTTGACCAAATCCGTGCATTGTCTGAAGTCGTTTCCGCATCCGGGAAAATTGCAGATGGTGTCCTCTTATTCCCCAACGATAAAACAACAAAATCCACTCTTGAAGAATTGCTGATCCCCCACAAAGTCCGGGAAGGACAAATCCAGATCCGGAACTACCGGGCATTCATCGCCTGCCTCGGGCTCGATGAACACCTGCATCGTCGCGATACCGGGAACGACGCATCTGTGAATGGACCCCTTGCGCTTGTTATGCACCTCTCCGGGTTGCGGATGCGGTCCCGATCCGGCACACGGATTGGCGGGAGAATGGGCCGGCCCGGGAAATCAAAACCCCGCAAGATGAACCCACCGCCGCATGGGCTCTTCCCGCTTGGTGAGTCAGGTGGTTCCCGCCGCTCGTTCCAGTCCGCATCGAACCATCTTGAGGATGCGGATGCAACGGCAACCGAGATCGATTTCCAGAAAGAAGGCGGCGTGATTGAGATTGAAGTGGGACGACGGCGCTGCACCGGCTGCAACGAGATCACCTACATGAACCGCTGCGCCGCATGCGGGGCACACACCATCCCAATCAACACCTGCCCGAAATGCGGCCATGAGCTGACCACCGAGCGGTGCCCGAATTGCAATGTGCCCGCCACGTGCAGCCAGCGGATCAGCCTGAACGTCAAAGGCGAGTATGCCCAGGCGATGGAGCGATTGGGACTGCGCCCTGACAGCATCGCGCTCGTGAAGGGAGTCAAAGGGGTGATCTCCCGTGAGCGGACGGTCGAAGCAATGGAAAAAGGAATTCTCCGGGCCGTGCAGGACATTTTTGTTTTCAAGGACGGCACGACCCGGTTTGACATGATCGACCTTCCGCTCACGCATATCCGCCCGGATGAAGTGAAAGTGTCTGTTGAAAAACTCCGCTCGCTTGGCTATGTAACGGATACCTTTGGTTATGATCTGCAGAACGGCAAACAGGTGCTTGAACTGCGCCCGCAGGACCTTCTCATTTCGGACTCCTGCGCAGATTACATGATCAAAGTAGCGCAGTTCATCGACGACCTGTTGACAAAACTCTATGGGCTCCCGCCTTTTTACAAGGTTAAAACCCGCGACGATCTCATCGGCCACCTTGTGATCGGCCTTGCCCCGCACACGAGTGCCGGCGTCCTTGCCCGTATCGTCGGGTTCACCAGTGCGAATGTCGGGTATGCCCACCCGTTCTTCCATGCCGCAAAACGCCGGAACTGCTTTTATGGGGATACCCTGATTGAAGTCAGTGACGGACGGCAGTGGAAAAGCATACCCATCCGCACGTTTGTGCTGGAGAACTTTGATATCAGCCGTCCCGAACTTGACCGGCTTGGCACCTATTACTCCGATCCCGCCCATCCCGGCTTTACCAGGAGTGTTGATACGTGTGGCATCATGCACATCCGGAAGATCACATCTGTTTCCATCCACCGTGCGCCAAACACCCTGATCCGGTTTGTAACCGGCCGGGGCCGGGAGGTCATCGTCACCCCGGAGCATGCGATGCTCATCTGGGATACCGGTTACCTGCGGAAATGCATGGCGATGGAAGTAAAAGTCGGCGATGCGGTCCCGGTGTTCGAAGGCATGTGCGTCATTACAGACCGGATTGCAACTGTGGACATCGTGCCCGCGCCTGAAGACCGGGTCTATTGCCTGACCGTTGCGGATGACCACACGCTTGCTGCTAACGGTATCTTTACCGGACAGTGCGACGGGGATGAAGACTGCATCATGCTCCTGTTGGACGGGCTGTTGAACTTCTCCCGGTCGTTCCTGCCCCAGACACGGGGCGGTTCTATGGATGCCCCGCTTGTGCTGACCAGCCGGATCGATCCTGCGGAGATCGATAAGGAAGCCCTGAACGTGGATGTCGGGAGTGGCTACCCTCTTGAGCTGTACGAAGCGGCGCTGACCTATGCAAAAGCAAAGGATGTCGAACCGCTTATTGATCGGGTCGAACGACGGATTGGCACACCGGCACAGCTTGAAGGGTTCCACTACACCCACGACACGTCTGATATATCTGCCGGGCCGCTTGAGTCCATGTATACCCAGCTCAAGTCGATGACCGAGAAACTCGAAGCGGAGCTCGTGCTCGCCGAAAAGATCCGTGCCGTTGATGCAGACGATGTCGCAGAGCGGGTGCTCAATACGCATTTTATCCGCGACCTGATGGGAAACCTCTCCGCGTTCTCCAAGCAGAAGTTCCGGTGCACGAAGTGCAATACGAGCTACCGGCGTATGCCGCTTGCGGGCAAGTGCACGAAGTTCAAGGGCAAAGGTATCTGCAACGGCAATATCATTCCCACAGTTCATGAAGGTTCGGTCAAGAAGTATCTTGAGATGTCACGGAATATCTGCAGGAAATACAAGGTTTCGGAGTATACCAAGCAACGGGTAGAGGTTCTCGATCTTGCAATCAACTCCACGTTCGGGGAAGAAAAACAGGAACAGCTCGGGCTCGCTGATTTTATGTGAACATATACCAATAAGAATTTTTGGGCTTCTGTAGAAATCCTAAATTAAATTGCAATAACGCTCTTTGGGGCTCCGGCAATCATTGCCTCCGCCCCCGCCGCTGTGGCACTCTCGGTTGCGATAGTTGGGTATTCCCTATCACGACGGCATCGTCGCACTGCGGCCCCGTCCCCCATGGGGGACTGGTGGCGCAAGAGGGGGGCTGCGTGTTATGAAATATGTTTTCTACAGAGCCAATTTTTGCAAAACTTTTAAATCTCAAAACGGTTTTGAAGGAATCTCTGTCGATCGTTTCGTTCGGATATCGAGGCCTTAATCCGGAGTGAAGGAAGAAAATTTTCCAAGACTCAAAGCATTTTACTATCCTGAAAGCAAATAGTAACCCACGCGAGAATATCTAAGTGGCCAACAGAGGCGGACTCAAGATCCGTTCCCGTAGGGGTTCGCAGGTTCGACTCCTGCTTCTCGCACTCTTTTCTCATCGTTATTTCCCGCAGATGAATCCGTTCCCGTGATACGTTTGATTATATACCTGCACAAATCAGGTCATTTGTCGTGCTTTTTTGTTGAACATCTACGAGATCTGTTTATTACGCCACCGGTTTTTCAACCGTAACTATGCAGGAGCAGTCACTTTCTGGCGGTTCAACCACAAACCCTATGGTCGTACGGTTTAAGTGTACTGATATGGAATGCAGTCGGCAGGAAAATAGGATCAGCAGGTTTATTTTTATTCTCATGGTATTTGCGGTGTTCACGTTGTTTATTCCCGGGGTGAATGCTGGGGTTCCGGGCGACAACCCTCACATATCTGCGATCCCTTCCATACAGGAACTCAATGTGACAAATGCGTCCTTTGCCAACCGTACGATTCCTGAAAAGTACAAAATCACACCGACACTCATAGATTTAAACGTCAAAATCACGGAAACATTATTACCCGCTCCCAAAGGAGAAATGGCAGCCGGCCCCCGTTTTATCGGCTTTTCAACAACCCCGGAAACGCTGGCTGTTGTGATCGTTGCCGTGGCAGCCGGAATAGCCGGGTGTGGTATGCAGTCAGACGAAAATGGAGAGAATGATACCAGGGTCTGTTTTTTTGACGGAAAAACCGGAATTGCCGGGATTTGTTTCCATCAGAACCCGATTGTAAAATCCAGGAGTCTCACATCAGTTTGAATGCGTTATTTTCTCTGTACTGATGCTGTGGGATCCGGCAGGTTCGGAAATATCCGGGTTTAGACATCTTATTTTCGGCAGATAGCATGGAAAACGGTGAGCCATAAAAACCTCTCCCCCTACTGGAAAAATCACTCCCGTGATGGCATCCTTCCATGGCGGGGAATAATTTATTTTATTCTGAATTAAAAAATTATGCACATTCGAAGAGAAAAAGCAGGAGTGGTTTGACTGACCGATAAAAAACCTCAGGAACCAACAAGCAATGATGAGATCGTACGGGTAAAACTGCCCCAGAAGCGGTACCGTGAGCAGTTCGGGTGTGCCGAACTGATGATGGGTGCCAATCATATTCGCATCCGGTGTTTCGATGGTGTCACCCGTATGGGAAGGATCAAAGGCAAGATCAAAAAGAAAGTCTGGATCCGCGAAGGGGATCTTCTTATCATCATCCCGTGGAATTTTCAGGATGAGAAGTGCGATATCATGTACCGCTATACCGGGCCACAGGTGGAATGGCTGCGCCGGAACAAATACCTGTGATTTTTTTAACTTTTTTTAGCCTTTTAAAAAATTAAAGAGATTTTACCACGATCTCATATTGTTTTATCACCAGTCTGTTCGGGAGGGTAGTAAAATGGTATACCCCTCCCCCGTCATCTGTCATGCCAAGTGTACTGACAAAATAATTTTTCCATGCAGTCGAATAATCGGCGTAGGTATTTGGTATGTATTGAACCGAAACCGTGCCTCCGGTGATATCATCATATTCCGTATAATTGCTGTCACCCAGCGCCATCTGCACCGTCCCGACGCCAGACCGTGCCATAACGTCCGTCGAATTAAAACTGATCAGATAAATCACTGCAGTATTCGTCTGCGAATCGTAAAACCAGCGGGGTTCGGCCAGCATAACGGAACCCGGCTGGGCGAGTTTGCTTAATACAACCGCACCGTTCTCTAATGAGATCTTCGTCTCGGCAGTGTTTGATTGGTAACGGAGATCTCCGGTATGGACCGTTATAGGGAGGGGCGGGCCGGTTATGAGGGTACCCTGAACTTCCGGAATGGTAAACGACGAGGTAGTTGTATCATCATAGTTTGAATTGTAGATGGTCAGCGCACCTCCGCCCACTTTCATCGATGTCTCCTTGTACGGCACCGTTTTGTAGGCCAGGCTCTTGACATCGTTCTGCAGCACGATCATATTCTTCTCCATGATCTGCTCATCGGCGCTGGTCTGCTGCTTCAACAACATCGGGTACCCGTACAGGGTTACCAGACCAATCCCGGCGATAATGATCGCAAAAATCAACATAAAACCAATCGACTCTGAAACCCCCCCCTCTGTCTGTCCGTACTGCTCAAACCTCATCAGAACCCTCCCGAACTATAACTGATCCGGTTTATTCCCGAACCGGTCGTATTTCCTCCCACATTCATGGTCGAGCCGATGCCGGCAAGAGCGATATTGGTAACGATGTCATCCCTTGAAATGGTAACGTATTGGGTTATGGGATCTGCACTATTACCAATCTCAACAAAGTACCCGCGTCCTGCAACATCGTCCGGGATATTAAAAATCGAAGAAATGTTGCCATTTTTCGGTGCAAGAGCGTACGTATCGACAATACGGGTGGAAACTCCGTTTCCGATATCCGTGAATGCCGAATAAGTGATGGTGTCTGCAGGCTTCTGCATGAAATTTGCATTCACCAGCAGGATGACGATGACAACAAGAACCATCAGAACCGCGGAGATCATGATGTATTCTACCAGCGCAGCTACTCCGGCATCGTTACCGGGTCCCATCTGGTTACGGTGATGTCCAGGATTCGTCATAATCGGTCACTCCATTGTCGTAATGGATATTCACATAGGTAAACCCCCCGATTGTTGAGCTGGAAAAGTTGACTACCGAGTCCTGCCGAGTCATCGACAGGGTACGGATGTCTCCCTGCACACCTGTCTGGTTATAGAACGGGGCTTCATTGTCCATAAATGAAGACTGGATGACGACATCCCGTACCCCCCGGATGTCGTTTTTCGGGAATTCTGATACCGCTTCTGCAGTGGTCTGACCTACAACGGTCGACTGGTTGATCACAATTGCAATAAAGAACAAGCTGAAACTTACAATAAAGCCCATGAGCACAATCCATTGTGCATCATCATTTAATCTCGCCATAAGAGCACCTCTACGAGTTCTGCCCGTTTACGCTGTACATTACTGTCAGGAATTTTGTTATCTACTATTACCCATTCGGAAACATGTACTGCATGTTCCCTGCCAGAAAACAGATGGGATGATACGCTCAATGGGGTACTGTTGACCGAATTATCGGACCGGATATACGTTACGTTTGCCATAAACTGGATGGTATCCGGTTCCACGTTTGCCCTGCTGTTGATGGTATTGAGGAATTGCGTCCTGAATGCGGCGGCATCACCCGTCTCAACGATTGTCTGGAGCGGAGTTTCTGCCACAGACCCATTGGGGGCGGTGTTCATCATGGAAAGGGCGTCGCTCCCCAACACCTCCAGTTGCATGTCACTGATATGCGTGTCCCCGGGCGTGTAAACCGAAGTGCTGTTTACCACAATGTACGCAGTCATAAGCAGGATCAGGGCTGCAGCTATCCCTTCGATCGTATACAGCTGCCCATCCGTGTTCACCATACCGAAACCTCGAGAACTCCGTCCTGTAATTCAGGCTGTGTGACCGTGGCCGGATTATAATTATACTCAAAAGGCCCCGCGAGGGTGGAATTCAGGAACTGCTGCGGAGGGTTCATTCCAAAGGTCAGGTTAATATACATTGTCGACGTTGGGTTCACCGTGGCAAAAAACCCGGGTTCAAAGATCATCGATACGTTGTTACGTATATCTACCGGGAGAGAAACGGCAGTTGAGTTGCCATCATCATAGGTAAAATTCCTGTACTTTGAATCCGGCTGCCAGGTTGAGAGGGATGTCCCCCCGGGGGAGATCTGGTAAAAATTTATTGACGAGAGATTACTTCCTGGTGAAATACCCAAAGGCGGCAGAGGGTACAGGGATGACCGGGTCTCTTCTAGGTCTGTGAGATTGATCACGATCCGGGTGGTCATCGGATTGATCTGGTATGCCGGGTTGGTGATCTTTCCCTGGAGAAGTTCTGTATTGTTAATCCGGATGGAGAACTGGTTAAGGGACACGTTTTCAGTATTGTTGTAGCCAAACGCCCTGATCATCGTCTTGTCTATGGTTGCGTTGCTCGAACTCTTAATTTTTACATCCCGTCGTATATACCCATAGTCGTCAGGAACCACATCACCAACTGACCGGATTTGATTTTCTCCTTCTTCGGTTAAGGATATATTGAACCGGTACGGGTAGTCACCAAAGATTGCACGCGTCTGGTAATCCACTGGATAGGAAAACACAGTCGAACAGAAAAACTGGTTCACTTTATTCTCATCGAGGATATTTGGTGTCTGCTTTGATACGGCAAGCCCGAACCGGGCCACATCACGGGGGTCTGGCTGGAGTTCCCACGGGAGGACACCTTGGGGGCCCAGCACTCCCAACGGACCGGCTGCCCCCGGGTCCTCTGCAAGAATCACGCCGGTCCGATAGGCGACCGCATCATAATCGATGGTATATGACTGTATGCCGATAAACAGCCCCGGCACCATCGTTGCCACCCAGATAAATGCCACCATAAATATGGTAAAGCCGGCCAGAAAATCAATTGACTGGATACCCGAATCGTCAGTCATTTGATAAGGTCAACGCCCCTGTTTTTGCATCGAATATCAGGATCCTTGTTTTGTCCTGACCCGTTATGGTGAGGGTATAATTACCCCCCCATAGTTCAAGTTCCATTGATCCCGGGCTTTTCTCCGTTTGCATCCTGAAAATTGTGTCACGGTTCTTGTTAAAGAGTACCGCAGATGACACGATCCGGTCCAGAAAAATCTCCTGGCCATTGAACCCGGAAACCCCGTCGCTTATGGTCTCGCCGCGGCTGTCATATGTTACGAGCGAGGTCCGGTTGCCATAACGGATGGCAAACATCCAGCTGTCTGCAGCACCTGTTTCGTCCAAGCCGCTCCCGCGTATATAGGTTACGTGGTTTATTTCTGTTGCGTTCGTTAGTGTACCATTTCCTGAATCCAGGGACAGGCTGGCAAGTCTTCCGGTCACTTCATCAAAACTATAGGTGTTATGTGACGGTGAAGAATTGATGGAAGAAAATCCGGCATTAATTTTAGATATTTCTTTATTATTTGAACTGGAAAACGGTAGGAAACTGCAGCCTGCACTTACACACACGGCCATAACCAGAACCAGAATAAAAAATGCGCAGCGCGTTTCCCGCACAAAATCTTCCTCAGAGTTTATAGGCTGGAACCGTGATATAAACATTGGCAAATCCCGATCTGGAAAATTTCGCATCTGTTCCATGGATTTATGAAAGAATAACCGTTTTGGGGGGATTCTTCCGGCCCGGAGCATGGGGACTCGCATAATGCCCGGCACCTAAAAAACCCTGATAATCTATCAAATATTTTTCTTCGGGGAAATACCGGAAAAATATTTTGTGACAAAAAAATTCCGGTTATCCCGTTCAGGCACCTCTTTTATTGCATGACGATATTGAATCATCAGGTCGTGCAAATCGTAATATCTCCAATTTAACTCGATTAAATCTGTTTATTTACAAATCAGACAACTAATAAAGCGATTTTAAAAATACAAAAATTTATATATGTTAATAGACCATCTCTCAATCCAGAGTAGTGGTTATGCTAGTGAAACGAACAATCCTGCTTCTGCTCGGTCTTATCCTATTGGCCGGTATCACTTCTGCGGCCGATTTATCGTCGTCTACCATAACCAATAGCAATACGGGATGGCTCATCGCTGGCAGTGGCGGGACTTCCTCAATTAACGTTCATGTCACACAGGGCTCTCCAGCTACCAACGTAAGCGGTGCCACGGTTGTCTTCACCGTCTCTGATCCGTCACTGGGAACACTTTCTCCAGGCACTGTTACAACCGGGTCAGATGGCATCGCCGCTACGGTGTTTACCGTCAGCACTCTAAGCGGAAATGCAACTATCACAGCGACGATTACGTATAATGACGGAGCGGTCAACACGCTGCAGCTTGCCACGTTCCAGCGGATCGACCACGATGTCCCCCAGTATGCATTTGTAGACTGCCCCCCGTCAATTTCTGCCGGTTCCGTCACGACACTCACTATCACCCTCACCGACCGTTGGGTTAACCCGACCCTTGGCAACCGTATTGACAACAAAAACACCGCTGAGGTTCACACCGTTCTCCTCACCGGTCTGGGATCGGGTGGATCAGGGTTCTGGGATGGTTCTGCATTCGCATCACAGATTTCCGTTCCTACGGATGCTCAGGGAAATGTATCAGTCCAGGTACGGGTTTCGAGCGTGGCGGGAAGCAATTACATCTGGATGAACGGGATAGGTAATATCCCGGGCAAATCGATAGACATTGAAGGTGTTTCGGACAGCACCCCGGTATCCATGTCGCAGGTAACTCCATCTCCTGATACATGGCCTGCGGATGGCACGCATGCCTTCAACCTTTATTATACCGTGCTCGATAAGTACGGGAACCCCCTCGACGGTGCGAATATCTCGCTCGCTTCAAATACGGGAGAATCGTTTTTCACCTCTACTTCAAATGGAGGTATTGCGTACGCACAGTACGGTCCAAAAGATGTTACCGGGACGTATACAATCACAGCGACGGCGGTTAAGAATTCAAGCATTTTATGTACAAGTACCGGGACAATCGGATCCTGCAGCCAGAATGTCAACTATTACAGCCGGGATCCGGTAGATATGATCCTGACTGCAAGTCCCCAGACTCTTGTCAGCCTTGATGTAGATCCCACATCCAAGGCATCTATTCAGGCAAGGGTGGTGGATGTTGCCGGCAACCCGGTTCAGGGACAGACCGTCACATTCTCCCAAGGGGCAGAGAGCTTTCCGGGTGCACCCGGTGGCTCTCTACACTGAGACCGCCAGCTCATATCTTGTACCCGGGGGCTCTCCTGTATCTGTACAAACCGACAGCAACGGGTTTGCAAGCCTGCAGTTCATTCCCGGCACATTTGTTACCTACATTGCAAACCCGGTCAATTATAACGCAACTGCGACCGGGACAAAAACCGTGACAGCCAGCTGGACAAATGGCAAGACCGGGCAGGTTATTACCGGTACGGTCACGTTCACATGGAAGAACTACCCGTACCTGACCGTAACCACGCTGCTTGATAAGACGAGTGCCAAGGTAGGCGATCTCCTCCGGGTTACGATAACCGTGACCGGGAACGGTGCAGCACTCCAGCCAAAACCAATTGATGTAGCTATTATGTCTAGACAATTCCGGGAGCATACTGGAGAACTATCCGGATCCAATGGTCGATTAAGCCAATCAAAATCTGCAGCCTGAATTTCATCACCCAGCCTGACGTAAGGCAAAGATCGGGTGGGATTGTGTTATTATGGTGGAAATACGTATCCCTCTTAGATGTTCCTCTCACCAATGGTCTGGTTCTGCCAAGAACAGCATCAATTCATATTCACGAACTGCAACGACTGGTTATCATACACGGACTGCGATATGCTCTCTATGAAGCGATAACTCTTATGAAGGGCTGGTCTTCTGATGGGACACGTCAAAGCGATCATCCATATGACCGATGGTGTCTGGACATGGGGGAGACCCGCTTGCGCGGGGAAATGGGTTTGATATGACCTTCGATCATCGGAATCTATCCAACTGGCCTTCATAGCATATGGGCAGGGAATGTGGGAGGCCCTGTAACGAATCAATTCGCTATTTCGACGATCTAGGTGGTGGGACTATGTTACGGATCACTGAGTAAGTTCCCATCGGTCAAAAGTGTGATAATGGAGCTCCGACTGACAAAACTTGTAATGGTTGGCTGTCGGACGTTAACGAGGCAACTCAGTTAACGACGACAAAAACATTGACTTATTATACCAATGCTCAGTTCTCCAATCAGAATATGTCAATATATGCCAACTCGAGTAAAATCAGGGTTTATTCGATTGGATACGGGAGTGATATAACTGGCGATATTTCCACGGTTCTTAATATCATCTCCAATGCTAACGCAGCATTTTATCAACCAGCATCCGATTCAAATGCCCTGAATGCATTGTACACAAAGATCGCCGGCGACTTGATTGTGCAGGCTGGGGGATCTACCACGCTCGACCTGAACCTGGGAACCATTACCGTGGACGGGGTGTCAGGCAAGAATTCATACGACTACCTGAATTACACAGCAATTCCGGTTGGTGGGAGAGCGGTTGGCTCTGGGAAATCCACGGATTCAACCTATGTTGACATGTACCACACCAACATGGATAATTCACTAACTGATTATTATCATTACATCCGCGGTCACCAATAAAATAGCCATCTTTACCATTGGTCTTGGCGTGGATAGTACAAGACAAAGACCTACCTGCAGAACTATGCCTCACAAACCGGGGGTAAATATTATGACGCGTCTGACCCCTCCCAGCTCAATGGGATATATACTGATATCGCCGGCCAGGCTGAACCAACAGGCTGGGGGATCTACCACGCTCGACCTGAATATGGGGACTATTACTGTTGACGGGGTGTCGGGGAAGAATTCATACGACTACCTGAATTACACGGCAATCCCGATTAGCGGGAGAGCGGTGGGCTCCGGGGAATCCACGGATTCGACCTATGTTGACATGTACCATACCAACCTGGATAATTCAATAACTGATTATTATAATTATACCCGTGACGATACCCAGAACTGGACCCCGACAAAAAGAGACCTCGCATTCGATATCGGGACCATGCGCCTATATGATACCTGGCAGACTTCGTTTGTGTTCAACCTGACCACCAACGGAACCCTGGTACTGTTCGGCCCGGGCAGCGGCTCCTCCTTAACATTTATTGATACCGCTACAGGCAATACCCAGACCTCCCAGCTGGATTCGAAGACCGTGTCAGTCTACAAGAGCGTCGTCAACACGGCTTTTGGGACAAAGTCCCTGCTTGTTGACCAGCTGAAATTTGTTCAGGGTGCAAGCCCGGACCCAAATATCTGGACGATACAGTGGAACACCACCTATACAGGTGCATCTGTTGCAGCGGAGACCGTCCAGTACCCTGAGCTCTGAACCCGGGTCATCCTGGATCACGTACCCTGCAAGAATCTCCGACAAACCTCCTTCCACGGTACCTCTCACCGACTCGCTCCAGATTGACACGAGTTCATGGAAACCGGGAGATACCTACACAATTCAGGTCACGGCAACATCGTTGAATAATGATGCCAATCCCAGCTCGGCAAGCATCGGACAACAAAAGACCGGTTCGTCAGGAAAGACCTTTATTAAACTGGAATAAATTCAGGATATTTTTTTTAGGAACTATCAACATCACGATATGGTCTTTATTATGCTGCCACAAACTGTCTGAATACAGCCGGGAAAACAGGCAATCGATACCATCTTGCGAAAGTAGCCCTATTATATATCCAGATTATCGCGCGAAAAATGGATTAGTATCCACCGGAGTATTACGAGACGATTTTTGAGATTGGGATCTCAAGGATATCTTCCGCGCCGCAGCTTTTGAGCTTGGGAATCAGCCTGTTGACGGCATTTTTTGGTACCACGGTCTGGATGCTGTAATAATCAATCCCATGGAGCTGGCTGACGGTCGGTTTTTTCATCGCGGGAAGAGCAGAGACGATCTTTTCTAGAGATGCCCCCGGCACGTTCATCGTGAGCAGCACCTTGTGCCGCGCCGCGATCACACCAAAGAGGAGGGTCTTGATCTCTTCAATCTCTTTTCTCTTCTCCGGGTCTTCCCAGCTTTGTTTATTGGCGATGATGACGGTGTGCGACTCCATGATCTGCCCGATAATCTTGAGGCCGTTCTTGCGCAGGGTTGTTCCTGTCTCGGTGAGATCGACGACGACATCCATGAGATCCGGTACTTTTGCCTCCGATGCCCCAAACGAGTGGAAGAGCTGCACCGGAACACCCAGCGATTCAAAATATTTTTTTGTGAGTTCGGGGTATTCCGTGGTCACCCGGCTGTCCGGCCGGATCTGGTTTGCGTTCTCGATTGGTTCGTCGCGGTGAACCGCAATGACAATCTTTACGTTCCCTTCACCGGTCTTGCTGTAGGAAAGGTCTGCGACTTCCACGACGTCAGCACCTGTTTCCCTGACCCAGTCAAGGCCGGAAATTCCGAGATCGAAATACCCCTTGTCCACGTACGTGGGGATTTCCTGCGGGCGCAGGATCTTGATTTTGCCGATACGAGGGTCTTCGATACGGGGATTGTAATCGCGATCCGTGTGCTTGACCTCAAGGTCAGCCTCTTTGAAGAGCTGGAGCGTCTGTGCTTCGAGACTGCCCTTTGGGAGTGCGAGGGTAAACATACCACATACCATTGGCGGGAAAAAAGATAAAGATAAATGGTGGATTCGTTTTCGGTCACTCAAACGTGTGAATGACCAGCCCGCTTAAGAGTTTGGGCTCAAACCAGGTTGATTTCGGGGGCATTACATTGTTTGCGTCGGCAACATCGAGCACGGTTTCAACCCGGACCGGCTGCATGGCAAACGCGACGGTAAATTTTCCTTCATCAACAAGTTTTTCGAGGTCGGCAATCGGCCGGGCCCCGCCGAAATACTGGAGACGGGCATCGCCCCGCGGATCGGTGATATTGAGCATACCTTCGAGCACGAATTTCTGGAGCACCGCGACATCGAGAACATCGAGCGGTGCTGCATGGGGATCAATCGGGCGGGTACACTCGTACCAGTTTCCCCCAAGATACATGTGGATGATATGATATTTTTCCGGGCTGGCGATGTGCGGCGTAATGTTATATCCGCTGCTGTCCACGGGTCCATAGGTTCTGACATCAAAAAATTTCCGTATGTGCACTATGTATGACTCTGGGGTAAACGAACCAATATCCGTGAGCAGACGGCTGTACCCGTGAATCCTGATACGGTCATGCGCAAACAGGACTCCCATGAACCGGTTTACCTCCCCTTCCACTGGCAGTCCGGCCGCTTTTCTCCGGTCAGCAACGTTTACTGCCGCTTTTGCCCGGTGGTGGCCATCGGCAATATACAGGTTTTGCACCGGGGAGAAGAGTTCTTCAAGCCGGGTTACTGCCTTTGCATCGTTGATGCAGAAGATCTGGTGTATTCCCTCATCTGCAGCGGTAACTTCCTGCGTCTGGTGTTCTTGTTGGGGGTATGAGTGATTCAACAAATGAAAAAAGGGAACCCATGTTCCGGTACAGCAATACTACCGGGCCGTTGTGGGCTTTGACCGCTTCGATGTGCCGGGTTCGGTCCTCTTCCTTGTCGTACCGGGTATGCTCATGGCGCCGGATCCGGTTTGTACGGTAATCCTCGACGTCAAGCCCGCAGCAGAGCCCGACAAAGGTGTCGCCATTCTGGTGTACCCGGTACACATAAAATGATGGCGCAGCATCCTGCTTCAGGCGTCCGCTTGCAATTAACGCAGCGAAATTGTCGTGCGCCCGCTGGTAGACACGATCGTCGTGTGGGGGGATGTCGGGGAGTTCTGCGTCAGACCGGCTTACCCGCAGAAAACTATCGGGATTCTGCCGGATAATCTCACGCGCCTCTTCTGCTGTCACCACGTCATATGGCACTGCCGCGATGGCCGCAGCTTCCTGTGGGGCGGGGCGGATCCCTGCAAAAGGAAATATCTTCACCATGAAAAACTACCAGAGCCCTGTATAATATGTGAGCGTTCTTTTTCTCATAATTGGGCGTGGTCACATATATAATCAAAGACCGCTGTAAACCTGCACCATCCGTCAAATAAGAGTTTGGGGAATCTGCGTAATCCTTATGCTCTTATGGATGCAGAAAAGGATACTGCATTTTCACGTGGTGCCTTGCCATGATCCGTTCCCATGATATCATCTCTCCCCACATTCCTTTCATACGGCGGGTCACGCTTGCAGATATTCCTGCCATTGTTACCATTGAAAACGAGGCGTTTGCTGACCCGTGGGATCACGCAATCTTTACTGAGGCATTGAGTTATTACCCGACCACGTACTTTGTTGCCATCAGCGGCGGGAATATTGCCGGGTTTGTTGTTGGTGCCATGGAAGATACCGGTGAAAATATCTATGGCCATATCTGTAATTTTGCCGTCCACCCGCAGTACCGCAAACAGAAGATCGGATCGGCGCTGCTGAACCGCCTTGAACAGCAGTTTGTGATCGAACGTGCAACCGGCTCTCAACTGGAAGTGCGGGAATCCAATCTTGCAGCCCAGCGGTTTTACCGGCGCAGGGGTTACCAGAACGTCTTCCAGGTGGGCGGTTATTATGCAAATGGCGAAGATGCCCTTGTCATGATGAAGTGGTTCCGGTTTTAATAGTGTCCATATAGTGAAGTCCGGTCGTTGGTTATGACCCGCTTGTTGAACACTCCTTATTGGGTATTAAAAAAAGATTATCCCCGCCCGAGCTGCTGGTGAGCGCGGGCAAGGTGCTGGGCGGCAAGTGCTCCGAGAAGTGATAATTCACCGGCGAGTACTGCTGAAGCAATAATTTCAGCGAGTTTTTTTGCGTTCGTGCCTGCAGGATTTCCGCCACCGGCAACCCCGAGAATATTCAGGCATTCCTGCTGGGTGCCGACTCCAGTCCCCCCGCCAACAGTTCCCACCGGAAGCGAGGGCAGGGTTATGGATACGTAGACCCCCGTGTCTGTGGGATCGACAGTCGTAATGCAGGTGGCACCATCGATCGCGTGAGCAGCATCCTGCCCGCAGGCAATGAACATCGCCGCAACCACATTTGCTGCGTGAGCATTGAATCCCATCGAACCGGCGCGGGCAGAACCGATAAGGTTCTTGCGGGTGTTGACCTCGTAGAGCGATGCCGCATCGGTCTTCAATATTTTTGCGATCAGCTCATGGGAGAGGGCAATGCCGGCTACCGCACTGCGCCCCCTCCCCATAATCCCGTTGATTGCAGCGGGTTTCTTGTCGGCGCACATATTGCCGGAGAGCGCAACGAGCCGGGCCCGGGTCTGATGGGCGATCTCATCTGCGACTTTTGCACTTGCGATGGTGACCATATTCATGCCCATCGCGTCCTTGGTATCAAATTCGAGCCTGACAAAAACGCTCGTGCCGGTGATGAAGGTGACAATATCGGTGAGTTTTCCATGCGAGGTTGTGGCCTGTGCGATAGCGGCAAGTTCCGTCCGGTGTGCCTGCACCCAGTCCACGATCTCTTTTGCATGGATAACATTCTCCGCTGCAAAGACCGGGGCTCTTGACATGCCGTCGTGCAGGATGCGCACCTGTGCGCCGCCGGCTTTGGTGATTGCGCTGCATCCCCGGTTTACCGATGCGACCAGCGCCCCCTCGGTAGTGGCAAGCGGCAGCCAGAACTCCCCGTTTGCGTATTCACCGTTGATCGCGATGGGCCCTGCAACTCCCAGCGGTACCTGGATGGTACCGATCATGTTCTCGCAGTTCCGCACAACGACCCGTTCAATGTCGATGGAAAAGATACCGATATTTTCAAGCGTGGTTCCGGTTTCCTCTTCGATAAACCGGCGCCGCACCCGGATAGCGTCCAGCGGTGCGAGTTCCTTGTCGAGCTCGTAGAGTTTTATCGAACCGTTTTTGAGTTTTTCACATATCCGCTCTTCCTGATCACTGCCGGCGCCTGATTCTGTACAGCAGTCGCGCCCCTTGCGTTGCTCACCATCATCAGCCATGAATAATGGTAGCACGTATAAATTTATGATACCGGTGGTTTCGAAGATGACAGTTGACCAGTGGGGCATACGGGTACCGCTTGGAGAGGGAGAGCCTGTGCGGCAGGCGCTCATCCGTGAAGGGGCGCTTGATCCGGTGCTCAAACCCCGGCGGGATAGCGACGCGCTCCTTTTGCCCATCCTTGAGTGGCGCGAGGGGGCTAAGCGGTGCGCTTTTGAAGCCATGCCCGACCGCCCGGAACTCCCCCGCCACGAACTGGTTGGCGGGATCGCGATTATGCAGGACTGCGATCCCGCCGGTGCAGCACAGATACTTGGTTCGCGCCCGTCGCTCCACACTGTGCTGTACGCGACAAGCGAAGTGTCCGGCGAGTACCGGAACCGGGACTATACGGTTCTTGCCGGCACACCTACCACGCGGACACAGGTTACAGAACACGGGCACAGGTTCACCGTTGACCTTGCGGGCGCGTATTTCTCCGCCCGGCTCTCCACCGAACGCAACCGGATCCTTCAGCACATGGGTGAACAAGAACTCGTGCTGGATATGTTTGCCGGTGTGGGACCGTTTGCCATATCCCTTGCCGCGCGGGCGGCGCTCGTTGTAGCATCCGATATCAACCCGCTGGCAATAGAACTGATGATTGAAAACTGCGTGCAGAACCGGACAAGGAATGTGCTGCCCGTGCTTGCTGATGTACGGAATCTTATTGGGATCCTGCCGTGGCAGTTTGACCGGATCGTAATGAACCTCCCGCTTGCCGGCACGGAATTTCTGCCGGAAGCGTTCCGGCTCTGTCGGCCCGGTGGGACGATTCATTTCTATGCTCTTGTTTCACAGGAAGGGGAACATCTTGACCGCCTTCGGGAACTGGGCGTGGAACATATCACAGAACGCATGGTCCGTTCATACTCTCCTGGGCAGTGGCATGCGGTGTACGATATAAAAATTAGGGAAATGTGACCCCCTCTCTAAAAAAATTCGGGTTCCAACTGACACCACGACGTGCGATACCTCACTTGAATCTGGATATATACACGTTTACCGTCATAATTTTTTTCGGTTGCCGGTCTCTTTTTCACACTGTGTGCGACCGCTTCGCGAATCACGACCTGCCATCCTGTGACTGGGCACCTCTTGATATTTTCCGATTAAATATGCGCCGGGATTGCTTCTGTGAAGGGCTGTTATTTCAGAAAACATTTCAGGTATTGATCTACCATTTTTTGTTTTCTCATTACCGGAAAAACCTGCCGGTAGTTGTAATATAGAATAGATCATGCGTTTGATCTGGTGGCTTTTATTTCGAAATATTAAATAAATCATGTTTCATCTATTCAACTAGAGAGGGTTCCGGTTACCGGGCATCCTCTGCCTTCCGGCTACGTGGCCGGAGGGATGGCAATCGAGAAAGAGATGATAATCATGCGGAGTTACACCAATCTTTGCCTCTTGGCACTCCTTGTCTTTATTCTGATCCTGCCGGTATCGGCCCTCCCAATAGTCACGGGTTCCGGAATGAGCACCTATGAAGAAAACACCCTTCGTATCCTGAATGCAAAAGATGTCTGGTCATCCACGGACACAGGTCAGGATGCCAACATTGCGGCATGGATCCAGATCCCGCCCGGCAGCGATGCTACGTGGACGCCTGCCAGTTGTGCACAAAGCTGGAGTGAAGGTTGTTATGGGGACGTCAATTATTTTTACCAGTACCGGCTGATTACTCCTGATGGCAAGGACTGGCTGAAAGACATCCTGGGATCGACTTCAACATATAATGTCGGGAATTCCCAGATGGTCCTTTCCGAACCGCGCTTTTTTCGCACCGTCGGGACATCCAAGGTTGACTCCATTGGGGGATCGCTCACCAGTGTAGGCTTCCTCCTCCCGCGGACAAACCCCAACAAGGATTATCAGTGGCAGGGAACCTGGACGGTGGAACTGTATATCCATGATACCAGTGTAGACCCCCGGCAGAGTACTCTAGTCAAGACCCTGACCTTCCAGATTGTCGATGGATCCTCTCCGGCAGGTTCAGCCACTTTGTCGGCTCCGGTAATAACCGTTCAACCGTCTGTATTGCAATCGGGTGCAACTTCCACAACAGTACCAGTCTCAACCACTCCGGTCGTTTCCGGGAATGCCAACAGCATTACTATTAATGCAAACGATTTC
The DNA here is from genome assembly GCA_963768785.1 of uncultured Methanoregulaceae archaeon. Taxonomy (GTDB): domain Archaea; phylum Halobacteriota; class Methanomicrobia; order Methanomicrobiales; family Methanospirillaceae; genus Methanoregula. Next base: position 47,552 of record CAVYJD010000010.1, read on the forward strand.
GTCAAAGCAGATGTCCAGAAGACTGGTGCATCATGGGACAGCACCGTTGAAACGTGTCCAACATGGCGGGGAAATGACTGGTCAGGAACCGGGGACTATTACCTCTCCCGAGGCGGCGACAGTCTCACGTATTCATTCACGGTACCTTCGCAGGGTGCATATGTCCTGTGGATGCGGGACTGGTCGGACAACAATCACGCGAAAGGTGAACGGCAGGTCACGGTTGCCATAGATGGCGATAATCTTAATACGGTAGATGCGGCATCCGCTTTTACGATGGGCACGGCACCAGGGTATGGCTGGGACAGGGTCTCCCCACTCCCGCTGTTGGCGGGTACCCATACAATGAAGGTAGCCAAAAAGGATACCACCAGTTCAGCGGTTATCCTTGATGTGTTCCTTCTGACCCCCTCGTCAGATATCCCTTCGGGGCCAATCGGCCATAGCAGTGCGCTCTGTGCTGGCGGGTCTTCCGCAGCAGCCAGCACCACAACCGCGGCAAACCACCCATTGAACACTTATACCTCACCGATTTGTACACCCCCCTCCTGCCCGGGAGGATCATATTACTGCCCCACCAGTAGCTGTGATGGAGGCTGCGGTATGATATGTTCCGGTGTTGCACCGGAACCTACGCGGTCCGGGATGGAGATCCCGCTTATCATGCTTGGCATTGGTTGTGCCATTATTGCCTTTTCCGCAGGAAGGAAACGATAACTTCCACTCCTACCATTTTTCCCGGAGCATAACGCGGACAGGGCGAAGTGCGATGCAAGAGCGTATCCATGCTTTTGCTTGGCTGAATAAAAAACAGCACCGATCTCTTCATCATGATTTCTGGTGAGCGCCCCGGCAACGCGATTTAATTAACCATTTTATATGCGAATACCTGCGTTATTCAGCCTTGATCCTCTGCCGGCGGGCGGCAGAACCGATCATGCAACCGCAAACGTAATTTCAAATATATCGATAGTCCTGTTCTCCGGTTCCCATGGGCGCCGGTAAACGGCCGAGAATGTCTGCGTTATGTCTTTTCCTATGGTCAGGTCCCAGGAACGCGTTCCTCCCCCACCTACTTTTCCCATTACAGCCCCGAAGGTGTCTGCGGTGTCATACCCGTCGCGGGTGATTGCCAGATCTCCACTCGTTGTGGCATTCCAGGAAAAGCCGGTACTTGGGTTTTCAGCAAGATTGATTCTTACCGTGTCACCGCTTTTTACCTGCACCACGCTTCCATTATCCGACCGGCCAAATGACTTCTCCATACAACCGGCCAGAAATATCGTGGTAGTGAGAATCAGCACCACAAAGATTATTTTCCAACTGCCCATGATAGTCCCCGTTCTCAACAAGCAATTTCCTCCGCATGCGTATTAAAATTCCGGCTCTTGTTTTGGTTTGAGATGGAGTGGTATTTTTTTTAAGAATGCAGAGCAGGCTGACGTTCTTGAGTCATGGAAAAAAAAAGAAAATTTCAAGGAATAATTTCAAAATCCGTCCGGGAAAAAAATTACTCCACCGGCACGAACTTCGTGCCATAGTGGATGATGCCGCTCTCGCCATCGGTGGCGATCTTGCGGAACACGCTTTTTACCTTCATGCCGATCTTCGCATCTTTTGGATCGCAGATGATCTGGGTCGTCATCTGGGGGCCTTCATCGAGCTTGATGATGGCAAGCACATACGGCCCGGGAGAGGAAAACTGGTCAGGAGCCGTCTGGATGATCGTATAGGTGACAATAGTTCCCTTGCCGGAGAACTTATGGTCCACGATTTTCCCGGTCCTGCGGCAGTCCGGGCAGAATGTCCGCGGGGGGAAGAAGTGCCGGCCGCAGGTCTCGCATTTTGTTCCGACAAGGTTGTAGCGCTGGGGGATCTTTCTCCAGAATCGTGCGACGGTCATGTTACACCCTCCCGAGGATGTGAACAGCAACGGTTGCACCGGTACCGCCAACATTGTGCGTCATCCCGATTTTTGCGTTATCGACCTGCCGCTTGCCGGCATCACCGCGGAGCTGCTGGACGATCTCGTAGACCTGCTTGATACCGGTCGCACCGACCGGGTGACCGCAGGCTTTGAGTCCGCCGCTCGTGTTGACTGGGATCTTCCCGCCAAGTGCGGTCTCTCCGTCAGCCGTGAACTTACCTGCTGTTCCTTTCCTGCAGAACCCGAGGTCTTCGATTGCGCAGATCTCCGCGATCGAGAAACAGTCATGCACTTCCACCATGTCGATATCCTTGTGCGACAGTTTCGCCATCTTGAATGCCCGCTGCCCTGCGGCAACTGTCGCATCCAGCGTCGAGATGTCCCGTCGGTCGTGGAGAGCGATCGAGTCGCTTGCCTGTGCGGTCGCAAGCACCTTGATCGGCGTATCCGTGAATTCGCGGGCACGGTCAAGCGGTGCAACGATAACGGCTGCTGCCCCGTCCGTGATGGGCGAGCAGTCAAAGAGCCGGAGAGGTTCTGCAACCATAGTTGATCTCATCACCGTTTCAAGCGTAATTTCCTGCTGGAATTGGGCGATCGGGTTGCGGGCACCGTTATAATGGTTCTTTACTGCGACTTGGGCCAGCTGCTCGCGGGTCATGGAATATTTGTGCATGTAATCAGTTGCAATCATCGCATACAGTCCGGGAAACGTCGCGCCGACAAACCCTTCCCATTCACGGTCCGCTGCACCAGTGAGAGCGTCCGTGCTCGCGCCGGGCTCGACATCGGTCATCTTCTCGACGCCAGCTGCGACGACGATATCCTCCATGCCGCTTGCCACCGCGATCACAGCCTGCCGGAAAGCAAGTCCGCCGGAAGCGCAGGCGGCCTCGACACGTGTTGAAGGGATATGGCGTGTGGCCATACCGGCGTAATCCGCGATAAGGGCACCAATATGCTCCTGCTCGACAAACCGTCCGGCACTCATGTTGCCGACATACATCGCATCGATATTTTCCCCGGAGAAGCTGGGCGTCTTCAAGGGCGAGTGCCCCCGCCTCGACAAAGAGGTCACGGAACGAACTCTCCCATTTCTCGCCAAACCTGGTGCAGCCCACACCAATCACTGCTACGTCTCTCATGCCTGCATCACCAGTTTCCCCTTGTGTTTCGCATACTTTGCATAGTCCAGGTATATCGGGTTCTCCAGGAGTTTTTCAACTCCCGGAGCCGCGTCGCGGTTGAACATGTCCGACTTGATCGCGTCGGTAACGGTGATATCAAACGCGTCGCTGCCGGCACCCGATCCAAACGAGCAGACAAAGATCGTGTCGCCCGGTTTTGCGATATCAAGTGTTGCCGCAAGGCCAATAGGCGATGCACCGGAGTAGGTGTTCCCGAGGCGCGGAACAACAAGGCCCGGCTTGATCTGCTCGGTTTTGAACCCAAGGTCCTTTGCTACCTTCTGCGGGAACTTCGCGTTTGGCTGGTGGAAGACCGCATATGTGAAATCCTTGGGGCTCTTTTTGGTCTGCTCGAAGAGGAGGTTGCTTGCTCCTTTCACGTGCTTGAAATACCCGGGGTCCCCGGTAAACCGTCCGCCGTGGCGGGGGTAGTCCTGTCCTTCACGCCGCCAGAAATCAGGAGTATCGGTTGTGAACGAGCAGGTATGGTTGATCGTTGCTATCGGGTCATCGTTCCCGATAACATATGCCGCTCCACCGGCAGCTGCCGTATATTCAAGGGCGTCGCTTGGAGCACCCTGCGAAACATCGGAGCCAATGGCAAGCCCGTACGTGACCATGGAACTTTTGACAAGTCCCATGCACGTCTGGATCGCGGCGGTTCCTGCTTTGCAGGCAAACTCGTAATCGGCGGCAGTCATGTTGGGCGTCGCGCCGATTGCTTCTCCGACCGTGCATGCGGTCGGTTTTACCGCGTAGGGGTGGGATTCACTTCCCACGTACACAGCGCCGATCTGTTTCGCATCAATTTTCCTGCGCAGCAGTGCGTTCCGCGCTGCTTCGACCGCAATCGTTGCGGCATCCTCATCGAGATCGGGGACAGATTTCTCAAAAACACCTAGTCCTCCTGAGATATCTGCGGCATTTGCACCCCAGACTCTCGCGATCTCCTCAACTTTAATCCGGTATCTCGGTATATACACACCGTAGGTAATGATGCCTACCATTGTTTTTCCCTCAATGTACTCACTATTTTGTCAATGTCCATGCCCGTGCACAACACCGTGATATGATCACGGTTTGCCATTTTTTCCACGATCGGGTGGACGTCGGCAGGCTCGATTCCCTGGAGCACCACGCACCGTGGCTTGAACGGCGTGACCCGGATCGCCACCATCGGCGACTTACCGGTCGAAACGTTGGTAAAGATCAGGGCGCGTTCCGTGCTCCAGCCATAAATACGGTTGAACTCGTTGCTCGACAGTTGCATAATAGCATTCAGGCTGTTTACAACTGTGTAGCCGAAGATGGACTGCGCTGTCGATCCGCACAGGAGCGTGCACCCGATAGCGTCAGTAAGTTTTTGGAGCGCGATCGGGTTTTCAAACTCGTGGAGATCGTAGATCACATCGTCGACCACGTTCGAGAAGAGCATGGTTGAAAATTTTTCAATTTGTTTGCCGCCTTTCTCCTCGTCAATGGCGAGGAGTGCATCGACTATTTTGCCGACAACAGCGGTTCCGGGACTTTTTCTCCGCCCGCTTTCATAATCACTGATCACGGACGGGGAAATGCCGAGGCGATCCGAAAGGACGCCGGGTGCAATTTCAAAGTTCTGGCGCCACTTTTTCAGCGCAAGCCCCGGTGAGTCCGACAGGGTAATTTCACCCGCCATCTTTTCGGCGAGCTGGTTACGCACTCCGGAATTCATACTCATGATCAAGAACCCGTGGCGTTATATAACTAACGAACATGCATTCGACAACAAACGAAGACCGACGAGGGGACTGAACAAAGGCAATCCATAAATAATAAGCATCCCAATTTTGATGAGCATGGTACTGGCTGAGGATCTGGAATGTCTCAAGGCAATCGCTCTCATGGGGGGGTGCCGGGGTTCTGTTATGGTGTCTTCGCAGGTTATCGGTGAAGCGCTTACCACAAGCCCGCAGACTGCCTCACGGCGGATCCGGGCGCTGGAAAGCCAGGCATTGATCACCCGTACGATGAGACCGGATGGCCAGCATATTACCATTACGACTGCCGGGGAGGATGCCCTCCGGCGCGAGTACGCGGATTACTGTCGGTTGTTCGCGCACGATGGTGCCCATTACGTGCTGAGCGGAACCGTGATCAACGGTCTTGGTGAAGGGCGTTATTACATGAGCCTTGAGCCGTACAAAAAACAGTTTCTCCGCCTGCTCGGGTTTGAGCCCTTCCCCGGGACACTTAACCTGCGCCTGTCCGGGCAAAGTATCCCGACGCGCAAGAAGATGGAGACGCAGGAATGGATCACGATACACGGGTTTTCTGCAGAGGGGCGCACCTTTGGGGACGTCCGCTGCCTGCCCTGCCGGATAAACGATATTCCCTGCGGGATTGTCGTGCCCGGAAGGACCCATTACCCGGAAGATATCGTTGAAGTGATCGCGGGTGTGGGCTTGCGTGACACGCTGAAAATAAAGGAAAACGATCTGGTGAACGTGGAGGTTGCACATGATTGACGAAGCAATAACAGCATTACGGGACGGCAGGTTTATCCTGCTGTACGATTTCGATGACAGGGAAGGCGAAACGGATTTTGCAATACGGTCGGATGCAGTGACTCCCCGCCATATCCTGCAGATGCGGAAGGATGGCGGTGGACTCATCTGTACGGCAGTCCACCCGCTCGCGGCACAGCGTCTCGGTCTCCCGTTTGCCAGTGATGTCCTGCAGGGCACCCACGTTGCCGAGCAGGCCGGTGACATCCCCTATGACCGCAAGAACCATTCCTCGTTCTCTCTCTGGGTGAACCATCGCAACACGTTCACGGGTATCACCGACCGGGACCGGGCACTCACGATTACGGCAATTGCCGAGCAGGTCAGAAAGTCCCTCAATGGCGGCGGCGCAAATTTCAATGCCAGTTTCAGGACCCCCGGACACTGTGCCCTCCTCCGGGCAGCCGAGCAGCTGCTTGACCAGCGCAAAGGACAGACGGAACTTTCCGTCGCACTTGCAGATATGGCTGGCATCACCCCGTCGATTACCATTTGCGAGATGCTTGACGATGAGTCCGGCTATGCACTTTCAAAAGTTGATGCACAGGCGTATGCAAAGAAGCACCGGCTGGTCTTTGTTGAAGGCAGTGAAGTGCTCGACCGGTGGCAGGCAGCAAAAACATCGCAGTAAACCCTTCATTTGTCTCACTATTTTTTATTGACCGTTAAAATCTGGTTGTTTTCCTGCCCGTGTGGTTAAACAACGCCAATTCATTATCGATAAATAGCATTATCTGCCAATTTTAAAGGAACATGAAGGTCCCTGCGCGTGAACTGGAGAACCGGATGCGTCGTTTCAGGTCCCGGATGGATCGAGACAGCCCGGAGTGGGAGATTGCGGTAATTTTTGCAAAAATTCATCTCTATTATTTCACGGGAACCATACAGGACGGCATGCTGATTATTCCCCGGAACGGTGAAGCGGTGCTCTGGGTGCGGAAAAGCTATGATCGGGCAGTGCAGGAATCGCTTTTTCCCGATATCCGCAGGATGAACAGCTACCGCGACGCCGCAACGAGTATGGGTGCATTTCCAAAGACCGTGTACATGGAGACAGATCTGGTACCGTTTGCCCAAATCCAGCGACTGCAAAAATATTTCCCGTTCACCGGGGTAAAGGCGCTTGATGCACAGGTGGCATATATCCGGTCAGTGAAAAGCCCGTATGAACTGTCACTGATGGAAAAGGCCGGGAAAATCCACCGGCATGTGCTGGAAGATTGCGTGCCGGGGCTTCTGTCGGAAGACATTGATGAAGTGGAACTTGCAAGCACGCTCTATGCTCTGATGGTGAAAGAGGGGCACCAGGGCATTATCCGGTTTGGGATGTTCAACGAGATGTTACTCGGGCAGATCGGGTTTGGGACGAGCTCGATCTCTCCTACCTGTGTAAATACTCCCGGTGGAATTTCCGGTATGCACCCGGCCGTTCCCATGATGGGGTGCCGGGAGCGCAAGCTCAAAAAAGGAGATCTGGTTGTTAGTCGATATCGGGTGCGGGTACGAGGGATACCAGACCGATAAAACGATGTCGTACATGTTCGGGAAACCGATTCCCGAAAAAGCCATTCTGGTGCACCAGCACTGTGTTGAGATACAAAATGAGATGGCTGGCCTCCTGAAACCGGGTGCCATTCCGTCGGAAATTTACACGACCATTATCGGAAAGCAGACCCCGGACTTTTTGGAAAATTTCATGGGGTTTGGGCAGCACACGGTGAAGTTTCTGGGCCATGGGATCGGGCTGTGGATCGATGAAACGCCGGTGATCGCAAAAGGGTTTGATGAACCGCTTGAGGAAGGGATGGTGTTTGCCCTTGAACCCAAGAAGGGAATCAGGGATGTCGGGCTGGTCGGTATCGAAAATACCTTTGTCGTGACACCGCAGGGTGGACGATGCCTCACCGGGACAAACCCGGGGCTGATTCCGGTATACTGAAACGACCGGGAAATTTCCTTCTTTACCATCAGCCCGATTTGAGAACGGTTGGATCAGGTATCCGGTTACCAACCTTTTACTCCTGAAGTTCCGGCCTCTTAACATAAGTCGCTGGCTGGCTTACACGGATGGATGCAATAGAGTAGAGCAATGCCCGGTATTACCCGCTCGCACATTCCGGATCGTATCCGGTCTACTTTTTTGCCAGTTTCTTTAAGGACGCTTCCGGCAGCATCTTTGCAATGCTCATCTTTGTCGGACAGCGCCCGAGCTTCAGGCCCATTTTCTTTGCTTCTTCCTTGAGCGCTTTTGTATCGATATCCTTGATGAGTTCACCCAACTGTTTCTGTTCCATAGGGATCGATCAATGATAGGTACTGGAACCGATAAGGTTTGTGCCAGGTTAAAAAAAGTGTTACATCTTGATCTGCGCAAGCACGTCGTATGCCATCTTCTTAAAGACGGCCGGATCAATGGTGGGATACTGCTCTTTTGCCATCACCACATCCTTGCTCTCACCTTTGGCAAACGCTTCGACCCGGTCAAGTGTCCGGGCAGCGGCATCGAGCACCCAGAGGTCCCGGGTTTCCTTGTCAACGACATTGATAGATTCGATCCGGACGGATACCAGCGGTGCACTTGTGGGGTCTTTCTGGTAGATAGAGGGCTTTCCGACAACTGCGACAAATGCGGGGGTCTCGATCTTTGCCAGTTGCTGCATTGCTTCGGGCTGGTAACTTCCAGCCATGACAAAGAACGTGCCGGTTGGATCAACGACCCGCCCACGGTAGAATACGTTCTGGTCGCCCTGCCGCTGCTTTTCGGTGAGCGTGCCGATCAAAAAAATCCGGTTTGACCGTTCACCGGTTGGCAGCAGGACAAATGTGGGGCTTTTCTCATCCTCACCATCTTTAAACGAGTACCGGCATTCGCGCAGCTCGGCTGCAAAAACTCTCCGGGCCGGCTCGCGCTCAAACGCACCCTCTTTCTTTCCCAAATCCCGTGCATTCATGCTCATCATGCACCTCCGGCCCGATTTAAGAGTGCCGCATGTTCACTGCTCTCAAATTTCGCCGGTTCGCAGGAGTTGACCAGCAGCCGGTTCTCTATCTCGCGGCCGGTGCAGATCACGTACCGGCCAAGAATGGCATCCCGCATCCGCAGGAACACCTCATCCATCCCGAGCGGGTTATTCTCCGCGATCTCTTTTGCCGCGTCGAGCGTGATTTTGGTCAGCGACTCGACAACTTCGCGCTGGAGCAGCATATTGTGCGTCTTCTCCCCGTCGTCAAGCCAGCCCTTGATCCGCAGATCATAGACAAAATTGGGCTGGATCTCGTGCACCGGGCAATAATTCTGGCGGGAGAGAGCACGGTTGCATCCCTCCACCGGGCAGCGCTTGATAATCCCGGATCCGGGTGCGATGTGAACGATCGCCCCGCGTACCGTCGTTTCGCCCCCGCTCACTGTGGCAATATCGCCATCCTCCTGCATGATCGTGGCGGTGGTCAGGTTGAGCGAGAGCCTGCCGTTGAATTCGTCAACCTGGCAATAGAATATGGAGTAGACCGATCCAACGGCGAGCCGCTCCTTACCGGGCTCTTTCCAGATCACGAATTTGATCGTTCCTGTCTCATCTCCTAAAAGACCGGACTGGAGCATCCGTTCGTGCGTAGACTCCCATTCCTGGACCACCTTTGCCCGGACACTTCCTACACCGGTGCGAAGGGAGGTAATCGGCACAGGTGTTGGAATGAGCGGATCGGTTGTCCCGAGTTCCTTTACCGTCGTACCGGAATGAATCTTGAGGCTGGGGATTCCCTTGTATTCATCAACCACCGCAGATTCAATCCGGTACCATCCACCCTCAGTCATCAGCGGGGCGTTTGATTTTGCCCATGCCACAAACCGGATCCCCCCGGACTCATCAGCGATAATACCGCTCTGGGCGATCGCTGGTGAGGCGGGCGATGCGACTGACACCACCTTTCCTTCAATGGTCACCCACTCGCCCGGCATCGCTTCTGCGATCTTTTTTTGTTCCGTCGCGCCGCCCGAACTGGTGCCGGCACTGCCGGGACTTGTAATCGGGATGTTGAACTCTTTGTAGAGTTCGTTTGTCACGCTGCGCTCTGCTTCCGCTGGCTGGACACCGAACTCTTCTATGAGCCGGCGCAGTTTGCCTTCGATCTTCTGGCGATCGACCGTCTGTCCTTTTTGTGAAAACTTTCGGGAGATTCTTTCAGTTGTTTCGGAAAAATCCATGTTCATACATCTCCAGACACATATCGGTTCTTTCAAGTGGTATATATTGCGAAGTGTGCGCAGTGAAAGTAAACTCTTTGGCACAGCAGATATGGTGAGGTTTATGAGCCGGCAGGGGAATTTATTATGATATGGCTGAATTAACTGCTGATTCCACGATCTATGATCTCCTGCAGGCAAAACCAGAATCGACTGAAGCGCTCTTCAAGTTCGGCATGGGTTGTGTCGGCTGTGCAATCGCCCGTGGCGAAACCATCCGTCAGGCTGCAGAAGCCCACGGCATTCCCCTCCCCGAGCTCTTAAAGGCACTCGGGATTAAGGAATAATTACGTATTTTTTTCTTTCAGGTGCATGAGCTCTTCAAGCGATGCATCCGGATAGTTTTTCAGGTAATCTGCAACTTTTGGCTCGTGTATAAGCGTGCACCGGGCACAGTTCCAGATCTGCCCGTGGTTTGAACTTGTCGTCCAGTCCCCGAGACTCTCGTTCCCGCACGGGTAGAACGGGCAGTAGCAGAAGTCGCACCGCTGCCCGGCAAAATGGCAGGGATAATACGGGCAATTCTCCGGTGTCCACTCCACCCAGTGCTCCCCGTTGAAGCGACTGAAAATAAAAAATGCCGGCCGGGTAATTCCCTGCGGGTTCTTTGAACGGGTAAGCGCTTCAGGCACTCCCTTGAATACTGCGGTATATACCCGCTCGCGCATCGCAGCAATCCGTTCCGGTGAGGGCTGCCGGACTTCCCCTTCGCATGCGGTGACGATGGCATTTGCAGTCGGGCCGGGGATATCGTTTCCCGATGCAAGCAGCGCCCGGGTTTTTGCTTCCGTGGCGACCATGATCATTTCGAGCAGGGCCGAATCTGCCATGCCCTCGCTGCTGTAAACGATGATGTTTACCCTCCCGGTATCCTTTACCGGCTCGGTTCCGGCCGTCACAAACACGGTAATAAAATCGTACTGGAGCACGCAGAGGCTTGTGATCGGGACGGCTGTCAGCATCCCGAAAAAATCCCGACTGATCCCGGTCCCTGCGGCAACCTGTTCCAGCTCTTTTACCGGCACTATCCCGCTCGCGTCTTTTTGCACGGTATGGTTCAGGAGAGTTGAAACACTCAGGACCCCCCCATCAATACCTGTACTGGCGGCACGGAACGCCCCCCGGACGAAAAGAGTTGTGGAATCGAGATAGTAGCGCATATGCGATCGTCCTGACAGTTTTGATATTTGCGCACATCCGATAGTAAGATTTTGATACTAATCCAACGGAGCAGTCATCCGGTCAAAATTGGTTTTTTCTTATTTTTTCTCGACCGGGATTGCGTGTATATAAATTAAAAAAACTTAATGAAATGTTATTATGCGACCGAGTACCGTCTCCGGTCTTTTAATTCCTGCTGTTTGCCGGCATTCCACCCGGAAACATCCTGCAGGTAACCGGTAACCCTGCTTATCTGGACAACGTCGTGTGAACCGCATTCGGGGCAGACAGGTTTGCCACAGAGCGGGCAGTACTCTATACCTGAGATCATTTCATGGGTGCAGTGACAGTTGTCGAGCGGGCACATGATCTCCAGATGTGTCTCACCACAGTTGGGACAGGGGTCTTCATCAACGATAAGGTGACAGGTGTGGCACTTGTATTGGCGTTCTTTTTTGGGGATATCTTCGAGTTTCTTGTATTTTTTTGCTATTTCCGCTTGCTCTGCGCTCCAATCCATACAACTACATCGCGGCAATCCTTAATAAATATTTAGACGATGCAGGCTGAAGGGTCTGGCAATTCGCGGAGATCCTGCCGCGCATAGTGGCATTTACCGGTAAAATGAAGCGGGTTTAATAAGTGGGGTTAACCTTCCTGACGTGGGCATATGCGCGTGCCGACGCAGCAGGATCTGCGGCATCATAGATGGAGCGCCCGACAATCACCCCATCAACCAGTGAGGCAATCGCGTCCGCATCCCCGCCCTGCGTCCCGATGCCCGGGGAGAGGATCTTGTGGCGCCCGACAAAACCCCGCAGCACTTTTATCCGGTCCGGACGGGTTGCCGGGGCAATGATCCCATCGGCACCGGCAATCATCGCGTTGGACGCAATCTGTTCTGCAACCCCCCCGGAAAAGAACTCTTTTCCCCCGGGATGGCTCATCTCGGCGACGACATAGCAGGCACCCTTGTGCCGGTGTGCGACTGCAACACAGGCTTTTATGGAATCCATACCGACAAAACCGTGGCAGATGACCGCGGAGCATCCCGCTTCAAACACCCGCTCGCAGATGAGCTGGTTGGTGTTGGGGATATCGGCGACTTTGAAATCGGCGATGATAGGAAGTTTCTCTTCTGCGAGTTCCTGTGCGATGGACAACCCGCAGGAAAGGACGAGCGGGTAGCCGATCTTTATGGCATCAATATGGGGAGCGCACGCATGAGCGATCCCGTGTGCCTTTTTCCGGTCGGTTACGTCCAGTGCGAGGATCAGTTCAGCCATGATGCAACCGCTCCATCACCGCAGCGACCAGAACCGGCAGGGTAATGGTCGCGTCACCGTAGACCGTTACTGCCTGCGCTTCTTCCGTGATCTTGCCCCATGACCGGGCTTCGTCAAGCGTTGCACCCGAAAGCCCGCCGAGGTCCGGGCGATCGCCTGTCAGCTGGACTGCGTAATCAAACCCGTTCGGCGTCATGAGCATGCTCTGGAGGATGAAATTCTTGGGCACGCCCCCTCCGACAAGCATTGCACCCGCCTTTTTGGTCGAGAAGCAGGTATCCATCAGTGCCGGCATGTCCGCAAACGCGTCCACCGTCACTTTGTTGGTCTGGGAAAAGAGCCAGGTACTGGAGCCCGACCATGGAGTCCTGCACGGCAGGGCAGTAGACCGGGATCTCGTTTTTTGCCGCGGTATGGAGAATGCCGGACTTCAGGTTTGAGCCGATATGGCGGAGGAGCCCGGAGATGGATATTTTGCTTTCGGGTTCGAGTTTCCCGTACACGTCCTGCATGAACACTTCGAAGTGCTCGAAGGCTTCGTTGGGGAGATACACATCATAGATCCGGTTGATCTCATCGTGCCGGAGTTCGATGTCGCTGCAGAACGCGGTACCGTGGAAATGCCGGCACCCGATCGCTTCGATAATGTCGTGGGTAAGGTTTGCGCCGGTTGAAACGAGGATGTCGATATGGCCTTCCCTGATCAGGTCAGAAACAATCCCGCCCATACCTGCCGGCACCATCGCGCCGGCAAGACCGAAGAATTTTGTTGTTTTTTCGTCCCGCAGCATCTGCTCGTAAATATCTGCTGCATGATACAGGGACCCGCCGTTGTAGGCACCGGCTTTTCCCATCGCGTTGACCAGTTCGTTGACGGTCATGCCCGGCCTGATATGCATCTGGGTGACCGGCTCATCGCATTGTTTTGCCATAGACTTCCTTCTTGGTTTGTTGATAGGTATTGGTGTTTTAGGCTGATAACTGTGTTTCAGGATGATTTTACCGATATATCCATGCCGGCAATCTTCCGGTATACTTTTGCCTGTTCTGCCTGTGTCCAGCGATCAAACACCAGTGACTGGAACGGTTGCCAGATTGTTACCCAGCAGAAGATGATCAGGACATTTTCTATCACTTCAACAAGGGGATTTCCCTTGAACTGGGAACAGATCGCAATGCCGATGAATGAAGGGACACACACGGCAAGCGTCAGCCGGAATTCCCGCAGGCCGACGCGGACGGTGAGTCTCATGTCTCTCAGGATCTCATCTGCCCGGGTGCTGAAGTGGGCGCGGATGGCAGCGATAATCGCGTCTGCCCGCCCGGGTGTGAAATCGGAAGCCGGGAGCAGGATTTCAAAGTGGGTATTGATTGGCGACGGGTTACCTTTCGGGACATCCAGCACTCCCCGGAAGATCCGGTTTTCCGCGGTGTCCGTCAGCAGCCGGCTGTTTTCAGGAGAAGGGTCGTCAGGATCGAACAGGTGGGCGATGGTCCGGAACGGCACGGAGGCATAGTCTTTTTTTGGTTCTGCAGGTTTTTGCATAAGATAACACCAGAGATCTTTGTTGTGGTGGTTACACCGTGTCCGATAAAACCGTTTGCCGGGAATTTTTTGCTCTGAAATAATCCTGTCAATGCGATGCATGAATTAATTGCAAGAGTTCATATCAGAAAAACAACCTTCTCTTGTTCAACGGTTCTGATGCTCATGCCTGACGCACGTTCAAGCCAGAAAATGTCGCCAAAAGACCTGATGATCGTCATCGTTGTCGCTCTTGGGTCATTCATGGCCGGCCTCGATGCGACGATAGTGAATATCGCCCTCCCCGCGATTGCAAAGTCCTTTGATGTGTCCACCGTGGCCGTGTCATGGGTGCTCAACGCGTACCTGATTATCCTTGTCAGCCTCCTGCTCGCGGCGTCGCGTCTGGGAGATATGAAAGGGTACCGGAACGTGTTCCTCGGCGGCTTTGCACTGTTTACTACAGGCTCCCTGCTCTGCGGGCTCTCGCCAACCCTTGATATCCTCATTTTATCCCGAATGATCCAGGCGGTGGGTGGTGCCGTCATCTCCGCGTTAGGGGCCGTCATGGTCACCTCGTACCTTTCTGCGTCCCTGCGGGGACAGGCGTTGGGCATTGTCGCCATGTTCACGATGCTTGGGGCCGCACTCGGGCCGGTTGTCGGCGGGTTTTTGACCAGTGTGTTTTCCTGGCAGTCCATTTTCTTTGTGAACCTCCCGGTCGGTATCATTGCGATCTTCCTTGGGATGCATATCATCCCGCGCCTCGATCCGGTCTCTCCATCGGCAAAAATGGATCATGGCGGAATTGTCATGGTCTTTTTCAGCTCTTGGCACCCTGATCTTCGGCCTGACGACACTCCAGGGTACACAACCAATGATGGGAATTGCGGCGCTGGTGATATCCGTGATCTTCTGGGTCCTGTTCTACGTGCAGGAACGGCGTACCGGGGAACCGCTTGTCAATCTCTCCCTGTTTTCCAACCGGGCATATTCTCTCCAGAACGTGTGCGTCCTGCTCATCCAGATGGCGATGAGCGGCGTCATGGTTATCATGCCTTTCTATCTTGAGATTGTCAAAAAGATCCCGATTGACAACGCGGGCACGATCCTGCTGGCGCTCCCGGTTGGTATGATTGTCACCGCCCCCATCTCCGGGAAAATCTCGGATGTGATCGGGACAAAGAAACCCATCATCACCGGTTTTTTGCTGTGTGCGGTTGCGCTGTTCTTTCTCTCGACAATTTCTGCCGACACAAGCATAGGGCATGTCTGTATCTACCTCCTCCTGCTCGGGGCAGGCACCGGTATTGCATTCTCCCCCCTGAATAGTGCCGTGATGGGCGAATGCCCGGTGAAAGACCGGGGCTCGACAAGCGGGCTTGTCAAGGTGATGACAAATCTCGGGTCATCGCTTGGGGTGGCAACCGTCATGCTCGTTGCCATGACCGCAGCCGGGCCAAAACTTGCCGAGTATTCCGCCCATTTAATCCCTTCAGCAGAACTTGCGGGTGCGTTCGATGCGACGTTCCTGTTCTGCATGGTGCTTGAGATTATCGGGATTGTGCTGATGCTTGTGGTGAAAGAAAAAGAGCCGACGGGCGAGTGTGGCGGCGAAGTGGGGATTGGGTTTTAATAAAAATCGTTTCCTTTTTCCAGCACGCTTATCCTCCTGACAAACGTACACCTTTGCCAATGCGACATGGTGAAGATCCGGAACCTGTTCAGGAGCAATTCTCTGATGCGGATACCGCAGCGATCGCACTCCTCCACGATCTTACCCACTGGCGCGAACAGCTTGCCCGGAGTATTGCCCGGAACAATCTTGCCCTGCGCAGTGACGCTATCGCGACATCTGTCAACCGGATTATTGGACGGTTGCTAATCCTGCGGATTGCGGAAGACCGAAAGTTAATTGCGCCGGGTTTTTTGCAGGGGATTTATTCTGCGGGAGATCAGTACAAAAAATTCCTTGAACTTTTTCCCGGGGATTGCGATCCGTGGTTGCGTTCAGCACTGCCGCAGTCCGGTACTGAAACACCTCTTGCGGATCTCAAAATCGATGCTCCGGTCATTGAAGCGATCCTCTCTAATCTTACGCAGTCCAATCGGGTTTACCATTTCTCTACGTTATCTACTGATGACGTGGCTCATGTGCTCTCGCGGCATCTCACAAAAACCGTCCGGCGATCGGCCGCTCATCAGGCTACCATTGTCGACACCCATAACACCGTTTTGTCCAGTGGTACCTCGGATCCAACTCTCCCGGTGATTGAATATATGGTTCAGGCCACCCTGGATGCAGCAATAACCAACCGGTCACATCGTGAGATCCTTCCTCTGCGGGTTATCGATCCGGCCTGCGGTAGTGGCAGATCCCTCCTTGTCGCGTACCGGTACCTGATCGAACGGCATCGCAGGAACCGCTTCACGTTTGATGAGCGAAAACAGATCCTCCTGGATTCCATTCATGGTGTTGATATCGACCGGCATGCGGTTGCGGTCACAAAGATGCTGCTAATGTTCCGGCTGTGCGAGGATGAACAAGCAGGAGCATTACCCGATCCTTTTTTTTCGATCATGGGTGAACTACTTGGCAGCCTTTGCCATACGATCCGGTGCGGCAATGCCCTCATCGGGCCGGATATCGTAAACGATGAGTCATGGATGTTTTGTTCCTCAAAAGAGCGACATTTCCTCAACCTCTTTCTCTGGAAGGATAATTTCCCGGAAATTGTTGCAGCCGGGGGATTCGATGCCGTGATCGGGAATCCTCCGGACGGGTCACTCGAACACAAAGAATGGATCCAGCAGTATTTTCAGCGTCATTATACCACATACCACCCGCAGACGGACCGGTCTGCGTATTTTGTCGAATATGGCATCAGGCTCCTGCGCTATGGTGGGGCACTTGGTTGTGTCATGAGCGACCGGTTCCTGAGGTCTCAGGCCGGTTCTCCCCTGCGGGTTCTTCTCAAAGTGGAACAACCCGAAGAGGTCATAGATATTTCCAGCCGCCCGGACGACAGGCAGATGTCGGGACTTTGCATTATCCGGCTTTCACACCGCCCCGCATCCCATCCAGTGTTCGCGGCGCTGGTGGATCCGGTCCGGCCCGGGAATCTTGCAGATGCCATACGGTCAAATGGGTTCCCCGTTGATCTGGCAATTCTTGACGAAGGTGGCTGGACGTTCCGCGACACCCGTAAGGATGCACTCCTGCAAAAAATCAAACATCAGGGGACCCCTCTTGAAGAGATCGTGATGGATCCGGTGCATGAAGGGATTTCTGCCTCCCGCGATTCCCTGTTTGTCATCGATGCGGCAACACGGGGCCGGCTGATTGGAGAAGATCCCCGGTGCAAGCCGTTCATTCGTCCGCTGATAGATGGGGAAACAATCGGGAGATATAGTGCTCCTGCAACAAACCGGTTTCTTATTTTTATTCATCAGGGATGGACGTGTAGTCATCCGTCTGCAGTGTCCCAACCGTGGCGCTGGTTCAAACGCCGTCAGCCTGTGCTTGCCCGGTACCTGAAGCAGTACTTGGAACGTGCCAAATCGCAAACAGAACCGGAAGCACTCTGGTGGGAAACACCCTGCGATTCGGATCTCTGGCTGGAGAAGTATCGGAAAATAGTCTTTTGTAACCATTTTGAAACGCTGGCATTTTCGTTTGATGAAGGCCGGGCTATTCCGGATCCTGCGACAGCATTCTTTCTGTCGTCAAACCTGTATTTGTGCGGGATGCTGAACAGCCGGCTTATGGCATTTGTTTTCCACGAAATCCGGCGATCTTCCAGAACAGAACAGGAACTGTATACTTGGGAAGATCTTAGGAATCTGCTGGTCTACATTCCGGATTTTGACGACACCGTTGATGCTGCACGGTACGAACGGATGATTGGACTCGTAAAGCGGATGCTGGACCTGAAAAAACAGGTTCTGATAACTGACCCGGGTTCGGAACAAACAAACCTCCAAAAAAAGATCGATGCGACGGATGTACGAATCGATGCTTTGGTGTATGATCTGTATGGATTGACCACGGAGGAGATCGAGCTCGTTGAATCAGTCAGTATCTGAAGTTCACCGTCGGAGAAAAATAATTCGGTCACATTGGGCACCGGATGGCTGATCTCTCATTTTTCGACCTATAGTCTGCCTCAAAAAAAGGGGGCGCTAAAAGCCCGCTATATTGGCCGGTTTTTTCCTGATTAAAACCGTTATTTTCAGGAAATACCGATTTTAAAGAGAATTTTTGTCGGGCGTCAACACCGTTTCCACTGGAGATTTCCCGATGGCTGTCAACCGTACGGGTCTCACGTCGGAGAATTGATCATGGGGATGCTGATGTCTTCAGAGTGAGTGTGCTTGGTGATATGGGATGCCTTGCAGGAGGTGTCAAAATGCCGGCTCGCCCCGGCACAATGGCTTTGCCAGGTGTCTTCGTGCGGTTGGCGGCACCTCATACCATCCGGTTTTGAGGGTGCGGGAGATTTCCTGAACCTCCGGCTCCGTTGCACGTTTCCCACACTTTTTGCACTTCCAGCCTTTGCCTTTCCCGTCACTGGTCATCCGCTTGTTGCATGCAGCACACATCGGCGGGCGGGATGTTGCGGGTTGTTCAAGGGACACTACCTTCATCTTCTCTAAGTTGATGCTGCCTTTCTTGTAACTGCCAACCGCGATCACTTCGTCGCCCGGCACAAGTTCGCGCACGATAGACCGGAAATTTTTTGTGGGCTCGTACGCCATGCACTGCACTGTTTCTTCGCCATCCCGGATCGCAAAAGAAACATGGCCCCCTGTCCCGGTTACCGGCAACCCGACAACAGTCCCTTTCACATGGTACGAGAGCCCTTCCCGCAGTTTCCCGATTTTCCCGGCAAGCAGGTGGGCATCTGTTCCCTGGTTGGTCACCCAGATCTGGGAGATGCCGGGTGGCTCCGATTCGATCATTGACCGGGCCATCATCACCCATGACGGGCTCTCGCCCCGGATGCCAAACAGCACCGGGTCCGGCGTGTGCGGTACGCAGACAACAACATCGTTTACCATGTCCACGGTGTCCCACGTGTGCGGGAACGTGGCCTCTTCAGCAGCAAACAGGCTCTCACGATTTACCTCGCGGGGCGTGCCAAACCGCTCCGTTTGCCGGTACACGAGAATCTCCGATGTCCTGTCCGCAAGCTCGCTGGCAACCGCAGCAGTTGCCCCGATCAGCCCGCGACGGTTCTTCCAGCCATGGTACCGGGCGCCGGCAGCATCAAGGATGTCGACCGCTTCTTCTGTAGTGCAGAAATCCGTGACCGCTTTCCGGTAAAATGCCGGGTCCGGGCGGGCATCCGCCACCACAACCCCCGGGTTCGTATTTTCGCACGAGAAATCAGCTAGTTCCTCCACGGTTTCGCACGCGACCGTAAATGCACGGCCGGGATCTCCCTCGACGTCCAGCATGATCGCCGCGTTGCCCCGGGTCTTCCATGTCACGTTCGGGTTGAGCCGGACGAGCCGGGCCTCGCGAACCTGCATATGTTCCCGGATCAACCGGCGGGCGAGCACTGCCCCGAGGTAGGTCGTGCACATCCCCTGCGGTGAATCCGTGTCATCGATGCCGATCAGCATGTCTATATTAATATATGGGCACGCTCTATCCATTTGTATCTACATGTCCCAGGACCGGCAACTCCAGATGGTCATCAGTGTGATGATCACCGCAGGCTTTGAGGTTTCCGAGCGCTTTAGCATACGCCCGCGAAGTTTCGACCTCATTGCACGGAACAACGGGACACTTCTTGTTATCAAAGTCGTCGCCCATATCGATTCCGTGAGCGAGGAGGCGGCATTCGATCTCGACGTGATCGCGCGCCATTTGGGCGGGGTGCCGCTGATCGTTGGTGAACGCGCCCGTGATGCGGAGCTTGAGCGGGGGGCGGTCTATATCCGGTATGGCATCTACGCAATCAGCCCCGCAACCCTCTACGACTTCTTTGTGGAGAAGGTTCCGCCTCTTGTCTATGCATCTCCCGGCGGGCTTTATGTGAATATCAATGGCGACACCCTCCGGGAACTCCGCGAACAGCGTAGCATGTCGCTTGGTGATCTCGGTCAGGTGCTGGGGGTTTCGCGCCGCACGATCAGCAAGTACGAGGGCGGAATGGGCACAACGCTCGATGTGGCGATAAAAATTGAGGAATATTTTGATACCGGCGTTGTCGAATCGATTGACCTGATAAAGCACGAGCGTCCTGATGAGGCCCGGCACGATGGGCCAAAAGACCGAAAGGCTCTGAATGTGCCCATAGAATTTTTGGAACAGATTGGCGTGCGGCTGCACACGCTCCGGGGGGCCCCGTTCCAGGCACTTCTCACATTTGACAAACAAACAATCCTGACCGGGTATGGCCCGGCGCAGAAAGTGGTGAAGCGTGCTGCACTGATCGGCAATCTTTCCCAGATTGCAAAAAAGCATGCGATGTGCATTATCACAGATTACCATAAAGAGAAAAAGATTGGCAAAACACTGGTGATTGGCGAGGACCGTCTCCACCGGATCGAGACCGGTTTTGAGCTCCTCGATATGATCGGCGAGTGAACCTTTTTCAATAATCTATATATAGAACCACAAACCAATTTTAGTGCTAAAAGTGGTGAAATTTATGTCACAACAACTTGGAGGACAACAGATCCTTATTCTCAAAGAAGGCAGCACCCGTACTCGCGGCCGTGACGCCCAGGGTATGAACATAACCGCTGCAATGGCAGTCGCAGCTGCAGTCAGGACCACACTCGGCCCCAAGGGAATGGACAAGATGCTCGTTGACACCATTGGTGATGTCGTTATCACCAACGATGGTGTGACCATCTTAAAAGAGATGGACATCGAGCACCCGGCCGCGAAGATGATGGTCGAAGTCGCAAAGACCCAGGATGATCAGGTCGGCGACGGGACCACCACCGCAGTCATCATCGGCGGAGAACTCTTAAAGAAGGCAGAAGGGCTCCTCGAACAGGATGTCCATCCGACCATTATCGCCGCCGGCTACCGCCAGGCAGCAGAGAAGGCACAGGAGTTCTTAAAAGATATCGCCATCGATGTGAAGGCAACGGACAAGGTCATGCTCAAGAAGATCGCAGAGACCGCGATGACCGGCAAGAGTGCCGAGGCATCCAAGGACAAGCTCTGTGACCTCGTCGTCAAGGCAGTAACCATGGTCGCTGACGCAGACGGCACGGTTGACATCGACAACATCAAGGTCGAGAAGAAGACCGGCGGGTCCATCGATGATTCCGAGATTGTTGAAGGTGTACTCATCGACAAGGAACGCGTTCACCCGGCAATGCCAAAGAAGGTCGTCAACGCAAAGATCCTTCTCTTAAATGCAGCAGTCGAGTTCAAGAAGACCGAAGTTGACGCCGAGATCAACATCACCCACCCCGACCAGCTCCAGGCATTCCTTGACGAAGAGGAACGCATGGTCCGCGGTATCGTTGACAAGATTGTCAAGAGCGGTGCAAATGTTCTCTTCTGCCAGAAGGGCATCGACGACATCGCACAGCACTACCTGTCCAAGGCAGGCATCTTTGCAACCCGCCGTGTCAAGAAGAGCGACATGGAGAAACTTGCCCGTGCAACTGGTGCGAGCCTCGTTTCATCCATTGACGCAATCAACAAGGATGAACTCGGTAAGGCAGGACTTGTCGAAGAGCGCAAGGTTTCCGGCGAAGACATGACCTTTGTCGAGCAGTGCAAGAACCCCAAGTCAGTTTCGATCATCATCCGTGGCGGCACAGAGCATGTCATTGACGAGCTCGACCGTGCAATCAACGATGCACTCCGCGTTGTCGGTGTTGTTGTCGAGGACAAGAAGGTCGTTGCCGGTGGCGGTGCACCCGAGACTGAGCTTTCCCTGCGTCTCCGCGAGTACGCAGCAAGCGTCGGTGGCAGGGCACAGCTCGCCATCGAAGCATTTGCAAGTGCACTTGAGATCATCCCGCGCACCCTTGCAGAGAATGCAGGACTTGACCCCATCGACATGCTTGTCGAGATCCGTGCAGCACACGAGAAGGGCAAGAAGACCTATGGTCTCGATGTGTACGAAGGTAAGGCAGCTGACATGAAGGCAGCCGGCGTGTTTGAGCCGCTCCGTGTGAAGACACAAGCGATCTCATCTGCCGCTGAAGCAGCTATCATGATCCTCCGCATTGATGATGTCATTGCATCCTCAAAGAGCGCCGCACCCGAAGGCGGCATGCCCCCCGGCGGTATGGGTGGCATGGGCGGAATGGGCGGTATGCCCCCCGGCATGGGCGACTACTAACCCCATTAATTTTTTTAATATTTTTCTCTTTTGTGTCACTTTTCTCAGGATATATTTGTAACTGGAGAGGGAAGTGATCAGACCCGACTCCCTCACGAGGGGCTGTCTTTGCTACTGAGATCAATGAATCAGTCATAGATATCAAACGACAAATATGTCTATTTTCTTGTTTGGCGACAAGGTCTGATATCCTTTGAGAAAATGCGAAACGACCCGGTCCATGAACCACTATAATCTTGGTATTTGTCAGCAAGATATCAAAAAAGAAGAAATATTCAGGCCACGGTTAACCGGATAATGTACGGCCAGCCTTAACGATGATGGTTCCCGTTATGGTTGCATTGTCTGCGAAGGTGTAATTATAGGTGCCTGTCTGGCTTCCAAACGAGTAGGTGAATTGAGCCTTGGGGTCGATTGCTCCTGAATTGAACATGATCCCGGAATTTGCGATTGTTTTGATAGAATGGGAAACTGTATCATCATTGATCCAGCCGATCTGCGTTCCGGGAAGAACGACATCGACCTGCGGGTTAAACCCGGCGCTCGTGATATGAATGGTTGTAACACCGGTGGCAGTGACGATGGTTGGCGTAATGACCGGAGCTGCGGTGGTCTGGTTCGGTGTGACAACGGTCGTTGCTATGGTAGTGATGGGCGGGGACACAACAGTTGTTTCACTGGCCGGAACACTGGTAGTTTCCATGGTCGCAACGGCGGTCTCCTGCACGGTTGTTTGTACTACGGTGGGTTCTGTAGTGGTCACCGTCGCTGTAGGTTGTGCCTGCTGCGTGCAACCGCTGATGGCAACAAGTGCAACCAGCAGCACGACAAATCCGAGAAGTAATTTCATATAGTATTCATGGTGAATCCCGCATAATTAAATTTATTTACCTTATTGTTCGCTTTTACGAAGCACGAATCAGAAAAGATGGGATTCTGGTGCCACTATGGCAGATTGGTTACAGCATTTCGTGCGTAGTCTACCACAGATTAATGAGCATCAACGTTCCCAGTATCTTTCATGAGCGACCGGTTCATCTTTACCAGATACCGCACCGATTGTTATCACTGCAAACAGTTGGCTGACCAGATCATCAAAGCGGTGCCCTACAAGGCCGAGGTTGAATGTGAAAATTGCGGCGCTACCCGGGTTTTTGTCCCGCGTATTGAAGAGGTGACCAAGCCCGGGACATTTACCAAGATCGGGTGCTATGATCTCTGGAGGCTTGTCGAACCGGCGGAATGCAGGCATTGCCATGTGACCGGCCCACATGATCTGACAATTGGCTGCCGGCATTTTACCGTCCGGTGCCAGAACTGCGGGTTTACCCATTTCTACCGGTTCGATCTTGAGTATATGGCAAAAGATCAACTCCCCGGTAAGGAATAACCGGCATTTATCCCGCAACTCCCCGCACGTGTAAGAAAAAAAGCGCCAGTACTATACAGTGTTCTCTCATACGTGCAATGAAATGCACTCCTCCGCCATTCCTGGTGACGCTTCGGACACGCAGCCATAGGGTGTTTTTCGTGACAGATTTCTACGAATGCACTCTTTGTTTAAAAGAAGTGTCCGTGGAACGTGGGAAAAAAGTGAATATGCGGTTACGCACACACGGCTGATTCAAGTGTCGGGTAACAGTTTGCGTAGTTCTCAACGCTCTGTTCGAGGCGCATCCTGATTTTTTCATTTTTTGTGATCAGGAAAAAAGCAATCTCTGTGTCAGTGATTATAACCTGACTCTCTCCGATGAGTTTATTCAGCTGCTCGCAGCGCCGTTTAATATATCCGGCCCGGTTCTCCCGTGGAAAATGCTGGTAGATCATGATGACCGATCCAGTATCCATCCGCTTATAGATCTTTTTTAATTCATCCAGCAGCAGGTGTTTTTGTGTGGGGGAGGATTCTTCAAGTCCGGTGTCAGGGTCAAGAAAGATCAGCGATCGTGACGGGAACTCATCAAAGAGATGCTGGAAATACGGCCCCCGCTTTTCATGGGTAAAACGCGGGCGATCAATTATATCCACAAGGATCTTTTCTTTCTGGAAATATGCCCGGATCCCGTTAAAATATTCAAGATCATTGTCGATCTCCTGGAGCCGCTCCATACTACTGACCAGTTCCTGGTTCTGGCTTCCTGCTTTTCCTGTTTTCCACGCCTTTTTCAGATCTTTTGCAATACTTTTCTTTCCACTCTTTTTCTTTTCAGTTTCAGTCAGCATTGGCACGAAGGTAAAACTGGCAAGTTCCGGCATGGATTTCATGATATGCCTGATGAGATCGAACTTGAAAAGATCATGCGTGTCGCCGAAATATAATCGGTTCATGTTCCCACCTTACAGCCTGATATTCAGATTTGGGTTTAAAAACATTGCGGTGTGTGTTTTACCGGTCTTCACTTGTGGGTATGTTCAGGTTATTCATTCATAATTCCTGCTTCAATTAGCCTGATCGGGGTAGTTTATTGACACGAATGATGAATTGCCGATCATACCCTTACTCATTCAACAAAGACCGGAAAAGATTGGGGAAAAAAAAGTTCCCGGTGACAGGGATTACCCGTCAGAATTGATAATCGGTAAAACTACCGGGATAATGGAATTTTCGATATACCCTAAGGAAAAATTGAATTTGGCCGGTTTAAAAAAAGCACAACCCTTATTTTTCTTCCCGCACCATCTCAATTGCTTTTTTCGGGCATTCGTTTGCGCAGATGCCGCACCCTTTGCAAAAATTGAGGTCGACTACAAGGTTCTCATCGATCACACCGTCCGGGCAGTACATCGAGCAAAGACCGCACTCATTGCATTTTTCTTTATCGACCACCGGCTTGAATACCCGCCAGGACCCGGTCATGCCAGTTGCCCCCTCTTTTGGTCTGCTGATCGCGAGGCGCTCGCGTGGCTGGCTGCTCATACGCTCATCTCCCGGTATGCGGCATCTGCCGCTTTGACGTTGCGCTCATCAGAAAACATTTCGCGGATTGCCTTTTTCGCGGATTCGGATGTTATTATCCCCATCTTTGCCAGCGCTCCAAGGACAGGCGTATTCAGGATCGGGCTTCCAGCCACCATGAGTTTTTCCTTTAAGGCAATCCCCGTCAGGTCGACGTTAAACGTGGTAAACCCGGCAAATTCCGGTTTGTGGGCGCTGTTGATGAGCACCCTTCCGCCTTTTTTGAGGCCGTTTAAGACATCGACGACGTCCATGACACTTGCGTCAAGCACGATGACCAGATCCGGGTCCCGGATCTGGCTGTACACCTTAATCGGATGGTCATCGATCCGGACAAACGAAACGACCGGTGCACCCCGTCGTTCCGCGCCATAGAACGGGCATGCGGTCGCATATTTCCCGTCATGAAGTGCAGCCATGGCAAGGAGACGGGCAGCAGTCACACCTCCCTGCCCGCCCCGGGAGTGGATGCGGATCTCAAACATTGCCGGTCACCCCAAACCAGAACTCTTCACCGATGCGACGTTTCCGGACAAAGTCTGCAATATCATCGTACGTGACTTCCTGACCGCCGATACCGGCAATCACACTGAATACTTCGATATGTTCCTTTGCCATGATCTCATGAGCGACGATGCCGCCATACCCGAACGAGTAATCCCGGTCGATGACGACGACCTCTTTTCCGGCAAGGTCAAGTTTCGGGAACGGCCTGAACCAGCGGAGGCGCATGGAGCCCGCTTTAATTCCTTCCTTACGGAGAATGTCGATGGCGACTTCTGCCTCTTTGCCGAATGTGCCCATCGCGATGATGATAACATCCGCATCATCGCACCGGTAGTTCTCGGTTGGCCCATAGATGCGCCCGAACTTTTTGGCAAAATCCTTCTCGGTTGCTTCAATGACATGAACCGCGTCCCGCATCGAGCGCTCGATGTCCCAGCGGAAACGGAAATGATCGTTCGGCCCGGTAAGTCCCCCATAGCCGGTTGGATTTTTGGGATCAATAGCATGGGGCAGGTGGCAGGGTGGAATAAATGTGCCCGGCTCAACGGTATCAAGCGGCTGCATGATGTGGCTTAAGGAAAACCCGTCAAGGTTTACCATCACCGGCAGCAGCACATCGTTGTGCTCGGCGATCCGAAATGCCATAAGGGTGGTATCATAGGCTTCCTGCACGGTCGATACATAGACCTGAAGCCAGCCGGTGTCCCGCTCCTGCAGGGCGTCCGTGTGTTCCGCCCAGATGTTCCAGCCCGGACCAAGTGCCCGGTTAACGTTTGCCATAACAATGGGGAGCCGGGCGCCAGCTGCCCAGTTGGTCATCTCGTGCATGTATAACAGACCGTGGGAACTGGTTGCCGTGAATGTCCGCACTCCGGTGATGGACGCGCCGATACAGGCTGCCATCGCAGAATGCTCGCTCTCAACCGGAATGTACCGGCTTTTCAACTGCCCGCTTGTTACAAAATCCGCGATGGTCTCAACGATCTCGGTCTGAGGGGTAATCGGATATGCAGCAACGACCTCGGGCTTTGCCTGCCTGACTGCTTCGGCCACCGCTTTGTTTCCTGTTGCGATCTTCTTCATGAGGCAGCCTCCTCCGCGGCAAGCCGCTGCAGGTTCTTTGAAAGTTTCTGCTTGAGGATATCGAGGGTTTTTACATCGATGCCCTTGAAACGTCCCTGTGGGGAAAGGTAGTCTTCGAGCGGGATTGGTTTCTTTATCGCTGCTTTCGACGGTCCGTTGATCGTCAGTTTCCCATGCTCACGCTCATAGAGCACCCATGATCCGGATTTGACGGCAAGTTTGCCCATCTCGATGGTCTTTTCCGTGGGGTATCTCCAACCGGGCGGGCAGGGTGCGAGGATATGGATAAACGTCGGTCCCCTGAATGTGAGCGCCTTTGCTACTTTCTTATAGATGTCCTGCGGGTAGGCACTGCAGGCGGTTGCCATATACGGGGGGTCGTGCGCGGCAACAATAGCGTCGATATCTTTTTTCGCGTCGGGCTTTCCGGTGGGTGTTGTCGTCGTGCGGGCGCCAAGGGGAGTGCCGCTGGAGCGCTGCATGCCGGTGTTGCCATACGCCTCGTTGTCGTAACAGATGTACAGGAAATCGGTGCCGCGTTCAAACGCACCGGACAGTGACTGGATACCGATGTCGAGCGTCCCGCCGTCACCGGCATACACGATCACGTTGGTCTTCTTCCCGGCTTCACGGAACGCGTTGCTCATGCCCGATGCACAGGCAGCCGCGGCCGCAAACGCAACGTTGTAAACCGGTACATTCATCGCAGTGTTCGGGTAGATGCCCTGGATGACACTCGTGCAGCAGGCGGGCACAACAAGGACGGTGTCCGGCCCGGCAACTTTTAACACATAGCGCAGGGTCAGCGAGGAACTGCACCCTGCACATGCGGACGTGCATTTTTTAAGGAATTCATCTTTTGGGATTTCAGCGATGATCACCAACTCCTTATCATGAATGAGGTCATTGGATATGCGCGAAAAACGATCGCGAATCTATCATTATTTATCATCATGGATGGACAAAAAAGAATCTGTTTTGATGGTCATTGTTTACTATCGCAACAACCCCCGGGCGATCACTTTCACACCACCCGGTCAGGGATTTAACTCTTGGTTTTTTTAACAGTTGTTGTGGGGAGGACAAAAAACCCCTGTAAAAAAGTTCTCGTGCCCGGTACCAGTCCGGCACGAAGCGCGGTCCTCCCGGCCTCTCATACCAAAAACCCTTGAATGTTGTTTGTGCCAGATGCATGAGCGGGGTTCTCTCACCCTCTCCATAGCGTCCGCACACTTTTTGTTTTTGTCGTATTCTTCCGGTTGGCTCGTAAATACAGGCGCAGGCCTTCGCAAGTATCATTTGATATTTTGGGCACTGGGCTATCTGAACAATCAAACCTGATTTGTTGTAACGAATAATCATCAATACAGGGAATTTCTTTTATCGCGCCTCCTTTACCTTCTAAAAGGATTATTGCAGTGAGGGTGATGCCTATGCGGCGGGGGTGGGGCCGTATGGCGAAGTTCCCAAGAGCGTTCCCTGAGTGAACGGTGTTAAAATCCTTTAAATAAACAAAATTGTTAGCAGGGGACTATACCCCGTTTTATTCTTTTAATTTTATCTCAGAAATCACCTGGAGCGCCCTTTGCTTATGGACGTATGCCGGATACCACACGGTAAAGACGATAGCGATTACCATGAAGACCCATTTCAGGTTGTCCCAGAACATAAGGCCCGGTTCAGGTCGGAGCAGCAGGAAGGCGTCTATCGCAAAACTGAGCGTGAATGCAATTCCCCATACCGCGGTGATGATATAATTTACCCGCATGAATGGCTCGCTTTTGGCACGTTCGGGTTCCACACCTTCCCTTGAATACTGGAGGGTGAAGGGGAAATGGAACAGCATCGTCGCCCAGCAGACGATCGTAAGCATCAGCATCGAGAGCACCGAAATGTAGTTCGCGAGATGGTACTGCTTTAATCCGATGATCAGGATGAAGAACACGACAAAGAACACGATCGTGACAACGGAGAGGATGTATCCCTTGAGCAGTTGTTGGTAACTGGTCAGGACGGTGAGCACAATACCGATAATAAAGGCAAGGGTCAGACACATCAGGGGACTTCCCACGGGAGATTCAGCAACAAGGGTGAATGCGATCCATGGCACGAATGCTGTAAGAAGTGTTATAACGTTCATTATGGTATGAAAAAAGGATTCACGGGAGGATAATTCTTTTGTTTTTGTATGTCAGGTCCCGGCTTTGTCGGAATTACCAGTACCTGCCGTTCCCCGGGGATCAGCAGGCATTTTCTGCTGGTCCGGATCCAAGGACTTCCTCGTTTCGATCGTTACCCGAAGGTGTGCTCCACACAATAAAAGACAACGGGGAGCGTCATATAAATCGCTGAACTCCAGGTATTTCCCGCCAGTGCAAACAGGATGCCCACGAGGGAGACCGCGGGGACAACGAGGTTCCGGAAACGGATTTT
Organism: uncultured Methanoregulaceae archaeon; assembly: GCA_963768785.1. Lineage (GTDB taxonomy): Archaea > Halobacteriota > Methanomicrobia > Methanomicrobiales > Methanospirillaceae > Methanoregula. The sequence continues at coordinate 76,727 of CAVYJD010000010.1, forward strand.
CCGGATGTATGCCGGTTTCAGCGTTGATTCTGTCAACCGGTTGCCGTCCGTGGCATACCACCACTGGAGGGACAGGCCTATACCGATAACAAAGAGATTCAGCTCAAATACCATTGCACCGACCGGGACACCGGAAAAAGCGCCGGAAAAGGACGCTGAAAAGGGGAGGGAGTGCGACAAACATAAGCGTCACGAGGTTAATCCAGGTGAATATCTTATCGGGCGTCCGTACCGAATGGAACTGCATGTGCTGGCTGAGCCAGAACGCCCCGAGGATAAGAAACGCGAGAGCATAGTGGACGAAACCGGAATAGAGGTTGATGAGAACCTGGATAGCATACGCATTTGATGGTACCAGTGTTGCCTTATCCGGCACGCTCAGGCCGATGACAAGGAGCGTCATCGCGAACGCAAAGATGCCATCCGAAAGCGCTTCCAGTCTGCCCTTGGTGAGATGGGATTCATTACTTCCTTCGGTTTCCTCAGACATAATCTTCCTTTTCCGTACTGGGAAGTGATCGGATTTATGTGCTTGGGATTTTATTTTAAAAAACTTACCGACTCCTGATTTATCGGGATTAATGAACGCCAAAATAGGATGGTTTGTGAGAATGAGATCTGGAATATTTCTCATGGCAGGGTGCCAGCGGAGGGGTAATATATTTTAGGATCATTTCTCTAATGTCTGCTATGGCACTTCGATCCCTGAATCTGCCCGGTGTCGGGACAAAATACGAATTTGTGACTGATAAGGGCGACACTGTTGCGATTTTTTTTACAAAAACCGGCTCCATCCAGATGTATACGCTCCAGCAGGGATGCCATACGCCCAGCGCGGCGGAGATGACTCCGGTTGAAGCCCGGAGGCTGGGCAACATCCTCACTGGGGCGATTATTGAAGCAGATCAGGAAAGTGTCGAGATCGCTTTCTCCGCTCTTGCAGATCTACGGATTACTATTCATACCTATATTGTCCCGAAATCTGTGGCCGGCAGGACAATCGAAGATCTCCAGATCCGGGCAAAGACCGGCGCCACCGTGATTGCAGTGTGCCGGCATGACAAGAATATTATCAATCCCCCGCCCTCGTTTGTTTTTGAAACCGGCGATGCCGCACTGGTTATCGGTGAAACAGACCAGCTTGGGTTACTCGAGCGCGAAATTATGGTGGATTAATGGAAGGGATCGTACTCGCACTTTTCATCTGCCTCGTGCTCGCTCTGGTCACCAAATACCTCTCAGTGCCGGCAATCCCGTTCTACATTATCGCCGGAGTGGTTCTGGGCAAAGCCGGGCTCGGGATTGTCGCATCAGATGAGATCAGCCATTTCTTTTCCGAGATGGGGCTGATCTTTTTGCTGTTTTTTATGGGTCTTGGCCTGAAGCTCGAGCGAATTGCGGCGAACCGTTCCGCGGTGCTGACAAGTGGGATCATCGATCTCAATGTCAACATGTTCATCGGATTTGCCGCGTCATACCTGCTGGGATTCACTCTCGTAGAGTCGCTTATCGTTGCTTCGGCGTTCTACATCTCCAGCACGGCGATGGCACTGACCTCCCTTATTGAGAACCGGAAACTGATGATGAAGGAAGCAGATACGATCATCTGGCTGATGGTCTTTGAAGACCTTGTGCTGATCATCTTCCTTGCCCTCATTTCCGCAGGTGACCAGAACCTGATTATTTTTGCAGTCAAGATCCTCTTTGTACTGGGAATCCTGTACGCCCTTGCCCATTATGGCAAGGAATTTTTAATTTCCATTCTCGACCGGGACGACGAACTGCCCATCCTGTTCACGTTTGCTGCAGTGCTTACTACGGCATCGTTTTCCATGTATCTCGGCGTGCCTGAGACCATGATGGTGATTGCGCTTGGCGCTGCCTTTGCAACGACTGACCCGGATGCGTTTGAGCAGCATGCCCGCCCGTTCAAGGACGTGTTTCTCGTTGTGTTCTTTGTGTTCTTCGGGGTGACGATCGATCTCTCCGGCGGCGTTAATATATTTGTTATCGCCATCATCTGCGTCCTTGCGATTGTCAGCAAACTGATCTCAGGACTCCTTACCGGAATATTTATTCACGGCTCGGCTCTTTCGGGGCTTGAGATCTGGGGAAATACGATTGGCAGGGGCGAGTTCTCCATTGCACTTGCGGTGCTGTATGGTTCACCGGTGGTCGGGACGACAATCGCAGCGATGGTTATCGTGACTTCCATATTCGGGGCATTTACTGCGAAATACTCTACGCTCCTCCGCAGGGGAATTGTGCATCTCGGACGGAGGAGTGCCTCTCCCCGACGGATCCATCATTGACCGGTTATCGCAGTGGTGCCCGAACCAGCCACATAGTTCCCGATGCTCCTGCCCTTCGTCGGCTGCAAAATCTGCAGAAGTACGGCATGATGGCTATGCACCACAGGTTTTTGGCTGGTGCCCGTACCTGCTGAATAAAAAAGCCTATGGACATGTGCAGCGATTATCATAGAATTATGGTACACCGGACCGGCTGTATCTGCTGCGGCAAACCACTTGTCTATCTTGACCATCCGGAGAACCGCGAATGCATGTACTGCCATGACATTCATATGACCAATGCTGTGTGTGAAGACGGCCATTTTGTCTGTGATGCCTGTCACCAGCTCGGCGCTGACGATGCGATTGAGCAGTTCTGCATAAAAACGCTCGAAAAAAATCCTGTCGCCATGGCGATCACTCTCATGCAGAACCCCCAGGTGAACATGCATGGCCCGGAGCACCATTTCCTTGTACCTGCGGTACTGCTTGCAGCATATTGCAATACCACCGGGGAACTCCAGAAAAAAGGAAACCTGATCCGGACTGCACGGGAACGTGCAGGGCATGTGATAGGTGGAGCGTGCGGGTTTTTGGGCGACTGCGGTGCGGCAGTGGGAACCGGGATTTTCATCTCGCTTATCACGGGCGCAACACCCTTGTCCCACCTTGAATGGCAGCAGGCAAACCTGATCACCGCAAAAAGTCTTGAAACAATTGCCCGGCACGGTGGGCCCCGGTGCTGCAAACGCAATACGTTCCTTGCAATAGAAGCGGCAGTCCGGTTCGTTCACGAGCAGTTCGGGGTTAAGATACCCACAGATCCTCGAATTACCTGCACCTTTTCCAGCATGAACAAAGAATGCCGGATGAAAGACTGCCCGTACTATCCGGGGCCGGATTGACTGCCGCCGCGTTTTTCCACAATTCGCTGGACGATAAGCCGGGAACTGGCGAGATCGCCGTCCCCGTATTTTCCGATGCGGACGACATCTGCGTTCAGCCCCCGTTCCTGTAATTGCCCGCGCAGTTTTGCCTCATCGAAATACTGGTTGAACCCTATCGTGATTACTGCAGGGTTGATCTCCTCTATTGGACGGAACATATCTGATTTATCTCCAAGAATCGCATGATCGACCGGCTTTAATGCAGCCACCATGTACAGGCGCTGCTCTTCGGGAATGATCGGGTGCGGTTTGTGTTTTACGTTTGCGTCCCGCGCAACGATGACCCAGAGTTCATCGCCAAGTTTTTTTGATTCGGCAAGGTAAAAGCAATGTCCCGGGTGCAGGACATCAAACGTTCCGGTGGCAACAACACGACGGCAGCTCATGGGATTACCTCCATCTCACAGGGATCTCCATCAGCGGTAAAACATTGCCAGTCATGTTCGCGGTACGGGTACCCGATGATGAAGTGGTATCGCCCGGCTTTTGGGAAAAAACTGACATCTGCATCCGATGGGCGAAGCACACCATTGGGGTGACTGTGAGCACTGCCTGCACGGTGTGTATCGAGCGGCATCATGTCAAAAAAGAGCGAGGCCGAATTGCTCCCTGTTATGGTTCCGGGGAGAAGGTTCATCTCACCGATTATTCCATCCCATTCGGTAAGCAGGGCGACGAACTCATTGGGGTGACTTTCACGTCCCAGCTGGAGGAGAAGAGTAATAATATCCTGTTTGATGCCGCGTATTTTCATGGCGAGTTCCTGTGAGGAGCACCGGGTGCTGTACCGGTTAATTGGGCGTTTGTATGCAAAAATCCTCTTATATTTTCAAAAATAGGGGATTATTGACCCTCGACTTTTGCAAGGGCGGCACTCTGGTCCTGTGAGAGATTCGCACCCAAAAATGCTCCGCTCGTCGGGAGTGCCATAGCAAATTCCGGTGTCAGGTCATATGCAACGGTACTGTTCGCGGGTATGGTAACTTCAAGGACATGTCCTCCGGTCATGTGATCGTCGGCAATGAAGTGGAGGTGATAGCCGGGGACGTTGAGCCCCTTAAAGAGATCCGGCGTGTAGAACCCGACGATCGTGCCGGTTACATCCGAGTAAGTATACACGGACTGGTTATCAGCCGCATCTTCCAGCGTGGGGTAGGGTTTACGTTGTGCCGGAATTGCCCGCACTTTCACGAGAGGAAATGTCTCATGGATCTTTACTGCATAGATCATATTCTCTGAGGGCAGACGGGCAGGCATTGTTGTCGAAAAAACGGAGATGTTCATTGCATGATCGGTTTTTTCTTCGATATCCGTGTCAAAATAAGTGACGGTTGCAAAGGGGGTGGTGGCATTGTCCGGGGCAGGATATATCCGCCCATCGGCTTTCGCCTGGTAATAATGTCCGTCAAGGGCTATCATCTCCCCATCGAGAGCGTTAAATGTACCGATTCCAAAATCCCCGTGCTTTTTGAGATCTCCTATGGTTTCTGTGCCATCGAAGACTCCCTGCATCAGCGCATCAATGGTAGAAACCTGGTAAAGTGTTTCCCTGTCTGCAGGCTGGCCCTGTTTTGAAAGATTGGTGGCAAATGCTGCGACAAAAAAGATAAGTGCTACTGCAACACCGATACCCAGAAGAAATTTGTAATCCATGGTCGGGTACCGCACACAAAAAAATTATTTTCTGCCGGTAACTTTGATGACGTGGAACCCGAACTGGGTTTTTACCGGGCCGACGACTTTACCGACTTCTTCAGAAAAGGCGATATTCTCAAACTCCGGCACCATCTGTCCCTTGCCGAACCAGCCGAGATCCCCGCCATTTTTCCGGGAAGGACAAGACGAGAACCGCTTTGCAACTGCCGCAAAATCCTCACCATCAGCAAGACGTTTCATAATTCTCTGTGCATCATCTTCAGTTTTAACAAGGATATGGGATGCACGTGCCTGTGTAGTCATGGAGTACCGGTGAGTTCTTTTCTGGCATAAAATAATGGGGCACTTTTTTAAAACTCGCCGTCCTGCTCAAAACTTCGCCCGTATCGTATCGCGAGCTCTGCTTTGTAGAGTTCCCGGCCAAGATAACCCGCATGGTCAAGGAGTGAAACGTCACCGTGGGAAAGAATGGTGAAAAGCATGTCCTGCCAGCGTTTGCCCACCACGGCTTTTCCGTGGATTACGGCAACGATCTGGTCTCCTTCAATTCCTATCCGGAAATTGCCTTTGGGATCGTACGTGATCTCATCAGGCATTTTTTTTGCCGTTGTCAGGGTCTCGTATTCAAGCGGTGGCTCACGCCGTCTCCGTTTCTCTTTGAGCACGAGAAGGTCTATACCGAGATCCTTTGGATAGGGCCGGTCCCGGGTGAGCACCATCATATCAGTTGCCCTTCGCATCTCACGGATTGACCCGTGAGTCTTGTCCGAATGTTCGCTGGTGAAAATGATTGATGCGCCCACTTCCTGTGCCATACCGGCGAGCAGTGCATTTGTCCCGACTGAGTCCGCATCAAGGAGCTCGACAACGTTTCCTGCGCCAAAAAAGAGCGGGTACCGGATTTTTTTAAAATTTTTCAACGAACTGACCAGACCGGACCCGACCGGCTGGAGGAGCGGGTCTGCAATTATGCAGGCAATACCGGCACGTGTTGCCATCGCGCAGTTTTTCGCGAGCGTGCTGTCACCCGGTACGACAACCGACGCGACACCTGATTGGGCAATGTCTTTTCCAACGAGGGGGAGATTCGTTTCCTGCAGGCTGAGGACAAGGTCAGCCCGGAAGAGTGCTGCTCGGATCAGTGCCGGGTCCTGTGAGTCCACGGCGAGCGGGCGGTCGATGTCTTCGAGCAGGGAAAAGACCCGGGTCACGTCCGCAGGAGTTGCATCGAACCCAAAGCCGAGGTCTACGATATCTGCGCCATCGGCAAAAAACCGTTCGGCAACCGCACGGATATCGTCTTTCCGGTGTGCATCCATAACCTCAGCGAGCACCTTCATCCGCGAAGTTCCACCAATCTTTGTGCCCCGGATCAGGAAATCGAATGTTGCATCTGATTCAAGAGATCCGATGCGGCGTATCGCCTCATCTGCCTTTTTTGCTGCAAGAAACTCATCCGCGGGAACCGTTCGTGAAAGAGGAACCGTACCGAGCAGGGGAAGGACAAGCGCAAGATCCGCCGCATGGCGGGGGCCGCGATAGATTGGAACTCCGGTTTCTTTTTCCACGCGTTCAAAAGAGGCCGTGCACATTCCCGATACGATGACCGCGTCGTATGCACCTTTTTTGATCAGGTCATGAAGTGCATGCGGGGTAAGAAATGAAGCAACCTTCCCAGTCACGACCACATCCGCATCAAATCCCGCAGCCGCTTTTTTTACCATATCTGCGGTAGCAGAACCTGTAGGCAGCAGGATGCGCATAAGTTTCCTTAATACCAGAGAGATAAAAACACTATGATCAGATGCTGACCTGCGATTTGCACGTGCACACCAGTTTTTCAAAAGATGGTGAGAGCGGGATTGAAGAGATACTGGCCCGGGCTGAAGCAGTCGGTCTCGATGCGATAGCAATTACCGATCATGACTGCGTTGACGGGGCAAAAAAAGCGCTTGCCTGCTCAACTTCTGTTATCGTGATACCGGGAATCGAAGTATCCACCAAACAGGGGCACCTGCTGGTGCTGGGCGTTACGGAAATGATCCCGGCAGGTCTGGATGTCCGGGATACGGTCAGGATCGCCCGGAAGATGGGCGGCGTGTGTATTCTCCCGCACCCCTACCATATGTGGCGGCACGGCGTTGCCCGTAAGATCAAGGCAGCGATGGGGATTGTCGATGCCATAGAATCATTCAACAGCCGGTATATCCTTGGTTCCGCGAACCGTAAAGCGGCAAAAATCGCCCGGCGGCTTGGCAAACCCTGTGTCGGAGGAAGCGATGCCCATAACGCACGATTTGTCGGCTTTGGAAGAACATTTGTGGACGCGAAACCGGATGCAGCATCGATTTTGCAGGCAATCCGCGAGGGACACGTATCCGCCGGCGGAAGGCAGACGCCCCTGCGCACGTACACCCGGCAGTCGCTCAACAATACGTGGAAAAGGATCAAACGGTTCACGCGGCGTGTGCATCTCAGATGAGGCTCGCATTCCGGGTTTCCTACCTTGGCAGCAGGTATTACGGGTCGCAGATGCAGGAATCAAGCCGCACCGTGGAAGGAGAATTTGTGGCCGCCTGCCAGCGGCTGGATCTCTTTGACGACTGGCGGAAAGCGGGTTTTTTGTCTGCCGGAAGGACGGACCGGGGCGTGCATGCCCGCGGGCAGGTCGTCGCATTTTCAACCGAATTTCCCGATCGTGCGATAAAAACTCTCAATCTCCAGCTCCCGCAGGATCTCTGGTGTACCGGGTATGCCGAAGTGCCGGCTGAATTCCACCCCCGTTTCGATGCACGGTCACGCACGTACCGGTATTATTTTTCCCATGTGACTGATCCTGCACGAATGAAAAGCGCCGCCCGTCACTTCATCGGAAATCATAACTTTTCAAACTTTGCACGGGTCGGCGATAAAAACCCATGGAGAACGGTACTTGCAACGAATGTCTTTGAAGATTCCGGGTTTGTGTGTCTTGAAGTGACGGCACAAAGTTTTCTCTGGCACCAGGTCCGGTGTATGGCCCGGGCATTGCAGCAGGTGGGGGACGGCGAACAGGATGAGGACTGGATTGCCGGGCTTCTTGCGCAGACGACGGATAAAGCGATCCAGCCGGCGCCTGCCGAGGGCCTGATCCTCTGGGATATCGATTGCGGTATTACATGGACTTCCCTGCCGCCTGCCGATCGCAGCCGGACACATCTTGCCGATCTGCAGCGCCACCATGCCCTGATGTGTCGGGTATGCCACGCACTTGCAGAAGAAAAAAAGTGACAGGCTCCCTGCCAGTTTTATTCTATCCGGGCACACCCGCTTTTTATTGCCGCTTCCTGCACCGCAGCTGCGACCGTCCTGACCACATCCCGGTTGAGCACCGGGGGAAGGAGACGGTCTTTTTTTGGATGCCTGACGTAACCGGCAAGTGCATGGGCAGCAGCAACTTTCATCTCATTGGAGATCCGTGTGGCATGCGCGTTGAGCGCTCCACGGAATATGCCCGGGAACGCGAGCGCATAGTTGATCTGGTTGGGATATTCGCTGCGCCCGGTGCCGACAACCGCTGCACCGGCAAGCAGGGCATCGTGGGGGTGGATTTCCGGCAGGGGATATGCGAGTGCAAAGATGATCGGATCGGTATTCATCGACCGGATCATGCCCGTTGTAATGATCCCCGGTACCGATACGCCGATACAGACATCCGCGCCCTCCAGTGCATCGGCAAGGCTTCCAACCCGCCCGGTTTTGTTCGTCTCATCTCCGATGATGAACTTGTATTTGTTCGCGTACAGGTTCTCTCGGTTCCGGTGGATGATGCCTTTTGTGTCGCAGACGATGATGTCGTTTACCCTGCTGCACAGGTCCGGATCATAGCCGATACAACGGAGCATGCGGGTGATGGCAAATCCCGCCGCGCCGGCACCGCAGATTACGATGTTTAAGTCTTCAAACCGCTTATTTGTGACCTTGCAGGCGTTGAGCAGTGCGGCAAGAACCACTACTGCCGTACCGTGCTGGTCATCATGCATGACCGGAATGCCGATACCCTGCAGCGCCTCCTCCAGTTCAAAACATTTCGGCGCGGCAATATCCTCCAGCGCGATCGCTCCAAAGACCGGTGCGATGTTTTTTACGTCATCGGCAAGTTCCGTGTGGTAACGTTCAAAGCAGATCGGGAACGCGTCAATATCTGCGAGTTTTTTAAACAGGAGCGCTTTTCCTTCCATGACCGGTATTGCTGCATATCCCCCGATATTTCCTAAAGAGAGCACCCGGGAACCGTCGGTTACAATGGCAATCGTGTTTGCCTTGAGCGTATATTTCCATGCAAGCATTTTGTCACGGGCAATCTCTTTACACACCGCACCAACGCCGGGGGTATAGGCAAGCGAGAGATCGCGCCGGTTACGCAGCGGGACTTTTGCATGAACTTCTATTTTTCCGTGATTTTTCTCATGATAGTCCAGCGATTCCGCTATAGATGTCCGGTTTTTTTCTGGTTTTTTGGGCCGTTGTTCGCTCCCCCTGTTCTCGTAGTTCAATGATGGGAACGGGAAATCATGAATCTTTGTACTGAACCCGAACAATCATTTTCCTGGTAAAAATACAGATTCTCATGCGGATATCACTAACATAGTCGTAAAAAATGGTCCGGGCCCTTATCCTGGACGAAACGAGTCAATATGGCGAGCCCGGGCCAAACGTGGTGTCGATCCAGCGGATAATCTCGTCCCGCACCCTGCGGTACCCGTCAAGAATTTCCGCATCGTTTCCCGGAGTAAGGTGCGGATCGGCAAATCCGTGATGGATGGTTTTTTTGGCAGACGGCACAACCGGGCAGACGGCATGGGCATTATCGCAGAGCGTTACCGCAAGATCGAATGGTATCCCGGAAAATGTGTCGAGGGTTTTTGACACATGTCCCGAAATATCAATGCCCCGTTCTGCCATTGCCTCAATTGCACGGGGACTGACCCGGGACTGCCGTGTACCGGCAGAAAACACTTCATACCGGTCACCATAGCGTGCCCGAAGGTATCCCTCCGCCATCTGGGAGCGTGCGGCGTTTGCGGTGCAGATAAAAAGGATACGGGCTTTTCTTAGGGATTTATCGTTATTCATTTCGGTTCGATTCATATTTTTTCAGTGCTTTTTCTCCACGGACTTTCAACCTCATGGAGTCCAAGTCTCATCACATCAATTAACGTGTCGTCAAGTGCGGCAATGCCCACTCGTTTTCTGGCTGTCTTAACAAGGCGTGTTCCCTGTAATGCGTCAGCAGCGCACGGGGGTGCAATTTCATCTTTGCACATATACTCCCCTTAAACAGGTATTCACTCCCGAAAACATTAATAGATTAGTCTTTTTTTAAAGGAAAAACGGGGAAAAAATCAGCGTAGTATGTGGTAAAAATTGTTTGAATGGCCAAATAACCGGTTCCCGCTTTATTTACAGAATGATAAAGGGTCTGGTCGGCCTGAAAAAAAATACATGGCCCGGCTTAATGAAAAAAAACCATATATTCTTATGAGCCATCTGACAAATTCCAGATACTGGTATGGTAAAATTCGAATGCAACTTCTGTGGGAAATGCTGCCAGAGTTTTGGGGAGTTCATCAAAATCGAGCGGCAGATCACTGAACGGGATTACTTTTGCCGGTATGGCATCACAAACGAGCTCTTCCAGGTTCATGTCCTGCCGGAATTTGCTGAAGATATTGATGAAGAATTCACCAGTCTGGACGAAAAGAATACCGGCACATCCCATAAAGGCTGCATTTTTTTACGGAAAAATCTTCATGGCAAGGGGTTTGTCTGCGCAGTCTACCCCAGCCGTCCTTCCGTGTGCAGGGAGTTCATCTGTTACCGGATGCTGATCTTCCACCAGCAAAGCGGAGAACTTCGGGGCAAAGTAATCGGGATTAATGAGCTCAAGACACAGGACGAGATACTTGCCGCTCTCTGGAAGGAAAAAATTGCCCATATATCCCATCCTTTTGCCTCACAGCCTACCGAAATGCAGCACTCCCGCAGTCCTGGCGCACAGGTATCCCCGTGTCATGATTCACATCTGCCCACGTCATGTCCACGGTGTACAGCATGCCGGGGATGATGAATGGATTAATAATGTCAACACGATTCTTGCCTCCCACGGGTACCGTGCTGAAACTGTAGAATAATGAAATAAAAAAGTGAATTATTTTGTTGGCACTGGGCCGGCGTTACAACCCTCACCGCGGAAGAGTGCCCATTCCTCGCAGGAGGTACCGTTTGCAAAGGTACACATCCCGTATTCACTACCGTCTGCATTTTTCTTAATCTCGGTAGTGCCCCCGACATTCCCGCAGTTTACGGATGCGGGATTTGCGATAGCGGTACCGGTTGACGACGCTGTCAAATCTGTATAGGCCTTGCAACCTTCACCGCGGAAGAGTGCCCATTCTTCACATGAGGTACCGTTTGCAAAAGTGCACATCCCGTATTCACTGCCATCAGCATTTTTCTTAATTTCAGTAGTGCCGCCTATATTCCCGCAGTTCACGGATGCAGGATTTGCCATGCCCGCTGATGCCGGCTGAACGGTGGGGGTGGCGGTTAGGGTTGGTGCAGTGGTCGAAGGCTGGGTACAGCCAGCAATGAAAATACCGGCAATCAGACAAAGCCCCATAATGAGGAAAATACTGTTTCTGGACATCATATAACCAAGAAGGGGTATTGAATGTCTGGCGATAAAAATATGGAGGATAGAAAATTACGGCGATCGGTGTCGCGGCAGATTTCATATCATGGACGTACCTTGTAAGTTCAACAGTCATTGTTTGCTGATCGTGCAGGTGTTTTTCCACAATATCCACGATGGCGCTGCCGACGATAACTCCGTCTGCACCCGCTTGGACACAGGTCTTTACCTGTTCTGGTGTCGAGATCCCAAAACCCAGTGCGAGAGGCAGTGATGTATGGTTCCTTACCCGGTGCAGGAGATCCAGTGCATCGATGGAAACTGTTTCACGGGCGCCGGTTACGCCAAGGACAGAGACAAGGTACAGGTACCCTCCTGCATGGCTCACAATCCGGTCAATCCTCTCATCCGTGGTCGTTTGTGAGATAAGGAAGATGGGATCGATGCCATACTGTATGGCGGTTCTTGTCACGTCGTCTGATTCTTCTACGGGCATATCTGCGATGAGAATACCGTCCACACCGGCATCACGGGCTTCCCGATAGAACCGGTCAATGCCCCTACGGTATATTATGTTGTAGTACGTGAGAAGTACAATTGGGACCGGTGAATCTGCCCGGATTTCCCGGACTATTGAAAAGATCGTATCCGGTGTTGTGCCTGCGGCAAGTGCCCGTTCGTCTGCCTTCTGGATAGTGGGGCCATCAGCAACCGGATCCGAGAATGGTACACCGAGTTCAAGGATGTCCGTTCCGCCTTTGATGAGTGCCCGGGCAATCTTTACTGAAGTCTCTCTATCCGGATCCCCGGCAACGACAAACCCGATGAATGCTGTGCTCCCTTTTTTGCGGAACACCTCATCAATCCGTCCCATTGTGAACCCCCGTTACATTTGCTATTCCGGCAACATCCTTGTCGCCCCGCCCGGAGAGGTTGATCACCACGATATCGTTGTTGTCGAATCTGCCTGCGTTCTTCAGGACATACGCGACGGCATGGGCGGATTCGAGCGCGGGGATAATCCCTTCTGTTCGTGAGAGGTACCTGAATGCTTCCAGGACGTCTTGGTCCTGTACTGCTTCGTACGTTACCCGTTGAGTGTCCTTGAGCATCGCATGCTCCGGGCCCACCCCCGGGTAATCGAGGCCGGCGGCAACACTGTGAGTTGGCAGCACCTGGCCATCGGCATCCTGCAACAGGTAGGAAAGCGTGCCGTGCAGCACCCCCGGATCACCGCACGAAAGGGTAGCGGAATGATTGCCGGTTTCAATTCCCTCTCCAGCGGCTTCAACGCCGATCAATTCGACATCATCATTCAGGAACGGGTGAAACATGCCAATCGCATTCGATCCTCCCCCGACGCAGGCAACAATGGTATCCGGGAACCGCCCCTCTTTTTTGAGAATCTGTTGCCGTGTCTCCTTACCGATTACCGACTGGAAGTCCCGTACTATGGTAGGGTAAGGATGAGGGCCGACAACCGAACCGATCAGGTAGTACGTATCCTCTACATTTGCCACCCAGTTCCGCAATGCTTCATTTGTGGCGTCTTTCAGGGTACGGGTGCCAGAGGTTACCGGTATCACCTTTGCACCCATCAGTTCCATCCGAAAGACGTTCAGCGCCTGTCGTTTTGTATCCACTTCCCCCATGAAGACTTCAACGGAAAACCCGAGCGCAGCGCCGGCAATTGCGGTTGCGACCCCGTGCTGCCCGGCACCGGTTTCTGCGATCAGGCGCTTTTTTCCCATGCGCTGTGCCAGCAGCGCCTGACCGAGCGTGTTATTGAGCTTGTGAGATCCCCCATGCACCAGATCCTCACGTTTCAGGTATACCTTGAAACCGAGGTCACGAGACATGTTTTTGCAGAACGTGAGCGGGGTTGGCCGTCCTGCATATTCCGTCTGGTATGCAGAAAGTTCTCTGGCAAATTCCGGATCACTGGCTGCTTTGTTGTAACCATCCTCAAGTTCGTAGAGAGCGTTCATGAGTGGTTCCGGTACATACTGCCCTCCGTATTTTCCAAACCTGCCTTTTGAATCCATATCATCCCCCCCGTGCAGCAGCGATAAATGCCATGATCTTCTCCGGGTCTTTTATTCCCGGTGACCGCTCGATACCAGTGGCGACATCAACCGCATATGGGCAGATCTCCCGGATGGCTTCACCGACATTCTCCGGTGTCAGCCCGCCGGCGAGGATGACCGGCACCTTCGATCGCATAACCGCATCGCGGGCAAACGACCGGTCAAAGTGTTTTCCCGCGCCTTCACTGGCGTCCACGACGATCGCATCACAATCCTCCGGTAAGGGATTTCCGGGTCTGATCGCCCGGATAATCCGGACTCCCGGATCACGCCGGAATACAAACGGGTACGAGATCTGAATGGCGTCAGGTTTCATTTCAAGAATACGGGCAAGATCCGATTCCGATGTGGTATGGGTGACAACCACGGTTGTTATAAGGGGCCCGACCGAATGGAAAATGTCCTGTGCTACGGTCACGGAAACCGAGCGGGGTGAAGAACTCGCTGAACATCACCACGCCAATGGCATCAGATCCTTCCTGTTCTGCAAACCGGGCATCCTCCGGGCGGGTGATCCCGCAGCATTTTATGCGCATACCAGTTCCTCCAGTTTTCTTCCCGGTTTTCGATCCAGACATAATTGCAGACCCGACCAGAAATGCGTCACAGATAGGGACGCATCTCCCGTATATCATCTGCCGATCGAATCCCGCTCTCCGAGATTACGGTTTTTCCTGCTGCCCGTATCGGTTCTGAAAGCCGCCGGGTAGCAGACCGGTCAATTGACAACGTTGTCAAGTCCCGGTTGTTAATACCGATGAGCTGTGCCCGGGTGGCAAGAGCATACCCGACATCTTCATCTGTGCGGACTTCGACAAGCGGTTCAAGACCGGCTTTATATGTTTCATCAACAAAATCCGGCAGACTGTTCTCCAAGCACAGCCGCGATAAGAAGCACCGCGTCAGCCCCGAGTGAACGTGTTTCTGCAATCTGTCTTTTGTCAATGATGAAATCTTTCCTGAGAACAGGCACATTGACTACGGATTTCACTGCTGCAATATCGTCTTGCACGCCGCCAAAGAAATATGGCTCGGTAAGGATGGACAGCGCGACACAACCCCGGTCCACAAACACCCCGGCCATCATGGGCATATCCACATTTCTTCGTATGACGCCCCGCGACGGCGAAGCACATTTGATCTCGGCAATGACGGCATTTTTTTGGCTGGCACCGTTGATTGCATCGTTCAGGCTTGCATGGATGAAACGGGTGGTTTTTGAAAATACCGGGGGCATTTCAGCTACCCTCTTTTCGGTGCGCCGGATAATTTCATCGAGTATCATGCTGCACCCCGGGTTGCCAGCACGAGTGCGTTGAGCTTGTCAAGAGCACGTCCCGAATCCAGAGAATCTGAGGCCCGATTAATTCCCTCTTCAAGGGTATCGAGCCCGTTTCCCTACATAGATCGCTGCACCGGCATTCATGAGGACAATGTCCCGCGCCGGCCCGGTTTTTCCCTGCAGGATTTCACGGAGTATTCGGGCGTTCTCCTCCGGGGTCCCTCCTTTGAGATCCACAACCGATGCCTGGGGAAACCCGAACATATCCGGTGAAAGGGTATAATTCCGTATTTCGCCATGAATCAGCTCCGATACGGTGGTTTCACCGGTTGTGGTGATCTCATCAAGCCCGTTCCCGTGAACCACCATCGCCCGGGACACATTCAGGATCTGCAGCACACGGGCAACGGTCTCGGTGAGATCCTTGCGATATACGCCAAGTACCTGTGCCTGTGCCCCTGCCGGGTTTGAAAGCGGTCCCAGCAGGTTGAAAATTGTCCGGCACCCGATATCCTGCCGGGCTGCCATGACGTGTCGCATCGCCGGGTGGTGGTTGGGAGCAAAGAGAAAGGTGATGCCGGTAGTTTCAAGGATATGCGCCTGAAGAGCAGGATCCGCAGTAATATTGACACCAAGCGCAGCAAGCACGTCCGCCGACCCGCACCGGCTGCTCACCCCGCGGTTGCCATGTTTGACGATGGGAACCCCCGCACCTGCGGCGACAAATGCGGCAGCGGTACTGATATTGAATGTCTGTGCACCGTCTCCTCCAGTACCACAGGTGTCCACGAGCAATCCCTGTGTTTGTGGCCGGACCATGACTGCGTGTTCACGCATGACCCGGGCAAACGAAGCGATCTCTGCCGGGGTCTCACCTTTAATTCGCAGTGCGGTAAGGATACTGCCAATCTGTGCCTGCGTCGCGTAGCCCTCCATGATTGTAGTCATCATTGTGGCTGCTTCGTCCCGGGTCAGATCCTTACCTTCTACCAGTTTTGCGATGACTTCTTTCATCGTTGCGCTCCCTCCTTGTTCGGTCCTGTGAGAAAGTTGTGGATGATCTGTCCACCCTCTGGTGAAAGGATACTCTCCGGGTGGAACTGCACTCCTTCAATGGGATACTGCGTATGGCGCACACCCATCACGCAGCCATCATCAAGGCTTTCGGCAGTGACAACAAGTTCCGGCGGGAGCGATTCCCGGGAAGCGACCAGTGAATGGTACCGGGTGGCGCAAAATGGCATGGGAATACCGGTATAGATCCCTTTTCCGTCATGGTGGATCACCGAGGTTTTGCCGTGCATCAGGTGCCCTGACCGATCTACCTTGCCGCCAAATACGGTGCAGATTGCCTGGTGCCCGAGACAGACGCCAAGTGTTGGGATCGTTTTGCTCATCGTATCGAGGACATCGAAGCAGACTCCGGAATCCTCCGGTGTCCCAGGTCCCGGTGACAGGATAATCCGGTCGCACCCGGTTTTCTGCAGCTGATCAAGCGGGGTATCGCATGGCATCACAACAGGCTCTGCACCCGCCATACCGACCTGCTGGTACAGGTTGAACGTAAAGCTGTCATAGCAGTCGACGATCAACACTTTCATGGAGATACCCCCGCCCGTTCAATCGCCCGCATCATTGCCGCCGCTTTGCTTTCGGTCTCGTTCCACTCATTCTCAGGAACAGAATCTGCCACAATGCCGGCACCTACCTGAACGCTGGCACGACCGTCACGTACGCTCACGGTGCGGATTGCAATTGCAAACTCGAGGTTGCGATCAAAGCCGATATACCCCACAGCTCCTGCATAAAGCCCCCGTGAATCCGGCTCTGTTTCTCCGATGATCTGCATCGCACGGATCTTTGGTGCACCTGATACCGTCCCGGCAGGGAAACAGGACTTGAGCGCATCGTAACAGTCGAGATGGTCCATGAGTGTCCCGTGAACAGTCGATACGATGTGCTGCACGTGGGAAAACTTCTCGATGCCCATAAATTCGGAAACTTCGACCGACCCGAATTTGCAGACCCGTCCGACATCATTTCTTGCCAGATCGACAAGCATTGTATGCTCGGCCCGCTCTTTTTTGTCTTCCAGGAGATCCTGCGCGAGGCGTTTGTCTTCTTTGAGGGTTTTTCCCCGGGGGCGTGTCCCCGCGATAGGTACTGTGGTTACACGTCGTTTTTCCACTCGCACGAGCATCTCCGGGCTTGCACCGATCACCTGTTCATCGCCAAAATCAAGATAATACATGTACGGGCTGGGATTGATCCCGCGAAGGGCTGTGTAGATAGGGAATGGATCATGATCGACAGGACATTCCATTCTGCGGGAGAGCACGGCCTGGAATATATCTCCGGCAACGATATGTTCCTTTATCCGGTTTACTGACTCTTCGAATGTGTCTTTACCTGTATTGTCCGTATAATCAAAATGAGGGTGTACCGTTACCGGGAAAAATCCATCTGGCTTTTTTTCCTGCGGGGAAAGTGTGATGACCTGTCCGGCCAACTCTGCAATATGCGCTGCACACCTCCGGTATTCTGCTACCGGATCTGAATCATAGGTAAGGAACGGGCTTGAAAAGATTAACAGCTTCTGCTCGAGGTGATCAAAAACGATGCAGTCTTTTGTGAGCATGAACCGGGCGTCCGGTCCGTCACGAATTGCATCCTGTTCTTTTCGTTTAACCTGTCGGAACAATGCATGAACGATATCATACGAAAAGTAGCCGACCATCCCGCCGAAAAACCGGGGAGCTTTGAGGTTCAGGTAGTTGAACCGTGCAAGGATCGAACGGATCCGGTCAACCGGATTTTCCCCTTCAGGTTCACGGACGATGGCAGTAAATGTCTTGTCGCCTTCAATATCTGCGGTGCACCCAAGCGTGATTGTGCATACGGGATCAATACCGATATACGAGTACCGTGCAATTTTCTCGCTGCCCTCCATCGATTCAAGAAGAAACCCGGTTCCTTTACGGGTTGCACAAAAGACATCCATTGGTGAACACCCCGGGATCGGCAGTTCGGCGCAGAGCGGGATAACGAGCGGTTTTGGCTGGTTGTTCACCGCGGTAAGATATTCGTCAAGTCCAAGATTCAGGTTCAGTTTTTTTTGTGTTATTGCGCTATCCAGTCCACCGGCATCACCATCCGTTTTTTTAAAATTACGTGTTCACGACAGGGATGAGGTGTGTACAGATCCCTGCCGGAACCATCAGCAACGGCATCATAGATCCTGTAGTGATCTCTAGGATCTTTCTGCCATAATGCTTAGATTTGGTGTGTGTTGAACATATTTATACATTATTGTATTTTTTTGCGTATCGGAGTGTTTTAATTAGTACCCTTTACGCAAACCGGTTAAATGGTCATATCTTAATTTGCCCTGTGAATCCACCAGTATACCGAAAAAAAAGATTGATTATTAGCAGATGTCCTGCTTTACCTTATTTTATTCCACTTTTACGCCACGGTCGCGGAGAGCATCGGTTTTTTTCTTTGAGCATCCCTCACACCGGAACTCAGGCACCTTATCTTCGGTTTTATCATAATCTCCGGATTTGACGAGACGGTACCCTCTCGCAATTTTTCCGCAGTCCACGCAGACGATATTGTCTCTGACTTCCCATTGCGCCGCAAGCGACTGGGAGGTAAAGATGAACTGGTCGACCCAGAAAAAGATCAGTCCTCCTATCAGGTTCGCAATAATCGCCGCTACGATCTGGCCCATGGCGGCAAGAACAATGCCGACGCCGGCAAGGATAGGAGTGCTTGCCTGCCACCTGAGAAGGTAGAGCCCGTACCGTTTGAAATTGATCCGCATACCTGATGTTCGGGTGAGACTGTTAAAACGATTTCTGCCCGTTCAGAGAACTGCACGAGGACTTTATACCCTGCCGGACAAATACTAGGAAGCACACTTGAAGTGAATAGTTATGTGGCCGAACAAGCAGCACTCACTTGGGTGGGTTTTTGTCTCACGGATGATCGGGATCATCTGTTTTCTGATCGTGGTCGTACTGGCAAATATCCTTACCTTTTATGTTCAAAGTCCGCTCTATCACTCGGGGGTTGACTTCCTTAACCTGAACTTCTGGCTTCTGCTGATCATCGGCATTATCATCTTTGTCGCAGATATTTTCGCGGCGTTCCCGTTCCCGCTCAACCTCCCATTCCCTCTCATCAAGGCAATCGGCAGTGTCTTTATCATCGCATTTGTCCTGCGCATTCTTGAGTGGGTTGACCGGATGACCAGTAATAATCTCTATCACCTGTTCTGGCTCCTCTCGTTTGTGATCGTGCCGCTGGTGTTTATCCTCGTGATCGTGACTGGTTACTACGAAATTATCTGCGATCTCTGGGCTCGGTCAAAACTCAACAGACCCAAACCTGAACTCGCAGATGATTCATCTCTGGCTCACAACGGCACTTCCAACAAAGAACCAAAATCCTGGGAAGACGTTGGTGCAGAATTCCGGATGATGCTCTATGAAATTATTCACCGGTTCCGCGAAGAGATCCGGAAAAATTAGCGGTTGCATGGGAGGCACCCCTCTGAACGCGGGAGTGCCCGGGCTATAAACCTCAAGATAGCATCCTGTGGGTTATTATTGCTTACCAGTCCGGGTTTTCTTCACGGAATTTTTTTTCTTTTGCCGCAAGTTCTTCGCTGGTCAGATGGGCAGGCATGCAGATACAGCGGTGTTCGGTAAAAACTCCGGCCTTGAAACTACCCTGCGGTTCACCCGTGTTGCAGGCACCATACGTGTCCGTGTCGCAGTCATGGTAGACCTGAGGGAGATTCTTTTTTCTGGCGTCTGTTATTGCCTCGTGCCATGATGCTGCCATGATCACAGTATTGCAGCAGCACAGGTAAAATAGCTGGCGGACCGCCATTGAATATGGCAAAAAAATCCCAAAAAGAAAAAAATGAATGAAATTTATGAAATTAGAACCGGGGTTTCCGGTGCTTGGGCAGGCAGTCCCTGCAGTAAACCGGCCTTCCCTCAGTTGGCTTGAAGGGGACTTCGCACTCTTTTCCGCAGTCTGAACAGACTGTCTTTGTCATTTCTCTGGGACCGAAATTTCTCGGGCCACCAAATCCTTTTCTTTCCATTGTATTACTCATGCAGTTTTGATCTGCATATATACATTTTGTGATTCAGTATAAAAACATCTGCATCAACCTCTGATGTTTTCAGGAGAGAAATCCGGGGGATGTCAGGGAATAATTTCGCAACCATTGAACTTTTCATGAGCAAAAGATGAAAGGGTGATTTTCCCTTCATGAATAAGTGCCTGAACCCGCGGCAGTGCAGTGATCAGAGCATCGTGCAGGTTCTCGACCGTTTTGCAGACCAGCTGGCGGTGTGCCGCGCTCCAGGGTTGTGTGATGTTGGAGTAGAGGCATCGTCCGCCACAGAATGTCCTGATTTTACATGAAGTGCACTCTCCCCCGACAGGAACGACTGGAAGTTCTGAGGGGATTACTTTTGGCAATATGTCCAAGGTAATACTTTTTCATGCCGATCATAACCGGGCAGGGAACAATATGACCATCGGTTAAGATGGTATAATTCGCGTGGCCGGACCCGCATCTCAACAGGCTGGATTTTTTTAACAGCAGGTCTTCCATCGGATCAATAAACGGGTACAGGTGCAAAACCTCTCCTGTTTCCTGCATGTAATCCACCCATTCATGAACGAGTGTGCGGATACCGGGATTATAACTTTCATTTACCCATTCGGCAAAATGCCGGTGGGAAAAATCCGGTGAAAAATTTGCATCAATCTGCCAGTGGATGGAGGAAAAAGAATAATCCGGATTATTCGACAGGTAGTGGATCGCATCAACAATATCGGTGCGTTCGGTTACTGTCATGCGGGCGATCAGTCTCTCCGCGATAGCCGTTGTTGTGGATCTTGTGTATATTATTCATAACCCGCCGGTACACACCTGCACCCCGGTTTAAGTCGGTGAGCGCTTCCCTTCCGTCAAGGGAAACAAGAATGGTAGAAAAACGGTTGACCAGCTCAGGACCGAGCCGGTCAAGTAGTATCCCATTTGTCTGGATCATAAACCGGCAACCCGGGACATTCTGCATAATGGTTTTTATCAAATCGCACCGCAATAGTGGCTCTCCCCCGTAAAATGTAAGGGTTGGAGCAGGATCTTTACCGAGAAACCGGTAGAGTTGTTCAAGATCGTAGTCGAGGTCAGGAGATAAGTCCAAATCAACATCTACCGATGTATTCTTCCCGTAAGCCGGCTCTCCATCATCCTCAAATGCCTTTGCCCGGCAATAACTGCAGCACAGGTTACAATCATCGGTAAGGATGAGATGGAAATACATGCAAATCTTGTAGTATTGCGCTCTTGGTGACGATAAATTTACAGCATTTTTTTCATCCCCGCTGGATCACCAATCTTTAAAGATAACAATACCCGATATGCAGTAGGAACACCATGCCGGATCAGGAACATCTGCCAACGTTTCGATGGAATGCAACTGATTACCACAGGAGTTCGTCTGCCCAGCAGCAATGGGCGTCCGAACTCATCAAAAAACTGGCACTTACCAGGACTGAGCGGGTACTTGACATCGGATGCGGAGACGGAAAGATCACTGCTGAACTATCCCAAAGACTGCAGAACGGCAGTGTGGTGGGTGTCGACAGTTCACCGGATATGATCGGGTTCGCCCGTACTCATTTCCCGCAATCTGATTATCCAAATCTTTCATTTGAGGTGAGGGATGCCCGCACGCTCACATTTGATGAAGAGTTCGATATTGTGTTCTCAAACGCCGCGCTTCACTGGGTGACAGATCATCGCCCTGTTCTTGGAGGAATACAGCGTGCTCTCATCCCTAAAGGAAAAATGCTTATCCAGATGGGCGGGAAAGGCAATGCAGAACAGGTGTTCATGGCGTTGGAGGTGGTGTTACAAAATCCCCGTTGGGGCAGGTATTTTGAGGAGTTTACCTTTCCTTATGGCTTTTTTGGCAATGAAGAATATCGATCATGGGTGCGAGCAGCGGGACTCGACCCCGTCAGGTCAGAAATAATCCCCAAGATAATGGTTCATGACACCCGTACTGACTTTGCAGGTTGGATCCGTACAACCTGGCTCCCGTATCTTGAGCAGGTACCTGAACCGCTGCATCAGGATTTCATCGAAGATCTTATCGATCATTATCTCCTGTTGTATCCTGCGGATACTCAGGGGAGGATTTATGTCGGCATGATCCGGCTGGAAGTTGAAGCCAGAAAGTCCCCTTTCTGTAGCAACATATAAACAATATCTTTTTTAATTCCTGTTCATGCCCGCGAGTCAGTACTTCTCCGAAAAAATTGAGACCCTGCCAAGGGGAGATCTTGATACACTTATCGATGAACGGGTGAGATATACTGTGCAGTATGCTGCTGAGCACTCCCCATTTTACCAGCACTGGTTTCATGAAAATAACATCAGGCCGGATGAAATACAGGTTCACGAAGACCTGCTCAACCTCCCAATAGTATCCGGGAAAATGATCCGTAAACACCAGCCGCCAGCCACCAAGGATTTTAAGTTCCTGTCGGCACCATGGGATGACGTGTTCTCCATTCAGGAAACGAGTGGCACCAGTGGCACACCCAAGAGTTTTTTTCTTACATGGGAGGACTGGCAGAGATATGCAGAAAAATACGCACGGAGTTTTGTCTCGCAGGGTTTTTCTTCACGGGATAAGATCGTCGTCTGCGCTTCGTACGGCATGAATGTCGGGGCAAATACCATGACTATTGCAGCACTGCGTATCGGGATGGGAATTATACCGATTGGCAGGTGCACCTTTGAGTCCCGGGTCTTAAAAAATTACCGGCCTACTTCTATTGTCGGAAGTGTCTTTAAACTGCTCCGGCTTGCACGACGCCTGAAGGCTGAAGGAATCAACCCTCCTGATACGTCAATCAGCAAACTCGTTGCCGGAGGGGAGAGTTTTGCATCTGAATCCCGTGCCTATCTTTCTGAACTGTGGGGGTGTCCTGTTTACAACACGTACGGGAGTACAGAAGGAACGATGTGCGGTGAATGCACGCAATTGTCCGGGCTCCATGTCCCTGAAGATCTTGTCCACCTTGATGTATACGATTCCCACATGCAATCATTTGTGCCGGACGGTGAATGCGGGCGTGGTGTCCTTACGACACTGCTTCCGGTTGGTGGGAAATGCGGGACGCTCCTTATCAACTATGATACAGAAGATACAACCGTTGTCCTTTCACGGGAGCGGTGCGGGTGCGGGAGAACCCATATGAGAATTTATAATCCTGCCCGTGAGGCAGAGACGGTATGGGTTCAAGGTATTGCCCTTAACCGGATTGATATTGAATCTGCAGTGTTTCAGCCAGAAAATATGGCATATCTTACCGGGGAATATGAAGCCTTCCTGTATGATGGCGATCAGCCAGATCATGTTATCTTACGGATAAGTGTCGAATGTTTTGATCCAAACCAGTGTGACCAACGGGCAGTTGAGGACCGGTTAACCGGGCATCTCCTCAAAATCAAACCCGGTCTTTTAGAAGGATATCACGAGCAGTCATTTGAAATTTTCCTGAATTTTACCGGGCCCGGGGGACTTGAGCTTCACCGGCTCAAAGGGCGGCCAAAACGGCTGGTTGACCGACGGAACTCTTGAACGTATGCACAAAAACTGATGCACGCAAAGGTGCATTTACCGGCTTGGGAGTGATGATAATAATATCATTTTTATCGTCATTGCCTGTTGTCATCGCACCAGTACCTTCAATGGGGAATTCCGTTGTTCCGTTAAGTCAGGTGTGTTGAATAGATTTAATGAGCAGGTAGGGATCTGTAGACCCCGGAAGGAAACGAAAGGATCGTGGAATGCGCTGCCGCACACGGCGTTTTATACCGGGGCTTCGATGAGTAAGCCCCCAATGGGCTTGAAATAGCGCGAATCTCCGCAAACCGGGCATTTTAAACCAGAATAAAATCGGCGTGATTAGTGCAGCACAATGCCAAAAAAAGCGATAGTCCTAGGGTAAAATCCGGTACTTCGACGTGCTTCGACGGAAACCTTTTATATTATCAGGCGGCAACTCTCATTATCAAAACCCAAATAGGGTTTTGAGGTGTTTAAATGGGACAAAAAATTGGAAAGGAAAAAATCGTCCGCGAGAAGGGCTTTCTGTATTTCATCGGCAAGGACGGATACGTCTGGGCCGCCCCGATGAAGCACAACAAGACCGGCAAGAAGAAGAAAGTCGGTACTGAAAAGATTGCAAAGGAAAAAGGCTTCATGTACTACATTGGCAAAGACGGATTCGTCGCAAAAGCCAAGATGAAGAACGCGTAAATTTTCATTTCCTTTTGTAACAAAACAGTCCACGACCGTGCCGGAGAAATCCGGCACAGCAGGACTGTGTATATTTTTTTCCCTGACGGTGTAGTTTCGCTCGCTCTTTCCGTTGGGCATCACACATTTTGCAAAATTTTCCTGAATAGTGATATGCTGCACCTGCGAATATATTCTGTCGAATAATAGTTTATTTTGCAAATGATCAAACGGACGGAATGCTATTTGTTTCCAGCCATCTCCCTTCGGTTTTATGTGAGGCAATAAAGAAGCAATCTATTGAGATCACTATCTCAAATATTTATACCCCTTCATTTCCAGTGGAAAAACTAAAAACCAACCGTATATTCCGATAAAACTCCAGAATTTTCTGTTTATGATCCCACAGGGAATCATCTCTTCCGGGATCAATACATATTATTTTATAATGATGTTATAATTCAAACCATCCCGATTTAGGTGGATTCCGTTCTCTATCATAGGGAAGGAATAGGATTCCCCACTCCCTCCATTTTCCACCCGCTCATCACCCACGCAATCTCGATAAATCACATCACAATCCAATGCTGAAAAGTGGGAACACCCCCTCTTTTTAAAAGAGAAACTTCTCCACCCCCTTCAAATTTTTTTTGGGATGTGAGGTAGGGATACCACCACGGTACCGGGTCAGGAAATGCGGGGCCGATCATGACCGGGCAACCTAAAAGAAGAATACGAAATGAAAACCAATCTCTTATACAGTGGAGCAGTTCACCATGACCGTTGAAGAACCGATTAACAAAATCAATCTGGAAAGACTCACGAACGGCATCTACGCCTTCACCATGACGCTCATGATCCGGAACATTCAAACTCCGCCGGCCGGGACACTATTGAATACTACATCGCTCTTCCGGTTCATCGATACTACGGTTCTGACAGTCATCGACTTCATCGGGGCGTTTCTCATCCTCGGCATGTTCTGGTTGTTCTACTTCCAGATGTTCCACCGGATGAAAACTTATGATTACCGGTTCCTCTATATTCACCTACTCTCACTCATGATTGTCGTGTTTGTTCCGTTTACGCAGTCATTTACTTCGGAAAGCACGAATATCGCAGTCGCTGATATCCTGTTCCAGTTCAACTATCTGGCGCTTAGCATCGTGCTTGTTTATGCATGGTATTATGCCAGCAGGATGAATCCTGCGCTGCTCGTTCCGGAATTGACTGGCCCTGAGGCATCGTTCCTTATGAAAAAATTCCTTGTCCCTCTTGGAGTTGCGTCATTTGGGATTGTCATCCTCCTGCTGGGATTTCCCTACTTCGACTTTCTCTACCTCTTCCCGTTTATCATCCTCGCGATCTTCTTCCGCTATCCACCCATAGAAGAGAAAATCCCATGAACGGACAGTATTCTTTATTGTAAGTACCGGTTCAACCGGTCCTGCACCGCAGCAGGCACACCCGTATAGTTAATCTCGTGGGACATTTCCCCAAGACCAATTTTTATTGCATGCCGGATATACGGATGGTCACGAACCAGGATCTTCGGCAATTCCCGCACATTACGATTCTAAAACAGGATAATCCGCTCGAGCAGTCCTAGCCAGAAAGGAACCGAAGTTTTGATGTCTTTGAGCAGTGCAAGCGCAAACGCCTCAGCAGCAACCGGGTCGGCGCTCCCAAAGACCAGCCCCGGCTCCGGGCTTGAGACATATGCCCTTCCAATGCCACCTGTACCCATTCGGATCCCGAACCGATTAGGGCCAAACGTGGTCTGTGTTTTTGTCGCGAAAAGAGAGTCAGGCGCAGTTTATCACGGATGGCATCGCTGATCTCCACGATCTTCTCAAAAAATGTCCCTGTACCATCATCTGCGGTGACAAGGGAGCACCCTTTCGCAGCACCAGTTATGAAATTGTTGTAGGGTCCATTGGCATGAAACTCCATCCGGCTGTCCTCGCGGAGCATTCCTACCATGCACTTGAGCCCCAGTGTTGCGCCTGCCTGGCTGTGGGTACTGACCCGGGGCAGACAGATGATATGATCCGCTTGTTGTGCCCATCTAGTGATGAAAAAACCGGACTGCCATGATAAGGTGCATGGCGACTGGTGATGATAGAATCCCTTATCCCCTCCCCCCTCTTCGAAACTGACAAAACGGGGATCGTCTGCTGGACCCATGCCCGAATGAGTATAATTGACCCGGCTGCTTCCCCGGAGCACGCCCCCCGGATAGTGTAGTACATGTTCGATACCGGATTGGTCTCCGATCACGACGTTCACACCTCGTTCCACAAGCAGTTCTGCCACAACCTTGATCGCGAGCGGGTGCGTGGTAGATGGATAGGGATCCGGGGAGTTCAGTGCAGGTTTAAGGAGGACGATGTCTCCTTCATGGAGCCATGAGCAGTTGTTTGTTGCTGCGAGGAACGTGTTGCGGATGCAGGTGGCAAGCGGGTCGTTTGAGTGATCCGATTTAACGCCATTCACGAAAACCGGTTTCATGAGAGAAGTGTATAGAAAAGGGGATTAAAAAAAGAATGCGGAACCAGCGGGCTGGCTCCCGTACAGAAATAGTACAAAACCGAAGTGGGCCCGTCGTGATTCGAACACGAGATCTTCGCCGTGTGAAGGCGACGTCATAGCCAACTAGACCACGAGCCCGCATGCATCGACCGGGAATTGAACCCGGGCTATAGGCTTGGAAGGCCTAAGTCATACCACTAGACCATCGATGCGTTGTGCTTAACAATTTTAGAGGCGGGCAGTATTAATGATTGTCATCCCTCTATGCATGTTATGAGAATAGTATTACAGTTGATCTTAATGGATGCAGGCATGTTGGCCCCGTCCTGATAATCACTTCATTAGCTGACGCAGAACAAAAAAGATCTAAAAACGTTGTACTTCATTAGCCTTTCCCGTTAGTGTTTGTACTTAAAATCTATACTGCGCTTACCTGTAAAAATAAGCAACGAAAAGGATTATTGAATTGTCATAAAATTTATGTGATTAGTGGTTAGTATCCACGGAGTTCCGCTTCAACCTTCTCGAGATTTGCAATTCTTTTTTCGAGTGGCGGGTGTGTGGAGAACAGTTCCATAATAGTATTGCCCGATAGAGCCGGGATGATGAAGAATGCGTTTGCGCCTTCAACCTTTGCTTTAGCTGCCGGTGGTATCGCATCCATCCTGCCGCTGATCTTGTTTAATGCCGATATGAGTGCACGTGGGTTGCGGGTGATATATGCACTCCCCCGGTCTGCCGCAAATTCACGGAACCGTGAGAGTGCGAGAATCAGTATGGTGCTCAGCGCATACACGATGATCGAAACAATCCAGATAATGATCCATGAGCCGCCGTTTTCCCGGTTGTTTCCCCCGAACAATGCAGAAAAGAAAAAACTCTGCATGATCATCGATGCGATCATCGCGATAAAACTGGCCATGGTCATGGTCAGGATGTCGCGATTCTTAACATGGGAAAGCTCATGTGCGAGTACCGCCTCCAGTTCATCCTTATTCAGGAGACGCATGATCGAATCCGTGCAGGCAACAACCGCATGCTTCGGGCTGCGTCCTGTGGCAAAGGCATTTGGTACCGGACTTGGCATGATCGCGATCTTTGGCATCGGGAGATCTGCCTCTTTGCAAAGTTTTTCCACGGTCTTGTACAATTCGGGATATTCATCCGCTTCTACAATCCGGGCCCCGGTTGACCATAAAACCAGTTTATCTGAAAAGAAGTACTGGATCAATCCCATCCCGACTGCCAGTATGACGATAAACCACAGTCCCACACCGAACGCCACTAATATCGTCATGAACACAAGGTAGAGGATAAACAATAAGAACATCGTCAGCCAGACTCTGCTCGTAAGGCCCCAGTCACGTTTCCATTCCATAATTGGTATATTTTGGATGGTTGTGCTCTTAAATCATTCTGAAATTACAATCCGTCTCCATATTATCTTGTTTTCTTCAATGTACCGGATCATCAGCAAACCAACCGGTCATGTTTTAAATCTTTGGTACGACAAACCAATCAGAAACTATTTTTTCGCGGACATCTGACGGTTACATATGACCGAAGTCGATTCCGAAGCGCTTGCAGATGTAGCATACGGCATCTTTGAGCATCTCCTGAACCGGGAACTCCAGGCGCAGGGCAAATATCTTCACCTGCTCGTTGAAAGCGGCATTGACTTCAAAGCAGAACTTTCGGCAATTTTTGGGAAATTTTCCGTAGAATACCCACAGCTTGCCGAAGCAATGCTCTCCCATTTTCTTGAGGTCGATAAAGTATACGATCTAATCTGTTCAGGTGAAGGTGTCACCCCATCAGCAACGACACTGACTTACTGGATTGTACAGGATGCACCGGGGAGTGCACCGGAAGCAATCGAGGATGAAAAAGCAGGAAAATGGTTGATCTTCCAGGAACCTGATAATGTCGATGAAGTTTGGAAAAAGATTCGGAATGCAACCGTTGCGCAGGAACTGGGGATATCTGCAAAAGTGTCTACTGCAAAGCCTAATCCCGACTCACGCGACAGCCGGAAAGTCATTTATGTATACACAAAAGACTGGGCAGATGAACCGGATGTCATGCGAATCCGGGAAAAACTTCGTGAACTCGGGTTGACCGATCGTATCGGGTACAAACGTAACCTTGAAACATTTGCCGGAGAATATGCCAAAAAAGGAAAACGTGTTACGTATTATTCAGCCTGATTTTTTAAAATAAATCCAAAAAAAGGAAAATTCTATTATTGTAAAATTTTCATTAGGCCTTTCTTTCCTTGTTCTTGGGACGTAAATTCTTGTAACCGCACTTGCGGCAGGCGGTTGCGCGGATACCGTTGCGGGCATTGCAGCGCATACATATTTTCACGTTGAGTAACCGGGATTCGGCTTCAGGGAACTTTGCCATTAATTTTCACTCCTGTCTGCCCTTATAACAAAGCTGTTTTCACTCTTAACCGTTTGCGTCTCTTCATTAAAATGTCAGGACCGGTTCGCAATAAACCAGTCGCGGAATCCGGTCAGCGCCAGCGCCCGGTGGGATATTTTGCTTTTCTCATCAAGCGGGATCTCAGCAAGGGTTTTTCCGTCCACTTCAAAGATGGGATCATATCCAAATCCCCCGGCTCCCCTTGGTGTGATTGTAATCCTGCCATCGATTGTACCCAAAAACACCCGTGTTTCCCGCGCATCAGCATAGGCGATTGCTGTGGTAAATCTGGCGCTCCGGTTGGGAATTGCGTCCATCAGTTTCAGGATACCGGCATTGCCGATCGCAGAAAGGACATATGCAGCATATGGCCCGGGAAACCCATTGAGCGCATCGATCATAAACCCGGTATCATCGACGATGACCGGTGTTTTGAGATGAGCAAACGCATATTGGGCTTTTTCCCGTGCGATTGTTTCCACATTATCAGACCGGAGTTCGGGAATATCGAGCGGGACATGGGCAATTTCAATTGCTCCGCCAAAAAAAGCGGCAACTTCCATGGATTTATGGGCATTACCGGTTACAAATGAAATTTTCACAGGTATCTTCCTCGTAGTTCGATCTCATGCTCACGCAAAATAACGGCTTCCGCCCCGTTAAATGTCTCTTTGTATCCGGATACAAACGCCGCTTTGAGGGCATCTGCTTTTTGTGGGTGTGTGCTTTCAACCGTCTGGAAAAATACATGGATGTCCACACCTCTCTGTTCGATTTCCGGCGTGACCTGAGCCAGCCCGAAATCGATCAACACACATTTTCCATCGCTTTTGCGAATAATCATATTGCTGGTCGTGAGATCTCCATGCATGATGCCGGCAGCGTGAAGTTTTCCAGTCACGCGTCCCGCCTCCTGCACATGCGCTTCAGTGAGATCACCCGTCAATAAATGTCCCTGTACATTGTCCATCACGATAGTATCTGAAGTGATGTCGCTGATAACCGGCGTCGGCACACCCGCTTTCCGTGCCATATGGATCATTCGGGCTTCTGCCCGTGTCCGCTCCATGATCAGCCTTTTGTCGAGTGCTGCATTCCGGTACTGTTTGGGGATTCGTTGTTTTGCTGCGCGGTCTTCACAAAACGTAACAACTGCTTCGGCACCCCGTTTTTGATTCGGTGGTATTGTGTGGGTTGGCGCACTTGACGGTGCAGCGTTTTGCCTCCAGGTAACATTCACATCATCTGACCGGAATGAGGGGTTGATTTGCGAAGCCTCGATTGGGAGTGACTGGCCGCTTTCCAGCATCAGTTTTCCGGTGTATGCGATCATCGCTCCATTATCCCCGAGATACCGGCGCTCGGGAACAAAGAAGCGGGCGCCTCGGTCTTCGCACATACTGCGGAGCATTTTCTGCAACCGGTTGTTTGCTCCCACCCCCCCTACTAACAGCACCTCATCTTTTCCGGTAAGTGACAATGCCCGCTCGGTCACTTCCACGCACATGGCAAACGCGGTTTCCTGGAGGCTGCAACAGACATCGGGTAATGGCGCAGGGCAGTCTTTTGCGGCAGACACCAGCCCCGAAAACGCAAGATCCATTCCTTTCACCGTATACGGGAGTTCAAAGTAGTGCCCTGACCGGGCCTGTGTTTCGATCAGAGGACCGCCCGGATGGGGGAGATCTTTTGCCCGCGCAAACTTGTCAAGGGCGTTTCCTATTCCTATATCGAGTGTCTCACCAAAAATCCTGTACCGGCCGTTCAGGTAGCCAATTACCTGAGTGTTTGCACCGCTTGCGTAGAGTACAATCGGATCCCGGCACCCGGTTGCCCAGCACCCGATCTCCACGTGAGCGACGCAGTGGTTCACTCCGGCAAGAGGTACGTTCAGGGCACATGCAAGCGAACGGGCGGCAGTCGCGACCGTTCTGAGGCAGGGGCCAAGTCCCGGGCCCTGTGAAAATGCAATACCGGTAATTTTCCCAGGTTCAGTAAGTACTGATGCAATGAGTTCCTTCATCACCGACGCATGGTGCTGCGCAGCTTCGCGGGGGTGAATCCCGCCATGAGCAGGTGAGTATGGCCGCGAAGTGAGAGCAATAACGTCATGATCAAAAAGAGCGGCACTGAGGTTCCAAGCAGTTCCCTCAATACCAAGTATCTGCCCAAAAACAGGCATCGAACCTTATTTTTTAAATTCAGTATATCCGCACTTACCGCAGGCAACCCGGTCCTTGTGGTTGGCCAGCATGACACCGGGTCCACAGCGGGGACAGTATTTCTTTGTGGTCGTGACTTTATCGCCTTCAACCTTAAAAAATGCTCCACGCTGGGGTCCCTTTGCCACTGCTTTTTTTGCTGCTGCCATGTTTAAGCCGCTCCCTCTTCTTTGGGCTTGGGCATGCCGCGTGCACTTAAATATGGCCTTTCCGTCTTGGCTTTCGCTTCCTCGGAATCGTAGGCCCGGGCAGTTCCGTGGATTTCCATCTTACCAAAGCTGCTGTGAAGTGTGTCGAGCACAACCATGGGCTCCTTTACATTGAGCAGTGCGCACAGCTTGCCGATGATCTGCATGCGGGAGGGTGTTGCACCATCATATTTGAGAGTAAACTGAATCTCTCTTCTGGATAAAAGGTTATTTCTTTTATCGCTCTCGATCTCAAAGTCCATCGATATCCTGTAATTATTGGAAACCGGCTTATTTAAAACATGACCTTCGGAAGAGAGCCGCCCGGAACGAACGTGAAAAGAGAATAGAGGGCAGCCATACGCGCCTTTTTGAAAATCAAGTGTTCGTTTGAATAAAATGGTTCAGGAGTTTTCTTGCAGCATCTTTGGCACCTGCGTCGACCGTCCGGAGCACAACACCTTCATGGGGCTGTCCATACAAAATGACCGCGCCGTCCGGAGCAGCGATCACGAGCGGGATGACTGCCAGATCCTCTTCTCCTTCAACAACGATCATAGACGGAGCACGATTGATGGCCTGCTCCAATGCGCGGATCAGGTCATCTGTCAATGTTCCGGGCGGGTTTATCACATGAACTCGTTCGCCTACAAGATCCGGCATACGGTTGCATGGCAGTCTCATCGTCTGGCCGTCAACAACGGCAATTGCAGGAATGATCCCACGTTTCTGCAGGTTGTAGGTGACGACATCGCCAACGGTATAGACGATCCTGTTGGCAAGTAAGGGGATCACGGTATCCATGTCTGATGGAGCTCCCCAAAGGGGTTCTTGAAGAGCTTGCGATGCTCTTTTGGGAGCACCAGCATCAGCGGACCTTCAGCGCGTAACGTCCGGGCAACTTGATGTTCATCCGTTTTGCCACATCGGAAGTTTCCGGATCGATGATAACGAGATACCCTGACCAGTCCTCGCTTAAGTTTGTTGTCCCGCAAATTACACAGTTCTCGCCATCGACTACCCGGTGGCAGTCACGGCATACTTTTCCCTGTTTTTTCTTATTCGCCGGCGGCATTCTCCTTCCTCTTGCCTTTGGCTTTTTCCGCGGATTTTTCTTTTGGTGCTGATCCTGCGGATGCTGCTTTCTCTTTTTCCTTCTCAATCTCTTCTTCGAGCCAGAGTGCGGTTCCCAACCCGGCCTGTCTCATCGTAAGACCGATCTTGCTGTCCCGCGGTTCCCGCTCGTTTAGCGATAACGTCACTACACGGACGCGAACCGTGTCGCCTACACCGATGAACCGTTTGGATTCCTGGCAGATTCAGCCGGTTGTTCTTCTCATCGAAATTGATATACTCATCAGATATCTGGCTCACGTGCAACATCGCATCGATGGGACCAAGGCTCACGAATGCGCCAAAACTGGTGGTTTCAACAACCAGTCCTTCGATAACTTCCTGAAGTCCCAGCCGGAGTACCATCGCTTCAAACTTCACGTTGTAATAGACGCCGCCGTCGCCCGGGACAATCTCTCCTTCTCCGACATCATGAACGCCTTTAACGCAGATAAATATCCCGAGTTCTTTATCGATACTTCCTTCGAGCTGTTCCTGCAGGACTTCAAGAATGACTTTCTCGAGTTTATCGCCCAACCGCTGGGGGGGCACCCGCACTTTATCTTCAAGCAACATTTTGTAATACATAACCCACTTTACCTCCGCAAGATCTCCAGTTTTTTCTGATTTCGCATGGAAATTACCCCGATTCCACGTGCAAGCAGTGCATCCCTTACGCGTCGGTCATTTGTCACAACCAGACAATCATGTTTTTCTGCATATTCAATGACTCTTTCATCAACCGGGTTTGATGCGCCGTCAGAAGGTTCAGCAATCGTACATTGCTCCACCAGAGCAAGTCCGAAACGTGCTGCCGCACCATCCCTGCCTTTTGCACGGGTGAGACCGGTTAGTTCCTGCACCACTTCTTTGAGCACCACGGGCTCGAATCCCCCGACAAGCGCACGGATCTCTTCAAAGAGATCTACCTTGAACTGCGCCGGCATCATCAGGGCGTTTGCGTCCAGAAGGACTTTTATTCGGTCAGGACGCCCATCCCGATTAACCGCCAGCGTGCTCCCACCTGCCGGCTGATAGCGATACGGGCACCCTGCTCGGCACAAACCGGACGCTTCAGCTGCACTTCGACCAAATCCTTCTTTGTATTGGTGACTACCCCCACCGTTACCGCGGTTCCGACAGAAAGCATCAGCGGCTCATTGTGTTTCAGGGGTTCGATAACCAGCTCGCTTGTTGCTCCAACAACCCGCTCCATCAGGGTAAC
Source organism: uncultured Methanoregulaceae archaeon (assembly GCA_963768785.1). Taxonomy (GTDB): domain Archaea; phylum Halobacteriota; class Methanomicrobia; order Methanomicrobiales; family Methanospirillaceae; genus Methanoregula. The sequence continues at coordinate 110,717 of CAVYJD010000010.1, forward strand.
GTGGCAATGGATTTTATCCCAGACCGGGGGTAGTTTGCCAACATGTCCCACGACCTGTCCTGCCAGCGCATCACTTTTTGTAAGTGAGGGATCCAGTTTCGTCCCGATACCTAACAACCCTCCGGGAGTGGCTTCTTTTACTTTCTTTGAGCCGGCATTAATGGAGGTGATTTCTGTGGTAATGGGTATCCACTTGATCCGGTTCTCGATCTGCATCTGCCTGCCAGGACGGATTTCGATTTCTTCGCCATCGCGGAGGATGCCCCGAATAAGAGACCCTCCGACGACACCGCCTTTCACGTCCTTCCAGTTGCAGCCCGGTTTGTTGATATCAAATGAACGGGCAACGAGCATCATCGGCTCTGCAGCCGGATCCCGCACCGGTTCAGGAATAGTCTGATCAAGTGCCTGCACCAGTGCTCCCATGTTGATTCCTTTCTGAGCGGAAACCGGGATGATCGGTGCATTTTCTGCGACCGTACCCTTCACAAACGCTTTGATTTGCTTGTAGTTATCGATGGCCTCTTTCTGGGAAACCACATCGATCTTGTTCTGGACGATTACGATATTTTTTATCCCGACAAGTCCCAGTGCCATCAGGTGCTCTTTTGTCTGTGGCTGGGGACATTTATCGGCTGCCGATATCACCAGCATTGCCCCATCCATTAACGCGGAACCTGACAGCATTGTTGCCATCAGCGTCTCATGTCCGGGTGCATCTACAAATGAGATCGACCGGAACGGGGTTCCTTTTCCTCCGCAGACCGGGCACTCCGGTTTTGCTGAGAACGCGTCTGGACCTTCACAATGTTCACATTTGTAGAACGTTGCGTCCGCATATCCCAGCCGGATGGATATACCACGTCTCACTTCTTCGCTATGCCGGTCAGTCCATGTCCCGGTAAGCGCATTCACGAGTGTGGTCTTTCCGTGGTCCACATGGCCCACCACCCCGATATTTACGCTGGGAATAGTCACATCATGCAAATGAAATCGAACCTCCTTACTCTATATATTATAGCCATACTTATACATAACCAGTGATGGCTGACATCGGCGACTTTTTTCTGTTTTTTTTGGTTTTTGATTGTTACGTGCGTGAATGGTGTAGTCTCAAATTACATCAAATCCGGTTAATATCTAAACGCTTCCAATTTCGTCACGCATCTTAAAAAAAATGTGGAATTTGTCAATGTGATCTGCATTAGACGAAGGAATTAACCTCCCCCCTCACAGACTCTGGTCGATATTTTTCCAGGCTTCCTGGAGTTCCTTTCCTGCTGCAAATTCCCGCTCACGTTCGATTACTGTTTTTGCATCTTCAACAATGGTTTTACTTGCTTTTTCCACATGTTCGGCAGGAATCAGCTGATCAATGCGGTAGAAAAGATTTGTACTGTCCAGTTCAGCGAAGAGGTTACCTTTAATCTGTTCAAGGTTCATCACTGTCCCGGTTGTTCCGGTCTTGGGATACCGCACCCGCATGCCAAGAGAGATCTCTTCAGTGAGCATGTACCAGAATAAGTACAGCAGCCTATAGATATCTTGTGCTGCCCTGATCCCATATTGGAATTACTCTTTATAATCGGAATTTTTGCAGAACTCTGTTTGGCAGGATCTTCTTTAAACTTCCTCAAGTAAGGACGGTTTATAAAAAAAGGTTAGTTAATGGTCAATCCCTGCTCAACTGCAGATTCAGGTACGGAAAATGTTGTTCCCGTTCCCACGATATGGTACAGTCCTGTCGATGTCACCGAGTACGGGTTTCCTGTTGTTGAATACGGAACAACAAACTCCCCGTTGACGCTTTCCTGCCGGTACGTAAAGTTTCTGCCGGTGTTTGAAACAAGCGGAATTTCAATAATTCCGGATCCTTTGATATGTGCACCCTTCACATATTCAAAGACTTTTACATACTTCACGTCAGATGTTTTTGAATTGAAGACATTTGTCGGGGATTCATGAACCAGCCGGTAATGCTGGAGTGCCGGAACTGTATCAATTGGAAGTATGATTGACGGGCTCAGAACCGTTGCATGGTATCCCTGAGGTGGATTTATGTTGTATTGGTCAGCCTTTTTAGCCGCATCCGTGACGTTCATGGCTTCTGCATTGGAGATGACCGGCAGCGACACGTGCGTGATACTGGAGTCAGCATATTCGACATAATATGCCGCTGTCGCCGGTGTCATGGAGCCATCAAAGTTATGGAGTCGTGAGATCATCGTGTGGTAATATGGCTGTTCGTTTAAGAGACCCGAATCATACTTATTGGGATCACTCTGGCTTGGTGTAAGGACGGTCATCTGGTAGGGGGATCCCGCAGCGGTCGCATTATACCAGGTTGCCATCGCCCAGAACTTTCCGGTATCCATTTCAATATCGGTAATAACATACTTGGTGCCATCATGATCGAGAATGGTATTTGCATCGTTCTCAGATGTGGCCATAAAATAAGCAGCGGATCCATCAGGTCCGGAAACGCCTGCCTGGAACGGGTTGGCATTGGGAATTCTTTTTGCGATGTAGGTAATCATATGCCCATAGTCCCACCATGACATGATTCCATATGCAGTGTCTGGATATTTGAACGTCTTCGGATCGTAAATGGTGAAATAATTAACGCCGGTATCTGGTGTATTGTTCCCCATCCATTCCAAGGACTCGCGCCAGTCCGGGTTCATCTGAATTGCATCACTTGATCCATTCACATAACTATAGGATACCGAGGTGTACGCAAAAAGGATTCCAAGACCTGCAGTAATTACAATAAGTCCCAGTATCAGGTAATTTAAAGATGCTGAAACAGATGTTTTCTTCTGGCTTTTTTTCTGTTTCTTTCCCCGGGGAGATTCATCAGTTTTAACAGACTCCTCATGTGAGGCACCCGAAGAAATGCTGGCTGCCAAAGTCGTTAGGTCCGCCCATCCCCGTTCAAATACAAAACTCACGCAGACTGCCGAGAGTAAGGCGATATTTACTGCCAGATAATACTCATACCGGATATGCTGGCACGTGGAGTACAATATGACAGCCGACCATACCAGTGCAAAAATTTCATAGGGGCGCTCATCTTTCAGGTTGTTATACAACATGACAAGTATCCCGCCTATCATGAGGAGCAGACCGTAATTGAATGCCATCCACGCATTATTCAGGGACCAGCCGCGGGCTTCCTGTACGGTGTCTGTTATCGGCGCCTGCCCGAAAAACTGGAAGGCTGCACTGATAAGCTGGTTGAAAAATTGCGGGGTTATTACCCACAAAACTACCGCACCAATAATTACCAGACCGAAAAGTGATAATGGATAATATGAGCGATTTATCCTTTTGAGGTACCGGGCGAGCAAGTACAGAATCGCTGTTGCTGCAATGAGAGCAAGGTATGCATAGATATGCCCAATGGAATAGGTGGAGAGTGCCAGACTGGTATCTTTAAAGCCGAATAGGAAGAGTCCGACAATTGCAACAGTAAAAATAATAGTATTTGCCACAAGAAGATATTCGCTGGACCGGTTACGCCAGACATTGATGACAAACTGGATGACAGTAAATAACGCGACAATCAGGGCAAACACGATCATCGTTGGCATAAGGAACAGGCCGAGGAGGTATGCAATACCGGCAAGAACCGACAACAGCGCGGTTTTTTTCCAGGTTGCGAAGTTTTTCAGATCGATTTTAACCTCATTTTCTGAAAGGAGGATATAGATGTAAATCAGGCAGAACAGCGTTGAAAACAACACTTCTCCGATATGGTGATCAAAATACCCGTACAGAGACCGGTAAAAAAACTGTCCTGACACAACCGCAGTAAAACCAGATGCCAGAATGCCTGTTTTCCAGTTCCCGCAGAACTTCCCGACGTAATACATTAATCCGACGGTTACGGCCGCCATGATCGGCGGTACCAAGAGGCAGACGCCGATGATCTCGGGACGTGTAACTGCACCTGCGATCAGGCAGGCAAATCCGGAGATATAGATAAAAAAGGGACCCCAGTAGACCGTCGATCCCACAGGATACTGGGTCATCGGATCAAACCATGCATATGTGAAATGATTGGCGAGAAGTTGCTCTACTTGCCGGAGATTATACAGGGGGTCATCGCTTCCTACCATTGTAAGAATATCTGTTTTGCCCATGAGGAACATCGGGATCAGTCGAAGCCAGAGAGCAAAGAGAGAAAAAAATATAATAATGCCAACGATGAGCAAATTTCGTCGGTTTTTAGCATCCAGTTGTATCATATCATCTACCTTTGTTGGGTACAAAATCGATGTCAGGAGCATTAATAAATTTGGATGTATACATCAGAGCATCGTTTTGAACAATTTCTCAAATTGTCTGGCTTTCTCTTTCCAGCTGTAGTTTTCAAGATTAATATGGAATTTGGCAGGATGATCCATCAGCGATTTTACCTGTTCAAGATACTCCGACTGTGTCCGGTAAACAAAGAGATTCGGACCCCCAATCCGGGCAACGTCGGGTATCGGACGCATGATAATTGGTTTACCACAGGCAGAATATTCAAAGAATTTATTGGGGAGTGCGATATCCCCCCATTGTGGAGGAGATAGTGGAATGGTGCATACATCCATGCATGCAATATATCCGGGAAGTTCCGGGTATGGTTTTGTACCGGTAAATATCACGTGTTTTTCCACTCCCAGTTCATGAGCAAGATGTTTGAGCTCAGCATCATAATGTGTAAAAAGTGAACCCCCAACCACCAGCAGCCGAGTATTTTTTCGGGTACTGGATCAAGTTCAGGGAGTGCTCTTATCATCTCATCAATTGCATACCAGCGTTCAACGCTCCCGGAGAAACCGATTACAAAGTCATCAGGTTCAATGCCCAGTTCCTCCCTTGTTTTATTTCCTTCATGAGGAACAAAGAGATCGGTATCCACACCATTTGTGATAAGATCTGCAGAAAACCCGAACGTTTTAAGTTTATCAACAAGTGATGGCGAGACGGTTGTGATTTTATCACTGTGCGCAAGATTCCGTCGCGTTATTGCCCATACCGTTCTCCTGATGGCCTGCTGCAAAACCCGGTTTTTAAAATACGCCGCCGCTGAATCAGGAAACCAGTCCTTAAGATCAAAGACCACTGGAACATTGAATTTCTTTGCTGCATGGATGACTGCTGTGCCGGCAAGTACATGGGCTGCAACGACTATATCGATCTCATTGTCCCTGATAATCTTTTTAAAAATGTGAAAATGATACGGTGTATTGAACGTATAGTGCAATAAAGGATTTTTAAACGGGAACTGCGTCGCTTCTTCTACGATAAGACCGGTTGATCGTTGCTCCCCCCTGCTGACATGGAAATGGGCTACATGAACCTCATGGTGCTTTGCGAGTTCTTCAAAAATATAATGATGTCGTGAGGGTATGGGGTGGTGAATATAATCCTGGGTTGAAACGAGAAGGATCTTCATGAGTTACACGTACCTGTCTACTTTTAGGAAAATGCATATAGCCAGTTGATCAGGTTAATCGATCTTTTGTTGGATGCGCAATTTCGCGGGGCAACTCTCGGATTTTAGCAGGTGCACCCACAGCGAGCATATGAGCCGGAACATCATGGGTTACAATAGCCCCGGCGGCAACAAGTGCCCCTTCTCCAATACAGATGCCGGGAAGAATTGTCGCATTTGCGCCAATTGCAACACCATTCCGGATAAGCGGTCCTTTGAGCCCGCCGATCCCGGTTGGGGGGTATCGGTCATTGGTCAGGACTGCATTTGGTCCGATAAAAACATGATCTCCAATCATTGTGTTGGTGGGAATGTACACCATGCTTTGCAGATTTACATCAGAGCCAATGGTGACATTGCCCTCAATAACGGTTGATGTTCCTATAGCGACCCGGTCACCGATTTGGGTCTTTTCCCGTATTAAAACATTGTGCCCACACTGGAACTGGTCCCCGATGTTCACATTGCAGTAAATGACTGTTCCTGACCGGAGAACTGCATTCTTTCCGATGGTAGTACCTGAAAAACCGATTTTCCCGATATTGTCCCGCGAAGGAAAACCCAGAGTTACTGGTTCAAAAACCTGTAACCCGGCTCCTGTTTTATTGACTCCATACTCTATCATTCTACCGTCACACTCTTTGCAAGATTTCTTGGTTTATCCACGTCCCTGCCCAATGCAACAGCGGTATAATATGCAATGAGCTGAAGAACCACCAGACTGGTCAGGATCTGAACAAATGGTTCCATTTCCGGTAGTGGTACAAAGATGTCCACGATCTCGTTCAACTCCCTGTCGTTTGCAGAACCTATTGCAATCACCGGTGCACCACGTGCCTTCAATTCTTTGATATTGGAGATCATTACCCCGTATGTTTCCCCGGGCATACAGATGGCAATAACCGGTGTTTCAGGAGAGAGCAGGGCAAACGGACCATGTTTGAGTTCTCCGGCAGCATATCCCTCTGCATGGATATACGAAATCTCCTTCATTTTCAATGCGCCTTCCAGAGAAACCGGATAGAATGGACCCCTTCCGATGTAGAAAATACTCTTTGCGTTTTTACAGAGTGCAACCGGTTCTGTAAGATCTATGAGAAGTACATCTTCAATTGCCTGGTGGGCGTGGGAGAGGACATTGTCGTATTTTCCCTTGGAGCCGGCATTAATAATCTGCATCAGGACTGCAAGTTGGGCAATAAATGATTTGGTCGCAGCCACACTGATCTCCGGCCCTGCTCGCATAAACAGAGTTGTGTCAGCTACACGACAGACTGAACTGCCTAACACATTGGTTATTGCCAGCGTCCGGCAGTTGTGGATTTTTGCCTGTTTGAGTGCGGTGAGCGTGTCCGCAGTTTCTCCGGACTGGGTAATTCCTATCACCAGTCCGTCAACCGGTGGCGGGAAATACTTAAACTCCGAGGCGAATTCTACCCGTGCAGGGATACCGAGCGATTCTTCAAGAAGATATTTGAAGATCAGGCCGGTATGATATGACGATCCGCAGGCAACGATTGTGACCGATTTGAGATGCTGGATGATTTTCGGGAGCATCTCCTGTGTGATTGCATGAACCGTGTCGAAAAATGCCTGTGGCTGTTCATAGATCTCTTTTAACATATAGTGAGGAAAGCCGCCCTTTTTCACATCTTCAAAGGACCAGTCAATCAGTTCTACGGGCCGGGAAACAATTTGCTTATTCTGGAAGATTTCGACCTTTTTAGGCGTCAGAACCGCAACATCCCCATCTTCAAGAAACATTGCCCGTTCTGTGTGTTCGAGTACCGGTGTCATATCCGATGCAGCGAAATTTTCACCATCCCCGATTCCGATTACAAGCGGGCTGCCATTTCTTGCCGCGATTAATCGAGTTTCCCCGCATGCTATCACCAGAAGTGCATAGGATCCTTTGAGACGCGGAAGTGTATCCTGAACCGCGGAAAGAAGATCTCCCCCTTTTGCCATGTTCTCTTCTATAATGTGGACAACGGCTTCAGTATCTGTGTCGGAACGAAAAATATGTCCTCGTTTAGTTAGATCCCGCTTCAGTTCCGCAAAGTTTTCAATAATCCCATTATGAACAATTGCTATCTTGTTGGCACAATCGAGATGTGGGTGTGCATTTGTGTCATTGGGGATACCATGTGTTGCCCAGCGGGTATGTCCGATGCCGGTTTTTCCACGAAGTCGGATGGCCGCACCGGCATATTCTGAAATTCTTCCCTGATGTTTGGCAACTTCGATCCCGCTACCCAATGTTGCAACTCCAAATGAGTCATATCCCCGGTACTCGAGTTTTTTTAAACCCTCAATGATAATGGGTGCTGCTTCCCGTCTGCCGATATACCCGACAATGCCGCACACTTCATATCACCGTGGAGTTATCCGCAACAATGCGGGCACGAACCGTACTGGTTCCTTCAATCGTTACATTATTCCCGATAATGCAATTGCTGTAGAGTGCAAACGGGCCGCTTTTCACATTATCCCCGATGATTGCGCCGAACTCAGATTTTATCGGGCACCCCTCTATTTCAAGAATCCCGGTTGTCACGTTGGTTGAACTATGATCGGCAGAACGTGCATCGCTCACCTATGACGGTATCCATAATCCGCGAGTGCGAACCTATTGTCGTATCATCCATTACCAGCGCATTTCCTATGCAGGTGAATGGCTCAATTTTTACCCGGGAACCGATGCTTGTATCGGGAAGAATACAACAGTTTGGCCCGATTATGCAATTATCTCCAATAACAACCGGCCCTGTAATCACGGTATTTGGCCCGATAGTGGTTCCTTTACCTATCTTTACCGTGCCTTGGATGATAGTATTGCGGCTTACGCTTCCCTCGCGTGCAGAAGATAGCCCCGCGAGAAGGCGATGATTCATTTTCAGGAGATCCCACGGATAGATCGCATCCTGCCAGTCATCAGCAATAACTGGTTGAAGGGATCGTTTTTCCTCGAGCATGCAAGATATCGCATCCGTAATGTCATTTCCGGTAATAAATGAAAAAAAATCCTTGGTCAGGGAATAAATGCCCGTACTCACCATGAAACTGGGAGAATGCTCCGGCTTTTCTACAATGCCTTCAACCATCCCATCTTTTAACAGCACTACACCAAAATTTGAAGGATTTGGATGCTCCTTTACCAGAACGGCGTTTTGAATTTCCTTGATGCGGGTAATTGATTGCGGGTCGATATAATTATCCCCTGGCAGAAGAAGGAAATCGCCTTTGATTTTTCCTTTGGCCTGCTGGAGTGCATGTGCCGTTCCCAGCTGTTTGTCCTGGACTACGACTTCTATGGGAATATCAAGCTGGTTTAAAAACCGGATTACTTGTTCTTTACGATACCCTACAACAACAATAATATCCCGGATCCCGTTTTTTACCAGAGCATCGATGACATATTCGATGATCGGCCGGTTTGCTACCGGTATCATCGCTTTCGGGCGACTCCACGTGAGCGGGCGCACCCGTTTTCCCTCTCCTGCTGCAAGAATAACGGCCTGCATGATTACCTACCTGATCGTTGAATTGTCTCCATAACAACCTTCAATATACGAATTGGGCGCAAAGAGTGCATTGCTACCGATCATCGTCCCAACATTAATAGAACAGTTGATTCCAAAACGGACCCCGTCTCCAATAATCGCGCCGAATTTGGCATGTCGTGTATCCCTTCCACATACCTTGACATTCGCATGGTCGTGCCGGAGGTTTGCTACTTTTGTTCCGGCACCGAAATTACACCCGCTCCCGACAATCGAGTCACCGATATAATTGAAATGGGGAATCTTTGTTCCATCCATAATAATGGAATTTTTCAGTTCTGTGCAATGGCCGATGTGACAGTTATCCCCAATGCTTGTCGATCCACGGATATATGCATGAGGCCCGATACGGCAATTTTTACCAATACTACACGGACCCTCAATGTAGGTCCCTGATTTTACTACGGTACCTTCCCCTATGGCAACCGCACCCGAAATGGTCACATTATTTTCGATAACTCCGTGGTTTTCTCCCGGCAACGATATCAAACATGCTGTATTTGCATCAAGCAGATCCCATGGATAACCAATATCTTTCCATGAGCAGATTTCGAATGCGGTCAGACGCTTTTCTCGAATAAACACCTCAAGTGCATCGGTCAATTCCAGTTCACCGCGGGAGGAGGTCTCCACTTGATCGACCAGATCAAAAATATCCGGTGTAAAGAGATATGCACCGGCATTGATTTGTGTTGATTTTGGGTGGCGTGATTTTTCCTCAAGAGCGGTAACCATATCATCCTTAACAATGACAACCCCAAAATCCTCCGGGTGATCCGTCGTACTGATCCCCATGCACGGCGCTGGATGTTCGATAAATTGTGCCAGATCGCTGCTGGTGACGATCATGTCCCCGTTCAATACAAGGAACGTCCCGGTCACAAAATCGCGGGCAGATCGAAGCGCATCGGCCGTTCCCTGCTGCTGTCGCTGGGGAGCATAAGTGATATGAATTCCCCACCGGGAACCGTCGCCAAAATACCTGCGAACCTCCCGCTCGCCATATCCAACAACAAATACAAACTCGCTGATGCCGGCATCGCGTGCGGAGATGATCAGGTGCTCCATCATGGGGCGGTTTCCGATGGGGAGCATCACTTTAGGGCGCCTGGTGGTGAGCGGGCGCATCCGTTTTCCCTCTCCCGCAGCCAGCACGACACATTCCATACGTACAGCTCGTGTCACAACATTTAAGCAGTTTTCCCTTTTCTGACGAGCGTCCGCGCACGGTCAAGCATCTCTTTTGCTATCTTTATTGTTGTCCCTTCAGCGGTGATACGGATCTTAGGCTCTGTCCCGCTGGCCCGGATGAGGAACCACCCGTTATCTTCCGGGATCCTAATTCCATCTGTCGGGTTTGTTGCCCCAAGGGATGTGACAGTTTCCCGTGCCGTTTCACTGGTGAATGATTCCCGTAAAATGGGATATGATGGCATCTCATCCAGAACATCTGCTACATTCCATTCGGACGCAATTTCACAGAAAAGTGCCGCCGCGAACGGCCCGTCCGGGCAATACGAATGTTTTGGGAATATCCATGCGCCGCTGGGTTCACCTCCAAATTCTCCCCATTTTAAGAGTTCCTCCGAGACAAAGGTGTCACCCACAGGTGTCCGGTGTACATCAGCAATCTCCTCTATGATCATCGAAGCATCAGATGTGGTGACCACTTTTTTGGCGTTGAGGTACCGGGCAAATACCATCAGAAGGTGATCGCCGTCAATGAACCTGCCCCGGTTATCAAAGGCCATCATGCGATCTGCATCCCCGTCATGGACGACTGCACAGGCAGCCCCGGTCTCTTTTATCATCTCCCCTACATAGCCGAGGTTTTCCTTTAACGGTTCAGATGGGCGGGCAAATGATCCTGCAGTATCACAGGTCAGGCAGATGGGTTTTGCGCCGGCATCTGCCAGCAGAGACGGGGTGAGCACACTTCCTGCACCATTTCCGCAATCCACGACGACAACAATTCCCTGCGGGATAGATGTCCCGGCAAGAATTGCCCTCTTATGCGGCGTGATGACATCGATGGCTTTTGTCGAACCCTGTCGTTTCCAGTCTGCCCAATGTGTTTTGGTTACCTGATCTTCCATCGCTTTTTGCTGGGTTTGTGTGAACGATGAACCGTCTGGACTGAAGAGTTTAATGCCGTTGTACTCTTCGGGATTGTGAGAAGCGGTGACCATGCATCCCGCTTTCATACACCGGGTGCTGTAGGCAATTGAGGGCGTTGGAGCGATCCCTGCAAAAAAGGCCTGACCTCCAGCACTCATAATCCCGCTTATGAGCACGTGGGAAAGCAACGGACTCGTAGTACGGGTGTCCATACCCACAATGACTTCCGGGAACTGCGCTCCCAGCGCGGAGCCAACGCGTAATGCAGTCTCTACCAGCGGCCGGTCAAACCGTTGCCTGATACCCGAAGACCCAAAGAGCATGACACATCATTGGTTTTCTGCCTAAAAAAGAATATTATCTTCTCTGGATTCCGTGCTACCGAATACAGCGATTCTCCTTAAAAATAACGGTTTATGTACCAAACGGGCACCAATGCTCAAGGTGCTGGAGCCGGGCAATTCCCGCGGTGGAAGGCCCAAGGCACAGGATACGTTTGGTGTCTTTATATACTTCAACAATATCCCCCGTTCCTTCCTTGATAATTCCCTCTCCATTGATAAGGATAACCTCTGCTTCACCGGGATCTATTGTCAGATAGTCCCCCATATTTGCTTCAATGTCAGGGATGGCACCTATACAGCAGACTTTTTTTGACGCAATCTCTTTCATTAATTGTTCAAGGCAGGAACTGTGAGCAGACGGGGGGCATGAATGCAGAACCCGGGAGAGACAGAAAAAACCGGTACCGACATTTATGATAGCGCAGGCAGCACCCCGGGTTGCAGGAGTGTCAAGCGGTGCGCCAAACATAAATGCTATTTTAGTCATCGCCCGAATCGGATCGTTCGTAATAAACTCTGCGCTCCGCCCTCCAAACGTTGCAGTCATACAGGCTCCCCGCTCGTACCTGCAGAATTTCACATCCGGGTTCACATCGAGTCGAACACTTCCGTCTTCACATCCGCTGTGATGGGTGATCTCCTCGAGTTTATTCACAGAATCAGATATTATGTCCATGTTTCCTCTCCTTCTAGTTGTATGAGCACGACGCGGGCGGGAGCACCATCGAGTCCGGCAAGACGTAATGGCAGTGCCACGAGATCATAGTCCCCCGCACCTACATCTGAAAGATCCAGAAGCTCGATAATGATGCAACCATGACTGAGCAGTTCGCGATGCACCGAACCATCACATACGAACGCCTCAATAGAAAACGAATCAATTCCTATGCACCTGATATTGCGTTTTGTGAGATATCTGGCGGCTTCAAGAGTAATACTGGGGTAGTGCTCAAGAAATCGGTCTTCCCCGGAAAATGTCGTTTTCAGGATTATTCTTTTGGTATTGTCAATTTTTCCTGCAAGGTGCCGCACATCGATAATACTACCGGCATCGCTGACATCAATGACCCGACACCGGCCAATCAGGTTAGACAAGGGCAGGGTATCTATCGTATCTCCTGTCTTCAGATAATGCACCGGAGCATCGATGTGGGTGCCGGAATGGCTGTTCATGTGCAGGTCACTGATCAGGTACAATCCCTGATCCTTCTGTGTAAAGTGTGGAGGCATATCCCCCGGATATGAGACCGTTTTATCCGATAGGGGTCGCGTTATATCGATAATTTTCATAGAAATTCAGGCGCTCCATCCATGTTCCCCGATAAGGGGCACGAACCGTACCCCTCCATGATGTTCGATCTTTACGGTCCCCCGCATCTTTTCCATGACCACCAGATCCTGGACATCCCGGCTGCCAACAGGCGCAACAAGTCTTCCGGCATCTGCGAGTTGATCAATAAGCGGTGGGGGAACCTGAGGCGTTGCTGCAGTGATGATGATTCCCTCATAAGGGCTGTTTTGCGGGTATCCCTGCGTCCCATCCCCAACGATAACGTCAATATTTGTGTAATGGAGGGCAGCAAGATTTTTTTTGGCAAGATCTGCAACTTCAGGAATACGTTCTATAGTTGTAACTTTTCTCACGAGCAACGAAAGGATGGCTGCCTGGTACCCACTACCTGCCCCAATCTCAAGTATGGTGTGTTCCGGCTGTGGTTTGAGCAACGACGTCATCAGTGCAACAATATAGGGCTGGGAGATTGTCTGCCCGTTTCCTATCGGCAGCGGGCAGTCCTCATACGCTCCCTTATCGTAGGGAGGAGGAATAAAAAAGTGGCGGGGAACTTCCCGCATTGCGGCAAGAACCCGGGTATCATGAACGCCGCGTGCTTCGATCTGCTGTGTTACCATCCTTTGTCGTTCGTCCGATCGTGGATACAGGCTCATTGGCGTATTTTTTTTTAAAATCCTGCTTTTTCTGCTACATCAATCGACGCATCGATCTGTTTTTGGAGTGCTTCTGGAAGGCCGACGATCTTGACATCGAGGAAACCACGGATGATTGTTGCAGTCGCTTCATCTTCATCAAGCCCCCGTGACATCAGGTATTCTATCTCATCCTGTGCAAGTTTGCCGACTGCTGCTTCGTGAGAGAGCTCGGTGCCAACGACAGAACCCTCTATTTCGGGAATCGCATAAATAATCCCGTCATTTAAGATCAGCCCTTTGCATTCGAGATGACCCCGGGTACCGGCAGTCTTTCCCTGGATGTGCCCGCGGGAGATGATAGTGCCTCCTTTGGTGATTGCACGCGTAATTAATTCGGCGCTTGATCCCTTCCCTTCAAGAATTGCCCGGGAACCAATGTCCATGAAGGATGTCGGAGTGGCAATAACAATACTTGAGAACCGTGCGACTGAATTCTCGCCTTTGAGCGTTGCAGTAGGATACATCTGGATCTTCTGTACCGGTTGCATGCAGACATAGTTTGACAGGAACACTCCGTTTTCCTCAACGATCGATGCGCTTCTCGGGTAGACATCAATGTTTTCAGACCAGGTGTGGATCATGGTGAAACTGATCTTTGCATTTTTCTTGACATAGAATTCCGAAACCCCGTAGTGTGCTGCTCCTTTCCCTACATGCGCTCCACTGGTACATCCCGAAATAATATGGAGTTCAGCACCCTCTTCTGCAATGATAATATTGTGAACATGCTGAACCTGTTCATGACCGAGATACAGGCATGCCTGGATAGGAAGGATGTTGTTGCTACCAGCATGAGCGATTATGACATATCCTTTAGGATCCTTTTGGGCGGCAACATACTTGGTGATTTCATCTTTTTCCGGGGATACCGCGATCCAATTGTATTCTTTTAAACCGTTGTATTTCTCCACTGCCTGCTTGTACGAGAGAACTTCAATACCTTCCTGCCTGCATTCTGCATGGACAACATCCTGATCCATCTGGAGATAACTGCCACACCGGTTCTCAATGTTCAGATCCATCCCGGACTGAACCAGCCGGTCCTGATCAATTTTTGATATACCTTCCGTGTTTAGTTGTGACGGCATTCCATACACTCCCTGTACCCGCGCTGTTTGATATCTTTTAAAATCTCACGGGGATTTCCATGGCACTTGATCTCACCCTCGCACATTACATGGCCTTTGTCAGCATCCAGGTAATCGAGAATATACCCGGTGTGAGTAATGACAAGGCCGCTTTTCTCCCGCTTAACGATTCGTTTCTCCTTTTCCAGCAACGAACCGATCGCGCTGCCGATAAGTGAGATGTTTTCAAGATCCACACCGCTCTCCGGTTCATCGAGCATAATAAAATCCGGATTCTGGATCATCAGCTGGAGTACTTCACTCCGCTTGATTTCGCCTCCAGAGAACCCTTTGTTGATATCCCGTTCCAGAAAACGGTCCATGTGGACGGATTTTGCCATCTCTGTGGGATCCCTCGTTTTATCCCGTGAAATAGCAGTGAGGAGTTTGCCCAGTTTCAGCCCGGAAATCGTTGGCGGGCGCTGAAAGAGCATTCCGATACCCCGTTTTGCGCGTTCGTGGGCGCGCATTTTTGTTACATCCTCTCCCTTGAGAAGGATCTTTCCCTCAGTTATGGTGTAATTTGAAAAACCCATAATCGTCATGAGAAGTGTAGTCTTTCCCGAACCATTGGGCCCCAGCAGGACATGTGTTTCACCAGCCTCAATATGGAGATTGATATCATGGAGAACCTCCTTGGTGCCGATATTCACATGCAAATCTTCGATATGCAGCATAGGATAATCTCATGAGTGTATGTCGAAGGCTGCATTAAACGCTTTTTACTGTGCCTATGCCTCATATCAGCGGCACACCATGCAGCAGTCAACGCTCTGGATGAAGTACTTCCCAGTCGCAAGGTTGTCTGTCTTCGTGGGAACTGAACTGTAACAAAGGCTGGCTATTTAAAAAAACCAGAAATAAAAAAGTCTTTAGCAAGTATCTTTGTGTGCGGTTGTTTGAGATCCAGACCGCGCAAACCGCGAGTCACCTGTACATTTGATTACTACATATGCATTGGAAAAATGCATGTACATCCAACAACTCTCCTGATTCTCACGATTTAAAAATGAATATGGGGCTTGGGAGACCCCCAGATAACTGTTTTGAGGCGGGTAATTTTCATTGAGATGGAGTATGGCTCTTTTCTTTCTGCTCCTGAAAAGATAATGTTTGAATTTCTGAACTTGTGCTGGTCGAGGGTGTCAGCAGAAAAGACAGTTTTTTTTAAAACTCGACCGGTCAAACAGTAGTATAAGCGTGGGTGACACGTGCGGCAGGATAAGGTTCTGGACAAAGCAGGAAAGGCAAAGGTCCGGCAAGGATCAAAAGAAGCCAAACATATCCTTGATACCGATGAACGCCCGGAGATCCGGAACTATATAAACCGAATCATTAGTGGTGATGCAGCACAGGTAATGAGCAAACTCCCTTCAGAAAGTATCGATCTCATCATTACATCCCCTCCGTATAATTTCGGACATGTGTATGCGCAGGACCTGCATGATGATACCCATGAGTGGAACGAATATTTTGATCAACTCCAGCGTGTCTGGGCAGAATGTGAAAGGGTGCTGAAACCAAGTGGCAGGATTGCTGTAAACATCCAACCGCTTTTTTCCGACTATATCCCCACCCATCATATCATATCCGGACAGCTCCAAAAACTTGGGCTTCTCTGGAAGGCGGAATTTCTCTGGGAGAAGAATAACTATAATGCAAAATATACCGCTTGGGGGAGCTGGAAATCTCCGTCGATGCCGTATATAAAATATACTTGGGAATTTGTTGAGGTTTTTGATAAGGGAACGCACAAAAAGACCGGCCGTCGCGAGGATATCGACATCACTGCTGATGAGTTCAAGGAATGGGTGATCGGGCGCTGGAAGATTGTACCGGAACATCATATGAAAGAATTTGACCATCCTGCAATGTTTCCCGAAGAACTGCCCCGTCGCTTGATGAAACTTTTTTCTTATAAAAACGATATTGTGCTCGATCCGTTCAATGGTGTTGGCACGACGACCCTTGTTGCGCGGGCACTCGGGAGGCGTTTTATCGGTATTGATATCTCCCCCCAATATTGTGAAATGGCACTCCGAAGAGTGAGGATGATAAAGGATATGGAGATTCCTACAACTGATTATCCGCAACCAGCTCTGATAATCTATTCAGAATAAAAACTTAGCAATCTGTAGTCCCGAATCACTTTTAAGAGGGCAAATTTACTTTAAGATATTCATAGACCCCTTCTCGATCATACTGGTGCTCGAGAATATAATTGTAAATCCCGGTGAACGTCTCATAGCGGGAATAAAGTTGCCGGTATGTGACAAGTTCCGCGTTATATTCAGATACAAGGGTATTGTGCGTGGACACCTGTGCATTATAACCAGGAATATTTCCTGAATTTTTCTGGATTTGCATCTGGGACTCAAGTGCGGTAATCCGGCTTTGTTTTGTATTCAAGTCGGATTCAAGAGTTTTAACCTCTGGTTCGAGCATGGATACCTGTTTGAAGGATTGGTTATACACGTCCTCGATGTACTGTACCTGCTTTCCACTATGGTATGTCTTGGTTCCATTTCCAATTGGAATTACCAGAGGATCAGAAGTAAGTGTGACACCTCCCCTGAGGGTATCAGGAGGCACACCAACAAACGATACATTGGTTGTTTCGATGTAAGAATAGCCCGTATTTTTATATGACATATCGTCAGAGCCAATCCCAACGGCCATATGGGATTCAGGATCAAATAAAAGAAGAGCTACTTTGTATCCTTCGTGAGAGAGGAGTCCGGCAAGGAGCAGGCTCTTGTCATCACAATCGCCGGATCCTTCAACGACAACTTCGACAGGATACTTTGCCGGATTATCCGGTGTTGTTTCATACGTGATGGATTGAGTGTATACCGTCATCAATTCGAGATATTCGTCATCGGAGAGCCCCTGCTGGTCCTTTATTTTCCGAAATTCTCCAAGTCAGATCTGTATAGAACTGGTCCTGTGCGGGATCTGCAACCATCGCACGATAACTATCCGCCACCCAGACATTTTCAGAGATATTGCCATAGATAGAAACTGATTTGTCCGCAGTTTTTGCACCCTGATATACGGCAGCATTGACCGGAACAGTAATCGTTGCAGTCCCCCGCTCGAAGGGAAATATATGTGTGGCAATCAGCGGCTGGGCTTCTGAAGATCCCATTTTGATGTGGGGAACAACGACAGAAGTACGGGTAGAGATATATCCAGTAATGAGTGCGATGACGAAGAGGACAAGCACTGCATATATGAGCAATTTGAGAAATCGGTTCACGGCATTATTTCCTTCAAAATAATTTTTTTGAGGTCTGCAATTGAATTAATAATATATTCTGGGGCGATCTCAACCTGGCTCAAGTTCTCTTCACTGAATTTACCCGTGCGGACAAGGATCCCTTTCATACCAGCGCATTGTGCACCGCCAATATCGGTGATGATATCATCACCAATCATTGCTGTTTCCTGTGCTCTTAATCCCATATCGTTAAGGGCGAGTTCAAAAAATGTTAACGATGGTTTTCCCATGACTACCGCAGTTTTGCCCGTGGCAAATTCCAGTGCTTCTATAAAAGGTCCAGCCGATAGTGAAAGGCCGTCAGGAGCCATCCAGTACCGGTCTTTTTCAAGGGCGATCAGTTCTGCTCCACGGTTGAGGTGGCGGAATGCACGGTTCAGGCTGGCGTATGTTAATTTGTCACCAGCATCGCCAATGATGACATAGTCCACATCAGAAGAACAATTGCAGGAACATGTTTGTTCAAAATCCTTATGCTACATCACCCGTCGTAAGAAGGTAAAACCGGTTTTTCCTCGATTGTTTCATGTAGGTGACTGCAGCAAGAGGAGGAGTGAAGATATATTCAACCGGGATATCAATGCCCATGCCAGATAAATGGCGGGCTATAGTCTCACGGCTCTTTCGTGTCGTATTGGATACAAAACGGAACGGGATCTTTTTTTCTTTGAGGAATTCAATTGTTTCCCGTGCCCCGGAAATAATCGTATCCCCAACATAGAGCACGCCATCGAGATCAATAAGAAAACCCTTGATGACCATCATATGCCCCGGTGATGAAGAAATGTATTTAGTATTACTGCCTCTCTGTATATACAAAGTGTTGCGCCCGCGGGAAGATTAAACGTCTCGGCGCCAGTGAATTACCGGATATTTGGACGTGTGCCATATCAGTGGTCCTGTGTAGCGTCTCGTATTTCACGCCCCCCGTTCAGCTGCTTATGGGCTGACCTGTTCCCGGGCCTGGTGCACAGTTCTCATCTGAAAAAGAGTGCGTGCGGATTCACATTTGAGATTTGTTATCACTTTCACCCTCCACGGTGGAGATTTATCTCTCCTGCTCAAGACGGTTATGCCAGAACATGGCCGCTGTCCACGCCAACCGTATAGGGGAACTCTGGCAGCAACGCATGGAGACGTTGCGGGAGTACGAAGTTATACGTGACGGGAATGTATTCGGAACAAATCTTTTTAACAATGCTGTTCTCTCCTCAGAGTACGATCATGCCCGGGAACAACTTCGCCAGTTGGAAAAACAATATGATGGCATTGCATTCGATACCCTCTTTCCCAGTAAGGAGATCTCGAATGAAGGGGGAGTATGCATCTCTCTTGAAAGCCGGCAGCCCCTTGAGATCGCGGCAATTGATGTTGAACGTCTTACCTGTGATATCCTTGCAGATCTCACTCTGGTACGTGGGATTGGAGAAATTACCCGGCGGCGGCTGAATGCCCGGGGATACTCCACGATCGCAGATCTTTTACAGAACCCAAAGTATCGGTCAGCCTCCGTGCAGGTGCTTGAACGCTTATCTCATAGTAATTCTGCTGATATTATGGATATGATTGGCAGCAGGCATGCGAAATCCCATCCTTTTATTCTCGGAACCGCTGGTCTCCACGAGCCGGAGGATTATGTATTTCTCGATATCGAGACGCTCGGTCTTTTTTCCCGTCCCATTATCCTGTTTGGTATCGGCACGATCGAGCATGGATCACTTTGCATCCGCCAGTACCTGTTGCGTGATATTGATGAGGAACAGGCGGCCCTTATCGCCACCATGGGCCACCTTTCGGGAGAACATCCGGCGCTTGTTACCTTTAACGGAAAATCTTTTGATTATCCCTACCTGCAAGACCGGCTTGCCTATTATGGGATGATGGCATCAACCCGCTCCATCACCCATTTTGATGTACTGCATTTCAGTCGCCGAAGGTGGAAAGGATTGTTCCCATCATTGCGATTATCCATACTTGAGCGGGAGATTCTAGGTATCTGCCGCACGGAAGATATTCCCGGCGCGATGGTTCCGGAATTTTATGCAACATTTCTGAAGACAAAAAACTGCGGGCCGCTTGTTCCAATCGTGGAGCACAACCGGCAGGATGTGGTTTCTCTCGCACTTCTTTTTTCCCGTCTTTTAGAGGAGTCTTATGGTTGTCGCTGATATCGTCAGGCTCCTTGAAACAAATGGCCTGTATAGCAAAAGGGTCGTTTGCCGGCATCTTTCCGAACCGGAGGCGCCCCGTTATGGTACGCTTTTAACGCCACTTCCTGACGTGCTTTCAGCATATCTTGACCAAAATGGCATCCGGCTCTATTCCCACCAGTGCGATGCCATCAATCATATTCGATCGGGAAAGAACGCGATTATTACAACACCGACAGCGAGCGGCAAGACACTCGCATTTAATCTTCCGGTTTTTGAGCGTATACATGCGGACCTGGACGCACGGGCACTCTACCTGTACCCCACAAAAGCGCTCTCTAATGACCAGTATGCAACGCTGGTTAAGGTAGCGCAGTTCACCGGCATTCCGGCAAAACCGGCAATCTATGATGGGGATACACCACAATCGAAGCGAGCGGCCATCCGTGAAAATTCACGAATTATCATTTCAAATCCTCATGAGATTCACCAGGTACTATCATGGCATGCAAAGTGGAGCCCGTTTTTCTCAAATCTCCGGTTTGTTGTGATTGATGAAGCACACCGGTACCGGGGAGTCTTTGGATCCCATATTGCACTCCTGGTACGAAGGCTGATCCGGGTCTCGCGGCACTATGGCGCAGACCCGCAGTTTATCCTGTCCACAGCCACCCTTGCAAATCCGACAGAGTTTGCTACCCGACTGACCGGCAAACCCTTTGAAATGGTGAGTGAAGATGGGTCACCGCATGGCAGAAAACACTTTGTGCTCTATAATCCATATTATGACGGAGTAGGAGAACGATCCACGCATCAGGAAACAAAAGATCTTCTCGTATCCTGCGTGAAGGGAAATCTTCAGACCCTCTGTTTTACCGGTTCGCGCAAGATGAGTGAGCTTATTACCATCTGGGCACGGGAAGACGCACAGCGTACATCTGCCCGGCTTGCCGATTCCATCTCCGCGTACCGTGCCGGGTATCTTCCGGAAGAACGGCGGGGGATTGAACGGCAGCTTAAGGAAGGACTCCTTAAGGGCATCGTATCCACCAATGCGCTCGAACTCGGGATTGATATCGGCTCTCTTGATGCAGTGATTATTTCAGGCTACCCGGGCACCATGATGTCAATCTGTCAGCAGGCAGGGAGAGCAGGACGAAAAGGCGGGGAGTCTCTTGCGGTGCTTGTTGCGCAGGCAAACCCTCTTGACCAGTACTTCATGCACCACCCGGACCAGTTTTTTTCCCGTTCGCATGAACACGCAATTGTCGATACAGAAAACCCGTATATCGTCTCGGGTCAGATCCTCTGTGCTGCGGCTGAGCTGCCGATACGGGTGGAGGTGGACCGTGAATTTTTTGGGGACTCTCTCCCCCCGCTTCTTGCAGGTCTGGCGTCATCAAATCTTGTCAGGAATACATCCCGTGGATGGGTATATACCGGTCGGGGCAGAGCTGCTGATGCAGTGAGGCTTGACGGGATGTCTGCAGAGAACTACCGGATTATGTGTCACGGCAGGCTCCTTGAAACCATGGACCGTGGGCAGGCATACCGCGAAGCACACAAGGGTGCGATTATGCTCCACCAAGGAGAGACCTACCTTGTCAATGAAATGGATCTTGAAACACACACCATTCGCGTAACAGAAACGGATGTGGATTACTACACCCAGCCGATCAGGGACGTTAACCTTTCTATTATCGCGACGCTCGAAACGAAGGATATTAATGGTGTGAAGTGTGCGTTTGGCGAAGTGGAGGTGACCGAGCAGTACACCGGCTACAAACTCAAGCGCGGTGATACGATCATCGGTGTTGAATCTCTCTCACTCCCGCCCCTTACCTTCCGGACAAAAGCATTCTGGTTTGTCATGCCGGATTCCGTTGAACAGGCTGTGATATCAGCCGGGCTCGATTTCAGCCGGTGGTCTGCACAGTGTCGAACACGCGCTTATCGCTCTCATGCCCCTCTATGTCATGTGCGATCGCTGGGATATCGGGGGATTGTCGTCTCCAGCATTTGGGGAAGAAGGCGAGCCGATGATTTTTGTCTATGACGCGTATGAAGGGGGCATCGGGCTTGCAGAAAATGCGTACGAGCACCTTGGCGCATTGTTTACCCGTGCGCATGAACTTGTCCGGGACTGCCCGTGTGAAAAAGGCTGCCCGTCCTGTATCTATTCCCCCAAATGCGGGAACGATAATGCTCCGCTCGATAAGGACGCAACGGTCTTGATCCTCGAATCGTTGTCTGCACAATCAAAAGAACCCGAATCTATCGCGGCTGTTCGGATGATTCGTGCATAATGATCGTGTCAGCACATTAATCCACAAGAACATACTGTGTTTCGTGCTCTGGTCCATCATCCTCAAAGATAAACAGGTCTTCGATCTTCGCATGCAATGTTTTTGCAACATCGTGTGCAAGTTTCAGCGAAGGATTGTACTTCCCCTGCTCAAGAAAAACAATAGTCTCGCGCCTGACTCCTGTGGTTTTTGCGAGATCTTCCTGCGTAAGGCCCAGACCCATCCGGTATTCCTTTATCTTCGTCTGCACAATAGACCGGCCTCATGTATATACGGCATCACGCAATGTCTCCTTTTCGGAACAGATACATCTGGTAGATCCGGCCAGAAAGAGCGAGGACGACAATTGAGAGGACAAGTGTGGTCTTTTGTATCAGGTTTTACCACGTTCAGGGAATCCAGCCAGAACAACACAAACATGAACGGGAGTCCGGTCAACCATGCATATGACAATCCATATGTCCCGATCCGTTTTGACCGTTCATCAGATTCCGGACCATCACTATCTTTCCGGTGCCGGGTGATACCTATAATGAGATAGGTTAATCCTGCTACCACCAGTATCGTCCCGATAATGGTTTCTCCGGTAGACAGGAAGATCGTAATGATGCCATTGACTAGCATAAGTGTTCCGATGGTAATCCGGTAGATATTTCTAGTTCTCATTTCAGATCCCGTGTTATTGTTGTATATTTCTAACACCAAACAATATAAATGTTACATATATCTAACCAATACATCATTACCGGAATTTGATTGAACATTCTATTCGCAACATCTGCAATCCGCAAAAGTGCTTTGTTTGAATTTAATCTGCATCTCATTTACCGGAGAATAGGTTTCCGGTCGGAAAGAACATACCGGGAAAAAATTGAAAAGAGATTATTCCTGCACTGCGGATCGCACACTTAAGAAGACTGGTCCCCGTACGTCTACTTTCTTTTTGGTGTCGGTAATCGCACGCATTGCAAACTCCTCAATCTTCAGGTTGATGTCACTGGGGAGTTTTGCCATCTTTACCTGGACAAGTGCTGCCTTGCCACATCGTGCCGCTTCTTCAATCCGGGCCGCCGCAAGGTTGGACGCGGCGTCAAGGTACGTAATGCCGGTGGGAACTCCTTCGGTGCGCACGGCTTTCCACTTCTCTGCGTCCGGCACCCCGAGGATGGAACCCTCATGCACAAAGATCTCATTTGCGCAGGCAGGGCCGCAGAGTTTTGCATTTACCTCTGTTTCTTCGACAACGACATTCACTTTCGTTGTCCCTAATACCCCCTGCCATGCATCAAACGAGCACGGGCCCGGTGCAGTGGCATTCGCCGCGGCGATACGGGCAATTGCTTCCGCAAGCATTTTTCCTTCTGGGGAGATGGGTTCTTCCCGCAGGTGCACGGCCCGGGCGATCTCCCGGTCTGTCACCGGTTTTGGGAAAAATTGGGGGTGGGAGAGCTGCCTGACATCGTTTGCATTGTAGGCTATCATTGCAAGGCGTTCAACGCCAAGGCCAAGGTTCATCACCGGGACACCGATGCCGTACTCGGCGAGCGCCGATGGGGAGTACATCCCGAATGTCGCCACTTCAACCCACCCGTGAACCGGGTGATGGGCGTAGACCTCAGTCTGTGAATCCGGCATGTAATACTTGGAGCGTTTCTCGTCAGGCTGAAACCTGAAATCCGTGTATCCGAACGCGGAGAGGAGCGCCTCGCTTACGGCTTTTCCGTCTTCAATGGTCACATCTTCGCCCGCAATAACACAGGACGCAGAGTGGTATGTCATAAGCCGGGTCGGCCCTTCTGCCTGTTCGCGCCGGAAGCACCGGTCGACCGAGAAGAGCTGTATTGGCAGTGGTGTCCGTTCCCAGATAGAGCCAAGCGTCATGAACCAGCCGCTTGTCATGTGGCTCCTCAAGGTACTGCGCGAGGATTCGGGAACGAGTGATTTAAATTCCGGAAATACTGCATCGAGGATATGCACGACAATCCCGTCATCAACCCCAAGGACTTTTGACAGTTCATAGGTGAGTTCGTCCCCATCAATCTCTGATTTCTTGTATGCATGGAGTGTTTCGCGGAGCCTTTCTTCAGTTTCCTTACTCATGGGCTGGAAAGGTTCCTTATGACCGCCTTCGCCAACCGGTACCGTGTGGCTGTGGACGAGCGGGCTCCGGTGGCTCATGAGGATCTCGTTGATCTCATCAAGCTGCTTCTTTGCTATGCCGACATTTGGGCGTGGCAGCCCGCCGAGGTAGAATACCCGGTCGAGTACCGCCATTGCTTCCGGGCCAAACTGCCGGTAGATATCCTGTTCCTCGACAATCACCGGGTTCTCGATCTCGTCAAAACCAAGTGACAGGTAGATCTCCCGCAGCCGGTTGATTGTTTCAAATATCGGGTGTGCCTGTGCCCGTTTGTACCTGAGCTGGGGATATTTGTCATCCTGGCCAGTGGGGGTGATCACGGACGGGCCTACATGCCACGCCCCTTCAAAATTTTCATGTGCTTTCTTTTTCCAGTCTTCGGGATTAAATTTCATATTTCACGCTCCAGACAGACTACCCTGCTCAATCTGTTTTCATCCTGGATTTTATAATCGCATGCAGCGGCAATTTTTTCCGCAAACCTGCGTACCTGATCATGCTCCGGCATGTTTTCTCTAGCCAACCTGTTTCGACTGTATCCCAGATACATGTATCCTTTCACCTCAACAAAGGTCGCTCCTGCGTCCTGTAGCAGCGCGGCATATTTTTCCGGCTGGATATCATTGAGCCCGGATACGAGCGTGATCCGCACCGCGGATCGACGGCTGCCAAGCATACACAGGCTCTCGTTGATGCGCTCCCAATAATCTCCCATCGGTCGGCAGGTCTTTTCATAGGTTTCCCTGTCAGGAGCGGCAAGCGAGACGTACTGCTGGTACGGCCGGCAGCGGGCAAGCATATCCGGGTTGGTACCGTTGCTGACAAGAAACGTTGTATACCCGTTTGAGTTGAACAGATCAATGAGTTCAGGCAGCTGGCTGTAGAGTGTTGGCTCACCGGAAAGGGAGATCGCCACGTGTTTTGGATCAAGTGCTTCTTTCCATCGTTCATCGGTCACGGTGTTTTCAAGGACTGCATTGTAACCGGCGAGTGCCTTCTTCTGGAATTTATGCACCCCCGCAAAGATAGTTTCTGGTGGGCACTCCATTTCCTCCGGCATCTCGTGCTCAAATGATCGCCAGCAGAAAAGACAGCGCTGGTTGCAGCGCAGGGTCGGGGTCATCTGGACGCAGCGGTGGCTTGCTATCCCGTAGAACTGGTGCTTGTAACACATTTCGCCTCCGGCAAGCGCCCGTTTGCACCACATGCAGGGCTTAAGTGCGGCAGTTGATGCTGGAGAAAAAAACTGGTATCCCTGCTTTCGCAGGGCGTCACATGGTGCTGATGGCATCGATCCCAAGCGTCTCAAGCGACTCTTTTAACGTATTCTGCGCAGCTTTTACGAGCGTAAGCCGGCGTGCCCTGACATTCCCTTCGCTTTTTAAGACCGGTTCGTAGTGGTAGAACGTGTTGAATGTGTCGGCAAGTTCGTGGGCGTACGTGGCAAGGATGTGCGGGCGGAGCTCGGTGATGACTTTCTCGATAATGGCCGGGAACCGGGCGATTGTCTTTGCCAGTTTGATCTCCTGCTCGGTTTCAAGATCGTAGCATTCAGTGAACTGACCGGCTTTTTCAAGAATACTGCAGGCACGGGCATGGGAATACTGGATGTACGGCCCGCTCTGGCGCTCGAAGTTCAGTGCCTCCTTCCAGTCAAAGACGGTACTCTTTTCAGGAGAAACCTTCACGATATCGTACCGGATTCCTGCAAGTGCAACGGACCTGGCGATTTCCCTTCGGGTTTCTTCGTCCAGTTCCGGCCGCCTTACGAACACATCATCAAAGGCACGTTTATTCACCTCGGTGATCAGATCGTCTGCAGATACAAACTTTCCTGCACGGGTGCTCATCGAACCTTCTGGCAGCGAAACAAATTCAAAATGTACGATATCCGGTGCTTTCTCCCCAAGGAGGGTGAGCGTGCAGCGGAGCTGTGCCCCGATCAGTTTATGATCCGCACCAAGAACATCGATAACCCAGTCAAAGTTTGCACCTTTCCATGTATGGAATGCAAGGTCCCGGGCGGCATAGACAGATGTCCCATCGCTGCGCCGGATCACGTACTTGTTCTCAAATCCAAACTCTGACAGATCCAGCGCAAGCGTTTCATCGTTTCGCACCTGCGGGAGTTTCGATATCCGGCTGATGATCCTGTTCGTATCCCCGTTCCTGATAAAATCGCTCTCCCAGACAAACCGGTCATGCTTCACGTTCAGATTTTTTAAGGTAACCGCAAACCCGTCAAGACAGCGGGAGACTTCCCTGCGGAACTTCTTTACCGTTTCCGGATCGCCGCCTTCAACCAGCTGCATGAGCTTGTCAACTTGCTGGGTAATCGCGGGATCTTTTTCAATTTCCCGGTTTGCTGCAATATAGACCCGGGCGATATGGGCATCTTCTTTCTCTCCCTCTGCCTGAGTGCTGTCGAGATGTTCAAATCCCCATGCGACAATGGCAATCTGCCTGCCCATATCGTTGACATAATACTGTACTTCAAGACGGTATCCAGCCTTGCGGAATGCACGGGCGAGCGTATCGCCGATAATGGAATTCCGGATATGCCCGACATGAAGGGGGCCGTTTGGGTTTGCGCTGGTATGTTCAAGCACGACCCGAGTGTTCTTCTTTGGCAGGGTGCCATATCCCGGCTTTACGGCTTCTATGAGAGTGTCACGAACATAGCCGCTGCCGAATCGAAAATTAATGTACGGGCCTTTTGCCTCGACACAAATTTCCAGGCGAACAAGTTCCGGGTGTATTGTGAGTTTTGTGACAATTTCCTGTGCGATCAGTACCGGCGATTTTTTCTGTTGTTTTGCCAGACCAAATGCAACGGTCGATGCAAGATCCGCATGTTCTCCTCCTTCGATTACCTGGATGTCATCGATGCCTGTGCACTCATGGAGTGCAGTTCTGATTGCTGTGAATGTTTCGTGAACCATCAGGATCCCGTCCTGTACCGCAGGATTGCTGCAATACCGCCGAATGCGGTGTAGAGGATTGAACCCTCTTCGAAGTCATCTGAGATGATCTCCACTTTTGCGCTACTCTGGTCTGCAAGTTTTGCCAGCTCGTCAATGATGTCTATTTCTTCGTCAAGAATAAGCGGAGAGGTGCATTTCGGGCACGCGCCAAGAGCAATGTCACGGACGGTCTTGCCTGGCTCAATGCTTACCGTTTTTTCTTCGGTATATCCACAGCTCTGGCATTTAATCTTAAGCCGTGATTTGCGGAGGTTGCTTGACAGGAGGAGGATGTCAACCGCGCCAAGTTCAAGGTTTTTCCGGATGCTCTCCTCCCCGTATGCCGCAACGCCGTTGTCCTTGATCAGTTCTTTTAGAAACCGGTCCATGAACGACTTCTCCTTGATGACCGCCATCCCGGAGAGCGCGTCTTTTGCCGCATCCACCAGTTCGGGCAGACCGTCCTCGTTTGTATAAGCGACGTCAAAGAGCCCGATGATCCGTTTCTGGACTTCGTGGTGGAGATAGTTCCCTTTTTCAAATTCCTCTTTTGTGGGGCTCGGTCCCCCGATAAGGACGCCTTTGAACCGCACAAAAAAATCTTTTTCGGCAAGGAAGATCGCGCTTGCCCGTTCGCCGACTTTGGTATAGAATTCGTCAATGGCGATTTC
Source organism: uncultured Methanoregulaceae archaeon (assembly GCA_963768785.1). GTDB lineage: Archaea > Halobacteriota > Methanomicrobia > Methanomicrobiales > Methanospirillaceae > Methanoregula. The sequence continues at coordinate 138,856 of CAVYJD010000010.1, forward strand.
ACGCAGGCGTCCGAACCGGGCTGCTGATTGACCGCCTTTTCGCATTTTACCCGGCACGGTTGAGTTCGCCCCGCCCATCGGTTCGATCCGGTTGCCGCGCAAAAATCCCCAGTACGCTTCGCGCTTGTCGAGAACGAGCAGGCCATACACGTACTTCTCTTCAAGCATCTGCTTGAGTGGTTCCAGCTCGAAGTTGGAACTGCACCGGTACATATAGAGGTTGAGAGGTTCCGGGGGTTCGATGACCGTGCATTGGAGGTCTGTCCGATCGCCGTAGAGTTTGATCGTGCCGCAAAAGACCGCCATTCCTTTTTCCGGCGGACGCTTATAGTATTTAAGCCGTGCGAGGATGGATGAAATAGCGCTCTGGACATTGGTGCGCGTCTGCTTGCTCTTGATGTTCGCGCACTGCCCGAATTCGTCTTTCAACTGGTTTGTTACATCATAGATCTGCTTATCGGGAGGGATGTAGAGGGTGATCAGCTCCGTCCCGTCTCCCTGCTGCGACTGGAGTTTTTCGAGCGTCTTTTTAAAATCATAGCGCTTCCGCGCATCATCCATCTCTACGGGTTCTGTCATTACCGAATGTCAACCTCTTTTTGTAAAGCTATATTTTATTCACACTCACGTACCATAAATTTGCGCCCATTCTGCTATAATACGTGCATCGGAATCCGCATTGATCCCATGACCCCCGAAAAATTCAATGAAGGTTTTTGGTTCGTTTGCGTTCTGGAAGAACTGTTCCCCGTCAGCAAACGGGATGATGGGATCGTCTCTGGCGTGCATGATCCAGACAGGTCGCGGTGCAATCCTGCCGATATAATTGTCAGGGTCTTCTGAAAGTACTAGCTTTCGCGCATCCCCGGTATACTGGTTGCCAATCATGCCAAATCCTGATGTGGAAATACCGACGTAGCCTGCAAATGCCGGGTCCGTTGCTGCGGCGATTGCGGCATACCGCCCCCCATTGCTTGAGCCCATCGCATAGATCGGCACATTGAACCGGGTCGTCATAATGCGTTGGAATGAGTTCAGATCACAGATGATTTCATATGCCTGTGGCCATTGGCCTTTTGTGAACAAATTATAGTCAAGCTGGGGATTGAATGAGTATCCCGGCGTCTCCCCTCCATTACCCCGGGTATCGACAAAGAGAAATGCATACCCGGCCGTTGCAAACCGCACCATCCGCTCCTCATGCCCGGCAAGTTTTTCTCCTGCACCAGGTGCATAGACAATTACGGCTTTTGGATCTTTTGGCGTTGCAAGATAACTGATTACATCCCCGCTGCTGGTATGCATGACAATTTTTGATTTAGTATAGGTATCATTGGCAACAATTATGGTTTCATTGATAGTTATCGGCGCACAGGTCACAGAAAGAACGCCATTGTTGTCAACTGAGTATGCGGGAGAAGCCGGTGTTCCCATACAACCGGCAGCTGCGGCCAGCAGCACGAGAATGCACCCGAAAAGGAACAATTGACGCATCTATTCCCCCAAATACCGGTATATCAGGCAGATTGTTTTTGCGTCGCAGATCCTTTGGTCACGAATCATTGCCTGTACATCTTTTAAAGAAACATCGACCACTTCAATGACCTCGTCCTCATCTTTTCCGTATTCCTGTGAAGGAGTTAGGTCGCTGGCGATAAAAAGATAAATTTTCTCGTCGGTATATCCCGGGGTTGTATAGATAAATCCTCTGGGGATAATCGTTTTTGCCGCAAATCCGGACTCTTCAATGAGCTCACGATGTGCGGTCTCTATGGGATCTTCACCTGCTTCCATCATTCCTGCCGGTGCTTCATAGATATACTGCCCGATTGCATACCGGTACTGCCTGATCAATATGCACCGGTCACCGTTGACTGGTAAGATTGCAACCGCATTTCCCGGGTGGACGATCACGTTCTCCCGCTTAATTCCGTTCGGGAGACTCACAGGGACGTTTTCAATCCAGAGTCGCCTGCCGCGATAAATTTCCATTTATGCCTCGTAGGGTATAGGATCTGCAATTCCCAGTGACTGGAACGCTTCCTGGCGGAAATGGCATGAACCGCATTTGCCGCAGGCCTTCCTCTCGTTCTGGTAACAGGACCACGTGTGTTCGTAGGGTACATGGAGCCGCAAACCTTCGCGGAGAATGTCAGTTTTCGTGAGATGAATAAAAGGGGTAACCAGTTCGATATTGGTTTGGTCCTGCGTCCCGAGATCGATTACTCTCTGGAACGCTTCAATGAACTGCGGACGGCAATCCGGGTACCCGCTGTAGTCAAGAGCCTGTACTCCGATAAATATTGCCTGGGCATTTTTAGCTTCGGCAAAACTGGTGGCAATCGAAAGAAGGTTCGCGTTCCGGAACGGGACATAGGTATTGGGGAGATGCGCCCGGGCAGGATCGAACCGGTCAACCGTGATCTTTTTATCGGTGAGGCTGCTTGCCCCAAACGTTGAAAAATATCCGACATCTACTTCCACAAATTCCTGCGCGCCAAGCAGACCAGCAATTTTTTTAGCGCACATACGCTCCTTGTTTTGCGTACGCTGTCCGTAATTCAGGTGCAGGGCAAGAATGTCGTAACCCCTGCTTTTTGCAAGGTACGCGAGCGTGGAGGAATCCATGCCTCCCGATAATAAACATACGGCCTTCATTATTTCACTCCCAGAATTTTATGCAGCTGGAGCTGGAACCTGACCGGAATATTGTTTGTAAGGATATATTTTGTAATCAGCTGGCAATCGCTGCCAAAGACGGGAGAAAAAAATATTTCTCCTTGGATCCTGTGCGATTCCATGATTTTCTGTGCATACCGGCAATCCGTTTCATCGCTGACGACAAACTTCACACTATCCTGCGGGCGGATTGCAGGAAGCAGTGCCACGTTACTCTGCTCCCCGGATGACGGGCATTTTACATCCATGCATATTGATGCATATGGCTGGAACCGTGTAAAATCGATCGTACCGTTTGTTTCGATATCGATCATGGTCCCCCTAAGGGAAAGAGAGGAAAGCAGCGACTCAAGTTCATCACCCTGAAGGAGTGGTTCACCTCCGGTGATGCAGACATATGGGGGGTTCATTCTCCATACCTGCTCAAGAATAGTTTCAAGGCTCATCTCGATCCCATTCTCATGTGCACCGGGAGTATCGCACCAGTGACAGTGCAGGTTACAGCCGGCCAGCCGGATAAACAGGCATGGGCGACCCTGGTTTTTTCCCTCCCCCTGGAGGCTCCAGAAAATCTCCAGAATCTTCATTCTGCAGGCCCGGCAAAATCGCCTGAAGACTCAGACTCGGCGTAGCAATTTGGCGATTCCCATACCCGGATTTTCGTGACTTTGGCGTTGATACCCTGACTTTTACAGGCTTTATTCAGGTCATCTTTGAAAACAACCGCAAGCAGTTCGCTTGTAGGATCTCCGGGCGTCGTCATGACCTGCTGGAATTTTTCGATGCAGGGAACCATCGGGTCATCGCGGTTTAAGATAATCTGGTGATCAAACCGTTCAATAATCTGTTTTATTGTATTGTAGTCAATCAGGATATTCGTGGTCGCGTCCGGCTCACCTTCAATCCATACTTCCACCTTCCAGCGGTGTCCGTGGAGGTTGGCGCATTTACCCTGATAATGGAGCAGACGGTGGCTCGCATCAATCTGCACCTCTTTATAGATCGCGACTTTCATCGTAACATATTGGCCGCGCGGGATATAATATTATTATGAGTGAGGTATAATAGTATAAGACAGGCAGGTGGGATGCCACAATTTATAAATCGATTACCCGCTTTAGTATATATCTCAGTGTGGGTTATCGATAACCACAAAAACAACTAAAATGAGGCTCTTTAATGGGACAGGGTAAATTTGCAGCCAGAAAAATGGTTCGGGACTCAAAAAAGTTCCGGTGGAGCGACAAGAATTACGCACGCCGTGAGCTCAACCTCGATGTGAAGTCAGATCCTCTTGAAGGAGCTCCACAGGCGAGAGGTATCGTTCTTGAGAAGGTCGGTGTTGAGGCAAAACAGCCCAACTCCGCTATCCGGAAATGTGTGCGTGTGCAGTTGATCAAGAACGGCCGTCAGGTTACTGCTTTTGCGGTTGGCGACGGTGCGATCAACTTCATTGACGAACACGACGATGTTGAAATTGAGGGCATCGGTGGCCGTCTCGGGCGGTCAATGGGTGATATTCCCGGTGTCCGTTACGTCGTTACCAAAGTGAACAATGTCTGCCTTCATGAAATGGTCATTGGCAGGAAAGAGAAACCGCGCAGGTGATCCATATGGCAGAAACCGAAGCAAAAATTGGAACAAAGAAACTGTTGTTCAACAAGTGGGATGTATCTGAGGTCAAGGTTACCGACCCCGGCCTTATCCGGTACGTGAACCTGTCCGCGCTTATCATCCCTCACTCCTGCGGCAAATTCTCCCGCCAGGAATTCAATAAGGCGAACATGCCAATCGTAGAGCGCCTCATCAACAAACTGATGCAGACCGAGAATAATACTGGCAAGAAGCAGCTGGCAATACGGATTGTGCGGGATGCATTCGAGATTATCAATAAAAAGACCAAGAGAAACCCCGTTGAAGTACTCGTCGAGGCTATCGCAAATACCGGTCCCCGGGAAGAAACCGTCCGCCTTAAATACGGTGGTATCAATGTCCCCAAGTCCGTCGATACCGCCCCGCTGCGCCGTGTTGATACCGCAATTGGATTTATTGCGGAAGCAACCCTGAAGGCATCCCGCTCAAGCAAAAAATCGGCGAGTGCGATCCTTGCCGACGAGCTGATCTCCGCTTCAAAAGGCGACGCGAAATGTTTCTCGGTTGGTAAAAAGGAAGAACGCGAGCGCATTGCAAAGTCCGCCCGGTAAACAATCATCTTTTTTGAGGTTATTTCATGTCACGCGGCAAAAAAACGGTTGAGCGCGTAGTCGAGCTCATGAGGGATCCGAAGCACATTCGGAACATCGGTATTGTAGCACATATCGATCACGGTAAGACCACCTTGTCGGACAACCTGCTTGCAGGTGCCGGTATCATATCAGAAGAGCTGGCAGGAAAGCAGCTTTTCATGGACTCTGATGCCGAAGAGCAGGCGCGGGGTATCACTATCGATGCAAGCAACGTCTCGATGGTTCACGAGTATGAGGGACAGGATTACCTCATCAATATGATCGATACACCAGGTCACGTAGACTTTGGTGGAGACGTGACGCGTGCAATGCGTGCGGTTGACGGGGCAGTCGTGCTCGTCGATGCGGTTGAAGGCACCATGCCCCAGACTGAGACGGTGCTTCGGCAGGCGCTCAAGGAAGGTGTCCGTCCCGTTCTCTTTATCAACAAGGTCGACCGGCTCATCAACGAGCTGAAAGTCGATGATATGGAGATGCAGATCCGGCTTGGGAAAGTGATCGACAAGGTCAACAAGCTGATTAAAGGGATGAACGAGGAGGCATACAACAATGGCTGGAAACTTGACGCTGGCCAGGGTACTGTTGCCTTTGGATCTGCACTCTACAACTGGGCAGTATCTGTCCCGTTTATGAAGAAGAGCGGTATATCATTCAAGATTGTTTACGATAAGTGCCGTGCCGGTGATATGAAATATTTGGCAAAGAACAGCCCCCTCTCGGAAGTTCTTTTGGATATCGTGGTTCGCCAACTTCCAAATCCGCTTGAAGCACAGAAACGCCGTATTCCGGTTATCTGGCATGGTGACAAGGAGACCAAAGAAGGAAAGGCAATGATCTCCTGCGACCCGAACGGTCCTGTCGCGCTGATGGTTACCGATATCTCCTTTGATCCCCACGCAGGCGAAGTTGCTACCGGGCGTCTCTTCTCCGGCAGCCTCAAGCGCGGTGATACGCTCTATGTGATGGGCTCGGCAAAGAAGGAGAACCGGCTCCAGCAGGTCGGTATTTTCATGGGGCCAAAGCGTGTTGAAGTAGAGGAAATTGTCGGCGGCAACATCGCCGCGGTTACCGGACTCCGGGACGCGATTGTCGGTTCTACAGTTACCAACCTGCTCGAGATGACACCGTTTGAGTCACTCAAGCACTACAGTGAGCCGGTCATGACTGTTGCCGTTGAGGCAAAGAACATGAAAGACCTGCCAAAGCTTGTTGAAGTATTGCGACAGGTGGCTAAGGAAGACCCGACGCTCGGAATTGCTATTAACGAAGAGACGGGCGAACACCTGATCTCCGGTATGGGGGAACTCCACCTTGAGATCGTCACCGGGCGTATCAAGCGTGACAAGGGTGTTGAGATCATTACATCAGAACCGATCGTGGTCTACCGTGAAACCGTCACCGGCAAAGTGGGATCCGTTGAAGGAAAATCCCCGAACCGCCACAACCGTTTCTACTTCGATCTTGAACCGATGTCGGATGATATTGTGAATCTCATCAAGCGCGGCGAAGTTTCGATGAACCAGCCGATGCTCGAGCGCCGTGATATCCTCATGAAGGCCGGCATGGACAAGGATGAGGCCAAGAATGTCCGGGATATCAAGGGCACGAATATGCTCATTGATATGACCAAAGGTATCCAGTACCTCAACGAAACAATGGAACTGGTGCTTGAGGGTGTCCACGAGGCACTTGCCGGTGGCCCGCTTGCAGATGAGCCTGTCCAGAACCTCAAGATGCGCCTTGTCGATGTCAAACTGCATGAAGATGCAATCCACCGTGGCCCGGCACAGGTTATCCCGGCAGCCCGCAGCGCGATCAAGGCAGGACTGCTCCTCGCAGGGGACTCACTCCTTGAACCCGTCCAGAGAATCCAAATCACGGTCCCAATGGACCAGATGGGTGCTGCAACTTCTCAAATCCAGGGACGGCGTGGTCAGGTGTTTCGATATGCAAAGCGAAGGAGACACCATCACGGTTGTCGGCAAGGCACCCGTTGCCGAGCTCTTCGGTTTTGCCGGTGATATCCGGTCCGCGACTGAAGGTCGTGCGATGTGGAACACCGAGTTTGCCGGATTCGAGCTGGTGCCAAACAACATGGTAAAGGAAGTCGTGCTCGCAATCCGCAAGCGCAAAGGGCTCAAAGAACAGCTCCCGACACCTGCCGACTACCTGTCGGCATAATACCCCCCTCTTTTTAGTTTTTATTTTTAGGGTTTTTCTGACTGCGTCTGTTTCGTCCAACGATAGTCCACCGTTTAACCGAAATGGTAATGTGCGCCGGATGGAAAAGTTACGTAATGGTAGAAGAAAAATACAAAATTGTCATTTTTGGTGCATTTGGCGCGGGAAAATCCACGCTGATCCAGACACTTGATCCGCAGGCAAAGCATATCGAAGCGGATTGCCCGGTAAAAGGCAGCACGACTATCGCGCTTGATTACGGGCGGGTTCAGATTGGTGAACGGCGGGTGTACCTGTACGGGACTCCCGGGCAGGAGCGGTTTGAGTTTGCCCGGAAGATCATCGGGAAAGGGATGGATGGCGCGATTCTTTTAATCGACGCGACGATGGACGTGGATGATTTTGTCGGGAACATGTACATATCACTGGTAGACTCCGGCATCCCGTTTATTATTTTTCTCAACAAGACGGATCTTGATGGCACAAAAACCGGTATGTTAAAAGAGCGGTTTGCCGCGGTGGATGTGAATATCGTATCTGCAAAAGACCGGAATCTCGCCCGGGACACACTGGCGGTCTTTATCGACAGGCTTCGCCCGCACAATTGCGAGTAAAAAGAAAAAACGATAACGATTATAAAAAAATTTTGTTTTCAGACTATCACGGCGTGAATGATTGTGACATTTTCTTTTGGCCGGTCGTCCCGGTCGGTCTTGACCTTGCTGATTTTGTCAACAATATCTATGCCTTCGACTACATGACCGAAGACCGGGTGTTTGTCATCGAGGAAATTATTGTCGACGAGGTTGATAAAAAATTGTGAACCACCGGTGTTCGGTCCTGCGTTTGCCATGGAAATAGTGCCCCGGTTGTTCCTGTTGCTCACGGTGAATTCATCTTTAATCGCGTAGCCCGGCCCTCCGCGTCCGGTGCCAGTCGGGTCTCCCCCTTGCAGCATAAATCCGCTGATAACACGGTGGAAGATGACGCCGTCGTAGTAACCTTTCTTCACGAGCGTTTCAAAATTCCCGGCAGTAATGGGCATATGAGGATCAAGTTCGATCGTGATATTGCCCTTGTTCGTTTCGAGCCGGACAAGTTTTTTTGATTCCTGCGATGTCGAAGTCATGATTGTGCTGATGGTATTAGTTTTTCATGGTTTTTCTTTGTTGTGAAGATCCCAAAAAGTACTTCAGGCTTTGTTTCGCCAAAATTTTTTTGACGGCTGTTGACGGTCATTTTAATATCAGGATCAACTCACCCTCGCTGGTGATATTATATCTTTTTGACAGTGAAACATCATCCATCGAACTCTCCCCTCCAAAGACAACTTTGATTTTTTCCCGGATACGGGATAATTTCTCCCCATCATATCTTGGAATATGAGTATCAGGATAACCGGTTTTACCTGCAGTATGTAAACATTGCATAGGGTATCTTGTCAAATTTGTAAGTTATTAAGCCGGGACGGGGGAGGGCGAAAGTGAATTTTGATTTGTTTCCCGATACGAGGTGAATATTTCATGAATCTGGGAACTTAATTTAGACGTAACGGTGTGAAAGTCTGACCGTCAGATGTTTTGAGTAAAAGCGAACATCTCAACAGGCATTATCAGAACAAAAAAACCGGATCTATCAAAAACTATGTGCGTTACATGGCGTCTCAAGAGGCAATCTCATTCAAATGGCAAGTATGAAAAAAGAAATTTACTCTATATCAGCATGAATAATCGTGACGTTCTGGAGAGGGCGGGCATTTTGATCGGTTGCAACTTTTCCTATCGCATCAACAACGTCCATGCCTTCAACGACCTGACCGAAGACCGGGTGTTTGGTATCGAGGTAATTATTGTTCACAAGGTTAATGAAGAACTGTGAGCCCCCGGTGTTCGGCCCTGCGTTTGCCATCGCGACCGTACCCCGGTTGTTCGCGTTTGTTGGCGTGAACTCGTCTTTGATTGTATAGCCCGGTCCACCGTATCCTGTGCCGGTCGGGTCGCCCCCTTGAATCATGAAGCCATCTATCACCCGGTGAAAGATAATCCCGTCATAGAACCCTTTTTTGACGAGCGTTTCAAAATTGCCTGCCGTGATCGGCATGTCCGGATCAAGCGTTATCGTGATATTACCCATTGTTGTTTCCAACCGGACACGTGTCTGCGATTGCGTGGATATTGTAGTCGATTGCAGTGAGGCGGACACAGCTGTTCCGCTTGTCACCGTTGCAATGGGTGTTATGGGTTTGCTCTCCGGTGCGGGTTGCGTGCACCCGGAGATAAGCGCCAGCGCAATAATCATACAGCCGCATATCAAGAGAATCCGAGTTACAGTCATTGATAAGAATGGGAACTTCACTTAAAAAAAGAATTTTCCAAATTTTTCTCTTCTTCGTATCTGGTCTACTCTTTCTTCCCCTCCGCCTTTCGGGCAGACACAATAATTGCACCGAGTGCAAGAATTATTGAAACAATGCCTGTAACGATGATCCACCCGCCTTTGGTTGTGGAATCGATGTAATCCTTAGCAGACACGTCAATAGCAAGTACGGCATAGGTATTACCCGCTGAACCGGTCAATGAATCATCAATTGGTGCATATGCGGTCATGAACGATCCATATTTTGTGGTGTACGGCTCCTTTGATGCTGTCGGGCCGGACAGTGCTGCGAGAATGTCCATCTTGTCAGGTGCGGTGGATATTTCTCCAATCTTTGCTGAACCCTGTGGATCAACCGGGTAGAGATCATCGACCACAAATGTCACTGTCTGGTCGGGATTCACCTTCAGGATGTAAGCGTTGAGGATCTGATCATTCATGCTCCGCATTGTCTGGAGTTTTGTTGCGACGGCAAGATACTTCGGTGACAACTCATCACCGGGTTTAAGATCCTGGATTTCGCTTGCATTGATTTGCGTCGCCATGACACCGGCAGTGGATTCCAGCCCCCATTGCGCCGTGCCCTTTAAAGCGGCATTTGAAGTTGTATAAGCTATCCCGGTGAGCGACGCGATAATGATAATAACGAGAATCGCGCTCACCCAGACTTTTGTTGATAATGAACAGGTAGCTGCCATGATTACGTTCGCCTCCTGAATGCTGCCCCAATCCCAAGGATTGCCACAAGCCCTCCAATCAACACCAGCGGTGATGGTGCTGATTTCGGGGTGGGTACCGGTGCTGCGGTCATCGTGATCGCAAGCGGTGTTGTCTGGCCGGGATTCACCGTTGTCGTCGTTAAATAATCTACATACCCGGTGTATTTCAGCATCACCGTGTGCTCACCCGGGGAAATATCTGTCAGCATCACTGGCGTGTATCCCCGGTACAGGTTATCGACATACGTTTCTGCACCTGAAGGTGCCGACACGATATTGAGCCCGCCCAATGCCGGGACCGGAGTTGGGTTTACCCCGATCGGTGTCAGCGTCGCGGCAATGGTTGTCTGGTAATTGGGCTGGATATACACTGTATTCATCCAGTCGTTATATCCGGGTGCAGTCATCTTGAAGAGATGGTTTCCTGAAGTAACGCTTGCGATGGTGTAGGTGCCGCTAGGGCCGACATTTCCGAGCAGTGCACTGTCCATGTACACGTTTGCACCCGGTAGGGATGTGATAAGAACGGAACCATAGATTGCGGGTGTCATTGATACCGGCAGGTTCTGCGATTGGCCGGCATTAACATACACATTCGTAGAATAATCCATGTAGCCTGAAAGCTTGAGAATGACCGCATGGCTACCGGGATACAGGGTAACGGTCATCGGAGTTTTTCCATAATAATTCCCATCCACATAAACTGATGCATGATCCGGGCTTGAGGTTACATAAACGGTGCCGGTATTCCGCGGGGGCGGGGGTGACGGCTGAAGTGTCGGGGAATAAAATGCGGTCTGCCCGGCATAGACATTAATGAGCTGGGTATCCGGTGTATAGCCGTTCAGGGTTGCCTTCATCGAGTATGTCCCGGTTGGCAGGTTCGGGATGGTAATGGGAGAAGTTCCGTAATAATTCCCGTTCATATAAATTGCCGCACCGTTCGGTACTGACTGGGCGTAGATAGCACCGTTCTGGACCGGCGGGATGGTTGTTGGGGTTGGAATGGGATTGATCGTCGCGTAGACGGCCACATGTTCTCCATCCGCAGGCATGTGGGAAATTGATCCGGACCATGTCGTATACCCTGACTTTGAAACCGACACCGTGCTGACGGGTGTTCCCGATACTGCAACTGCAACCGAGAGGATACCCCCGGCAATTACTCCCTGGGGTCTTCCATCAAAATAAACCTGCGCACCGTCAACGTTCCCATATGTGTCGATCCATCCTTTCCCGGCGCCGATAATCGTGGGTTGAATGGTAATCGTCTCGATGGGTTTTGTTGTTGGCAATGATGTCGTCACTCTGGTTGTCGGCTCAGTTGTGGGCTCTCGTGTTGTGACAATGGTTGTTGGTACGGCCGTTGGTTTCAGTGTCTGGGTTTCAGTGGGTGGTGCAGTGACCGGATTTATTATCGGCTCCTGCGTCACCATGTTGTCACCCGCTGCCATTGTTATGGTAACTATGCATGTAGCACATAGCGCAAGGACAATGAGCAGGCTCATGAGTTTTGTTTTCATAGGCTCTACCTTCCATCTAAATTCATGAATAACGCTATTTATAATAACCTGTTTTCCTTGAGCCTTTTTTTGGTATGATTCCTGTTCAGGAACGGATGAGCCGGTTGATTACTCGTGCCAGACGCTCCATTCCGGTTTTGATCTTCTCTTCGTCTGCGTTTGAGAAATTGAGCCGGATCGTATCTGTTCCGCCACCATCGATGTAAAAAGGCATACCCGGCAGCACGGCGACTTTTTCCTGTATGCCGTTATCAAAGACAGCCCGTGATGAGATGCCGGCAGGGAGTGTTGCCATCATGAACATCCCCCCTTCCGGTGTGGTGTGGGTGAGTGTGGGCAGAAGATCGTCCAGCAAATCACACATCAGCCGGCAGCGCCGGCCATACACTGAAACGATGTTTCTGATATGGGCATCAAGGTCATGCGTGGTCAGGTACCGGTGCAGCACCATCTGGCAGAGGAAATTGGAATGCAGGTCTGCCGCCTGTTTAGCGATATTGAACGTGCGGAGGATCTCTGGAGGCGCAAAGAGCCACCCAATGCGCATACCTGGCGCAGTAATCTTGGAAAATGAGCCGGAGATAACTGACTGGTCAGGAAGGTACCGTTTCACCGGCAGCCGGGGTTTGCCGTCAAAGAACAATTCCCCAAACGCGTCGTCTTCATAAAAAACCGTATCCGTCCCGGAAAGAATTACGGCTATCTCCTTCCGGCGCTCTTCTGAATACGTACACCCCGATGGGTTCTGGCTGTTGGGTATGCCGTAAAAGAATTTCACGGGATAATTTGCAATCAGTCGTTCAAACGCGTCCGGGACAAGGCCCTGTTCATCGATCGGGACGGCATGGATCACCGGTTCGTAGAGCGAAAACGCTTCGATTGCCCCAAGGTATCCCGGGCGCTCCATTCCGACATGATCGCCACGATTCAGGAAAATCTTCCCGAAAAGATCGAGACATTGCTGCGAGCCATTGACGATCTGGATCTCGTCTGCGCTGGCAGGAATTCCCAGGCGTGCGCGGTACCGCTGTGCAATATATTCGCGCAACGGCAGGTATCCGTCTGTCGTTGTGTACTGGAGCGCTGTCCTGCCGTCGTCTTCCAATACCTGTCGTCCCGCTTCCGCTATGCCCTCCACATCGATCAGCGCTGATGATGGAAGCCCCCCCGCAAACGATATGATAGAAGGATCCGAGGAGACCCGGAAGAGTTCTTCGAGGAATGAGGGTGGTGCGTGTGCGATGCGGTCAGCAAAATGAAATGGCATAGACAGTCTCCGTACCTTTGCCTGATGGGCGATCGAGTACCAGTGTGTTTGGAGCCGGGAAATGAAATAGATATTTTCCGGTTCCTTCCTATCCCCCGACCAATAATCCTATGTAAACAAGCGCCGATTGTACCGGTATGACCCTGACACGGGCTGACGATGCAGCCGCGATATTTAAAAGCGGTTTTTCCTGTTCGCAGGCGGTCTGCTGTGCGTTCGCCGGAGATTTTGGTATCGATCGCGATACGGCGCTGAAATTCTCCTGCAGTTTTGGCGGTGGAATGGGGCATACGGGCAATACCTGCGGGGCAGTGACCGGTGCGCTTATGGTGATCGGTATGAAATATGGGCGCACATCTCCTGAAGATCTGGCGGCAAAAGACAAAACCTATGAGCTGGTGAACCGGTTCATGACAGAATTTTTACGGCGCAACCATTCAGTCAACTGCACAGATCTGGTCGGATATAACCTGTCAGATCCAAAAGCCCTAGCAGAAGCACGGGAACACAAAGTATTCCACATAAAATGCACGCAGTTCGTGCATGACGCAGGCGATATATTAGAAAAAATTTTGTAAATTTGGTGAGGGAAACTCTCCCTCTTTTGTGCGAAGAGAACGTTACGCGGTGTCGGCCACATCGATTTTAATAATTTCCGATGTAACAGACTGGATCGTCCGGTGCAGTTCCTCATACTGGGCCTGCTGCACCTGTTCGATCACGTCTTTGAGCCGGGCAAGCGCTTCACTTTTATTCGCACCCGAGCAAACGGTCCCCGGAATCTCAACGCATCGGGCAGTAAACCCGCCGCAGTCGTCAGGATCGAGGACGATTGTGTATTGCATGTCTTATATATTTGTGAGATGGGTATACAGTCTTTCCTGTCGACAAATGTGACAAAATATGGCGGAAAAGGGGTATGGTACCGGAATTGCCCGTATTTTTATTCTCTACAGTACTCTTCAAATCATGTTGCCCGTGCCAGCATCATCAAAAGTCGTGGTTGATCCATATCCACAAATAAGAATCCAGATAACTCATGTGCACCTTTATGCGTCGCTAAAAAAAGTTTTATAGATGATTGATCCTTTGAATAATTATCTATTGGAAGATATGTAAATTTTCAAATCTTCATTTTTAGTATATTAACCTTCAAGCGCGAATCGCTTCTGGATCCAGGCTGCAACATCGACGCTGTGCTCGTCCATGGGCACAAGACGGATATCAGTAGCAGATTTTACGCCGATCCCCAGTTCAACAGCCCGGGCGATCTGCTCCTGCGCAAAAATCGCACCATGCATCACATCAGGAGTCGAGCCATATGAACGGAGCAGTGCGACACCCGCTGCATCGATGGCAATCCGGTCCCTGCTTGCAAGGATCACATTGGGAATACCAATCTCCCCTTTATCTGGTCCTCCTGAAAGAAACACCTGAGCCGCATCCATCACGATAAGGTCTGTCCGGTAGTATTTGTTGATTTCTGCGATCATCGAACGCTGGCGGGATGAATTGTGCAGTTCGGACATGTAATCATATGAATCGCCCGTGACCCGGCGTGCGATAAGGCCCACGGAGTTTTTGAGCGATCCTGTAAAGATGCCCCCGAACCGATGGGTCTTTAAACAGCAGGTTTGTATCACCCGATCGGCATGTGCAAATATATTGGAAATAGCAAAACCCTGCTGCCAGTGAAGGCCGGGCGTATCGATTATCGTCCATTCTTCTGCAGGTATTGTATCGAGATTAACCACATCAAACCCGAGTTCTTTTCCCAGTGCAGTAACGCCGCAGTCACTGAGCACGTTTTTTGTGCTGCCCATCCCGCTCCTCTCGGCAAGCGTCAGGTTGCGGGGTTTTTCCTTGAGGACGATTGCAGCAAGAGCCCGGAGTGTATCGATGTGGGTTGATGCAGGAAATGGATCTGCGCTGTTGTAGTTTGCTTTGAGTGCGACGGTCGCTCCCTGAAATTTTGAAGAGATGCATTCACGGAAGATCCTTCGGACTGCCGTGGTCCGGTCCGATGCACTGACAATATATACTTCGGCAGTTCTGGCCATACGAATCCTTTCATGAACCTTAGCCTCCCGGATTATAATGACTCTTCTCTTTTTGGTATACTTACTACATGGGAGCAGTAAATACAGGGGGATCAAGGTGCGCCAATGAGAAGCATTTCATGGAGCGATGGAGATTAACCGCCACATTGATATCTGACGGGTAACGGGCTTGTACTCAGCGGAGCACACCAGAAAACATGCCATTATTTTTTTGTTATCTGATCGTTATCGATCCGCTCTGCCGCAATTTTGCAGTAGTGCGGATCAATTTCAATACCGACCCCTTTACGGTTGCACCTTGATGCGGCGAGAAGCGTCGTGCCGCTTCCCATGAACGGATCGAGCACCGTATCGCCGACAAATGAAAACAGTTTCATGCACCGCATCGGCAGCTCCACCGGGAACGGTGCCGGATGCCCGATCGTTTTCTTTTTTTCACCGTTAAACGTCCACAGGCCATTTGTCCATGCCAAAAACTCATCGCGGGTAATATCTGATACGCGTGAACCACTAGTTTTCTTCCACGATTGTTTGTACAGGACAACAATCAATTCCACCGGGGCGATGACATAGGGCGCTGAAGCGCTTGCCCACGAACCCCATGCTGTCCGGCGTGATATATTTCCCTCGTTCCAGATAATAGTGGAATGGTACGAAAACCCTGTCTTTTTTGCGATAGTCGTGAGATCGGCCCCGACACTCTGCTGGCCGCCCTTGTTCTTGTCAAGCGGAATATTCAGGCAGAACCGCCCATCATCTTTCAACCAGCCAAAACAGCGCTTCATCCAGTGTTTTGAAAAGTCAAGATAGTCTTCGTACGTCAGCTGGTCATCGTGGGAATTGTATTTTATATCCACATTATAGGGAGGCGAGGTAATAATCAGATCAATACTATGCGCCGGAATTTTTTTTGTTTTAAAAATATCCTCATTGATAATAGTGGCATTTTTATCTGAAAAAAAATCCCGTTTGTCCACGTCTCATCTCCCGATGTATTTTTTATTACACCTGATACAAAGAATCTTGCCTGATATGTCCTCATTGCGGGAGTGATTTTACGCGGATATCTGATGCAGGAACATGGATTTCGAACCGTGCGCCGTTTCCAAATACTCCCGTCTCATCGATGGTCATCCCTGTAATCGAAAGAATTTCCCGGACGAGGAACAACCCCAGCCCGGTATTTTTTCCAACACCCCGTTCAAAGATACGTTTCTTGTCTTTATCCGGAATTCCGATCCCGTCATCTTCATAGATCAGCGTAAAACCGGAAGGTTCCTGCTTTGACGAGAGGGAAATACGCGTGATCTTCTCTCCATACCGGATTGAGTTGTCGATTAAGTTGTAGAATACTTTCTCGATTAACGGATCCGCATAGAGACTGACTTCCTTCAAATTACTTTCAAGCCGAATCCCATTAAGATCGATCTGTTCCCTCCCCCTCCCTATTACCTGATCGATATCCTGCCATTCCGGATGGCGGACGCCAAGATCCTGGTAGGTTTTGGTGAAATCAATCTGTTCGGCTATCGCCTGTGCGGCTTTTTCCTGTGCCTGTATATACAGGATCGTCTTGGGGTCTGTCACCCGTTCTTCCATCAGATCCATGTAGGCCCGCAGTACGGTAAGCTTGTTGAGAATATCGTGGCGAGTGACACTTGAGAGGATGTTAAGTTTTTTATTTGCTTTTAAAATCGCATCTTCAGAGTTTTTCTGTGCCGCAAACAAGCGGGCATTTGACAATGCGAGTGCAGTCTCATCAGCAAGCCCCTTGAAGAGCGACTGGTCAGTATCCGTGAATGTCCGAACATTCCCGAAGGTTACTACGGTAAGCATCCCCATCAGATTACCTTTTCGCTCTATGGTGGCCGCAAGCACCGTCCGGACACCTGTCAATCGTTCAATCTCTAACCCCGGCACGTATGGCATCAGCTGGACATCCGGTAATACAGTCACCTTTTTTCCATCCGAAAAAATTTTCTCATAAAATGAATGGGGAATAGCCGACTGAAATTTCCTGAATTCTGGAAGTATGCCATAATCTGCCGTGGGCACAAATACCTTCCTTGTCACATCAAATATATACAATAAGACCACCGGTGCATCAAGCGATTTTGCAGTTTCTTCACAGATGCTTCGCATTACTTCATCCGGATCTAATGTATCGTTTAAGTGAGCCGCAACGTGAAGAATGGTCTCCAGCCGGACAGCGGTTTCTTTGATTTGCTCTGTGTCCCGTTTCCGCTCTGTAAAAAGCCGTGCATTGGAGATTGCTAGTGCCGCATGATCGGCAATAGCCTGCAACATTATTTTATCGTCTTCAGAAAACACCAGGGGTGCTGTGAGGCTGACCGCAGCAAGTAATCCTACGAATCCATCTCCCCGGATCATGGGAGTAACCGCCATTGTGCTGCCATTTATCCTTGAATCCTTTGCCCATGTTTCTGTTTCTGGCAGGTCTTCAGGGAATCGCAGGATCCTGACCCGTTCGGTATCGGTGAATGTTTTTTGGTAGCACGTAAGGGGGATAGCTGGTTGGGCGTCCTTATGTTCCGGGGGAATTCCGTAACTTGCCAAAGGAATGAACACCTGCCGTTTTGTATCGTACAGTGAAAGTGTCGCCACCGGTACGTGGAGTGCATGTGCCGTTTCTTCGCACACGGCATTCATCACTTCTTTAAGATCAAGGCTGGCGTTCAGACGGGCAGCAACCCGTACCAGTGTCTCTGTCCGCGCCATCGCTTCATGGATACGGGTGACATTTTTATCCCGTTCCGAGATATCCCTCACTATGGTGAGACCTACCGGTTTTCCCTCGAGCAAGAAAATATGCGCATTCAGCTCAACCGGAACAACATTCCCCCGCTTATCACGGTGCGTTGTCTGAAACAGGATATGCCCTTTTTCCCGTGCCTGTGCGGCAATTTCTGTTATATTAGGAAGTAATACCGGTAACACCAGATCGGTTGCTGACATCTTCAACAGTTCATCACGACCGTAACCGGTTTTCGTGCAGGCAATATCGTTGGCCATCAGTATTTTGCCGGGCAACCCGTCACTGCGCATTTCGTGCAGGATGATCGCATCATTGGCATTATTGAAGACTTCGCGGAACAGTTCCTCACTTTTTTTGAGCCGGTCAAATAGTTGTTTGCGTTTTGTGATATCCTGCAGGATACAGTGAGTCTGTATGAGGTTCCCTCTCTTGTCGTAACTGCACTTTCCTTCAAATGCAATTGTTACTCGGGAGCCATCTTTTTTTATCATTTCAAATTCGACAGATATCTCTCCAGCTTCCTTGAACTTCGGGAAACTGGAACGGAATACATTGAGGTATTCCGGCGCAAGGAATTCACCAAACCCGTGACCGATGACCTCTTCGCGTGAGTATCCCATCGTCTCAAGCCACGCATCATTCACTTCGATAAAATTTCCGTCAGAATTCAGCGACTGGTAGCCCAGCGGGACTCTCTCAAACAGGGTCCTGAACCTGTCCTCGTTTCTCTCCAGGGTGTCCAGCATTTTTTTCTGGGCTGAAATATCCTCAAGAAATCCCTCAAGCTCCCGGCCCCCGCTCTTTGAATTGATAAATGACCGGAATATCAACCGGCCGGTAACAATCGTTCCATCTTTTTTCCGGTACCGGTTCTCAAAATGCTGCCATTTTCCTGAGTTCGTTACATCCCGGACAACCTCTGCCCGCAGGGATGGATTTTCATAGATTGCTTCCTCGATGGTACTGCGGTTAATAACTTCTGTAATCTCGTCTGCAGAATCGTACCCGAAAATGCGGGCGAATTCATGGTTAACCCTGAGGATCTTGCCCTCCGGTGTGGAGTTGAAAATGCCCAGCGGTGCATTATCAAAGATTTCCCGGTACCGGTTCTCACTTTCAAAAAGCCTCTGTTTCTGGCGCTCCAGTTCCCCGAACTGGTCAGCAATAGATTCATCTGATGTTCGGATCTGTTCGATCATTGCAGCCATCTGTTCATTTGATGTCCGAACTTCAATCTCGTTTTGTTTTCGCCCGCTTATGTCCCGGGCAAAAGCAAAGAAATATTCGTTTCCATCAAAGGTAAGATAGTTGCTGGCAATCTCCACCGGAAAGACGGATCCGTCTTTTCGTTTGTGGGTTGATTCATAGCTCAGCGATCCTTTCATTTTATTTTCCCTGAACCGTTCACTCCATGATAAGGGGGTATAGCAGGGGTTGATATCAAAGATCGTCATCGAAAGCAGTTCTGCCTGTGTGTATCCTTTGGACTTACATGCGGCATTGTTTACAAAGAGAAATTTTCCTGAAGGGTCGATCCAGAAGACTTCATCGGAAGCCCGGTCGACAGAGAATTGTGTAAGCTGGAGTTTTCGTTCAACCTGCTTGTGCTCAGCTGCACGACGGATCATATTTTTAAGTTCGGCAAACTGTGATTTTGGATCGCCGCCTTTCTGGAGATAGAACGCCGCGCCATTGTTCAATGCCTCAATGGCGACGATTTCCCGGCCGCGCCCGGTAAAGATGATGAAGGGGATATCAAGACCTTGGGATTTGATTCTTTTTAACAGCTCGATACCATTCAGTTCCGGCATCTCGTAGTCTGAGACGATAACATCGAATGTGCGGGTCCTTAGCAGGTCCAGCGCATCGTTCGGGTTTGAACAGGTGTCGATTTTCAATTCTCCGCTTCTCTCAAGAAAAATTCTGGTGATATCCAGCAGCGCCTCTTCATCATCCACGTAGAGAACAGAGAGCATGTATATTCAAGAATGGTTCTTCTTCAAGTATCAATAATTCCGTTGTTCTTTTTATGCTGGTTATAGGAACCATGAACTCTAATACCCGAACCAGGAGTTATCATATGAAATTTTCTTAACTTGTCTTTTCCGTTCCTTTCTTTTTCCCGGATAATCCGTTCTTTTTCAGGGCCTTCTCAATAGACCATCGCCCCCGTCCGAGATGTTCCCCGAGCTGAGCGAGGATCTGTTTTTTCGTTACACCTTGCGCGACGAGCCGGGTAAATTCTTTTTCAAGGAATATGAGATCTTTTTTTGTCCATGATTTGTGTGGATTTTTAAGAGAACTCGCAACGGTTTTACGCATGGCCGGTACCAGATAACCGGGTTTCACTGTTTCCAGTTCTTCGATCTTTGCGTCAAATATCCTCTTTGAGATTTCAAATCCGGTTGCCCGGCGATTCAGGCCAATTGCAACTTTTGCAGTAGAAAATCCTCCAAGGAAGAAATCACATACAAGATCGCCTTCATTGCTGCTGTACTGGATCATTTTAACAAGCAGACCTGTTGGAAGTTCGTTCTTGTTCTTGACTTTGCCGGGCTTATATTCCCGGTTAATGATCCAGACATCTTCGCGATCGGTATTATTGAGGGATCGGTTGTCATCTGCATGTTCATCCAGACCATATCGGGATTCAAGATTGAATGTCCGTTTACCTCCCGGCTTTCCGTAAAACAGGATATGGTAGTGTGAGGATACATATTTCCGGCGTGTGAACACCCCAAAATTGTATTTCCAGATAATATGATTGATTTCGTTAAGGGTAGTTTTTTGTAACGCGTTGAGGATATCGATGAGGTGGGTGTATCCCGACACAATATACATTGAACCTCCGGGTTTCAACACCCTCTCGGCCTCCTTGATCCATTTCAGGCTGAACTCCGCGTATTCCTTTTGCGGGATTTCAACATAGCCCTCTACGACAAATTTTTCGTTCCGGTTATAGTGCTGATGGAGTCTGTCGCCATTGATCCCATAAGGTGGATCGGTGATGATGAGATCCACAGAATTGTCCGGCAAATACTCTGCCGCTCCGCTGATACAGTCGGCGTTGTAGAATCTGTTCATGTGGATGATGACGGGTTCCATTTGGTATGAGGGAATTTTTCCTACGGTATATTGAGAGATACTGGTATTTTAGGGATGTGTGTTGAGAAGGAGTAAACGCAAGGAGGATTTCAGGATTAGACCGGGATTTCTTCTACCCCCCGGTGTCGCGTCCTATTCGATTGAACCGGAAGATATCGAACGCTGGTTTCAGTGCCATGTCACAAAAGAAGAAGGTTAGAATTCGTTTATTTATCAAAAAAATTCGAACTGATTTTTAAATTTCGCGTAACCTGCTTGTTTGTATCGGCAGTTACTTTCAGATTTACTGGGCGCCACCACCCGGTTTGTATAAACTTACCGGCAGTTTATTTCAGAGATCGCTGCCGAAAAAGCGGGCACTGGCAACATCTTTCCAACATCATGGAGAAAAAGGGGGAAAGAGGGACGCCAGAACACCATGCAATTAGGCGATAAACAAAGACCTCGCCTCCATATGATTGCACTTCCTTGCATACACGTGCCCGCGCAGGAATCTACATGAAGACTCTGGTTAGGGCATCAGATGCAAAGAATCCTGCACGTTTCCTTAAATTCTTACAAAAGATCCTTCAGGCATCTGTGAAGCCGTACAGAAATTCACGAAACAACAACGGTGTTGTGGTTAGCCATCGCTATTATTGACGGCAGATCTACAATCGCTCTCTAAATGGAATGCCGATAAACATCCCTTTTTTTTAATAAATCCTGAAAAATTCCCGCTATAAAAAAAGAAAAAATTTAGATGTATGGGTTGCGGAGAGCCTTGCCCACACCGAAGGTTGCACGTGCTTCAAGCGTTGCCTTGTTCTTTGTGATCTTCTCGTTTGCGAGCTTGGTCACGAGTTCAAGACCGGGCTTGACCTTCTCGATTGGCTGGGTCTCAAAGCACCCTGCTGCCATTGCCTTCGCCCAGACTGAGTCACCAATCTTTGAGCGTACAAAGACTGTGGACCAGCCGTCTGGGCTGCCAACGGAGCCGGTTGAGATATCGCCAAGGTTTGCAACGTAGTCGAGGCAGACGTGGCATCCTGGCTGTTCGTACTTGTGGGTAACCTTGAGCGGCAACTGGACGACCTGTCCGCGCTTGCCGTATACCCAGAACTTACCCTTTCCAATCTCCATCTTCTTGACGGATTCCATCTTCATGGCTGCGTGGTCTTCCACGAGCTGAAGGATGCTCTGGTAGGGGAAGTTCTCCATGCAGAAGATACCGACTGCAAGAGCAATCTTATCGCCAACATCACGCATACCTACAGGATACAACTGTGCTTTGCGGACTGCCTGCATCTGGCACGGGGTGCCGACGATACCGACCTTGTCCAGACCGAAGCTGCGGGTTGCCTCCTTGATCATGGAGACGTTCGGGCTGATGTTGTATTTCGTACCGCGAGACTCCATCAGTTCAGCCTTTGTTGTAACAATGGCAGGGATGGGTCTGAACGGCTCATTGATGTCATCAGCGAAAAATGCCATGCATTTTTCCGGGTGCTTTTTGTAAAAGTCCTTGGAAACTGCGACGACGGCACCATCAATAATACCCTCATCAAGTGCAAATCCAAACAGCTGGGTGACTATGCCCCCATCCTGTGATGCCTTGAGGATCTCTTTGTCGGTGCTCCGTGCTGACACACATGATTTGTATTTACCGAGTTCTGCTCCCATTTCAATCACCTTCACTGGAGTGCCGCCATGATGGCCTCGTTGATCGCCTCATAGTTCTCGACAACATCGAAGCTGAACCAGCTCCGCGGGCACTGGTTGTAGCAGGCACCACACTTGATGCACAGATCGCGCTGTCCCTGGGGCTTGCCGTACTCATGGGTAATAGCCCGGACCGGGCACGCAGCTGCACAGCTTCCACAGCCCATGCAGAGACCCTGGTTAATAACCTCGGTCATCAGGTCGCAGAAGCATGCTGTTGTTCCTTTTTGTGCTGCCATCATGAGGGGCTTAAGATATGCTGTTGCAAGATCTTTTTGCTCCTTGGTTCCCTTGAGAAGCAGGTATGCCATCACACAGACGTTCCTGATTTGCTGGGGGGTTGGTGCGCATCCGGGGATGTACACATCGACTTTGATAAGATCCCCAATTGGCAGGAATGATTCTTGTGCAGGCTGGTTCTGCTGACCACCGCGGGCGAACCGGGTGATGTTACCGTAACAGGCGCAACCGCCGACTGCGACAACAACTGCCGCCTTTTCACGGGTTTCCTTAATTTCCTGAACTGCGAGTTTGTCATTAATGCAGACGGAACCTTCAACGAGTGCAACATCCATCTGTGGGATGTGGCGAACATCGGCAAGGGTCAGACCATATACAAGATCTGCGTACCTGTCCAGAATCGTTAATAGTCCACCGTAGTTGTCTGCTAAAGACACAAGACAGCCGGTGCATCCGCTCATGTGCACATGGCCCACTTTAATCTTGTCTACCACAGGCTTAACCTCCTTTTTTGTTGTTTCCATTTTTGCTGCGACATCAGCGGGTTTCTGTGGAGCCACAGGTTTCTGGGGTTCCTCGCTGATGTTTTTCTTAAAGACACTTGATAGTAATCCCATAATCAAACACCAATCGTTTCTAGTACTAGTTGTACCGTCTTTGGAATTGCCTGATAAACTTCGTCCGAGAGCCCGATTTCCATTTCGGGATCTGTAACTCTCTTCTGCTGGCATCCAATGATGGTAATATCAATCTGGTCTTTTAGCCGATGGAGAGGTTCTGTGAGATCCCATGAATGAGCATCCCGATAACTGCCCGGAGGAAGATCTTCCACACGGAGTTTTGTTATGGATCCAGGCTCCGCACCAAAATCGGCAATATCAACGATCACGAGTTTTTTTGTCACTTCCGGATCAAGGAGTGTAAAAACAAAATGGGGGCCTCCAAGGCCCGCATCAACTACTTTTACATTGTCGGGAAGTGTGAGTTTCTGCAACTCCTCAACGACCGCTGGTCCGAACCCATCATCGGCAAACAGGGGGTTTCCACACCCTGCAATTACGATCTCTGGATACAGCATTGAGGGTACGCTCACTGGATGAGTTTCTGGGCTACTAGCCGGTTGTCTTCATCGATTACGATCATGTGTGTAGCACATGATACACATGGGTCATATCCACGGACAACGACTTCTGCAAGTTGCCACGGTGCACCTTTGAGTGCAGCGCTGCAGGTTGCAAAGTTCCAGGTGGTCGGAACCAGCATGGAGTACCATAATACTCTGCCGTCCTTGACCTTAGCGAGGTGGACATCGGTGCCACGCGGGGCTTCGTTTGCTGCCCAGCCCATGGAGCCATCACCTTGCGGGATATAGTCAGCGACGACTTTTCCTGCGGGGTTGTATTCATCGAGTGCCGAGATTATTGCAGTCAGGCAGTCAGGATACTCCATCTGGCGGGCAACCTGCTGTCCGATGGTGCCCTTCTCGTCAAAGTTCTTGAACTTGACCAGACGGGCCCGGGGGCCGACTTCAACGGGCGCCCCATCATAGCATGGGACACCGGTGCAGGCTTCCATCTGCGGGTTAACTTTGGTGCCGAGCTTGGTGGTTCCACCAACAGGATACTTTGGTTCTTCGAGCGAAACTTCCATCTCGCCCATATACCAGTCCCACGGGCGGCTCTCTTTGAACCGGCTGTAGTCCCAGGTCGGGCACTCGTCCATGCTGGTGCTTCCGTAGACCGGGTGGGTTGCCATGTAACCCTGGTCATGATAGCCGAGATCCTTGGGGATTGCAATCTTTGCGCCACCAACATCTGCCCAGTCGCGCTTCTGGAAGTTGCGCAGTACCGCTATCATGAAATCCATCTGTTCGTGGGCAAGAACGAGTCCTTCCTTAGCAAGGTCGTACATCTTGGTCTTTGCCTGCTGTGAGCAAGGACGGTACATACCACCGACACGCGGGTTGCTCGGGTGAATCGCTTCTCCACCGGCAATCTCACCAATCGTCTGGCCGATCTCACGAAGTCTCTGGATGCGCTTCGCAACGGAGCGCACCGGTTCTTCCGGAGTGAACGGGTTGATCTTGGTGTCAGTGCCCGGAATATACATATCGGGCAGGGTCAGGATGTTGTGCAGTGCATGGCTGTGAAGTCTGTTTGCACACTGAAGAATAACACGCAGGAGCTTCGCATCCTTGGGAATCTCGCACTTGACGGATGCTTCCATCGATTCGATCCCTGCAAGTGTGTGGGCAATCGGACAGATACCACAGACACGGGACGCGATCTTGGGCACCTGTTCCATCGTTTTACCGATGGCAAGCTTCTCAACGCCCCTGACCGGAGTAATGGAAAGCCAGTTACCCGTCTCGATGATACCTGCGTCGTTAACCTTCAAGACAAGCTTGGAATGTCCTTCATGCCTTGTGGTTGGGGAAATCTCTACAACTTTCGACAATATTATCGCCTCATTTTATGTTGAGTTGTTCAAATCGCTGTACAAAATTTACTCTATACCTCTTTCATCTCTAGAGATAATTGACCGTACAAAGTACGTTCGATCTATCTTACACGAGCCCCTTTTTAACATTTATTATATTATCTTCAAATCTCTAAAAAATAAAATCTGACTTAATACCGTAGTCTGATTTGAAATTTCTGCCCATATGATTTATATAAAAATGTTCAAAGGACCTGTGAAAATAATGTCAAAGAATTTTATGTGCTTTTATAAAAGGAATTATTGTGGGGGAATTAATCTGAATATTTATTATCGCCATTTAACTCATCCAGCAGTTCGGCAAGGGTTGCCCGCCTCTCTGCATAGGCGTCATGCTGGTGAATACTCTCTTCATTTGTCTGCTTGATCGTGACCACGGAATCCCCGGGAAGATAACTGAATTCTGCAAGTACCCGCTTTGCCATCTCGCGAACGCAGTCTTCCACAAACCGGGGATTTTTGTGCGCGGAGAGAACCACTGCACCCTCATCGCCTCGTTTCAGGAGTTCATATATCCCGGCGCTCATCGAGCCTTTGAGGATATGGATAATCTTTTCGAGATCGACATGCTGGTCGTCATCGGTTTCGATGCAGAGGAAACCCCGGCCCCGCTGGTTGTGCGTTGCCATGGGAACCTCTGCGAAGAACTCATCAATCGTGCCCTGCCCGACACCGAGTTTTTCAAGTACCTGGTTTGCCCGCTCTTTCATAATATTCTGTGCGCACGGGCATGCGGTCATGCCCGTCACTTCAGCCCCGATACTCTTTCGCACGATAGGGTCACGGAACGTGCGTTTTGCGATTGCCCGTGCATGAACCTTCACAACTTCGTGACAGGTCGTGTGGCTGACCGGGGTCTCCCGTTTCACCATGAACTCGCTCCTCATCAGGACTTCGGTCCGGTCCGCATATTCATGGCGGTCGAGCAGTTTCCGTGCAACAGCGCTGCACAGGTTTTCGATCTCGCTGACCTTACCCTCAATTGCCTGCTGGAGAACTTCATCAATTACTTCAAAATTTCGGGAAAGGTTTGCACCTTTCAGGCTCCCGGGCAGGTCGACATACACATTAAAATTCGAGATAAAAATAACCGGGCGCTTGTCAGCGCGGGTTACTTCCACAAGCTTTTTGACATTTTTTACGCCAACACGGGTCAGGTTGATTCGCACGTCCGGTAAGGTTGACTGCACATCTGGTAATTTCCCGCTGAATGGCTGGTCAGGCATATCCTTTACTGGTATTGAATTAATAAGTCATCGCATCCAGAATAGTTTTTCAAATCTGCTTCTTTAGTTTTTTTATATAATATTTATGTGCTTTGTTGCTGATATCAAACAGATCAATTATGTTAAAAAAATACTATGAGGCGGATGCCGATCTCTCGGTCCTGAAAGGAAAGCACATCGCTGTGATAGGCTATGGCTCCCAGGGGCGGGGGCAGTCGCTGAACCTGCGCGACAGCGGACTTGATGTTGTGATTGGACTGCGCCCGGGCAAGAGCTGGGACGCGGCAAAGAAAGACGGCATGCGGGTCATGACTGTTGCTGAGGCGGTAAAAAAGTCGGATATCATTCAGGTTCTTCTTCCGGATGAACACCAGGCTGCGGTGTACCGTGCGGAGATTATGCCCCATCTTACCAAAAACAAATGCCTCATGTTTTCCCATGGTTTTAACATTCATTTCGGGCAGATCGTCCCCCCGTCTGATGTAGATGTGGTGATGGTGGCGCCTAAGGGACCTGGATTTATGGTGCGCCGTCAATACGAGGAAGGAAAAGGTGTGCCCGCGCTCATCGCCGTCCAGCAGGATGCAACCGGCAAAGCGCATAAAATCGCCCTTGCCTATGCAAAGGGGATCGGCGCGACGCGAGCTGTTGTCCTTGAAACTTCTTTCCGTGAGGAAACTGAGACTGACCTTTTCGGAGAGCAGGCGGTGCTCTGCGGCGGTATGACCTCGCTTATCAAAGCGGGATTTGAGACCCTTGTCGATGCCGGGTATGCACCCGAGATGGCATATCTCGAAGTGCTCCACGAGACAAAACTTATCGTTGACCTGATCTACGAAGGCGGGCTTACGAACATGCGTAAGTACATCAGCAACACTGCGCAGTATGGCGATCTGACGAGGGGCCCCCGGGTCATCGGTGATGAGAGTTACGATGCTATGCAGGAGATCCTCTATGAGATCCAGAGCGGGGAGTTTGCAAAGGAATGGATGCTTGAAAATACGGTAAACCGCCCGGTGTTCAATGCACTCACCAAAGCGGACGAAGATCACCTGATCGAGGAAGTGGGAAGGGAAGTCCGTGGACTGATGCCCCAGTTTAAAAAAGTAAAAGAAACAACAACCGCAGAAAAGACCATTAAAAAACCCAAAAAACCCGTGGCAAAAACTGTTGTGAAAACAACCGGCAGGAAGAAATAAATCCCCATTTTTTTCTTTTGATACCTTTTTTATGATGAAGTTCTCACACTATCACGATGAAAGTCTGCATCATCTATCATAGCGAGACCGGGCACACGCGTCATATCGCGCAGCACCTGTCATCAGCATACGATTGTCGTCTGGTTGAAGTGTATGATCGCGCCCCGTATTCTGCGTTGACACGGTTTCTTATGCGATGTAAGCGGGCGCGAAGTGAGGAGACTGTCCCCATAGGGCCCGCCTCGATTGATGTATCGGATTGCGATCTTCTTGTTTTCGGGTCGCCCGTCTGGGCATTCAAACCGACTCCGGCGATTCATGCGGCGATTGCCTCTGTAAAGGGCTGCGGTGGCAAGCGCGCAGTTGCGTACTGTACGCACGGCGGCCGCCCGGGCGAAACAGAAGCGGTGATGAAAAAATGGATTGAAACACGGGATATGAAATTTTACGGTTCTATCGCAATCCACCAGAAGGACATCGAAAACGACAAGCAGAACGGTGACCTCCGCAAACTCATCCAGGCTGCACACGATTCCGCATGAATACGGACCGTGAATACCCGCTCGTTTCATTTATACCGCATTTTTTTTAAAAAGAGTTTCTGCCTGGCGTGGGCTTTCTTGTTCTGTGCACTGCGGGGCATTGCCTGACAGGAAATGTATTAGGATATCCCAGGCAGGATCCCCACGGCGTTTTTTAAAAATAACATGGTTCTGTGATCATTTCATCCGGCATCGGAACATTTCAGGCTATATTTTTCTGCGATTAATCCTTTGAGCATGCTGTATTCAAAATCAGCCTCTTACGGGTACGAGCAAAATGGTGCTGGGAAAGCCTTTTGCATCGGCGGCGCATTTATATTATACAATTATGACGGACCCGTATGAAGATCTCTTAAAAAGCGCGTATTCCCATATCTCCGAGAAAACGGAGTCATCTGAACGGTTTGTCGTCCCGGAGGCAAAAGCGTACATTGAAGGCAAAACAACCATTCTTGAGAATTTTGCCGAGATCGCTGACAAAGTCCGCCGCGATAAAGATCACATGATGAAATATATGCTCGGTGAGATGGGAACATCGGGAAAAATCGATGGCAACCGAGCCATTTTCAACGGCAAATTTGAGATTTCGCTGGTGAAGATGATCATTAAAAGTTATGTTGATGATTATGTCATCTGCTCTGAATGCGGGAAACCGGATACACGCCTTGTAAAGGATGACCGGATACTTCTTCTTCGGTGTGATGCCTGTGGTGGGCACAGGCCGGTCCGGAAGCGAAAGGTCCGCAGCGAACCGGTATCTGAAACGCTTGAAGAAGGTCAGGTTATGGATGTGGAGATCCAGTCGATCTCCAAACGCGGTGATGGTGTAGTGAAGATGGGTCGCTACATCATGTACGTGGCGAATGCAAAACCGGGGCAGAGTGTAAAAATCAAGATCTCCCGCATCTCCGGCTCGATCGTCTTTACTGAACGCGCCACAGAATAAACTTTTTTTAAGGCGCAACGAGTCAGGCAGATCACCACCACCCATTTTTTCGGTTCGAACCAGTCTCCTCACGGGAACACCCTTCGTATTCTCATCTGCTCTGACGCACCGATTTCCTCTCACAATCCGTTTGTGTGCGCGAATGAGGATGGATGTCCCATTCCCGTTATAGACATTCGCAACAGACGGATTTTTTTAATAGGTTAATCGTTTATCAGATGAAATCAAAAACGATCAAAAAAATATTTAAAAAAAAGAGTTACTTGCGTTTTGAAAGACCTTTCAGGAGCTCGTCGCAATGCCCGGAAATCCGTTTGCATGCTTTTTTGACAATGGTGAGAGGGTTTTTCTTGCCTTTGGTAGTAACGAGCAATTCAGGATCTGAGAACTGGAACTCGATTACGTATTTTGCGACATCCACATCAGGATCACTCACGATCTCATCGACAAGAGCGTTCATAAATGTGTGACCCTCCCCCTGAATGACAATTCGTGCCTTATCTTTTTCGAGCTCAAGTACTTTTACAATCATGCACCTATGTTTGGGCACCTGTAAACTATTAAAGTATGGGTGGAGGTTACCCGGCAGGGAGATCTTTTCGGATTAACAGGATCGCTCTCGTATGTTACGGAAATGCAAAAACATCCCCGTCGTTTGAGAGGTGGGGATATTCCCATGGCATCATATGACTGACATGAATACACCGGTATTCATCCGGCGTAAGGCGTTCAGCAAGGGTGCAGGCTTCAAGGTAGTTCATGTGTTTATGGACGTGCATAGATGAGGGAACAAGAGCATCGATGAGAAGCAGGTCGCAATTTTTAAGAAGTTCAAGGCTGCGCTCCGGAATATCTGCATTGGTATCAGAGGTGAACCCGATACGGGCACCTCCGGATTCAAACACGAACCCGGTGGTGTATGCCGGAGGATGCCGGACGAGGAACGGGGTGATGGAAATTCCGGCGATTTCAAACGGCTGGTAGGGTTCTACGGTGAATTTTTCAAACGTCAGAAACCGGAATGCCTCTGCACAATAGTTCAGCACCGGAGCTGCCGCAAATACCGGGGGAATGTTCTGTACCCGGTAAAACTCCCCGTATCCGGTAAAATGATCATAGTGCCCATGGGTCCAGATCACGGCATCAATATGCGGTGAACCCTGACGGAGCAGCTGCTGGCGGAGATCGGGAGAGGTATCGATCAGGATATGCTTTCCCTCATTTTCGAGAAGGAGGGATGTGCGCAGCCGGGTAATACCTGTTTTTTTCGCCCGGGCGCATTGTGGACAGTCACATCCTACTTTCGGTGTCCCGATTGCATCCCCGGTTCCAAGCAGCGTGAGTTTCATCCTACAACCAGTTCAGGTTACGGATTGCCTCACGGTTTCGAACCATGCGGATGCCTTTATCGATATCAATACGTTCGATAGTATCGCGCTTGTCGATGAGCGCAGAGAGCAGTGCTTCTTTAATGGTAAGCCGGATATCTGCACCCGAAAAGCCTTCTGTCTGCGCGGCAAGTTCCTGGAAATCACACGTGCATTTCATTGAAGTCGTGACTCTTCTTAAGATTTCCTTTCGCATTTCTTCGTTTGGCAGCGAGAATTCCACGACCTCGTCGAATCTGCGCCATGCGGCTTCATCAAGGAGCTGCGGATGGTTGGTTGCCGCGATTAAAATCACGCCGTTTTTGATAAGGCTGATCTTATCGATATTTTTCAGGAGTGCATTGACGGCACGCTTCATTGCCCCATGATCATCGCCGACCCGGCTTTTTGCGACGAAATCAAATTCATCGATAAAAAGAATTGCCGGGGAGAGACTTTTGGCCAGATCAAAGATTTTATCAATGTTTTTTGAGGTTTCACCCAGGTACTGGGAGGTAATCATCGATAACCGCACCTCAAGAATCGGCATATGCATGGAGTGCGACATCGCAAGGGCAAGAGACGTTTTTCCCGTACCGGGCGGTCCGACAAAGAGGAGTTTCCCTACTTCGAATATCTTGTGCCTGTTTAAAAATTCACGGTGATGAAGTGCGTGGTGGATCTTACCAATAACAGCGGTTTGCTCTGCAGTGCAGATGAGATCTTCCATCTGCTGATCGACTTCTTCAGGAGAACTGACGATCACGAGGTCAAGCGCACCCCGTAGCTTTTCATCCTCGGCAACGAGTCTGGATATTTTTGCATCAAGAAAAGCTTTGGTATCTTCGTAGGGCGGGTTGAGACGCCTGACGGCATCGTACGATATTCCGGTTGAATCCATTCCTTCAAGGAAAAAGGCAAGAGTCGGGTTCTTTTCGATGTATTCTTTGCACTCCTGTTTGAGGAACCACTCGGCAGCTGGCATCAGCGTAGTGATACGGAGGCGCTGTCCGAAATCTTCATACGCGACAAACGGATTGGCGGAAACTTTGAGGTGTGCATCTGCAATATTCAATGAACGTTTGATCAGTCCGTCGCTCACAAATATTGGTCGCTTGACGTCTTTTGCACCGGCTGAGCAGAATATTTCCCGGCACGCTGGTGTCAGATCATTAATATCGAGCTTCGGGTTCTGGTTAAATATTTCTGCGGTCAGAAGGATTTCCATTATTCGAAGGCTATCAGAATCTCCAGACATGGCTATAACCTTTACAATTCGTCGCAAAGACGAATATAATTATCTCATACGGGTGGTCACAATGCACCCGTCTTCGGTTACAATCATCGTATGCTCATGCTGTGAAACAAGAGAACCCGCAATATCTGATAGCACCGGGTAAACAGTCAATACCTGTGACCGGACAAGTCCGGCAAGTGCAAGTTCCATTTTTTTGTCCTTTAACCAGCGGCGGGCAAATGGCAATCCCCGGCGCTCCTGAATGCGGTCGATGACTGCCCGCGCAGAGGGGATTCTCACGGGTTTATGCGCAATCTGCGAGTAGATCTCCATCCGTCTTTTTTCATTGACGTGTCCGCATCCGGTCGTTGCGAATGGTTCAATTGCAAAGACCATTCCCTCTTCGAGCACTACCCCGCCGTTTATTGAAATGTTGGGAATGGTCGGAGGTTTGTGGATGACAAACTGGTCCAGACCGTGGCCGGTGAGGTTTGAGACCGGGCGATATCCCCTGCTCTCAATCTCAAACTGGATTGCCGCACCCAGTTCCCCGGCAGTAATACCGGGCCTGACTTTTTTTATCGCTGCATCCAGTGCGTGGCGGGACGCTTCGACAAGATTCCCATTGTTGCCAAGATCAACGGTAGTTGCCGTATCAGCAATGTAGCCGTCAATCTGGACGCCGAGATCGAGCTTTACGACATCACCTTTGGAAAAAACCCGGTCATCTCCGGTAGAAGCAGTGTCATGCGCTGCATCTTCATTCAGTGATACATTCAGCGGGAATGCAAGATCAGCGCCTTCTTCTTTAACCCGTGCCTCTATGGATTCAACAAATTCGAGATACGAAACACCCACGCGGATATCCCGTGCGCCATTTTCGAGAATTTTGGCGGCAATCACTCCTGCGGCATGGTATTTTTCAAGGATGTCTTCTTTCATACAATCAGCTCCTCGGGAAATGTGGTGAAGTTTGAAAATCCTCTGGCGGTTACTGCACCCATGTCTTCAAGCCGGACCCCCCCGATGCCAGGATAATAGAGGCCGGGTTCAATAGTGATAACGTGACCGGCTTTAAGGGCGAGACCTGCCGGACCAACCGTAGGAAGTTCATGTACCTGCAGTCCGACACCATGCCCCAGATTATGGACAAACCCTGTGGTATTGCTCTCGTACCCCCGTTCCTTGAACAAATCCACCACAGACTGGTGGACCTCGGAACCCGATACACCTGCCCGGATGCGGGACATCGCCAGTGCCTGTGCATCCCTGACTGATTCGTACATCTCAACAATCCTCTGGTCGGGTTCGCCTTTTGAGATCGTACGGGTCATGTCGGCAAAATATCCCGTTTCTTCATCTTTGGGGAACATATCGATCACAATCGGTTCGCCTTCCAGAAGATGACCGGTCCCGATTGCATGGGGAAGTGCCGTATCCGCGCCACAGGAAACAATTGTCTCGACTGCACGGCACCCGTCGTTCATGAGCTGCGTTTGCATTGCCGTTCTCACGGATATTGAAGTGAGGGGTTTACCGTCCCGGTACAACAGGCCTTTTTTGACACGTGCATTCCGGATAAGAGAGTTACCCAATTCCATTGCGCATTCTGTTTTTTTCTGGACGTTCTTAATAAGGCGGATCTCTTCTTTTGTTTTTATTGCCCGCATCTGTTCTACGGTACCATCATCGACAATAACGGTGGCACGTTCTTCAAGTGCACGGACAAGCGCCGCAGGAAATGTTGGCGATACAAGTATTTTTTTCCCGGTCTGCCCTGCAATCATTTGTGCGGTTGCTTTCCAGGGATTTTTCTCTTTTTTCATAATATCCAAAATACCTGCCTGTGTTCTTGTAATGACTGCTGCAGGTGATTCACGGGAAGCACGCTCGGCCTCCATCTGGGAGGTGATGATAGTACCCGGCTGCTTTATCCGCTTGAAAAAGACGAATGGATCATGCATAATTACCCGGGTGAGATAGCGCATATCAGCATCATCGGATGATGCGTAGAGGACAAACGCATCCGCACCGCATTTTTTTATCGCAGCGTCCAGTGCATCCATTCTTTATCATATGTACCTGAAACGTCAAGTACTTTTATTTTAACGTTGACGTACAAGTGATGGATGATTCTGCCAAAAACCAGTTTAAGTGGACATTTTACCGGCTTGCGGTTCAGCTCAATATACTTATAATGCTGGTCGCTCTTTCGGTCATTGCATTCTTTCTGATGCCAAACCCCTATCGTATCCCCGCAATCTGCGTGATGCTGGTCCTTGCTGCAGTTCTCACGTGGAATTTCAGGAAAAAATATTATGCAGTAAAAGCATGGCTTGAAGAGCAGGGAAGTATATCTAAAAGTACGTAAAACCGACTTCGGTGAGAGCTTATGCTTGACAAGATGAAGGAAGAGATCGAACTATTGAGCCGTCATCTTGAAGTGGCGCGGGCTGTGGCAGAACACGAGCCAATAGGGATCATGAAACTGTCCGAGCTTCTCGATCTGCCCTCTCACCGGATACGATACTCGCTCCATGTGCTGGAGCAGTTGGGATATATCCGTGCGTCTACGGACGGAGCAGTAGCGACGAACCGCACGGTGGAGTTGTTTGCGCATCTCAACGAAGATCTTGATGATATCATCAAACTCCTTGATGCGATGAAGAAACCCTGATGTATCTGCTCCTGATTGTGGTATCATCCCTCCCAAAGAGAACCATCTGATGCCATGTTCAGATCTGCCCATAGTTACCTTTAAAAAGACTCACAAAGAATCTATTAAGACACAGGTAATTTGCCGCCATAACTCAGTTGGTAGAGTGTCGGACTGTTAATCCGAATGTCACAGGTTCGAGCCCTGTTGGCGGCGTTTTTGGGCCTGTAGCTCAGTCCGGTTAGAGCGCCCGGCTCATAACCGGGCGGTCATGCGTTCGAATCGCATCAGGCCCATTTCAGATTATTTTAAGTCGATTTTTTATTCAATTATTTAAGCTGAATTTTCATTGCATACGTATGAAGAAAAATAATTAACAAAGTATCTATTATGGAACATCTTAGGAAGCAGAATGAAATGTCCGGTGTGCGGGATGGACTGCGTACGATCAGCCACAGATATTCTTGCAACACTACCGACAATTTTTCTTCCGTGTGCTGAATGCAGCATGCAGGTTCTTGACAAACGCATCCCACTAAAAAATCCCGTTATTGCAGAACCCTGCTCCTGCGGAAAACGGTTCATCGATGACGTTTTTGCCCATTTGTATATTATCATGCGGGAAGAAGGGGATCTCAAATCCACCGATCCGCTTATTACGGTGGGCGCACCTCTTATCCATCCCGGGTTTGCGATGGATAAGCCCCCGTTTCTCCCCGAGAAGTCCCTTGTCCTGATGTCTGGCCGGGTTTCGAAAGGTGCGGCAGCTCGGATCTATGCAGAAGTTCCTGAAGTGCGGGGTGTGGTAAAAACCGCGCCGTTTATTCCCGGACTTGCCACGGTTGATCCTGACGCTGTCCCCAGCGTGTATGAGGTTCTTGCCGGGTGCGACGTGCGGGCAGATATTTTTCCTCTGGCTACCGGGCCGCTGGTCATTTACAAACAACAATCACTAATACATGTGGAATTTCCCCGTGGAGGATACCCGAAGATCCAGTCTGTGATAAGGCATGTAGGAAATCCTCCGGTACCGCTTTTTGTGGATGCCTGTTGTGGAGCCGGGACGCTTGGCCTTACTGCCGCATGTCTGGGCACCCCGCATGTGATCTTAAACGATGCTTGGTATGCTTCCGCATTCTGGTCGGCGTTTAACCTTGAAGTAAACCGGCAGTACCTGAACATTGAACAGGTGAGACTGTTTGAACAGATTGAGGATATGGCACGGCATCCGGTGACTCGGGAACCCGTGAAAATTGCAGAAACCCGTGGAAAACAGGTTATCGAAGTGTACCAGGGTGATTTCCGCCTGCTGGACCGGGTCATCCCCCATGGCGCAAAACTCGTTACCGCTCTTGATATTTTTGAAAAAAACCATCCTTCTGCTGTATCACATATTATCAGTGACTGGCAGAATCGTATAGGCGGAGACGCTTTTATTCCCTGATCTCGGGGGAACCTGCAATGAGATAAGGTATGGAATATTTTGCTGTGGCATTTTATTGCTGAATTTTGTTATCGGATCAAATGATTCCGGGGAAAAACACCGGGATCATAAAAAGCATTTATTGACCGGGGCACAAAGGTATATGGGGACTAGCCCGGGTGGTTCGGCGTCACCTGTAACCTGAAACCGTCGGTACGCGGGGGGCGAAGTTTGAGGAAGGCTGCAACGACCTGCTGGAGCTTTGCGTATTCTGACGGTGAAACCTCGTCCCATGAGGTCGATGGACAGGGATCAAAATTCCGGAGGGAATGGCGACCTGTTGCTACGGGAACCGGTTCAGGCCCGGAAGGGAGCAGACTTACCGTAGACATCCGGCGCCCATGGGGTAACGGGGTGGAGGATGGA
Organism: uncultured Methanoregulaceae archaeon; assembly: GCA_963768785.1. Taxonomy (GTDB): domain Archaea; phylum Halobacteriota; class Methanomicrobia; order Methanomicrobiales; family Methanospirillaceae; genus Methanoregula. The sequence goes on from CAVYJD010000010.1 coordinate 175,250, forward strand.
TACTTTGGCAAAAGCAGTAACGTACACTCGACTGATAACACGTCCCCATTGATGATACCATGTCAAAAGTTACCATTATCGGAGCAACCGGTAATGTCGGTATGTTTGCCGCTTATGCAATTTCTGCAAATCCGCATGTGCACGAGATCTTCTTGTACGGCAGGGAGGGCCGCGAAGCACTCCTAAAAGGCATTACACAGGATTTTATTGATTCTTTTGCCGCACGCGGCACAAATATCAGGATTAACTGGTCAACGAATCTCAAAGATGCCGCCGGCTCGGATATTGTTGTTGTCACTGCCGGATCTCCCCGGACTCCGGGCAGGATCGTCTTGATCTTGCGCTTGGGAATGCCCGGATTATCGCGCCGATGGCTAAGATGCTTGGCACGGTTGCACCGGATACCAAAATAATTATGGTGACAAATCCGGTCGATGTTATGACATGTGTTGCCCTGAAATATTCCGGGTTAAAACCAAACCAGGTGTTTGGTCTGGGGACACATCTTGACTCAATGCGGTTAAAATCGCTTATTGCGACATATTTCAAAGTGCATGTGAGCGAGGTTCACACCCGCATTATCGGGGAGCATGGCGATAGTATGGTGCCGCTCTGGTCTGCCACAACGATTGGCGGGATCAAAATATCCAACCTGCCGGCGTTCTCGCACCTGCCCGTAAGCGATTTCATTGACACAGTAAAATCCAGTGGCGAACAGATCATCAAGAATAAAGGATCAACTATTTACGGGCCCGGTGAAGCAATCGCGTCCCTGGTAAAAACGGTTCTTGGTGATGAAAACCGGATCCTGACCGTTTCTGCATATGTGAAAAGTGAAGTGCATGGTATCGGGGATGTCTGTATCGGTGTGCCCGCACGGATAAACCGCAATGGTGCTTTTCCGGTGACCATCAGGATTGATGAATCAGAAGTTATTGCGTACCGTGAATCGGTCGAAAAGATACGCGCGAATACACAAACTGTTTTTGAAAAACTTGGAATCTGAACGATTCTCCAATTTCCCGCCGCACGATGATTTTCACTAATCCCGGTATCATTCGTATCGTGACAATCTGTTAGATTAAAACACGTTACATGCTCACTACCGGCAACGATCAAAAAAAGTAATACGTCAGGGCATCTTGTCTGATGATGCTGGCGCAAACCCGATTTTTATGTAAGGGTTACTTCAATAGTTTCTACCCGTTCTACACCGGGGATCTGGCTGAGTTTCTTCTCAATCTCGTCGGTTTCGCCACCGGCATCATTCACGATGGCTGCGAATTTGATCGCTTTAAGTCCAAAGCCGATTGGCTCTTCCCGGATATCCTGTATGCCCGGAAGTTTTTCTTTTAGTGCTTTCTTAAGTTCTTCGAGGTTTACTTCCGGAGATTCCGGCATGACCCTCATAATGACTGCGACGCTACCCATGCCTTACGGTCCCCCGAATCCACATTTCGGGCAGACGTAGGGAATACTCTGCTCCCTGCACCGGTAACACCGGTTGATCTCGACACCGCACGCGGGGCACCCAAATTCTGTTGCACCCTCTTCTGCAAGCGGAGCGTTGCAGGATGTACACTTGTTATCTGACATTAGTTCGCTCCTCCAAGGATTCCTATAGTATCTCTTTTGGAACCTTTAAAATGTTGTACCTATGCGGGTGCCCAAAACAGGCTCTCCTGAAAGGAACCGCTCTACCCGATTTATGTGCGTCCCGTTAAGAACGTGCGTCGGGATTTTGTTTTTTATGACGAATGGGATGAAACAGGAATCAACACTATCTGATTCAACCGGCCCGGTAAGGGACTCCTTGAGAACTCCGTGAACCATGATGCCGTCCACGGACTTGAGAACGAGAAGGTCAGTATCCAATGCTTTTGCCACCCATGCGGCGATGGTATCTGAGGTGACATTCCATGAATGCGGGAGAGGATCTGACTTTCGCATGACCAGATAGGGTAATAATACCGATGTGGTCTGCGGCGCTGCAAGATGGTCAGTAGTTGGCAATCCGTTTGATGCCAGCATCCATCCGTATTGTTCCATGGCGGCAACAGCCATCCAGTGAGCCGCATCATCATTCACCGCAACCTGGCGAATCGCATCGGCAAATCGCCCGCCCCCTGGTACGATGAGCAAAGTTCGCGGGCTGGCACGCAGGACGGGCATTATTTCTATAATATGCGGAGCGAGACTGCCCCCGACTTTTACCACAAGCGGCGATGAAGAAACGTGCTGCCGGTATTGGTCATCTGGTGTCATGGTTCCGGGAAATGTATATCGCCAGATTATAAAAGGAGCATAGAGTACCTGATTATCTATGCGCGGTATCATAGCACTTCTTCTTTTCTGCCTGTGCGTGGTTTCGTGCAACGCGGTGCTGATCACGGAGTTCTGTCCGGATCCTTTTTCCTATAATGATGAGGATGAATACGTGGTGCTTTCCGGTAGCGGCTCGCTCGACGGAGTTACCCTGTCTGATGGACAAAGCGGGTTCCGGTTTCCCCCGGGTACTTCTGTTCATGGACAGGTTACCATTACCCGCAATGCCGTAGCATTTGAGAAAACTCACGGAATGAAGCCCGGATTTTGAATGGCTCGATTATTCCCCCACAATTCCAAATGTAATAAACGGGAATACGCTTCGTATGGCGAACGGGCGGGATGTTCTTATGCTCTACGAGAACGGGAAACTTGTCCAGACTGTGGCCTGGCCCGACGATGTCACCGCCCGCGAAGGTCAGGTACATTATCTTGATAATGGTATCTGGGACCGGCGCGTGCTTATGCTCGGGCAGTCACGGTTGCAACCGGCAATGTTTGAAAATGTAACCGTTACCACGTTTGTTTCTCCGGATTGCTCTCTTGAGGTGTTCTCTGCAGTGGTTGACCGGGCACGCGATGAACTTCTTGTCAATGTGTATGAATTTTCCAGTACAAACCTGTCCACATCACTAATTAATGCACACAAACGGGGCGTTGATGTGGCGGTGCTGGTTGAAGGTGGCCCGGTGGGTGGCATAAGCCCGGAAGAAAAGATGGAGATTTTCCGGATGAACCAGAGCGGCATTCCGGTTTTCGAGATGTCTGCGCCGACGGGCGGGCACGCTCCCTACCGGTATGATCATGCGAAGTATGTTGTCATAGATAACCGTGCAGTTCTCCTGACGAGTGAGAATTTCAAAGCCAGCGGGTTTCCACCCAGCGGTAAATCTGCAAACCGGGGCTGGGGTGTCTATCTGGAGAATACCGATCTTGCCGGGTATTTCTCACATGTTTTTTACACTGACGCTGGCGGATATTCAATCGTGCCCGCATATGGATCCCCCGGACCATCCGAACCCGCATCTTCATCGGAATATAAGGCTGATTTTTCCCCGGCAACATTTAATGACGCGACTGTAATACCTGTTCTTGCACCGGATACCAGTAACCAGATAATCATGTTGGTGGACTCTGCAACGACAAGTGTTGAGATTGAACAGGCATATATCACCAATGAATCATCCACAGAACTCAATCCCTATCTTGCCGCTGCAATTAATGCTTCGCGGCGGGGGGTGCAGGTGCAGGTGCTTTTGGATTCCTATTGGTATAATGTCGAAGACACAAAAGATAACGACGAAATGGTCGCACTGATCAATCGCATTGCCGTAAACGAGCATCTCCCGCTTGAAGCGCGGTGTGCTGATCTGGATACAAGCGGAATTGAGAAGATCCATAACAAAGGGGTAATTGTCGATGACCAAAAAGTGCTGGTCAGCAGTATCAACTGGAACAGCAATTCACCTAACTTCAATCGTGAAGCAGGTGTAATCATTGAGCATCCAGGCGTTGCCGGTTATTTTCATGAAGTCTTTATGGATGACTGGAAACCTGCAGTTAAATCACCTCGCCAGCAGGTTGATTATCTGAAAATTGGCGCGGTAATCGCAGTTCTCTTCCTGCTTTGTATCCTGTATTATCGAAAGCATCTTCGATAAGCAGGTGTTTTTTCATCATGAAAACGCATGCAGCCGGAAGCACGGGCTACGAGGAAAGAGAAAATCAAAAACAATACGATACGGCAAGCGTCCTGCGGCTTAAAACTTTTTTAATGCACACTGGCAGACGTCGCAGAGATTGATGTCACTTTCACCGGTAACAACGGCAAGTGCCCAGCGATCGATCATTGCGTCGAGCTCTGTCGAGATCTCAACTGCACCGGCTCCCCGTTTTTTACTCATATACTGAGATACAGCCGCCCGGGTGACGCCAAGTCGCGTGGCTGCGTCGCTCTGACTGATTCCCTGACCATGTACCAACCTGTACACCATCTCTGCTCTCATAGGTGGCAGAAGTGTTCTTACCATCATATCACAGTGCATGAGTGTGCAGGTGTGTTTTGTCATACAACCACGGATACGGCTTCGAGAGCAGACACAGGACGGTTCTGGTAGATGATCTGTCGTGCATCCCGGAAGTTGAATTTCTCAATGATGAGATGCCGTTCTTTGAGTTTTTTCAATGCATAGCGAACCGTTCGGGGCGCCAGCTGACTTTTTGAAACAATGTCCTTGTGAGTCATAGCGCCACCTTTGTCTAGTATCCCAAGCACCGTTTTCGATGATGGTGGCAATGTTGTGTTATACATGGATAATATGTTAACAGTGTTAACATATCAACCTATCGGACATTTAAACTACGGACTCTAATTTTTGCCTAATGTTCGGACACCAGGAACGGATTGCGCTCATTTTACTGATCAGCATCGCTATTGCAGTTCTTGCCGCGCATCTGGTGATGAGCACTCTTGGAAAACAATCGTTTGCGTCAACCTTCACCAACCAGTCTTCTGAAGGTGAACTGGTTGTTATTACCGGTACCGTAAATCAGGCAACGATCCTAAAAAACGGTGGGCATATCCTCCTTGAGATGAACACTGTCACCGTTTTTGTCCCTGCACAGGTTGCCGGAGACCGCTCTTTTTTTAAGGGAATGAACTGTTCGGTGTATGGAACCGTTCACACATACCAGGGGAAAAAGGAGATCCAGGTAACTTCCGCAGATGATATTCAGATTATCCGATAATCAAACCGGGAAAAGTATCCGATAAGCCTCTCTGAAATAGTGAAAATATCAGGGAGCTGACGTACCGGTATCTTTTTTTGGTCCCTCCTCTCGTGAGTGCGGCAAGTGCTTCCTGTGCAGCATTCCGGACATCTGCATCGGAATCCTGAAGGGCGGTATTTAGTGGAGAGACTGCCCGCACGTCACCGATCATACCGAGCGCCACTGCGGCAGTAGATCGAACCTTGTGTTTGGGATCTTTTAAAAGCTGGATGAGTGGTTCAACCGCACGAACATCGCGAAGTTTTCCCAAACCCCACGCAGCACCCGTGCGAAGCCATTTTTCGGTCGATGAAAGTGCCGCTATTAACGGTTCAACTGCACGGAGGTCACCAATCATACCGAGTGATTTTGCCGCCAGCCACTGGACGTCAACATAGGGATCCTTCAATGCAGCAATCAAGGGTTCCACAGCTTCAGGATCGCCCAGTTCCCCCAACGCCTCTGCGGCTTTCCACCGGGAATCCAGATAATCGCTTTTCAGTAAATTGATAAGTCCGTTTACACGCCGTTTAGGGTTCATTGTTTCTGTTGCTTCCGCTTCAGGTATTTGGACCAACTTCTTATCAGTCCCCGGCACGGATGGTTGTAACGTACTCATCTCCACTCTCTTTAACCACCCTTTTAGAACCGGTAAAGATAATCTTATGCCCCGCATATTATTGCTGGACGGTGCTGGAGTACCTGATCCGGATACACCAGAAGAACTGTGCAAAATCCATTCGTCCGGGGTCTTATGAAAAAGAGAAAAATCAGGGAGAAATTTCGAGATTTACTGAAAAATTTCTCACTGTATGGGTGAGGGCGCCAAGGCTGATCACATCTGCACCAAGCGCTGCATAGTCCTTGATATTTTCATCGTCAATGCCCCCGGATAGCTCGATGATGACCGCGTCCCGGAGCCCCTCCCTCGTCAATGCGGCAAGTGTTTCCCGGATGAGGGGAGGACTCATATTGTCAAGCATGATGATATCTGCGCCCGTTTTTGCAGCAACCAGTGCATCGTTAAGGGTTTCAACTTCCACTTCAATTTTTTTATATCGTGTAGCGTTTTTTGCGGCACGGATTGCATCCGCAAACGGCACCAGGACGAGGTGATTGTCTTTGATGAGGATGCCATCACTCAGACTGGAACGGTGTGGGTCACCACCTCCAAGAACGACTGCCTTTTTATCGAGCGCCCGAAAACCCGGGCAGGTCTTTCTTGTTCCCGCCACCCGACAGCGGGGATTAATCGTGCTGACGACACCGGCCATCTGGTGTGTCCTGGTTGCAATACCGCTCATCCTTCCGATAATATTGAGGGCGGTGCGTTCAACAAGCAGAATCTTTTTGGCGTTTCCGGAGAGGGACAGAAGTGTATCTCCCCGTCTTACCAACGCACCATCGGCAACCTCACTTCTGACCTGAATGTCAAAATACGTGAAAAGGGCAGATGCTTCTTCAAGACCTGCGATGATGCCCTCCTGTTCAGACCGGATCACAGCAGTGCAGGTAATATCCGGTATAACGGCGTCCGATGTTGCATCGCCAAAGGGTGCATCTTCTTCAATAAACTGCAACAGGTATTCAATCGGAACCATACATGGCTACCCCGGAATCATTCTCACGTCCCTACCACAAACGGGTCATCCAGATTTTTTAACAGCGAGAGAATGGAAAGTGCGGCAAGATAACTTGTTGCGGGGTTGTCCGGACTGGGAACATTTGTCACTTTTATATACGTCTCTCCAAAATCTCCCTCAATAAACAGTTCATGGATATTCCTGTCCACCAGAGGATCCGCCCAAAGTTCTACGTCCGCATCCTGGCCAGCTGCAAGACTCATCGCTACTGATACATTGACATTTTTTGGATATGCCTTGATGCATTCATTGGCCTTCCCGGAAAACATCATCTGGCGGGACTCAGCAGATATTCCAAGTGATTTAGGGCTTTTTGTTGTACGGAGGAGAAGTTTCTTTATGTGAGAAATCTTGCCTACCTTGAGATTGTCAAGCCCGAAAATAGCACCGCTCGGGAAATAGACTTTCCTTCCAGATTTTTTTGCTGTTTCGTGGAGATCCTCTCTGAACACCGGATCTGCAAGGGCGCCGACACTCATTATGACCAGATCTTTTTGGTGGGTAAGTACCATCTTTGCATATACTTTTACCGCGCTGACAGAAGCGGCTTCTACGACAATATCAATATCGGCATTCAGGAACGATTCAAAATTTTCATATGCCTGCCCATGGGAAATTTCTGCGATCTCTTGTGCCCGCTGATAGACTTTATCATACACCGCTGAGACCTCGAACCCCTCTGCATGCTGTGCAATAATGTGCCCGATATTACCGCAGCCGAGCAGCCCGATTCTCATCATGGTAAACAGATTATGGGTTCCATCGGTTAATTGTTGTGTTTATTCCGGTTTTTCATCCGGGAAATCATGAATATTTTATTGGTTGGCATCTCAAATGGAAAATATAGTGAGGTCATGGCAGATATTGACCAAAAAGCCCTTCCCCATCCTATAAAGATCCCCTCAGAACTCCAAGCGCTTGCCGGAAAGATTCAGTGAAAAAAGACCGGTCCTGAATTCTGAACAATTGTGCTGAAAAAATATATACCTCGCATAACGCGCCGCTTCTTGAGAAAACACAGCATGTTATGGTCACAGAAAAACTCCGGAAAGGTTCCGTAATGGCCAGAACGCCAACGTACCAGGGTGTAGTGATCAAGGAAGATCTTCCCCTTGGTTTCACCGGAAATGTCCGGATTATGCATGACCGGCACTATTTTTTTACCGGTGAACGCATTTCCTGATAACCCCATGTTGTTAAACAATGGAAATGTAACAAAATCCGAGCGATTTATTAGCCAAAACGGTAATTATTCATGTCCCTCGCGATACATGTCTGATAAAGGTGATATGATATGGATGCAATTGAGACCGGTTTTAACGAAATAATGCAGAAAATTGACGAGATGAAAAAGAAAGAGGCAAACCTTTCTGAAGAGATAAAAACCCATGACGGGAAACTTCTGGGGCGCATGGGGATTTCAGCATTGCCTGTGGTGAAATCCGTCGGGTTAAACCTGCTCAAGATCGGTAAGCAGGATATAAAAAACGAGCTTTACGATGCCAATTATTATACCTCAAAAATGATTATCCTCGGCAAAACCGACCCCGCAGAGTTCCGTCCTGACAATCCTGCAAAAAAAATTACCGACCAGTTTTGTGTCCTTTCTGAGGAAGGAAAATTCTTTGAGTTGATGTACAGCTCTGATGGGTTTATCACCGATTCATATCTCAATCCAATCGACCCTGAGTCAGCAATTGAAATATACGGCTACGATGTTATGATCATGCTCTACCAGGCAATGCATGACTACCTGAAAGCGGAAAAAGAACTTATTGAAGCGCTTGACAAGGTTATCGGGTATATTTTTGCCCGCAAACAGTAACAATTTTTTATTTATTTCCAGTTAAAAAGCGGAAACATTGGTTTGAGGAGGTCGTCCTCGTTATTGCCCAATGCAGAAAGTTTGGAAGTTTTGGTATAGTGATTGCCCTCTGCATCTTCGTAACTGATGACTGCTTTTGCCTCATTAATCATATGGCCAAGCGGATGCCCGTGGCTTTTGTCCGGTTCAAGACCTGAAATATCATATTCAATATCATGCGGAACGATCGCGACATGGATTTTATATGCGGTTGCGGTTCCCCCATTAGAGACGATAACCTGTTTTGCATCTTCATGGAGTCGCACCGAAATTTCCGGCAGAACCTTCGCATCTTCAAAGATAAAAAATGACATGGCCAATGCCACCAGAATGATTGCCGCTATTCCACCCAGGTAAATATTGATAAAAAAACAGATTACACAGACAAGAATTCCGGCGAGAATGATAATTAAATGGTTTTTTTCCATGACATCCTGTACGCATAAAAACTATAATAAAACAGCAGAAATGGGCCCGATGCGATTTGAACGCATGACCTCCCGGTTATCAGCCGGGCGCACCACCGAGCTATGCTACGGGCCCAAAATGATAATGAAATTTACCCTAATAACTACTCCACCAGAGTTTTTATAGGTTGTGAATCTGAAAATGCACAGCTAGAGAATAATTAGATAGGGATATGTGCCTTAAAAAAATACCTATCTCATACGGATCTGGGATTATGGAACGAAAATATCTCCTCGGAAACGAAGCAATTGCCCACGCCTGTCTTGAAGCTGGTGTTGATTTCGTGAGCGGTTACCCGGGGACGCCGTCATCAGAAGTGATCGATGTCCTCCGTGCGCAAAAAGAAACGTCTTATCATATTGAATGGTCAGTGAATGAAAAAGTGGCACTGGAGAATGCTCTTGCGGCTGCATGGTGTGGCATCCGGGCACTCTGCACAATGAAACATGTGGGCCTGAACGTTGCTGCAGATCCCCTGATGACCAGTGCATATACCGGTGTAACCGGCGGCCTGGTGATTATGAGCGCAGATGATCCGTTCGCGCACAGTTCCCAGAATGAACAGGATACCCGGTGCTATGCGCACTTTGCCCGCGTTCCCTGCCTTGATCCGGCAAGTGTGCAAGAGGCGCACGATATGGCGCGTGATGCATTTTCGCTCTCTGAGGAGTTCGGGCTTCCGGTATTGTTTCGCCCTACTACGCGCATCTGTCACTCAAAAGGTGACGTCCAGTTGGATGATCCGGTTGCAAGCTCAAGAAAGGGTGAGTTCCATAAAGATCCGCGGCAATATGTCGTAATCCCTGCCCATACCCGGATTCTCCATAAAAAACTCAACGAAAAACAGCCCGCCATCAGGAAACTGCTCGTAGACCGTGGATATAACTGGTTCAGGTATGGCGGGAAAACTGCAATTATTGCAAGCGGTATTGGTGCCACGTATGTGCAGGAACTTCTGCCGTCCGGTGTTTCCTTCTTGAAAATCGGGGCATACCCGATTGATGAAGCGTGGCTGGGAGAATTCATACAAAAACATGAAAAAATCCTTGTGATTGAAGAATTGGCTCCAGTTGTGGAAGAAATTGTGCGACAGGTTGCCGGGTGTGTTCCGGTTTTTGGCAAGAAGAACGGGTATGCCCCGTATGAAGGAGAACTTTCGCCCCAGGTGGTTGCCGGGATTATGATAAAAGCAGGATTTTTACCGGTTGCAAAGGGCAGGGCTCCAGAACCGGTGCAGAATCTTCCGTTGCGCCCCCCTATTCTGTGTGCCGGCTGTCACCACCGTGCAGCGTTCTATGCGATAAAAAAAGTGTTCAAGGATGCGATTTATCCCAGCGATATCGGGTGTTATACACTGGGGATCCAGCTTGGTGTTGTTGATACCACCATCTGCATGGGTGCATCTATTACGGTGGGAAGCGGCATCGCCCATTCCGGCGATCCGCATGATGTGGTCTGTACGATTGGAGATTCTACGTTCCTGCACACCGGTATTCAGGGCCTCATAAACGCGGTATTTAATGGTGCAAATATGACGGTTGTTATCCTCGACAACCGGATCACAGCGATGACCGGGCACCAGCCAAACCCGAATACCGGTGTGACAGCCACGGGTGTGGCAACTCCACCGGTTTCTCTCGATGCGCTGTGCCGGGCGAGTGGCGTGAATTTTGTCGAGACGGTCGACCCCTATGATCTTACCGGCATGCTACGGGTACTGGAGGACGCCAAAAAGAGAGACGGGGTCAAGGTTATCATCGCCAAGCAGATGTGCGTGATAATGGCACGTCGTTGTGGTGCCAAACGGGCACATTATATGGTTGATCCGGAGATCTGCACGGGATGTGGTATTTGTGTGCGGTTCGGTTGCCCCGCAATTGAGCTGGTAGAAGAAAAAGCGCGGATCAATGATTTGTGCAGCGGCTGTGCTGTCTGTGTCCAGCTCTGTCCAGTTGGCGCGATTGTTCGGGAGGGGAAGCGATGACCCGAAGTCATGACGTGATGATCGTTGGTATTGGTGGTCAGGGAACAATTCTTGCCTCAAATATTCTGGGAGAAGCATGCCTTATTGAAGGGAGGCATATCAAAGGCGCCGAGACGCACGGGATGGCGCAGCGTGGGGGATCCGTGGAGAGCCAGATCCGGATCGATGGCGAATTCGGACCGCTGATTGAACCGGGTCACGCGGAACTTTTAATTTCTTTTGACCTGCTGGAGGCACTCCGCTATTCCCATTATCTCAAAGAAGGCGGAAAGATGGTGGTAAACCGTCATCTTGTCATCCCTACATCCGTGTTCACCCAAAAAATCCCTGCACCAAACGAGGATGAGATTATCGCACAGCTGAAGAAGTTTAATCTCTGCCTTATAGACGCAGACCAGATTGCGCTTGAGGCAGGAAGCCCGCTGACCCAGAACGTGGTCATCCTTGGGGCGGCATCGCATGCCCTCCCGCTCAAGTCCGAGTCATTACGGGAGGCGGTCAAAAAACTCGTGCCTCAAAAGACTGTTGAGATCAATATGAAAGCCTTTGATCTAGGCAGGAACTTTGGCGGAACCTGCTGATCCGATCAAAACAGATCAGGTTTAACTTTTCTTTTTTTGTGCAGGTTTCTCCGTATCAGTACGAGGGAACCGAGATCTGTAAATGCTGTGCAATTCCACAAAGGGTTCCTTTGTTGAAGGAACCGGGCGAATCAACAAACAATCATGAAAAAAAGTCACTACGCTGAGGGGGGGAATTGAACCCCCGAGGCACTTTCGCACCACAGGCTTTCCAGGCCTGCGCCCTACCGCTAGACTACCTCAGCAAAAGGCGTATCCCATATATTTGCCGGGTATTTTTTTAATGGTATCCCTTTATTCGATCACTTTTTTGCCGGATTTTCAGGTTTGCCGGATTTTTTCCAGCCCCGGGGGTATGTGCCCGGTGGCAGGAAAACGGAGGTCATGGCAACAACAAGCCCTGTCTGGCCCGGCTTAAATGATGAAGACGGGACAAGTGCTCTTCCAAGTCCGACAAACTCATTTTTCTGTGAGAGGACTGCAACGGTCTGGGCTTTCTTAAATTCATCGCACTGTATAACCCCTACACCGGCAAGAACGGCGCCACGACAGAGTGCATCAATTGCCGAATCGCGGACGAATACTTTTGGAAGGTCCGGCACTGCTGCATCTACGGAAATGATCATGGATTCAAGTGCTGCCCGGTTTCCCTCTGCCGCCGCATAACAGGCATCCTGAAGTGCGTGAAGCGAATGCGATCCCTGTTCGGTGAATGCACCTGACTTTGTCCGGCGCAGTTCCTGCATGTGTGCCCCGACGCCGAGTGCAAGGCCCATGTGGTGGCAGAGCGAGCGAATGTAGGTTCCGGCTTCACACTCCACACGGAAAAGTACCAGGCGGCCTTCGATGCTTCGAATCTCAAGATTATAGATTGCACGGATACGGAGATTGCGTTTCACCGCGCTCCTCCGTGGCGGGCGCTGGTAAATCCTGCCCGTGAACTCTGCGCCAGCCTGCATAATCCGCTCACGATCAACATCTCCGTGCAAACGCATCAGGCAGACATATTCTTTATTGTGTTTGAGCAGGAGCGGTGCGAGGCGTACCGCATTACCGAGCATGACAAGAAGAACCCCGGAAACCTGCGGGTCGAGCGTGCCGGCATGACCCACCTGGCAGCCGAGCATTTTTCCTACCCATGCCGCAACCTCATGGCTTGACGGACCGCGTGGCTTATCGATTAAAATGATCCCGGCACCGTGCCAGAGGGGAATATCCGGCGATGTGATGGCAGATTCGATAGTGTCGGTCATATTCATTGTTCCTTTTGTCCGAGGTAGGCATTCAGTGCGGTAAGAGTCCCTTCAAGAGATCCATCCCCGACAACAACCGGGTTCGTTCCCGCTTTACGCATATCGGAGGCGGTAATATCCCCGATTGCCATCACGAGAAGATTCGGGGCGTGCAGCCCATATGGCTTTTTTAAATGACATGGCACTGGTAAAGAGAATTGCATCTGCGTTATCAAGGTTCAGTGATTCCCCGGTGGGTGCCAGCTGGTAGCAACGGAATTCATGAGCAATGCCACCGGCGCTGGTTATGGCATCGATGAGTGCGGCGTTTGGCACATCTGCCCGCGGTATGCCGATATTTTTGCCTTTGATCCAGTCCCCAAGATACGGGACAAAGTCGCGTGAGTAGAACCCGGGGAGTGTTTCGCATTCCACTTCGAACCGTTGCAGTTCTTTTGCGGTCTGTGGACCGATTGCAATCACGCGGGGAAACCGGTTGAGGTGAGGGGCGATGAGTTTTGCCGGAAGGGCACTGGTAAAAAACAGGCAGTCAAACTCCCCGCGATCCACCGCGGCGACAAATGCAGAGATGACGTCCTGCTTTATTTCTGAATGGAGCGGGTGCACGCTGTAACAGGTGTGTCCAAACTGTGCACACCGGCCTGCATCACTCTCCTCTTTTCCCGCAAGGCGGGTGACTGCAATCATCATTACGGATTCATCGCCTCGTTACGATAATATGGTATGCATTTCGGTTCATTTATGTCCCTTCTCCTGCACGTTTAGGTAATGATTGAGATCCTGATAGGAACGCTTTTTGGTGTGGTTCTTGGCACAATCAGCGGCCTTATCCCCGGTGTGCATGCAAATACACTGGCAGGCGTCCTGTTGAGTCTCCAGGTTCTCTTATTATCCGTGTTTGGACCCCTCGCTCTCGCCGGGGCGATGTTTGCCGCGCTCATCACCCATACATTTGTGGATTGTATTCCGAGCACATTTCTTGGTGTTCCGGATGCGGACACGTCCCTGTCGGTGCTTCCGGCGCACGCCCTCTGTCTTGAGGGAAACGGTGAGGAAGCGGTGCGCATTGCCGCTCTTGGGAGCGCGTGTGCGATCATCATTGCTGTCCCGCTGTCCGTGCTCTGCTTTATTTTTCTCCCTGCCCTGCAACCATACTTTGACTGGGGCATCGGCATTCTCCTCATTGCTGTTGTGGGGTATATGATCGTCATGAGTGAAGCCCCCGGATGGGCATGTGGGATTTTTGCAGTATCCGGCATTCTTGGCATTTTTACCCTCCGCTATGCGTATCTCAGCTGGCATACTTTTGCCGGCGGCAGCACATTACTCATGCCCCTGCTCACCGGGCTTTTTGGGATTTCCGTGCTGCTAACGGCTTCGCAGGGCGCGATACCTGACCAGTATTTCCGGGGTTTACGGATTGATAATAAAACGGTCGTGAAGAGTTCCATTCTTGGGACCCTTGCAGGAATTGTGGTAGGCTGGCTGCCCGGGCTGTCAAATGCGACGGCAAACGGTGTGCTTGCCTCTGTTTCCGGCTATGACAAGAATCGCCGGGCGTATATTCTTGCGACAAGCGCGGCAAACACGGCAAATGCCTTCATCGGTCTTGTGGCATTGTTCGCGCTTTCCCGGATGCGTAACGGGGTGATGGTAGCGTTGTCTGAACTGCCGCTTCCTTCCATGAGCGAGCTCATGGTAGTCGGTGTGCTTGCCGCTTGTGCCGCATATTGCATCACCGTGGGGCTTTCCCGCTCTGCGATACGGCTCAACGGGATCAATAGCCGGACACTGAACCGGGTCGTGATCCTGTTTGTTGTAGCCTTATGCCTCATTATTACCGGTCCGTTTGGCATGTTTATTCTCTTTCTTGCCGTGATTGTGGGTCATGTTCCCCATCTCGTCAATGTGTCAAGGATGTATTGCATGGGCGCAATCATGGTGCCGGTGATGCTGTACTCATTTGGCCTCGGCGGGATCTGAACAGAAGTTCCGGTGATACATTGTTTTTTTACCCGGGCAACCTTACGTTTCTATCATGCAGTCCTACTGGTTTGGAGACGTAGATGACGGGCAGTGCACACCGTTTAAGGGTGAGGCAGGTGCAGCAGCTTCCCGCGTCCGCAATCTTTGCGACAGTATGGATGGATTTGTTCCCCCTGACTGGCAACTGGCGGTGGCATGCGGAGCCTGTGCTGACCGGGCGGACTACCTTTTAAAACTCCAGAATGTCTGTATCGCCGGTTCGGAACTGGCAGTGCGGGAGCAGTATGCTGGAAGAGATGTGGAACTGCTCCAGATGGTAAGGACACTTGATGAAATGGATACGGTCATCAACCTGCTTTCCGAGCGGGTGGCCGACTGGCACCAGATCCGGCACCCGTCGTTCTCCCGCAAGTACCGCAGGACACCGGCTCACGTGCTCGTAAAGAGCATCGCTGACCGGAACCGGGGCGGGGCAATCGGGAAGGTGGCAGGTGAGATTTCCCATCTCGCGGACACCCGGACTGCGCTTGCCCGCGAAGTGTCCGGGCGGGCATGTGCCGTGATGCCCAACACGAGCGCCTTGATTGGGGGACTTGTTGCCGCCCGGCTCCTGTCGCATGCCGGCGGGCTTAAAGATCTCTCCCGCATGCCGGGAAGCGCGATACAGGTGCTTGGGGCCCGTACGGCACTTTTTGCACACCTGCGGACACATGCACCCTCTCCAAAGCACGGGATTATTTTCCAGCACCGGCGGGTGCATAACGCTCCGCGTGCGGTTCGTGGTAAGGTTGCCCGGGTGCTTGCCGGGAAACTTGCAATTGCGGCACGGCTGGATTATTACCGGGGGAGTCTTGTTCCGGCATTTATCGACAACGCCCAGGTTTGTATTGACCGGATCGGGACTGAACCTGCAGGAAAGGAGAACGAATCGCAATGATCTGGATTGGCGATGTGCTCGTATCTCCCGGCGAGGGGGGCGTCTATAATGAGCGGATGCTCGGCGGTTCACGGGTGTGGGATCCCTACCGGAGCAAGTTGTCTGCATTGTACCATGTCGGGACCGGTATCGAACTCACGCCAGGTATGCGGGTGCTCTATCTTGGTGCGGCAAACGGGACTACGGTATCCCATGTCGCGGACTACGTGGAAGTTGTTTACAGTGTAGAGTTTGCTCCCCGCCCGATGCAGGATCTCCTTGAAGTGGCGCGGCGCCGGAAAAATGTGATGCCGATCATGGCAGATGCATCCCGCCCGGAGCACTACGCCCCTTTGGTTGAACCGGTTGATCTGCTGTATCAGGATGTGGCGCAGCCGGACCAGGCTGCGATTGCGATCCGGAACTTGTCCATTCCTGAAAAGCGGGGGCAGTCTTATCCTCATGCTCAAGACCCGGAGCGTGGATGTGAGAAAAGAGCCTGCCGAAGTTTTCCATGACACACTGGAGATACTGGAGGCGGCAGGAATGGTCATCACGGAAAGTGTCTGGCTTGCGCCGTACCACCGGGACCATGCAGCGATCATTGGTAAAATAGCGGAAGGTGAATAATACCTATGAGTGATGGAGTTCATTTTTACTCTGCCGGCCCGTTATCTGTTCTCGGGATTATCATCGTCATCG
Source organism: uncultured Methanoregulaceae archaeon (assembly GCA_963768785.1). GTDB lineage: Archaea > Halobacteriota > Methanomicrobia > Methanomicrobiales > Methanospirillaceae > Methanoregula. The sequence continues at coordinate 191,741 of CAVYJD010000010.1, forward strand.
GGCTTATCGTTCTGATCATACCCCTCCTGTTTCTCGGGTTGATCGGTGAAGCATTCACCCGTCTGGGGTTTTCATGGATTGCCGCGGTTGCGGTTGTCCTGCTGATGCTTCTGGGGAGCTTCATCAATATCCCGCTCTGGAAGATTCGCCGTGATACCGTACGGATTACGCATGAAGAGGGGATGTCAATGACCACTGTTGATACTGCATGGGCAGACACCCCTGTCTGGGACACAATCATTTCGCTGAATTTCGGGGGGGCCGTCATTCCTGTTGCGGTATCGCTGTATTTCCTGTACCGCGCTCTTCTTGTTTCAAATTCATCACTGGCGGAGTATGTGATCGCCGGTATCCTGATAGTTGCCGCGGTTGCGTATGTGACCACACGTCCTCTCACCGGTGTGGGGATACGAACACCGTTGTTTATTCCCGGACTTACTGCGCTCCTTGTTGGGTTTTTCCTGTCGGGGCAAATAGGATTGTCTGCGGGAGTGATTGCATTTGTCAGCGGTGTGTTTGGAACCCTGCTTGGTGCAAATATCGCGCATCTTCCTGCTTCAAAAAACCTTGAAGTGCCGCAGATCAGTATTGGCGGCGCAGGAACGTTCGGTGCGGTGTTTATCAGCTGTATCCTGTCTGCGCTGATTGCATGATGTTTTCAGAATCGTACGGGGCAACGGCTCTTAAAAAAAGCAAAACGGAAAAGAAGTAGCCCGGAGCAGATTCGAACTGCTGTCGCGAGATCCAGAGTCTCGCATGATTGACCGCTACACTACCGGGCTATGTGCCTCTTATTTTTTACCGCTGTTGCCTAATTAAAGTGACGGACACTACGGTTATCTTATTTTTGCCCGATCGCAGCGCTGGCAGGCACAACAGACTTCTTTTACCGGCTGGATGTAATTTCCTTTCCCGCAGAAGGGTTCGATGTCGTGAACGTCTCTCTTATAATATATGTGGGGGACGAGCGAGATGTGGGTATAGGTACCACAGGGCACACCGATCTGTTCTGCAATGGATTTCTGGAGCTGCACCAGTGCATACATATTCGCACCGGCAGCCGTGAGCATGTCGTTGCTCCGGAAGACTACCCGCATGTGAAGTTTTCCTTCCCGGAGGGTGCACTGGATCAGCTGCAGGCAGGGGCAGTCATCGAGTTTCTCATCGATCACCGGGTTCCATGTAATAGCAATTGCACGGCGGGTTTCCGGTGATTTTTTGATTTTATCGACAATGTAGGCGATCTGGTTGATATGTACCGGCTGCCCGTCAGCGACCAGACGTTCACCCCAGTCAAAGAGCCGCCCGTGGTAATCGTATTCAAAGGCGGCTTTGGACCCATGCAGCAGATCATGAGCGTACTGGTCGACAAATCTCTGCTGGAACCGGGAATGTACACTGACTGCGGGCTCTGCAAGCGGGGTATCGACCTGCATCGCAATCTCTTCGAATTCTACGGTGGCTTCGTTATCTTCGGTTTGGATACCCAGCCTTTTTCAAGGATCATCTTCACGACTTGTTCGTGTGCCCGTCCGATGCTGGGAGCCCGGATGATTCTCATGGAAAATAGTTGGTACTGGATGATGTATAATGTGTTGGAATGAATTTCGGGAGGTGTAGTTTTAACTGGCTAGCAGATTGGCATTTGTTTAATGCATTGGTGCGAAGGGTATCTATTCATGGATATATGACGATGCGATCGGGTGGTCGATCTATTCATTTGGATCATCTCAATTTTCTTATGGGTAACGCATGAATTTTAGTAGATTACAAAGATGGTAACTGATGCATCCATACCAGTAAACTTGATGAACACCGCTGCACCAAAACGCGGCACTCCCTCTGGAGTGTTCAACCTCTTTGCCCCGCCGTGCCTCGGAGAGGCCCTGAGGCGGGGGAGCATCGCAAACAAATTTTTTGTAGTATATCTTTAATCCCATTGAAACAGGGAAGAACCATTCATTCAGAATATACAAAACTACCAAACCAATCTCGTCTGAATAATCACGGGTGTTCATATAAGTCCACATGCGAGAGGAAAATTCCCCATACACAGGTATTGGCAATCAACCTGCATCAGCAGGATTTCTAAATTTTGGTGATTGAACCATGAAGTTTTTATCAAAACATAATACAATATACTATACAGCAATAATATACGCGAAATCCTGCATTGCAAAACTGCAACATTTCGAGTTATTATATTGTTATAATTATAATATAATACAATATATCAATGCGCGAAATCCAGTCTGCCTATAAACTATCTATAGTCTGCAAATCGTGATGAACATGAGTTCCAAAGATGTTACAAAAACTTCAATTATCGGTCAAAATCAAAAACTGGTGGCTATTTCATGCCCAGAATGGCCTGAAAAAACAACCACAAAGGATATATTAGCTCTTTTACAAATACTCTTTCATATTCCGTCTAAACGGAGTATGGGGCTCGTAGAAGCGTTGTTCGGCATCTGTCGAAACGATTCTATGGCTTGAATTGTATGATGTAAAATTTGGAGGAAAACGAATGACTAAGCGATTAACTATTGCACTTGTTGCACTCGCGATGTTCGTTCTTGTAGCAATTATGCCGGCATCGGCATCGTTTTACTACATTAACACGAGCGTCAACCAGGGAGCAACAGTGTTTATTGGCGAACAGGGACTGAAATCTTACCCCCGCTCATGCATATACTGCAACGGTGCAACTGGTTTGACACCAACACAGATTGGCTGGTGGGCATCAGCAGCCGACATCTGTAACAAACCACTCCGACAGCGACGTTCCCACTGACTTCTAGGACAACAGTATTACGATATCCTATGCTGCCTTTGGCGGCGACTACGTGACCATGGTATGTCATTAACCACATACCGGAGTCGCTAACATAACTGGCCGCTGCGTTCATCAATGTCAAGGACCCGCAGCTCTCTGCTGATGTCTGGGATCTCTCACCAGGGTACTCAGGGCGGAATAGCTGTAACTGGCGCGTTCCGTTATCCAGGGAGATAACCTTACGTTCAAGATCGGAACCAACATGGACACGGCAATTGACCAGCCGACTCTGCGTACAAACCAGACCGAGTCTGCTCACTGGCTACGCGATATCGATACACAAGGCTGGGCAGATATCAAGGTGAAGACCGACTCCGGCAACACCCTGACCTCACTGCTTAATAATGCAGGCGCACCGTTAACAATCACTGCACAGAAGCGTTAATGCGCCAACATGGTACTGGAGCAATGTGATGCCACATGCAGGGAACTGGTCAACCGGTGTTGTCGGTTCAAACGGACAGCTTGCATACCCGGCAGGTACCTACACGGTTACTGTTGAGTCCCACATGAACAACATGCTGAACAACTACCTGAATGGCGGTGCACAATACACCGGCAAGACAGTGTCCGCTGCCGCGACTGTCACCATTGCATCAAACACGGTGTCACTCTCGGCAAACAAGGACTCAGTTGTTCGCAGCAAGCCGTTCTCCGTTACCATTACCGGCAGGCCAAACACGGTCTACCACCTGTGGGTTAAGGGAACCAGCACCATGGACGGTTCTTATGATAACCAGCCCCCGATGCTTGCACCCTACCAGGCCGGTGTGGCTGTGGATAATGAATCATGGGTTGGCCAGTACGGCGCAGCATCTGATGCAGCATTCGTCAACTGGAGCATAAACGGTGCCTACCAGTATCAGAACGGTGGCGGCCTCTCAATCCTCAGTGATGTAGCGCCCACGACCAAACAATGGCCTGCAGGCATTACCGCAGCCCAACAGGGCTCAATATGCCCAACTCGGTAACGGTACGTTCGAGTATGCAAACGTCACGTTAGCCGACTCTGGTACCCGAACTGTTCAGTTCCTTACCACCAACTGGACGAAGGCACAGCAATACACGATCCGTGTAGAGCAGAACTTCAGCGGCCAGTTCAAGAGCGATGAGGTCACTGTGCAGGTTGCAAAGGGAGCAGTCACGATTGTGGCCGCCGGCGACCAGAGCTATTACCTCGGTGAGGAAGTCCAGTTCTCCGGTACAAACACGGAGTCCCAGACCACCTGGCTGTTCATCGAAGGGCCTAACCTCGGTGTATATGGCGCAGCAATGAATTCACTCGATCCACGCACCAGGAGTCTGAGTGTTGCAGCAACCAGCTATAATTGCCACGAACTTTGTTCAGGCATCAGTTCTGGGTGACAACACCTGGTCATACAAGTGGGGAACTTCAACCGTTGCTCTGGATGCAGGGACCTACACGATCTTTGCAACAAGCCAGAGGTCTAACGGTGAACTCTGTCAACCTTGCAAATGTTGCCTATGGCACGGTTTCCATCATTATCAAGAAGCCGTTCGTGAGCGCAACCGCCTCGCAGTCGACCGTTGCACAGGGTGACTCAGTCTTCATCACCGGTACCGCACAGGGACAGCCCAGCGCCGGTGTCCAGATCTGGATCCTCGGTAAGAACTATGCAACTGTCAACTCGACAGTCGGTGAACTCTGACGCTTCGTTCTCCTACGAGATCAAGAAGGAAGACACCAAGAACCTTGCTGCCGGACAGTACTTCGTCGTTGTTCAGCACCCGATGCAGAACAACAAGTTCGATATCCAGTACCATGGCGACTGCGCAGATCAGCTGGGAGATCTGAACGTGACGGATATGTCTGGAACGATCTTATCCCACTTCACCCATTCAGCTGTTCAAGCTGACCGGATCCAGCAGCCTGCAGGGATCTGACGCAGCCGAAGCACTTGTTGAAGGAATCAACAGCGCAAATGTCGATGATTCCTACACCAAGCTCCAGTTCCTCGTCGAGGTACCCGTCATCAACATCGACCCCGTTGGCGACCGCCACGTCGGTGACAAGTTCACCGTCACGGGAACCACCAACCTCGCGGTTGACGATGACGTCCTCATGCAGATCTACTCATCATCATTCAAGCCGACTGACAAGAGCCAGAGCGGCGAGTTCAGCGGCGCAACCGGAACCGTCAAGGTTACCCAGGGCGCCAGCGGTCTGAACAAGATCTCGTTCGATGTTGACGCATCCACGTTCAAACCCGACGAGTACATTGTCCAGGCATCTGCAGTCCTCCAGGACGCAACCGGCACTGCACTGTTCAACGTTCTTGAAGGCGCTGCCCCAACCGCAGTCCCGACAGTCGTTGCAACCACTGCAGCTCCGACCGCAGTAGTGACAACCGTACCCCCGACCACCGTTGCAACCCCAACACCGACCCCCACACAGCCGGGCTTTGGTGCACTTGTTGCATTGATCGGTCTCGGTGCAGTTGCACTCATTGTCGTGCGCAGGCACTGAACTAAAATCTAAAATCTCTTTTTTTTGTTGTAGCCTTTTCCCGTAACGCTTCTCGTGTACCGGAAATACGGGTTTATTCATTAGATCAAAATCGTCACGTTGCGGGGTATCATCATATGTTCCGGACGGAGATCAGGAATGACGAACCAATTCCGGAAAAATCCCGTACGGGGCGGCATAATGGTGATGCAGTTTTTACCGTGAAATGCCCGGGTATGTCCATACCGAATCGGGCATTCATAAACTGATATGGTTAGTAGTCTTCATGATGTGGATGCTCCCTTCTTCAGATGTGGCTTGGAAGAATCACCCATTTCCCGGTCAGAAACACACAACACTTTATAATCCGGTTCCCTGATGCTGATCATGAACCAGCAGGATCATGTCCATATCATCAGCGCAGGAGTGCATATCGGCACCGCATATCCCGCCGCCATACGGGATCTCCGGACGGTAACTCACACATTTGTTTTTGCCGACACGGAACTTTATACCAATTCTATAAAAGACGATGAGCGGACAAAAACCGCAAAAAAAGCCGCACGGGACGCAGTAACTATGGTAAAGGCCCTCTCTGACTCGCTCAAGATCCCCGCCTTGTTAGTGTACATCGATCCCCCGGCATGTGCGTCTGTCCGCAATGCAGTCATGAAGATCCATCGTGATCATCCCGGTGCCCGATATTCATTTGACCTGTCTGGTGGATCAAAAGACCTGAGCATGGCATTGTTCTCCCTCTCGCTCTGGCTGGAGGGCGACGTGTACTATGCGTTTGATGACAGGAAAGGCAGTGGACACCTTGAGAAACTTGCCGTCCCGCAGAGATTCGAAAGGAATGTCCGGTCTAACCCGAATTATATGAGGATCCTGTCTATTCTGGGTCATACCCCGGGCAAGACGGAGCAATTAGTACGGGTACTGCCCCGTTCGTACATCTTCACCCAGCTGGAATCGTTCTATGTGCCGGTCCGGAAAACGGGTGTGAAGATCGCCCGTAATGCAACCGGTAAGACTGATGCGCAAACCGGAAAGAAGGCGGTGATACCCGTGCTCAGCCAGGGAACGTTTACCAACATCCTTTCCATCATGGAGGCACGGGATTTAATCCGGCAGGAAACCGGCCCGGACAACAACCGGCGGGAGAAGTTCTACCGCATCACGACCGGTGGCGAGCTCGCTTTGCAGCTCTTTGAAACAAAATCGCGAAAAGTGTGAGTCACTTATACATCAAACTGTTTGATTATTATGTGATAGTTGGATGCACATCCAACAAAAACCTGGTTGTCCACGCCGAAAAACTTTTTTTGGAGGGTGGGGGTAACCCTCTTGATACATGAGCGGGGGTCGGTGATTTGACAACAGAAACAGGGGTTCCCTCTCCCCCCACCCATCAGGATTTCATGAGGGCCTCCAATTGGTCATTGCAGGATTGAACCTGACGGGCAACTTCACTTCCCTGAAAATCCGGTTAAACAATGACCCCACCCAAATACTGTTTTTCATATCGGTGCTCCTGCTTACTGGCAGGGTAACGGTACTCATGTACGGCAAAGGATCACTTGCACCGTCTCCACCCGCACGCATGAAGAATTACTTCGTGGTTTATTGCCAAACGCGGGTGCGGTTTTTATGATGGTGCATCCTACGTAGATGTAACCAGAATCTCTCAAAAAGGGAGGCAGGATGAATGAAACTTACCACAAAAATCCTTGATATTGCAAAGCGGGGTGTGCTACTCAACCGGCTTGACGCCCGGCTCCTTGGGGTGCTGGATGGAGACCGTGTGCAGGTGATCAACCCGCAGAACGGGGTATCCGTCACTGCATTTGTGGACACCACGACTACCATTGCCGGGCAGGGCACTGTCGGGCTGTACCGGATTACAAACGAGCGCCTGAACCTTGCGGACGGTGACGGAATTGAAGTGCGGGAAGCCGGGCGCCCGGCATCTCTGGATTTTATCAAAAAGAAGATGGATGGCGGCAGGTTATCCAAGGATGAGACCATGACCATCATCAAAGATGTCGTTAATGACGATATATCTCCAGCAGAACTCACCGCCTTTATCACCGCCTCATACATCAATCCTCTCGACATGGATGAGGTGGAGCATCTCACCCGCGCCATGGTCGAAACCGGCGAGCAGATCAAATTCGCCTCACGGCCCATTGTCGATAAACACTCCATCGGAGGCGTTCCCGGTAACAAAATCTCGCTTCTTGTTGTCCCCATAATCGCCGCAAGCGGGTTAAAAATACCCAAAACCAGTTCGCGTGCCATCACAGGAGCCGGGGGAACCGCAGACCTGATGGAAGTCCTTGCAGGAGTTGAATTCTCTGCAGGCGAAGTCCAGCAGATGACCGAAAAAATCGGAGGAGTGATCGTCTGGGGCGGTGCGACAAACATTGCTCCGGCAGATGACCGGATTATCATTCAGGAATATCCTTTCAAGATCGACGCCCGCGGCCAGATGCTTGCCAGTGTCATGGCAAAAAAATATGCTGTCGGTGCGAATCTCGTCGTGATCGATATCCCCGTCGGGCTGCACACAAAAGTTCCTTCAATGCAGGACGGACGGAAGCTGGCCCGGGAGTTTATCGAACTGGGAGACCGGCTTAACATCAAAGTCGAATGTGCACTTACCTATGGCGATATACCCGTGGGGCACAGCATCGGGCCCAACCTTGAAGTGCGGGAAGCTCTCCGTGTCCTTGAAGGATCACCCGAACCAAACTCATTCATCCAGAAAAGCATCTCGCTAGCCGGCATTGCCCTGGAGATGTCCGGGAAAGCCGCACGGGACACCGGCGCCCAAATGGCCCAGGAGATTCTCACAAAAGGAAAAGCCCTCGCAAAATTCAAGGAGATCATCGCGATACAAGGCGGTGACCCGAATGTCAAATCCAATGATATCCATCCGGGTGACCACGAATTTGTCGTTAACGCGCCGGTGTCCGGCTATGTTATAGAGATGAACAACACCTCCCTCATCACGCTCGCCCGGCTGGCTGGTGCCCCCCATGACCGTGGTGCCGGCATTCTTCTCCATGCCAAGAAAGGAAAACTAATCCGGGCAGGAGAACCCCTCTTTACCGTTTATGCTGAACGAAGCTGGCGACTCCAAAAGGCAATTGAAGAAGGCCGGCGCCTCATGCCGGTCGTTGTTGAAGGAATGCTGCTTGGCCGGGTACCCTCACCTAACGGCATATGAACCGATGGGCTAAAATACGAACAGGACGGGATAATTGAGTATGTATAAACGTTATATTCGTTTCCTTTTTGCTCTGCTCTGTATTGCCCTTCTCTGCAGCGCAGTACAGGCGACGATGCTGCAGATAACGGTGGTAGACAATCTTGACAATACCTCGGTTTCTCATGCCACGGTATTCCTTGACGGATCGAACCTTGGCAGGACAACTACAGACGGGCAATTCGCGATAACCCATTCCGGGTTATACGATCTTAACCTGCGGGTCACGATGGATGGTTATGATGACTGGGCACAGACTGTAGATAAAAATGCAACCTCCCTCCTGGTGAATCTGACCAGAAGATCCCTGGTCCTGAATGTCAATCTCTATGATTCAGATACTCTCCAGCCGGTAACCGGGGCAACTATAGCATTAACCGCTGACAATGTCACCCAGACAAAACAGACGGATGCCTATGGCGCTGCAACATTTGGTGTTATCTCGTCTACGCTCTATTCCTATGATATCTCCGCGCCCAACTATCAACCCCGCAGTGGAACAGTAAATGTCATGTATGATGACCAGAATGTGCAATTCTGGTTGCTGTCTGGTAACCGGTACTCGTTTATTGTAAAAGATAAAGATACACAATCGCCTCTGGCTGATGCCCAGATAAGTATCGATTCTGTTCCTGTTGGAAAAACAGATTCACGCGGCATACTGATCGTTCCCGTAACCCGCGGGAAATTAGTTACCATCGAAATTGAAAAGGACGGGTACCAGACAATTTCTGAATCAAAAACGATCAGCGATACGGACGCATTGGATACCCTTTCGCTGACAAGAGTACCGGTTGGAGCATTCGTCTTTGTATCAGATGAAAATAATGCCCCTGTAGGCAATGCCGGGGTTTCCATAAATGGCACCGTCGTTGCGACTACCAATCAGTTTGGACGTGCCACCCTTCAGAGCCTTGTTGCTGGCAGTTACCAGATCACGGTGAGTAAAGCCGGATACACAACGACAACCCAGCAGATAGTAGTATCAAAGGACACCAGTGATTTTTCCGTGATCCTTCCGTATGAGAAGGTAGATCTGACAATTTATGTTCAGGACAAAGATCAAAAGATTCTTTCGAATGCAACCGTCCTGCTGGATGGCGCAACCCTTGGCGTTACCGATGCGCATGGACAGTATATTACCCCGGTAAAATATGCAACCTCCTATAACATTTCTGCATCCAAAGATGGCTATCAGCTTGCATCGGTTGAGACACAGATCGCCCTTGGAAATTCAACGCCTCTTGTTACCCTTACTCTTGAGAAGAACATTGACTGGGGACTCATCACGCTGATTGCATTGGGCGTTGTTGGGATCCTCCTCCTGTTTGTCATCATCAGAATTATTGGTCATAGAAATCGGAGAAGGCATGTCATGAAACGGAATGAAATCTAGGCCAATACTCCTTTTTGTCTTGAAATTTAAATGTCCGGAATTTACCCCCGGGCTAATATTATATCCGTGTGCTTGCCCTGTCACCGGTTGCGGCTGGAGATGAAAAAATTACGGGTGCCGCAACACAGGTTGAGACGACAGGAATGACTTACATCCGCCCCGAATAACTCTTTTTTTAAGAACACTAAAAACGGACCCAGCGGGAATCGAACCCGCGTCCTTGGGTTCGAAGCCCAAGAGGATGTCCTCTACCCCATGGATCCTTTCCATCTTTTTATCAAAAGATATTAAGTATTTTCTACCGATAAACTAATGAATGATTCTGTCAGCAGAAGAGATCACCCGCCGCCTTACTACAAAAAATCCGCAGGAAAAACTGGTTATTACACCCTACGGAACTGAGTGTCAGCAGCCTGCATCCTATGATCTCCGCGCTGCCGACGCATTTTCTCCTCCCGCGGGGAACCTGTACGCTTGTTCCCAGTCTTGAATGGGTTGAACTTCCACCTAGATGTTGCCGGAACCATCCGCTGCCGGTCATCATACGGACGGCGGGGCGTTGTTATGGGTGCAGGATTTATCGATCCGGGATTTCGCGGGCAGCTGACCCTTTGCATGACAAATTTGGGGCATGATGATATTACACTCCAGAAAAACGACCGGATTGCGCAGATGATCCTGCACGAAGTCAGGAACGGGAACCAGCGATATGACGGGAGTTACCAGGATAGCAGAGGAGTAGTGGAGGCGAAAAAAGGATGATACGAACCGAAAGAAAATATATCGAAATCCTGCGGATACTAAAAGAACACCGTGAGCCGGTAGGCGCAAAACGGCTCTCGGAACTTATGGCGGAACGGGGTTTCGTCCTCAGTGATCGGGCAGTCCAGTACTATCTCAGTTATCTTGACACCATGGGGTTTACAGAAAAAATCGGCAACCAGGGCCGGATGCTGACGCCTCTTGGACTGGAAGAGACTGATAACGCGCTTGTCGATGACCGGATCGGTTTTATCATCTCCAAACTGGAGAGACTTGCCTATCGGAGTACCTTCAATCCTGAAACAGGAACCGGCGATGTCGCATACAACTTGTCTATCATCCCCAAAGATTCGTTTGAAACGGCAATTGCGGCATTTGATGCAGTAGCACATTCGGGCTGCGGATTTTTTAGTTCATACCGGATTATCGATTGCGATCCCCGTATTCCCCCAGATGCGATAGGAGTTATCACTCTCTGCAGTATATCGATGGATGGCGTATTCCAGCGCAATGGCATTCCGGTAAAAATGGCGTATGGCGGACGTCTTGAAATGGAAGAGAACGCCCCCTTAGGGTTCAGGGACTTAATCGGGTACCGGGGTACGACAATCGATCCTCTTGAACTCTTCATCTCTTCCGGTTTGACGTCCATTCACGCATTCACAAAAACAACCACCGGGATTGCTCTCGCAAATGTTCGTGAAGTACCCGGTTCAGCAAAAGAGGCGGTCGAAGAAACGATCCACCATATGAATGACTGTGGGTTCATCTTCCCGGTTGCAATGGGAAATGCAATTTTTAACCTGCCGGAAAATCCCTACCGTATCTCCATTGTCGCGTTCAGCGGTATGAATTATATCGGCAACTGTGTGGAGCAGGGCATTGAGATCCAAACAGAAATCGGGGCTGGAAATATCCCCTTTTCAAAAGTGATGGAGATTAATTAAAAATCAGATCCCGGATTCTTCATCATCCACGGCTGGATTTTCCCTTTTTTTAACCCCACGCATCGATCCGTGTCCATTTTTTTGGTCCGGGGGGTCATTTCTGTCAGGAGATCCTTCATAATCAATCTGCAGTTTTTTGGATTTTAACCGGGTTTGGAGGAGTGCCTCGTCATTCACCCGCAAAGATGTTTTTGATGAGACCCCTTTTCCCTTGAAAATATCATCGTTTGAACGCTGAAACGTCCGTTTCATTTCGACGTGGGGCTCTTTTTGAATGGCATCATCGGTATCTGATTGCGGGGTATCTCTTTCATGTGGGATCTCCCGTGCAGGAACGGGTTCAGGCTCCTTTATGGTATCCGCTATCTCTTCAGGCACAGCAACGTGCCTCTTTTTGGTGATCATCACTCTTGTCACTCGTTCAGCCGGCAGATCAATCTCTTTTTGTTCAGCGGGAGTCTGGTTTCCTTCCTGACGGGAAGCATGGTGGATAATTGTTTTTGTCTGAACGGGTACCGTAGTCGTTGGATGTTGGGCTGGGGGAACGGTTTGCGTCTTATGCGATTTTCCCAGAATTGCCATCATCCGCTGCCTCTGTAGTTCGTTTTCTATCCGCTGCCGGTTGAGATCTTTTGTCTTGAGGAGGTCTTCTTTTCCCTGTGGTGACTGCACACGTGTCTGGTTCGGGTCTCTTTTTCGATGCCACGAGGGTATCTTTACTCGGCTCTGTTACTACCGGAGCATTATTTATACTTCCCTGGAGGGAATCCGGTACCCTATCAGCCAGATCATAATCCCTTCGGATAATGGTATGCCGCGAGGGTATTCTGGTCTGCTCAAACGGTTGCTGGATAGTGTGGGACTCCTGTGCGGGGTGTGTAATGCCCCGAACTTCCGGTGGTGAAATTGTCGTTTTTTGAGAAGATTTCCGATCCCCGTCAGGATCATATTCTGATGATGTTGCGAGTGGAGACTGACCTTTTGGAAGTATGTTCTGCCCCTCTGGCACTGATTGGACATGCCGGTCGTCTGCCCGTTTTTTGCCCGGGACGACGATCATCTCATCACGTTTACCTGAATAACCGGTTCCTGAAGCCGGCATATCTGCTGGTAAACGACTCGTTCCATCAATGTGCCGACCGGTGTCGGGATCGATTCCCGCGTCCCTCAATACCTGCCGTTTTCGGCCGGAGATATACTGCTCCCGGATTTCCCGGAGTTCTGTAATACGGGGGATATTTTCAAGACCGGTAAGCATGATAATGATCGCCACATACTTCGTATTTGTGACGGGGTAATCCCCGGATCGGGTCTCCAGTCCTGCGATGCTGCGATCAATCCATTTACGGACGGTCATAAACCCTTTCATGGAGAGTTCATGCGATGGCCCGGCAATCAGGATGAGTGCCTTTGCCGCACTCGTCATATCGCAGGGTGTTGAAACTTCGTTATATATTGCCTGCTTGGCAAGCTCAACGATACGTGAATCCCTCTTTTTATGTTCATCAGCAAAAAAGCCGATCGGACTCAGGTGCGAGAGAAAACCCAGCGGATGGTGCGGCAGGTGCTCGACTGCATACCCGATCGTGATAAATCCCATGCCCTGCATCGTATTGAGCACTTCCCCGGAATCCATCACGACTTCCGCAAGTTCAATACCCCCGTCGGCTTTGAACTCCCCCGCTCTCAGGATGAGACTGATTCTTTTGACGATTCCCAGATTCAACGCGGCAAACGTGGGATGAATGGGTGATACTGTCTTCCGGGACTTTTTTGGCCCAAACAATCCTGCAAACCCAGTGTCTTTTTTTATCAGGGGAATCGCCAGACCTTTCATTTTTTTAGACCATGTCTCGTTGTCAAAAAGGATCATACCGTCAAGGAGCGGTGAGAGCATGTCGATATCATCAGCAGCCTTGGCAGAACGTTTCTCCCCTTCAGAAAGGCAGGGTAGGGTAATTAATCCGAATATTGGTTCGACAACCGACGCCCTCAGGGCGGTGATCATCTGTGGTGCCACATCCACCATGCTACCGCCAAGCCCGCAGCAGATGAAGATCGCATCGGTTTCCCCGCTTTCGATATTCTGGATCCGCGCAATTATTTCATTTATATCGATGGTCGCTGTCTGGGCACGGGTGGAGGGAATACCCGATACTTCCGGTTCAAGAGCGGGAAAAAAGATCTTCGCGTTTTCCGGAAGATCCACAAGCTGGGCCAGAGTGTCACTATCGACATCAACAGCGAGCGCCTTAACACAGGCCACCTTGCTGCTGCGCTGATCAGTGGAATAAAGATGGCTGACGATACGACAGCCTGCTCCGCCCAGTCCTATTGCCAGAATTCTCATATCCCGTCCTTTGCTAGTAAAATACGATGGGAGTCCATATATCCTTTATATATACTATTGCTTGTGGAAGCACATTATGTTATAGGATAGTACCACAAAAGGAAAAAAACACTTCCTGATTTATTGAGTGGTTAAGTCAGGTATAAACCAACCGGATTGATGATGTCATCATGCACTATGCTCCCAATACGATCGTGCCTTCATCCCGAAATGTGTTTCTTTTAACATCTGGTTCGGCGTTGTGAGAAAATATGAACCCCTCATGTATATTCCGGGCAAAGATGACGCAGTGAAAAAAGAACATTACAAAGATTATACATGCTAAAAAAATATGGCAAATGCATCCTGCCTGTCGAATATCCTCTTTTTCTTGTAGTGCTTTCTGGAAAGAACCGTTATGGTGAATTTTCACGCTCATACTAGAATTGTGTAGAACGGAAAAAAATAAAAACTGCCCCAACTTGGGTGAGATGGCGGAGATCTAACTGCGTTCATCCCAGATTCATCAACCGGGATCGGTCCCAAAAACCAAATAATCGATTTACGGGCTTCAATTCCTTCAGGATGCCCGCCGAGCCCAACGTTAAATCATAATTTATTTAAACGCGTGGACGGAATACTCAATTGAGGTGAACAAACCTTGACATATGGAATTGAATTTGTACCAGGAAATGTCAATGTAAAGCAAGTTGTCAACTTCTGTAAACTTGCTGAGTCAAAGGATATTGACTTCGCGTGGATCACGAACCACTATAACAACCGCCACTGCTACCCGACACTCGCCGCCATTGCTCAGGCAACAACTACCCTGAAGATGGGACCGGGTATCATGAACGCTTTTACCGACACACCGGCCGCGATGGCGTCCTTCATCTGTACGCTTAATGAAATTTCCGACGGCCGTGCAGTTCTCGGTATTGGACCCGGTGACCTGTCAACGCTCCCGAAACTGGCAATCAACCCTGAAAAGCCGGTTGCCCGTCTTGAGGAAGCCGTTGTTCAGATCCGCAAGCTCTGTGCCGGTGAGGAAATCAAGAAATCCGGTATGCAATTCTTCGACTATGACGGAGCAAAGCTGACCGGTGTCACCCTCCCCGGAAAGAAGAGTATCCCGGTTTACATCGGTGCACAGGGCCCCAAGGTTCTTGAGCTTGCCGGAAAGATCGGTGACGGTGCATTGATCAACGCATCCAACCCCAAGGACTTCCAGATTGCTATCCCGATCATCAAGAAGGCATCCGATGCAGCAGGCAAGAAGACCTTTGATGTCGGTGCATACACTGCAATGTCGATTGACCGGAGCGAGAAGAAGGCACGCAATGCAGCAAAGATTGTTGCAGCATTCATTGCAGCCGGCTCCCCGGAGGCACTGCTTACCCGTCATGGACTTGACCTCGGCAATGTCGCCAAGATTAAGGCAGCACTCGGCAAGTTCGACTTCAAGACTGTTGGAGAGCTTGTTGGGGACAAAGAGATTGATGCATTCACCATTGCCGGCACCCCGGAAATGGTCAAGCAGAAGTGTGAAGACCTGACAAAGGCCGGTGTCACACAGATCATCTTCGGTTCACCACTCGGTCCCGACATGACCACGTCAATCCGCCTGCTCGGCAAGTATGTTGTATAAGCCTGCATAGTCAGGATAACTGATACGATACAAGCCGGACAAGGCACTTGTGCCTTTGGCAGAAAAACAAAAAAATTCTTTTTTTTTAATTTTCACTCAGGTTTTAAAATTATTCCCGATCTTTGAATAAATATCGGCTTTAAATTTTCTTGAGGATGAGGGAATTCGCATCGGGTGCAGGACGGATTTGCTCCGGATAAAATACGGGGATTGTCAGTGGTAGATTTTTTTACCCTCCACAGGGTGCACAGGAACGATCGATTGCTCTTACGTACATTCCGTGCGGCAACAGGGGGTACCACCCCTCACCGATTATTTCTTGATAGGGATCTACCCGCTGCTTGCACCAGTAATGGGAGTATGACCGTGGCAATCGGGCTTTTTCAAATCGTATGTGCAAACGACTATGACTTCATGCCCGATAATATATCCTGATAGTGAATGTTTACCGCATCTGAAGTTGCCACACCGAATGGAATATTGCAATACCGTGAAGAACGTTTCACCGGTCTCCGGTGCAGGATCAGCCCGGAGCGACTCAACCGGCACATTGACCAGATGTCAACACTATCTTCCAATTCCGACGGATGTCCTTTTTGCCGTGAGCGTATTTTTTCAGTTACTCCTACATTTGCCGACGGAAACCGTATCCTTCGTGGAGAGAGTGTAACATTTCCTAATCTCTTTCCTTTTGCACAATGGCATACGGTAACTGTCATTACCCACGATCACATTGTTGACGCATTTACTCAAACACAGATTGCTGATGCCCTGGCTGCACAGACAGAATCCCTGAAAAGATTTGATGGATACCCAAGCATTAACTGGAATTTCCTGCCATCGGCTGGAGCAAGCCTTGTCCATCCTCATATGCAGGGAATTTCCGATTCGCGCCCTTCGTGGATGGTAGAGCGGTACCTTGGAGCATCGCACCAGTACAGGCAAAAAGAAGGCAGCGGATACTGGGATGCCGTAAAAGAACAGGAGCGGGCATCTGACCGGTATCTCTTTGGCGACGAAATTATGTGGTCTGCACATGCAGTTCCCGTCGGTGAACGGGAGGTGCGGGGCATCCTGCCCGTCTCTTCACTTGATGATCTGGAACCGTACTGCAATCTCCTTGCAGAAGGTATACTCAAAATCCTTGCGCTCTATAAAAAACTCGGTACGCATGCATTTAATATGGCAATCGTTTTTGACAAGAAAAATGAAGATCACGGTTTTACAGCAGTCTGTTCCATTATTTCACGGATCAATCCAAATCCCTCATCGACCAGTGACTCTGCATTTATGGAACGGTTGCATCTCGAACCGGTTATCCTGACCTTACCGGAAGAGCTCGGGCGATACTACCGGAATGAATATTCCTGATTCAGGAACCGTCTCTTAAAAAATAAAAATTAAAAAAGATTTACTCGAATTTTGCAACGAGTTTGTTCTTGGAGACAAGCGTGCCGTCTTTCTTATGGGGCTGGCGCTTGATGCTGTCTCCTGCTTTCTCGAGCTCGCGGGCCTCGTCACAGAGCACGGCTGCCACTCTCATCATTTCGTGAGCGCTGGCAACGATCGGGATGTATTTCTCCCACTCCTTGGTCATGAAACAGCCCTTCACATTCTGGCCTGCAACGGCCATTGCAATCTCGTGGGCAGCGCGTGCCTTTGCCAGTGCATAGGGGTTGGTGAACTCACCATCGACTGCCTTGTCAGTGGTCATGATGAGCTTCGGGAGCTCAATGGCGTCACCCGACTTGCCAGCCTTGACCTGGTCAATAACCTTGTCAAGAGCAAGCTGCATCTTGCGGAATGCACCGGTAAGTGCCAGAACTTTGACGAGGTTTCCGTTATAGTCGGACATCTCGACGGGGTCGAGGAACTCGCGGCGTGCACCGATCATGGAGTCTGCCTTCATGATGATATACCCAAACTTGCTTGCCTTGACTCCTTCCCACTCCTTCTTTGTGGTTACATCATCAGTGATGATAACGACCGGGATACCTGCTGCAGCGAGCTGTTCGCGGGCACCGGTTGGGCCGGGGAGGACACCGTTCGGGGAAACCACGATACAGAAGTCCGGTTTATATGCCTTAAGGTTGGACACGACACGGTCAACATCAGCCGGCTCAAGTTTTGTACCGCTGGTCGCCATGAATGTCTGCATATCTTCACGGTCTGCTCTCTCATCGAGAAGCAGCTCTGCCATTACACCACTGGCAATATTGCCTAATTTCGCAACTCCTACTTTAACAACCATAGAAATTTCACCTCTATTTTTTTAACACGTTACTATGATCCGGTATTGATATAAAGATTTTGAAATCGTTTTTTATCGTCGGCAATGGTTTTTATGGATTAATCAGAGCCTTTTTTACACCCTGCATAACTAATCGGGATTCCCGAGTTAACGAAAAGTGTTTAAGTTCTGATGATAAATGGGATGGTATGAAAGACGGCCTGCTCACCGACAGACAAAGAGAGGTGCTCCGGTACCGTAAACAGGGCCTGACCCAGCAACAGATTGCTGATATTATCAATACGTCAAAGGCAAATGTCTGTACTATAGAAAAATCGGCGATGGAAAATATACGGCGGGCAAAAGAGACGCTCGAATTTCTCTATACGCTTGATGCGATCCACCTGTGCACAATTCCCGCAGGGACGGATCTTTTTGATGTCCCGGGAATGATCTTTGCCGAAGCGGAAAAGAACGCCATCAAAGTTCAATACGATACTATCTCGCTGATAAACCGTCTTCGGGAAACGCGCCCCCAGTCCTGCAAAGCCCGATGCATCTGTGATGATATCGAGATTTATATTACGGATGCGGGAGAATTATATTTCGGATAATTAGGATCAATCTTTTCCATTGGCAACTCTGTATAATCCTATGTTAATAGGGGCGACCCCAGGAATTTTGGCATAAATATATATGTTCTTTTAACTAAAATTTAAGGAAGCCGATGTGGGGATATCCCCGTGGTACACTGGTGTAATTCGATACATCACGTGGAGCACACCGGCGGAACTATATCCGAAGACACAGGGAAAAGGTTCTGCCGTGGGTATTTCCCGGTTGGTGAACCCCGTTTAAAAGCGGGGGATACCGAGAAGGAGTTGTGATTCGTCACAACAAGGCTGACAGAGTTGGATCTGACCATAATGCATGGGTGGACGTTTTAACAAAACGAGCCCGCTCTTCACTGGTTGCATCATGCAGCCGGAAGATGCATTCATGTCAGGGTCTTCTTTCGCGAGACAGGAAATGCCGGCATACGCCGGCACATGATGAGGAGTTCTCATCCAAAATCCTTTCCGTGGCGTTCAATCAGTCGGGAATCCGATGAGCATACGTCCCTTATCCGGGACAATCATGTTCTCCGGCACTCCTGACACGCCCGGCCGCGCGTTGGCTTTTCAGACAAAGCAGCGATATCACTAAAAGTCTCGGATAAATCGCAGTTCGTGTCGAAGAAAGAATACCTTACACGAATACAGAGGAATGATTAACACATGCCAAAGATAAACAGACCACGTCGAGGCTCACTTGCATTCAGCCCACGAAAACGTGCAAAGAGCCCCATACCGAAATACCAGTCGTGGCCCGCCAGCACCGGAACGCCGGTGCTCCAGGGTTTCGCAGGCTATAAAGTGGGGATGACGCATGTTATCATGGTGGACGACCATAAGGAAAGTCCCACTGAAGGCAAGGAGATCATGGTACCGGTAACCGTTATTGAAGTGCCGACCATGAAAGTTGCCGCGATCCGCGCATACGCAAAGGACACCTACGGTAAGCATGCATTCACCGAGATCTGGGCAGACCAGCTGGATGATGTGCTTTCCCGCAGGATTACCATGCCAAAGGACTACAACCGGGAATCATCGCAGAAAAAATTTGCCGATGCACTTGCAGCCGGTAATGTGGCAGAGATCCACGCACTTACCTATACACAACCGGCAATCATCAGCGGAGTGCCCAAAAAAGTCCCTGACCTTATGGAGATTAAAATCTCCGGGGATGACATGGCAAAACAGTACGAGTTTGCTCTTGGACTGCTTGGACAGGAAGTCAGTCTCAACAGCGTTATCCAGTCTGGTGCGTACGCGGATATCACCGCAATTACTACCGGTAAAGGCACACAGGGGCCTGCCAAACGCTGGGGTACTGCCCTGCGCAAGCGCAAGCACTCTGTCGGTGGAAAAGAGCGTCACATTGGTACACTTGGACCCTGGAACCCGCACCATGTACGGTGGCAGGTACCCCAGAGCGGCCAGATGGGATACCAGCAGCGCACGGAGTTCAACAAGCGCATTTTGAAGATCGGAGAAAGCGGTGCTGAAATCACTCCAAAAGGCGGTTTCCTGCACTACGGTGTTCTTAAAAGCCCGTATGTCCTTGTCAAGGGCTCCATCCCCGGTCCAATCAAGCGCCTGATCAGGATCCGCCCGGCAATCCGCCAGGGAGAACATGTCGTCAGGATGCCCGCGATCCAGTTTGTGAGCGTCCAGAGCAAACAGGGGTGATCAGAGATGAAAGCACAGGTTAAAACAATTGAAGGAGAAGTCTCAAAAGATATTGAACTTCCGGCCCTGTTCTCAGAGGAATACAGACCAGATCTGATCAAAAAGGCAGTGATGGCTCTTCAGAGCACCCGGCGTCAGCCCCACGGCACCTACCCATTTGCGGGTATCTGTTCATCCGCAGTCGGCTGGGGAAGTGGTCGCGGTGCATCGCATGTGCCCCGTCTCAAGAACGGTTCCCGTGCGGCAAAAGTCCCGCAGGCAAAGGGAGGCCGTGAAGCACACCCCCCGGTAGTTGCAAAAATTCTCATCAAAGAGATCAACCAGAAGGAAAAACAAAAAGCATTCCGTTCTGCAGTTGCTGCAAGCATACGGGCCGATCTTATGACCTCTCGGGGTCACACATTCACGGGTGCGGTACCGGTCGTCTTTGAGGACAAGTTCGAATCACTCGAGCGCACACAGGACATTATTACGGCTCTGACCACCATTGGCGTCTACCAGGATGTTGAGCGGGCAAAAGACAGCCGCAAGGTCCGTGCAGGCAGAGGAAAGATGCGTGGTCGCAGGTACAAGCAGAGAAAGAGCCTGCTGATTGTAACCTCGGGACCGGAACTCCGTGCCGCCCGCAACCTTTCCGGTGTAGATGTCGTCACTGTTGACCAGTTGAATGTCGAGCACCTTGCGCCAGGTATGCAGGCAGGACGCCTGACCGTCTGGACTGAAAGTGCCCTGATCCGCCTGGAGGGAAAATAAATGGCGACGCTGAAACACCCGTTTGTCACAGAAAAGGCAATGGTGCTTTTGGAAAATGAGAACAAACTTCAGTTCCTCGTTGACAACAAAGCAACCAAAAAGACGATCAAACGCGACCTTGAAAAAGCGTTTGACCAGAAAGTGAAAAGGGTCTACACACTCATGACGATGCACGGCGAGAAAAAGGCAATCGTGAGTTTTGAGAACGAAAAGGCCGCAGAGGAAATTCTCAGCCGTCTAGGCATTATGTAGGTGGGGAACATGGGACATCGTATTACTACACAGAACCGGGGCAGGGGAGGCCCGACATATCGTGCACCATCCCACCGGTATAAGGCGGAACTCAAGCACATCGGAAATGATACGCAGACCGTCACCGGATCCATTATCGATATCGAACATGATCCAGCCCGGAACGCACCCATTGCCCTTGTACAGCTTGAAGACGGGGCCAAGGTTTACATGCTGGTCACGGAAGGTATCGGCATCGGCGAACCAATCGCATGGGGAGCGGAGGCAAGCGTAAAGAACGGGAACACGCTTCCGCTTAACAAGATCCCGTCAGGGTCATTTATCTGCAACATCGAGTCACGCCCGAACGACGGCGGCAAGTTTGTCCGCTCAAGCGGGGTTCAGGCAGTTGTTGTCGATAAGATTGAAGACCGTGTTGGTGTCAGGATGCCAAGCGGAAAGACAAAATGGTTCAACGGACGCTGCCGTGCAACGATCGGTATTGTTGCCGGAGGCGGACGGGTTGAGAAGCCGTTTGTGAAAGCAGGCAACAAGTATCACAAGATGGCAAACACCGCATCCAACTGGCCACGTGTCCGTGGTGTTGCAATGAACGTCATCGACCACCCATTCGGTGGCGGCGGTCACCAGCACACGGGTCGGCCTAAAACCGTTGCCCGAGGTACTTCCCCGGGAAGGACGGTTGGTTCAGTGGCTGCACGCAGGACAGGTAAGAGCAGGAAGTGAAGGGTATGGCAGCACCTAAAAAGACACAGAAGAGAATGCCCAGAAGGCGTGAGGAGTTCACCTATCGCGGGTATAAGGTTGACGAGCTGAAAGCGATGGGGATGAGCGAACTCCTCCCCCTCATGCCAGCCCGAGCACGCCGCAAAATCAACCGTGGCCTCAACCGCAGTGAAGAGACGTTACTTGCAAAGATTCGTGCCGGCGATGAGAAGGTCAGGACTCACGTGCGTGACATGATTGTCATGCCGGAGATGATTGGGAAAACAATCGAGATCTACAACGGCAAGGAATTCATAAAAGTCGAGTTCCAGCCCGAGTCGGTTTTCCGCTACCTCGGTGAATTTGCATTGACGAGACATAAGGTCACCCATGGTTCCGCCGGTATCGGTGCAACAAGGGGCAGCAAATACGTTCCGCTGAAGTGATGGAAATGGCACGCATTAATTATTCCAAAAAAGTTGAAGGAGACAATATTGCAAAAGGGAAGGCAAATGAGCTTTCCCAGTCTCCCAAACACTCTATCGAGATTGCCAACTTCATCCGTCACCAGCGCGTAAATGACGCGATTGCATACCTGAATCAGGTGATCGCCCTCAAAAAGGCAATCCCGTTCCGGCGCTTCAACAGCAATGTTGCACACAAGCGCGGACTTCCGGGCAACTGGGATGCAGGCCGGTATCCGGTCAAGGCCTCAAAGGCATACATACGGATCCTTGAATCCGTCAAGAAGAATGCCGAATACATCGGGCTTGACCCGGAGAACCTGGAGATCATCCACGTTTCCGCAAATCGCGGGCGCTCCCAGAAATCATTCTTCCCCCGCGCAATGGGAAGGGCGTCTCCGAAAGCCAGGGAAACCGTAAACATCGAGATTATTGTTCGTGAGGTGGCATAATGGCCGTCGAAAAGAAATTCATATCAGAAGGGGTGCGGAAAGCCCGCGTTGAGAAGTACCTTTCAAAGGAGCTCAAGCGTGCAGGATACGGCGGTATGGATATTGCCCGTACACCCCTTGGCACACAGGTAACCATCTTTGCGGAGAAACCCGGTATTGTGATTGGAAAGGGCGGCAAACTCGTCCACCAGCTGACCCTGGACCTCGCCCAGAACTATGGTGTGGAATCCCCGCAGATTGAAGTCCAGCAGGTCACAAACCCCAGTTTCAACGCCCAGATCATGGCCGAACGGCTTGCAAATGCCCTTGAGCGGGGCTGGTATTTCCGCAAGGCAGGATCAAGCATCATGCGCCGTGTCATGGAATCCGGTGCACTGGGCTGTGAAGTCATTATCGCCGGTAAACTTACCGGTGCACGTGCCCGGACCCAGAAGTTTACCGAAGGCTACATCAAACACTGCGGTGAACCCAGCAACACAATCGTAGTGAAAGGCTACGCCGTGGCTATCAAGAAGCTTGGTGTTATCGGTGTGCAGGTCAAGATCGTGCCCGCAGACGCAAAGATGCCCGACCACTTCACGATTATCGAGCAGGAAAAGAAGCGGGCAGAACCAAAGGCAGCCGTCACCGATATCGGTGATATTGAAGAGCCCGCCCTTCCTGATGAGGAATCTGTCGAGGTGCGGTAATGGCGATATTCAGAGCACGGGATGTCCAGCAGCTTTCTGATGTCGAACTGCAGGAACAGATGGGAAAACTCCAGATGGAGCTTGTCCAGCACTACGGGAAAGTCAGTGCCGGCGGTGCCACGGAAAACCCCGGACACATCCGCGAACTCCGGCGCACCATCGCCCGGATGCTGACCGAACAGAACCGCAGGAGAACTGCATGATCTCTTCCCAGAATGTCATGAGGCACGAACTGATCGGCCTTGACGTTCTGGTATCGGGAGCCACCAACCCTCTTCACCGGGGGGTAAGCGGGCGCATTATCGATGAGACAAGGAACATGTTCATCATCCAGACGGCACAGGGAATCAAACACATCCAGAAGATGCACAGCACATTCCGTGTACACCTGCCTGACAACACCCTTGTTGAGATGAATGGGTCCGCAATGATTCTGGCTCCTGAAAAGAGGATCAACCTGCATGAAAAGAAGAGGATACCATAATGGCACAAAACATTGGATTAAACGTCCCGGCTCCGGCTCAGGAATGCAAGGACGTTAATTGTCCGTTTCATGGCACTTTACCGGTGCGCGGCCAGGTGATCACCGGTAAAGTCGTGAGCGATCGAATGATGGGAACGGTCGTAGTTGCACGGGATTACCTGCACTACGTCCGGAAATTCAACCGGTATGAAAAGCGCATATCAAAACTTCACGCCCACAACCCGCCCTGTATTCAGGCAAAGGTTGGCGACCTGGTGAAGATCGCTGAGTGCAGACCGTTATCAAAGAGTACGACCTTTGTCGTTGTCGAGGTGTCACAGCCATGAAAGGCAAGCAATCAAAGACACCGCGGGCACTGTCGACCGGAACAAAACTGACCTGTGCGGACAACACTGGAGCCCGCATTGTTCAGATTGTCTCCGTCTTTGGATACCATGGTGTCCGACGCCGGCAGCCCAAGATGGGTCTTGGCGACGTTGCAACGGTGACGGTCAAGAAAGGAACCCCCGACATGCGTAAAAAACTTGTCCGGGCTGTTGTAATCCGCCAGAAGAAGGAGATGCGCCGCCCGAACGGGATTCGCGTATCCTTTGACGACAATGCAGTTGTTGTGGTGGATGAGAAAAACGAGCCGAAAGGAACTGAAATCAAGGGACCGGTTGCCCGTGAAGTGGCAGAGCGGTTCCCGAAGCTTGGTTCGATGGCAACTATCATTGTGTGAGGTGGCTGTATGGTAAGAATTGAGAGCAAACAGCCAAGAAAACAGAGAAAGGCGCGTTATAATGCACCTTCCCACATGAAATCGAAGTTCCTCAGCGCCCCGATGTCCGAAGCGCTGAAAGAAAAATACCAGAAAAAGACGTTACGTGTTGTCAAGGGTGACACCGTCAAGGTCATGCGCGGAGACCATGTTGGCGAGGAAGGACTTGTCGATGCTATCGATACCCGGAAAACAAAACTTGTTGTCCACGGTGTCTCGTCAACCAAGGCAGATGGCACGGAAGTCCCGCGAACCGTTGATGCGTCCAAGGTGCAGATAACCAAGCTCAACCTTGATGACCCGCGGCGCGTGGCAAAACTCGAGGAGACGAAATAATGTCAGATCATCTGAAACGGCTGAATGCGCCGGATTCATGGCACATTGCCAAAAAGACCAATACCTTCATTACGAAGACTGCACCCGGGGCACACAATGCAAATGCGATGCCGATTGCGGTCTGGCTCCGTGATGTTATGGGTTTTGCACGCAACATGAAGGAAGTCAAGCAGATCCTCAACCAGAACGATGTTGTCGTCAACGGACGACCCTGCCGGGACCCGAAGATGGGCATCGGGATATTTGATGTAATTACCATCCCGAAGATGGACAAGTACTATCGTATCCTGCGTGACGTCAAAGGCCGCCATAAAACGATGGAGATCGATGCAGAGTCCGCGCAGAGCAGGCTGTGCAAAATCGAGAACAAAACCACCATCTCCGGTGGGCGTGTCCAGTTAAACCTGCGGTATGGTGCAAACGTCATCGCCGATAATACCTATAAGTCAAATGACTCGATCCTGATCTCCCTCAAAGCCGAGGATCGGTTCAAGATTCTCGATCATTTCCCCTTTGCCGTCGGCAACATGGCAATGATCATAGGTGGACGGCATTCAGGCAAAGTCGGTCGCATCCTTGAGATCGTAAAAACCTCCGGCAGTGTGCCGAATCGTATCATTGTTGAGGATGAGCAGACCAAGACCCCGTTTGACACGATTATGCCGTACATTTACATTGTCGGTAAGGACAAGAACTCAATTTCCAACCCGGGGGTTGAACAATGACCTCAATGCGTGATGTTCATATCGACAAGGTTGTCGTTCACATGGGTGTTGGCGAGAGCGGTGAAAAACTCGTGAAAGCCGAAAACATCATGAAGACGATCACCGGCCAGACGCCCATCAGGAGCATTGCAAAACAGACCCAACCGGCGTTTTCCATCAGGAAAGGCGCTCCAATTGGCTGCAAGGTTACGCTCCGGGGAAAACCTGCCGTGGAATTCTTTAAAACTTCACTGGGGATTATCAACAATACCCTCTTTGAAAGTCAGTTCGACAAGAGCGGCAATTTCTCATTTGGTGTTGAAGAGCATACGGATTTTCCCGGAATGTCCTATGATCCCCAGATTGGGATCTACGGCATGGACGTCAATGTCGTGCTCGAGCGTAATGGTATCCGGATCACCCGCCGGCGCATGGAGCAGAAGAAACTCCCGGCAAAGCAGCGTGTGAAAAAGGAAGATGCAATTGCATTTCTGAAACAGGAATACAAGGCGGAGGTGCGCTGATGGGTGGAGAAAAGAAGAAGATTTTCGGTCGCGGTGCAAATGCGTGCAAGATGTGCGGGCGCAAGCAGGGGCTTGTTCGCCGGTATAACATCATGTTCTGCAGGCAGTGCTTCCGTGAGTGGGCCCGGAAAATAGGCTTTCAGAAGATGAACTGAGGAGTGACTGCAAAATGACACGTATGAATACTATTGCAGACGGGATGAGCGCGTTGAAGAACGCTGGTGACACCGGCAAGACCGAGTGCACTCTTGAACCCGCGAGCAAACTCCTCGGTGCGATGCTCCGCATTATGCAGGACGCAGGCTATATTGGCGGCTTCGAGTTTATCGAGGATGGCCGCGGTGGGCAGCTCAAGGTGCATCTCACCGGAAAGATCAACAAATGCGGTGCGATTACACCGCGTTTTTCAGTACAACAGGATGAGATGGAATACTGGGAGAAACGCTATCTGCCCGGAAAGAATTTCGGGCTGATCATGCTCTCTACCTCGCACGGTGTTATGTCACATGTGCAGGCCAGAAAAGAGAGTATCGGCGGTGAACTGCTGGGGTACGTCTTCTAAGGTGCGAAAATTATGGCAACAGTACGGAAAGTAACTATTCCCGATGGCGTTAAAGTCCATCTGGATGGAACGCAGCTTCGTGTGACCGGGCCAAAAGGACAGATCTCACGCAACGTGCGTTTTCCCCAGGTCGTCATAACCTGTGACGGGAAAGAACTGACAATCTCCACAGAATCCCGGCGGAAGGAAAATGTTGCGATTGTCGGGACGTTCCAGGCGCATGCAAAAAACATGTGCCGGGGCGTATCTGAAGGATTTGAATACCATATGAAGGTTGTATTCAGCCATTTCCCGATTCAGTTAAAAACGCAGGGAAACCGGCTTGAGATCAACAACTTCCTCGGCGAAAAGAAAGCGCGGTATGCACGTATCGAAGAGGGTGTGAAGATAAAGATTGCAAATGATGAAGTTGTGCTCAATGGCATCGACCGGGAACTCGTCGGAACCACTGCAGCAAACATCGAACATGCAACCCACATCCGTGACCGTGACCCCCGTGTCTTCCAGGACGGTATATATATTGTGCAGAGGGGCTGAAGAGAATGACCACCGAAACAAAGCGATTAATCCGGGTGCGCACTGACAAAGGTGCAGTATTCAAGCGCGACGGATTTGGTAAAAAACGGCAGCTCGCCGATTCATGGAGAAAGCCCCGTGGACAGCACAATAAGCAGAGGGAGCAGAAGAAGGCAAAAGGTGCCCTCCCCAAACCCGGATTCGGAAGCCCGATTGCGGTGCGCGGTATGCACCCCAGCGGATTTTTCGAAACGCTCGTGTTCAACTTAAAGGATCTTGAAGGCATTGATCCAAAAACGCACGCGGTCAGGATCTCCGGAACTGTCGGAACCAGGAAGCGCGGCATCCTTCAGGCAAAAGCAATTGAAGCAGGGCTTAAGGTGCTCAACACCCGTGTCGTAAAGGAACCGGTGAAAACGGAAAAAGCGCCTGAAGCAGCAAAAGTGCCTGACGCGAAGAAGAAGGAAGCAAAGCCCAAAGTAAAGGCTGAACCCGAAAAAGCAAAAACAAAGGTTCAAAAAGCACCTGAAGCGAAGAAACCGGCGAAAGCAGCAGCGGTGAAGGCTCCAGAGAAACTCGAAAAGAAAGCAGCGGAGAAACCTGAAAAGAAGGCTGAAAAAGCCCCATCAAAAGATGCGGCAAAACCCCAGAAGGCATCTGCAAAACCGGCTGCTGAAACGACCGGGGATGCCAAAAAGACAAAAACTCCGGCTGAATCAAAAGCAAAACCGAAAAAGAAGACCGGGTCAGAGGTGAAGAAGAATGACTGATGTCGCGAGCCAGAAGCGCATTGCCGCCTCGATCATGAAATGTGGTGTCAACCGTGTCTGGTTTGACCCGGAACGCCTTTCGGATATCGAGAACGCGATCTCACGCGAAGATTTACGTGGGCTTATTACTGACGGAGCCATCAAAGCACACCAGAAAAAAGGTGTTAGCCGTGGCAGGGCACGCGTACGAATCGCACAGCGTGCATACGGGCACCGCAAAGGTGTCGGAAAACGGAAAGGTGCCAAGGGTGCACGAACGCCGAGCAAGCGTGCATGGATCCAGAAGATCCGTGCAATCCGGAAAGTTCTTGTTGCGCTTCGTGATGCCGGCACAATCGACCGGCACTTGTACCGCCTCATTTACCGTAAAGCAGCCGGTGGGCAGTACCGGAGTGTCGCACACATGAAAGCACAGATGGAGATTATTGCCGGGAGGATGAAGTAACATGGCAACCGGACCACGGTATTTTGTACCATTCCGAAGACGAAGGGATGGCAAAACCGATTATTACCAGAGAACCCGGCTTGTTGTTGCCGATGTGCCGCGCATGGTTGTGCGCAAGACAAACCGGCATATCATTGTGCAGCTGGTCACCGCCGAGATGGACGGGGACCGCACACTGGTAGCAGCAAACTCTGCGGAACTGGAAAAATACGGATACAAGGGATCAACTTCGAACACCCCGGCAGCGTACCTTACCGGCATGCTGTTTGCGGTTAAGGCAAAGAAGGCACAACAGGAAAGTGCCATTCTGGACATCGGCCTGAACCGGGCAACACACGGTGCACGGGTATTTGCAGCACTCAAAGGTGCTGTTGAGGCTGGACTTGATATTCCGCATGGCGAATCAATCCTTCCCCCCGATGAGCGGGTCAAAGGTGAACACATCGCCGCATACAACAAAAACTCCGCTGATATCGTCAGGAATGTTGAACAGGTGGCAGACGCCATTAAAAAGGAGCTGGTGTAAATGGCATACGAAAAGGTAGAATGGCGCCCGATCACCGGTCTTGGCAAACTCGTCGCATCAGGAGAGATCAAGAGCATCGACCAGGTGCTGGAAAGCGGCAGACCCATCAAGGAACCTGAAATTGTCGATTATTTCCTTCCGGACCTGGAAGATGAAGTTCTCGATATCGCCATGATGCAGCGAATGACCGACTCAGGCCGCCGTGTGCAATTCCGTGCAGTTGTCATTGTCGGCAACCGGAATGGCTACATCGGATTTGGCCAGGGAAAAGACGTGCAGGTTGGCGATGCAATCAAGAAAGCGATTGTAAAAGCAAAGATGAATCTCGTGAAAGTCCGCCGTGGCTGCGGCAGCTGGGAATGCGGGTGCGATCTCACGCACTCAATTCCCATGCAGGTTGAGGGCACTGCAGGCAGTGTCCGCATCACGCTCAAGCCGGCACCGCAGGGAATCGGCCTTGTCACCGGTGACATCAGCAAAAAAGTGCTCCAGCTTGCGGGTATCAAGGATGTCTGGACCTTTGCCCGCGGACAAACCCGTACCACAATCAACTTTGCAAAGGCAACGTTCAACGCATTAAAAGGGACGAACATGATCCGGACCGGGGGCTCACAGTAATGTACGCAGTTGTACAGGTACGCGGCGTAGTAAACACCCGTCAGGATATCAAAGACACCCTAAAGATGCTCCGCCTGCACCACATCAACCACTGCGTCCTTATTGCGGACACTCCTGAAAACCTCGGGATGATCCGCAAAGTAAAGGACTATGTTGCCTATGGCGAAGTGGATGCACCAACCATCGAGACCCTGCTGCGCACCCGCGGCAGAGTTATGGGGGACGGTCCTCTTACGGATGAGTACATCAAATCAAACTCAACCTATAGCGGGATTGTGGACTTTGCACAGGCACTTGCAAATGGCGAATCAAAATTGCGTGATATTGCAGGACTAAAGCCGGTTCTCCGGCTGCACCCGCCGCGCAAGGGATACAAGACCACCAAGCGCACCTTCGTTCAGGGTGGATCGCTTGGCTATTATGGTCAGGAGATCAATACACTCCTTTATAAGATGAGGTGAATGGGATGCCAACAAACAAACGCTCAAGATACCGTGGATCGCGGACATGCGGTGGCGGAACCCACAAGAACCGGCGTGGGGCAGGAAACCGTGGCGGCAGAGGACGCGCCGGTATCAACGCCCACCACTTTGTCAAGTGGTATATGGAGATGGGAGGGCCGGTCTTTGGAAAGAACGGGTTCTTCCATAATCCCGCCGTCACTGTTGCGGTGATGGATGTCGGTATCATCGACCAGATCTTACCGTCGCTGATTGCACAGGGAATTGCCAAAAAGGAAGGAGATACCGTCGTGCTGAATGCTGCCGATCTCGGCATCGAGAAAATTCTGGGCAGCGGGAAAGTCACAAAGAAACTTACTATCTCGGCTGAAGCGTTCTCTCAACAGGCAATAGCAAAGATCGAGAAACTTGGTGGAAAGGCGCTGGTCGTCTGACCCACCTGATTTTTTGGTGAAACCATGGGAGACCTGCTGGATCGAATGGAACCCCTGCTTGCTGCGATGCCCGCAGTCAAGAGTCCTGAGGGACATGTCCATTTCAAGAACAAACTGATGTGGACATTTGGAATTCTGGTTCTGTATTTTGCATTAACAAATATTCCTGTATTCGGGCTTGCATCGAGTTCACAGGATGTATTCCTCTATTGGCGGGCACTGCTTGCCGGTGCAAGCGGTTCGATCGTCCATCTTGGTATCGGGCCCATCGTTACAGCTTCAATTGTACTCCAGCTCCTCAAAGGTGCTGATATCCTCCATATTGATACAAGTGAGACCCGTGGACAGGTCATGTACATGGGATTGCAGAAGATTCTCATCCTTGTCATGATCGTCGTTGAAGCAGCACCCAACCTGATTGGGGGCTTCATGCAGCCGGACCCGGTCATCGCGCAGCAATTCTTCGGCGGAAACCTGTTTGCCGTATCGCTCCTGATATTTATCCAGATCTGTATCGGCGGTGTGCTGGTATTCCTGATGGATGAAGTGGTGACCAAATGGGGTATCGGTTCCGGTGTCGGACTTTTCATTATTGCCGGGATATCGCAGGCAATCGTCAATGGGTTCATCAACTGGATGCCAGTCAGCGATCCTTATCCCGTAGGATTTTTCCCCCGCCTTGTTGCCATCGTGCTCGATGGTGCGAACTTTGTCCAGTATTTCGGGACAGAACTTCTTGCATTTGTCACTACCATCGCGATATTCCTCATCATCGTGTATGTTGAATCAACGCGCATTGAAATCCCCCTTGCACATGCCCAGGTACGGGGAGCACGGGCACGGTTCCCGGTCAAACTTATCTATGCAAGTGTCCTGCCGATGATTCTCGTGCGGGTTCTGCAGGCAAATATCCAGATGCTGGGGATGTTCCTTTCAAATATCGGGATTACCATCCTTGGAACCTTCAATGGCCAGACCCCTGTTTCCGGCCTGATGTATTTCCTCGCCCCCATCAACGGACCTACCCAGTGGATGTGGTGGACGACCGATCTCGGTCATGCGCCATGGGAAATCCTATTACGTCTGGGAATTGATACCACTTTCATGGTGGTCGGAGGAGCGATCTTTGCACTCTTCTGGATCAAGACTGCCGGGCTCGATTCAAAAGATGTCGCCCGCCAGATCCAGATGTCAGGCATGTCCATTCCCGGCTACCGGAGAAATCCGCAGGTGCTGGAGAAGTACCTTGACCGTTATATCCCCCGTGTCACGGTTATCGGTGGAGTATTCATCGGTTTACTCAGTGTGATTGCGAACCTGTTTGGTGTGATTGGCGCGGTGAGCGGCACAGGATTGTTGCTGACCGTAAGTATCACCTATCGTCTCTACGAGGAGATCGCCAGCCAGCAGATCATGGAGATGTACCCGTTCATGCGGACGTTCTTTGGCAAAGAATGAACAGTGGAAAGGGACTAGGATGGCAGGAAAAAAGGTCATTATCACCGGAGTTCCGGGCGTCGGTAAAACGACGGTCGTCAACGAGGCATTAAAAAAACTCAAGGAAGATGGGGTCGAATACCAGTCGATCAACTTTGGCACCTTCATGTTCGAGGTGGCAAAATCTGAAGGGATCGCACAGGATCGCGACCAGATGCGGGCGCTCGATCGCACCGTCCAGAAACGGTTGCAGCAGCTTGCAGCGCAGGCAATCGCAAAGATTCCTGGCAATGTGCTGATCGATACGCATGCATCTGTCAAAACGCCAAAAGGCTATCTCGCGGGACTTCCCGAATGGGTGCTGCGCGAGATTATGCCGGATATTATCGTCCTTGTTGAGACCGATGATGACCAGATCCTCATGCGCAGGCTTTCCGATGAAACCCGCATGCGGGACAAAGAAGGCTCACGTTCAATAGCCGAACACCAGCAGTTCAACCGGTCGATTGCTGCTGCCTATGCAATGGTGACAGGAAGCACCATCAAAATCATCACCAACGCCGATTTCCTGCTGGAGCAGGCATCGCAGAATTTAGCAGAAACCCTTAGGTGAATACATGGATTTTGGAAAATTCTGGGACAAATACGGATTATATGTTGCACTCATCTTCATGATGCTGATGATGTTTTCCTACAGCATCCAGTGGCTGCGCCTTGGTGTGGGGAAAAACATCGACCTGGTGTTCTCTCCGCTCGTCACGGAGTTTAAAATCCCGTTCTTTATTTTGATCGTGATCCTCTCCGCACTGACTGGCCTGTATTCATCAATTATCCAGAAATATACCATCGATTATGAGCGGATGGCTGAAACCCAGGAGCGGATGAAAGAGTTCCAGAAAGAATTCCGTGAAGTACAGTTGTCGCAGGACGAGAAGAAGATCAAGAAGATGGAGGCCAGGCAGCAAAAGGTGATGCGTGAACAGATGGAAATGTCACAACAGCAGTTCAAACCGATGGCATATATCCTCGTGCTCACCGTCCCGATCTTCTTCTGGCTGCTGTATCGCCTGAGTGAGGTCCATACAACGATCACGTTTCCCTATTATGGTGTCCAGAGCCTGACTGCTCCGGTTCTCTGGATCGTTCCGGCATGGATGCTGTGGTATATGATCTGTTCTATCTCCATGAGCCAGGTGATCAGAAAAGCTCTCAATATCGGGGGCCTCTGATGCGGATCACCGTGAGCGGGCTCCCCGGCAGCGGGACAACCTCACTCTCACGGTATCTTGCACAGCGTCATGGGTTTGAGATGATCTCAGCCGGAGAGGTGTTCCGGCTCTGTGCAAAAGAGCACAACATGGATCTTGCTGAGTTTGGTCATCTTGCAGAGCAGGATCCCTCATATGACAAGATGATTGACCAGCGCCAGAAAGAGATCGCCGCACAGAAAGACAATATCATTGTCGAAGGCAGGCTGTCCGGATGGATGGTGGAAAATGCCGACCTGAAAATCTGGCTGTTTGCCCCGATTGATTGCCGGCTGAAGCGGATTGTGTTCCGCGATCAGATTGCGGATGAAGAAACGGCAAAAAAAATCACGCTCGAACGTGAACACTGCGAGGCAGGACGATATCGCGCGTATTATGACATCCATATCGACGATCTATCCATCTACCATATCATCCTGAACTCAGAAAAATGGAATGTTGACGATCTCGGGGCGATTGTGGATATCGCGATTGGACAACTGACTGCTTATGCACGTCCGGCATAATCATCTGGTAATTCACTCTTTTGTTGATTTGAATACGCTTCCTGATCTGCGGTGTTTTTTACCCGGAGCGATACTATGATCGACTCTGGTACCAGCATTACCGTCTCGTTGGTCGATCAGTATGACACACAGGCAATAGTTGATCTTTACCGGGCTGGTGGCTGGTGGAAGGATGAATATGATCCATCCGAAATCCCCCGCCTTATCAAAGGGAGTTTTGCGTTTGCTGTTGCAATTGAAACCACAAGTCACCGAGCAGTCGGCATGGGGCGTGTTCTCTCTGATGGTGTATCTGATGCCTACATCCAGGATCTCGTTATCCTTCCGGCATTCCGTGGCAAAGGTATCGGGAAAAAGATTGTCTCCCTGCTCGTCAAACAATGTAAAAAGGCTGGCCTGTCATGGATCGGACTGATTGCCGAACCTGAATCCGAGGAGTTCTATCTGCCCATTGGATTTGAACGGATGACCGGGCATGTCCCGATGATTTACCGTGGTGAGGACTAATTGCTGAAACAGGATGATTTCAAACCGGTGACTCTTGCCGACCGGGCATTTTTTGCACAACACTATGCGCACTATCCTCAGACACATAGCGATAACACGTTCACGAACATGGTCTGCTGGAACCATTTTGCGCATTACCGGTATGCCTCTGTAAACGGGAACGTGATCCTTGCAAGTACGATTGACGGGATTACCCGGTTTCGTGCCCCGATTGGTCCGCGTGATCCCGATCTGATGAAGTCGCTTATCCGCTTTGCTATTGAGGTCAGCGACAATGAGCCCATTGTACTTATCGATCCTGGTACGGCGACATGGATTCACGAGATATGCCCCGACGTGACGCTTGTCCCGGACCGGAACCATTACGAATACGTGTACCAGGCAACCGATCTTGCCGAGCTGCAGGGTAAAAATTATCTGAAAATCCGCAACCAGATCCACAAATTCCGGCGTAACTGTTCGTACCGGGTTGAACCAATCACATCGGAGAACCGTGACGAGGTCATGAGTTTTCTTATCAAGTGGTGCGAGTGGAAAGGGTGCGAAAACGACACCGTACTCGCCCATGAGAAGGACGCGGTATTTTACGCGATCGAACATTTCAATGAACTTTTAATAATGGGCCTGATGATCCGGGTGGACGATCGAATCGCTGCAATCTCTCTCTTTGAACCCCTCAATGCCGATACTGCACTGGTCCATTTTGAAAAAGGGTTGCCTGACTGTGAGGGGATTTACAAAGCAATTAATGCGGAAACCGCTGCAGTGCTGGCAAAAGATTTTATTTATATCAACCGGGAAAGCGATCTTGGCGTCATGG
The DNA here is from genome assembly GCA_963768785.1 of uncultured Methanoregulaceae archaeon. Taxonomy (GTDB): domain Archaea; phylum Halobacteriota; class Methanomicrobia; order Methanomicrobiales; family Methanospirillaceae; genus Methanoregula. The sequence goes on from CAVYJD010000010.1 coordinate 226,911, forward strand.
GCTTGCGGGAAGCAAAAATGCGTTATCATCCCCATCATATGGTGGAAGTATATTCCCTGAAGCGCGATTCCTGATCCGGCATAAGGTGGGATCCCTTTTAATTATCGTCCCCCCCTGCCAGAACAATTCATAAAAAAGATGTATCAATAAAAAGGAATTCTCTTCTGTTTACGATACAGCAGATCAGTTGTTTTTCAGATGCAATTATCCGACCATCGCCATGATACCGGCAAAGATAATCTTGATGGCAATTGCCGCTACCAGCATACCGAGCACCTTCCCCATGATATCCGTAACCACTTCACCAAGCATACGCTGGATAAGGTCAGCGTAAAACAGGATGATCCATGTGGCAATGAGTGAGAGGGTAATGGCAAGGAACGGGATCAGGATCCCGTAATCCCGGGAAAGGAGCATTACCGTTGTTATGGCACCCGGTCCACAGAGAAGCGGTGTGCCAATGACAACTCCGGCCGCGGACGTGGCCCGTTCCTTGCATGTCCCGATAGCGATGCCAAGGGCCATCTGCATACCCAAAATGAAGAGCAAAATGCCCCCCGCAATCTGGAATGTGGGCAGGGTCAGGCCAAGAATTTCAAAGATCAGGGTATTGAAAACAAGGAAAATATACATCAGGCATCCGGCAACTGCCACGGCGATGAACGCCTGCCTGTGGATCTCCTTTGTGGTCTGTCCTTTGGTCATTGCAGCAAAAATCGGCACTGACAGGATCGGGTCAAGAATGACAAATAGTGCCGCAAAAGCATACAATACTCCTGAAATGAGGTCTGCCATATCAATTATTCACAATATGGGAAGTTCTGACGGATAAATTGACGGGGTCTCTCGCCGTGATTTGTCCTTTTTCTGCCTGTAGCAGTCCCGGATGATCAGAATACAAAATAGGCAATAATGATCATCAGGGTCGATACGGCACCCACCCCGGAGATTAATCGGATTTTCCATTTATGAATCGAGAGCCACGCTGCGATGCAGAAGAAGATATACGGGATAAGCGTGGTAATAACAGAAATCCCCGCAAGAACGTCAAAATGATTGGATACCAGCAGGAGCGCGGCAGAGATACCACAACCGGCGACCAGTGCATACACCGGTGTCCCCCGTCCGCTCAGCTCGTTCATCACCGGAATACCGAGTCGCGAAGATGCACTCTGCATGACACGGGATGTCCCGATAATATAGGCGTTCAAAGCCGACAGCATCGCGATAATCCCGATACATGCAACGAGCACACCCGATTGGGCAATCAGCAGTCCGGCAGCAGTTGCGATGGGTGCAGGAGACGCGGCTAATACGGCAGCACCGACACTTCCCATAAGCGCGATGTTGAGGACAAGGTAGACGGAAGCGACAATTACCATCACGTAGATGAGCGATCGTTGTATGATTTTTGGATCTTTTGTCTCTTCAACCGGAATTGCGCTGATCTCAAAGCCGGTGAACGGCCAGTAGACAATAATAATTGTTGCAAAGAACCCCGCCGTAGTCAGCGGAATAGTCGGCACGAAGTTAGATCTGGTAACAAATGGCAACAACAGGACGGAGATGATGACCAGCGGTATAATCTTCATCAGGGTAAGAACATTCTCGGTTTTTCCCGACAGGGAGATGCCGATAATATTAAGCCCGCAAAATGCTGCAATAATGCAGATCTCTACAATCAGGGTGTATCCAACACCAAGGTAGGTGATATATTGCCCGATACCGGCGGCGATGGTGGAAATGCCGGTTATGGATGAAATAAGATACAATCCGATAACCGGCACAGCCCCTTTCTTACCAAGAACGGACTCAAACAGGGAAAAAAAACTTCCTCCGCCGGTCAGACGGGATGAGATGGAGGCAAGGGACAGCAGGACGCAGGATGCAGATATGGCGACGACCAGCCATGCAAAAAGAGACCACACCCCGCTCAGTCGGGCAGCAATACCGGGAACCACAAAGATGCCCGAACCAATGGTTCCCCCGACACCAAGGCTGACCAGTTCAAAGAGCCCGAGGGATTTTTTGTACGATGCACTGCCAGCCATATCTGTCTCCTTCGCTATAAATGGGTGTGAAATTGTGATATCCTGAACCTCTGTAGACATCTAAAAGCACAAGAATCAGGTGTTGTCCCCGGTGTAAAATCTGGTTCGTGCATACTACGGCATGAGGTAAAACACTCGGCGTCAACCATGTGATGATTCCATGACAGGTGATAAATTGCAAATAAAAAAATCCGGCGATGAGAAAAACCAGCACAGGGACTATCCATTCAGGGCTCATAACAAGTTCTTACCGTGAGATGGAACCCGGGTCGTAATAATGGTGCCTTGATTTACGGGTGCACTGAGGCATCAGGTACGTCCCCACACAGTTGTTCTGGGGATTGGTACATCCAGAATATATAATAATCAATAATTGCTATTGTTTTTTTATAACGGGCTGTTCGTAAAGCGGAGTTTTAAGAAAAGAACGAAAGGGCCTGGCAGGGTGAAGTTCTGATGGCAACAACCAAAAAAACATCCAGAATGGCTGGATCCACAACAAAAAAGACGGTATCGTTGAAAGCAAAGCCGGTATTAAAAGCAAAGAAGCCGGTTACTGCAGCAAAAAAGAAACCGGTCGCCATAAAACCAAAAACTGCAGCTGCAAAAAAAGCCCCGGTTGCATCAACGGGAAAAAAGCCGGTCAAACCCGCCAAAAAAAGTGCCAAATCCAAAAAAGTTCCTGCCTATAAGATGCAGCGGTACAAGTGCCGAATCTGCGGGTACATTTACTCTCCTCTGCGGGGTGAACCGCATAATGGGATCCCGGAAGGAACTGCTTTTGAAGATCTTCCTGAAGATTATGTCTGCCCGGTCTGCGGTTACCAGGGAAAAGGCAAGATTGGCAAATGGGGATTTGAGGAATGGCGCCCGACCAAGTATGTCTGCTCCATCTGCGGATACATCTATGATGAAGCACGCGGCGAACCCCATCATGGCATAAAACCTGGAACAAAATTCGACGATCTGCCCGAAGATTATGTCTGCCCGGTCTGTGCCCTTGATCCCAAGATAAACGTCCAGTTCGGCAAAGTATTGAAACAGGGTTTTGAACCGCTCAATCTGTAACGGGCCATCTCAAAGATCCAACTTTTTTGGTATTTTCATATAACCACGATGATCCCATCGGAATGACAAAGTCAAATTTACCTTTCGTTCGCTCACGACTGTCAGGGAGGATTGAAGCCACAGGAAATCCCCTCGATAATCTGCAGGGAAAAAATGTACGATTATCCTCGTGCGAGACGAGTATCCGACATAAAAAGAGCGCACTTATTACCTCATACATCCATCCTGATTGTAAACAAGCCGCATCAATGACCACGTACGCTGAATTTACGGTGATATCAGATGAATAACATTCAGGATCCGGTAATGCAGCAGAAATGTGAAGCGCTTGCCAGACACCTTGGCGTCAGTCCCGACAGTTTACGTGAATCAAAAGGAATCCTGTACGGGTACAGGGCGCTGTTTCACGGGAACGATGAAGCGTATCTGGTTCTCACGGATACTGAGGCAACACTGGCAGCAGCAAATGCGGTGCAGGAAAAACTCTGGTTTATCACCCTTGAAACGCTGTTTGCCTATTTTGATATCAACGCATACCCCTCCGATGTCCTTGGCAAAATCAAAACCCGGGAGATCCGGCAGGCAAATGAAGAGATCAAAAAACTCATCTATAATACCTGTGGACTTGAGCCGCTCAAAAACAAGATGCTCTCCTGCGGAAACCGGAAAAATCTCCTTGCTGATTTTGATCAGAGCGAACATTTCCAGGACGGTTTTTTTATTTACCGCCTGTATTGATGCATTATCCCCGTTTTTTTGATGTGCGGTATTTTGTCTTTCCCCGTGCGAAAGTATCGTCCCTGCCGGGTGATTCTATACATTTCCCGGTACAAAAAAAATAAACCACCCGGCAGTTTATAGATGATCAGGCACTAATATGAACCAATTTCGCAACCACGTCCTCCGCATGGCACTATCCTGTATCCTGATTTGCATAATCCCCGGTTTCTTCATTACCGCTGCAGCCGGGGCAGATGTCAGTTATGACGGCTATCTCGGGGACACGATTATCCTGCATGCCTCCTCATTTGACAGCAACACGGTGTACCTGTTTATGACCGGTCCCGGCCTTCCGGAAAATGGCGTTACCCTGACAGATACCACGCAGCGGGCAGACCAGGGACACTTTACGATAATCGATGTCGGCAGCAACCAGCAATGGTCGATGACCTGGAAAACATCACGGATCCAGTCCCAGATTGACCCGGGAACCTACACGGTCTACGTGGTCAACGCACCGGTAGACAAATCGCAGTCTGCCGGGCACAGTTACCAGACCCTTTCCGTATACTTAAAAGATCCCGGTTCGCAGATCTCTTTCCCCGGAGGAACATCGTATACGATGAACCCGGAAGCGCATGTTGAAACGAGCACGTCTCCACCCACTACGGCAACAACAGTCGCTACGCCAACACCCACCGTCACGACGATATCCCCATCTCCCACTCCCTCGCCCGTACCGTCCGCGACGACCACTCGCCCGGCATCACCGTCAGTACTGGTGGTCATCACCGGTATTGTCGTGGTAGGGCTTTTTTTCTGCAGGATGCGTCATCAGTCATAAAAATCACCACCTCTTTATTGTAAGGTATTATCCATGCAGGTGTGCATGTACCAATGACCAGATATGGATTTCACTGAACTTCTTGAAAAGGCACACCATCTCACGCGAATCGGACGGTATGATGATGCGATTTCCGTGTATGACAAGGTTCTTGAAGCAGACAAAAACAATACCACGGCATATGAGAATAAAGGCAAAGTCTATTATTATCTCGGACGGCACGATGATGCCCTTACCTGTTATGATCAGGCTCTCGGCATCGATCCGAACCTTACGACGGCATGGTATGAGAAAGGATACACGCTGCGAAAAATCGGACGGTATATCGAAGCGATCAGCTGTTTTGACCGTGCCATAACTCTTGATCCAGACTACACGCTCGCCTGGGCAAACAAGGGATACGCATTAAACCAGATTGGCCGGTACAAAGAAGCAATTGCCTGTTTTGACCATATCCTCGCATCGAGCCCCAATAATATACGGGCAATGACGGGAAAGGGAATTGCACTGCGGGAGCTGGGGAAAAATGAGGCAGCCCTCATCTGTTTTGACAAGGCCCTCGAGTTCAACTCCATAAATTCATTTGTCTGGGAGAACAAAGCACAGGCCTTGACTAATCTTGGACGTGATAAAGAAGCACAAGCCAGTCTTGAACGAACGAAATTTTCGTAACCCTCAAAAAAATAATCTCATAAAAAATCCGCTGTCCGATCTGATAACCGGGAAATATTAAAAAAAATAGATTTAAATTAATTTAAAGATTGGGTGGCTTTCTGCTTTGCACTCGATCCCGAGCTGACGGGTAGCCTCAAGGACAGTAATATCCGTGTAGGCCTGTGCGGTGATCATTGCTTCGACGTTTTCGATTGGACCGTACATAATCAGGTCTGCACCGAGGGTGCTTGCAATCATGTTGCAGCCGATATCGGGTGCTGACCATGCTGCCTGCTTGATGCCCTCAATACCGCCAAGGTAGTGGTGGGACATCTGCTGGAGCAGGACATCCTTACCTTCGTATCCTGCTGCGAGTACTGACGGGGTCTTGCTTGTTCCCTTCCAGCGCTTGAGCCAGGTCCAGGAAACGGTCATGTTGTGGTATGCACCACCGGTCGGGTAACCGTGGATTGCCTTGCAGGCGAGGATCTCACGGTATGAGCCACCGGAACCGAGTCCGAGCGGGGTTGCTGCGGTGTCGAGAATCGGGCGGGTGATACCGCAGTACTCTGCGATCTCGAGCATGCCCTTTGTCTGCCCGGCAACGCCACCTTCACAGAGAACTTTCTCACGGCCGGCAACGGACGGGTCTGCCGGGTTGAATGCGAGGACAATTGCCGCATCGACATCACTGTTCTTCAGTGCTTCAATGCTCTCCGGCATGGATCGAACCGTTGATCGAGTTGTAGATCGCACGTTTCGCAAGCCCGACTTCCGTTACATACTTGCATGCATGGGCAAGTGCAGCGGGAACTGATGAGTCCATCAGGAACGCGGTCTTGTTGTCGATACTGTCAAACCAGTTGAAGTAGCTCTCGAATGCTTCCCCGTATTCCGCAATAATCTGGATAAAGTGCGGGATACCGGTTAAATCAGAGAGTACCTGACAGCGGTTCCAGAGTGCTTCGGCCTTTGCCTTGTCAATTTTCCCTGTCTTGTCGTCAAGCACGCATTCGTGCTTGTTGTAGAAGATTGAAGCACCTAATACGGTTGGGTACTCTCCTGGCTGGCCACCGATCATGGTGCCGTTGAAGTCCCAGACCTTCTGTTCTTTTTCAAATTTGAACATTCTTTTACACCTCCCATTACACCTGTGTCATCAATTTCTGGAGCAGGAACAACAGCATCACAAATACGGTTAAACCTGCAACGAGGCCGTACAGTATGCCGATATCTCTCCCGATCTTTCGCCCAACACGCTGTGCAATTTCTGCATCGACGAACTCAATTCTCTTCTCGATTTTGTCCAGTCTCTTCTCGATCTCGAGGAACTGGGGGTTAACACCGGCAGCGGCAACTTCTACGCCGCCAGCGGCTTCCTTAACCTCGACCACGATGGGGTCGGCGGCAAAGGCGCCCGGGTCTTTGGCCTTGAGTTCGTTGATTTTGGCCTTGATGGTGTTGAGGTCTTCACTTTCCATGATGTTGACGACTTCAATCTGCTCCTGGAAGCGCTTGATTGCCGCATCATTGAGATTCTCAATGAAGGGGATAGCGCCTTCAGCGCCGACGACTCTGCCGTCTTTGACGCCACCCTTGTGGAGTGCGATCATGGTCTGGCCGGAGAGGTGTCCCTTAACCTCAGTACCGCAGAGGAGCATGAACCGGATGTTGGGGTTGGCGATGTAGTTGGCGATGACCTTCTCAAGACCGAGGTTTTCGGTCTTACAGGACCCGCACATCGCTGCGCCGGCATCACAGATGCCCTGTTCATCGAGGTGGGAACCCATGGTGATAACCGCAACGCAGCTGTTAGCGTCGCCTGAGTGGAAGTCCCCCTTGACGAGCGGCCAGCCATTTGCTGGTGATTTCTTTTCTGCCATTCTCTTCACCTCATACCAGTAATGCCGGCAGCACAATCAGTACCACAGCTACAAGCAGACCAATAGCAAAACCGAGAATCCCGCTTGCGGAAACTGCCGAGTCAAGCTTGTTGGTGCGTGCCAGGATCTGTGATTTGTAGCGGATGTTTTCAACCATGTTGTCGATTGCAACCATCCTGACTGGTCCTGCAACTTTTTCTTCTTCTGCCATTCTCTTCACCCCATCCACATGAATCCGAGAAGAGCAAACGAAACGATAAGACCGATCATAAGACCTTCAATCTTACCTGCATAGACACCTGCGGAAAACTTGTCGCGGTATCCGATGTCCGTTACCATCCTCTCGATGATCTTTACGCGTGCGGTGATGAGTGCAACCTCGCCGGAGAGCGGGCGGGCTTCTCCACCTGCTTCTTCTGCGCCACCTGCGGCTTCCTTAACTTCGACCACGATGGGGTCAGCGGCAAAGGCGCCGGGGTCTTTGGCCTTGAGTTCGTTGATTTTGGCCTTGATGGCGTTGAGGTCTTCACTTTCCATGATGTTGACGACTTCAATCTGCTCCTGGAAGCGCTTGATTGCCGCATCATTGAGATTCTCAATGAAGGGGATAGCACCTTCAGCGCCGACGACTCTGCCGTCTTTGACGCCACCCTTGTGGAGTGCGATCATGGTCTGGCCGGAGAGGTGTCCCTTAACCTCAGTACCGCAGAGGAGCATGAACCGGATGTTGGGGTTGGCGATGTAGTTGGCGATGACCTTCTCAAGACCGAGGTTTTCGGTCTTACAGGACCCGCACATCGCTGCGCCGGCATCACAGATGCCCTGTTCATCGAGGTGGGAACCCATGGTGATAACCGCAACGCAGCTGTTAGCGTCGCCTGAGTGGAAGTCCCCCTTGACGAGCGGCCAGCCACTTGCTGGTGATTTCTTGTCTGCCATATCAGCCCACCTTGATCAACTGGAATGCAATGACTCCTGCAAGGAGTAGTCCGATAACAAGTCCATACCAGAATGAGTTGATCGTGCCACCGATTGCCAGTGCTTTTTCCCTGTTCGGGAACGATGCGAGGAAGTTTCCTTCACCGGAAAGCATGTTGACGAGGTCATCGGTATTTGCTTCGATAATTGCGATCTTGTCGATGATGGGTGAGAATGATTCACCGGCTGTTGTTACAACCCCGACATTGGGGTCAAGGACAAGTCCGAATTCCGGAAGTACCAATGACGTTAGCCATTAGTGTCCCTCCACATCAGGTATGGGTTTTGAATCAAGCCAGGATGCAGCGTCACGCTTGGAGAGCAGGATATACTCTTTGTACGTGTAGAGCCATCCGACCAGTGCGACGATAAGCGAGATCAATGCCGAGCCGGAACTGACAAGGGCAAACGACATGAACGCAGCGACAATCATGCTCAGGAAACCGCACTCTGCGGCAAGCATAAGCATCCTGTCCTGAGTCCAGCCGGGTCCCAGGCATGCATTGAACGGGTGCTGGATGGCAAGTGCTCCCAGCAGGAATGCCGTAGCAATCAGTCCGCCTCCGATAAAGGAGACCTGGTAACTGGGCATTGAGAGAGCGCCAAACAACGTGACTGTTCCTGATGTAAGTGCCGTGAAGGTGAATGAACCGGTAATGAGTACAGCGAGACCCATGATGGTGAGTGCACCGACAATTGCCAGTTCCGTAAGAGCCTGGACCATTACCGGGATCTTCATGTTCAGGACATTGTTTGACAGGTACCCGAGAATCAGGCCGATGATGCCTCCGAGAATCACTGCAACGATTGGTGCTGCAATGCCGAATTTTGTCGCCAGAAGCATCGCGATTACACCGGAACCGAATGCGATCATACCCGCAGACGGGACCCCGGTACCGATACCATAACTGCACAGCACTTTAATGGTGTTGCTTCCCCAGATGAGGGCTGCAATCACAGCAAGTCCACCAAAGAACGAGAACATCTCGGTGTTGGTGACTACATTAAGATAGGAAAGGTACAGGCACACGACTGTGCTGATGAGCCCCGCGATCATGATCTTGGTGTGCGGGACGCCCCCTTCTATTACTTCAACTTTAACGGTCATTTCAACACCTCAGATCGTGACGATGAGCACCGCAACGAGACCGCAAAGTGCTGATGCAACTGCGGACGCAACGATTGCCCGTGGCCAGCGCTTGAACTTCGGGTCGTGCGGACCCTCAATTGTTCCGGTGATGTTATATGCCGTCAGCACTGCGTTCACAAGGAACAGCCCGATTGCAAACATACCGGCAGTGGCAACTGCAATCGGCAGGATTTGTGCTGCGGATGCATTCATTACCGTCGGGAGTGTTGCTTTGTACAGGCCGAGCAGCTCGATGTAGATCAGGGTTCCGCCTGCTCCACCGAGGATACCGCCAATGACACCGCCGACAAACGATACGAATGGCAGGCCGTGTCCTTCAGTTCCCTGTGACTTGTATTCAGGCTGGGTGTCCCCGGTGATCGGGTCTTTTGCTACCTTGCCTGATGCTGCGGGAATACCCATCCCAAAGACGTAGACGAAGTTGACCATCATACAGGTGATCGCCATCATCAGTCCGCCGCCGACTCCGCCGCTGATGACTGCAATGACTAATCCCTGGTCTGCTGCCCATGCTCCGCCAAAGAGTCCGGCAAGTCCGGCACCAGCTGCAAGCATCGCGACACCGGTTGCAATACCGGGTGCCTGACCCATTGCTGCGGGTGCACCACCGACTGGTACAAAGTGAACGCCGAATCCGATCATGACACCGCCGATGATAATACCGATCAGTGCCATCAGACCGATCCCCGGTGAGACCATATAGCCTACACCAATGAGGATAATGAGCATAACAATCCCGACTGCCATCGCTGCGGGGTTAATTGCACCGCCGGCTGCCGGCTTTGCTGCTACTGCGCTCATGAGGATGCCTCCTTTGCTTCCGTGTAGGGGCCGTAGTTCTTGCGTGCCCAGACTTCAATATACCGGTCAATAACCGTGAAGATCAGGATGATGATGACACCAACGATGATTGCTCCCCACCCGGCACCGATCTTTTCAAAGATGATGGTACGCCAGAGTTCGAGGAATACAATCAGACCAAAACAGAGCCCTGATGCGGGTCCACCGAACTTTGCGGTGAAGTATCCGTTGTCAAGTGAATTGCGCTCGCCTGCTTCTGCGTAGCGGACAATGTTACCGGATGCCGAGATTGGTACACCAGCACCGAACTTCTGGTTCTGGTACTGTCGTTCTTTACCATAGTACGGGTTGCCGGTTGCAGATCCTGCTGCACCAAGGGCGATACCCCAGATGAGCCCGAGCAGCGGCAGCGGGAACGGGTGTCCCAGTGCGGCGTTGATCAGGTAACAGAGTGTTACTGTACAGAATATTGCAACAAAGGCATGTGCCATGGTAACCGATGTCATGGACTTCAAAATGTCCACATACACCGGCTGACCGAACTTAGCAAGACTTGCGGTCCTGCCAAGGTAAGCGGTGGTTGCGTAAACGCCCTGAACGAAGACTGCAAGAATACAGCCGAGAACGATTGCAAGAACCGCGTTGAGGTGCATCGCCATGAAGGCCCATGCAAGCCCCGCTCCCAAGCCACACCATAGACCGTATGCTGGGGGTTCGCCTGCGACCGCCTTGTTGAAGATACGGTGCACGAAACCCATCTGCGGAGCGAGCTGAACCTGTGAGTTCGGGTCTCCCTGCGACCCGATGTTGGATTCAGTATCTTCCGCGGAACCGGCTACGGTGGCAAGAGCTCCTGCCAATGCAGTAATTCCAATGCCAAATACAATATGTTCCATTTAGCCTCCTCCCTGCGTGCGAATGCACGAGAGTATTCAAAATGCAATGCCACGCACAACGAGTTAAAACTCTTTGTGGTTAGTGTAAAATTAGTGAGATCTTGATTAAAAGGTTTCGAAACTAAATCCGATAAATCGTGGTATAATCAGCCCGAATTATAAAATTGGCGCGAATAGCGGATTATTTACTCATTTAAATTTACTTTAATGAAAAAAAAGTTTAGTTGCGTTGAGCAGCCGGATAATGACGGATCCGGCGGAACGAATCGCTCCCGTGAAGTTTCTGAATCGTTCTCACCTCCTGTGGCATGCCGGAAAAGGAGGGATTTCTCCCTCCTCTTCTTTTTGCCTGTGCACTTAGGGGTGCCTGTTGTTTCCTGAATCCTCCATGTGATCGAGGACCCGGTCCCACATGACGAGGAGACCGGGGATGACCACGTAGGCGAGCAGTCCTGTGCCGAGGAATGCTCCGGTGAGGATAATCTCGGTGTCGACCATGATCCTCACCTACCCAAGTGCCGGGACGCTGTCGGCCCAGGTCTCGACCCTGCTGCGGATCGCGTCGTCAGTGAATGAGGTGAGGGTCACCTGTGACCGGCTGAAGTTGAGGTAGTAGATCTCCCCGTTTGCATCGTGGCACTTCAGCGTTGCCGTGAAGGTCTCCCGTGCACTGTCGCGGACCGGTGTTCCCCCGAGGGAAGTTGCGATTGCGGTGTCGGCGATCACGTGGTTTGCGACGGTGGTGAAACCCGCGACATCGCTGGCCCGGATGGTGATGAGCCCGACCTGGTTTGCATCGGCGTCTTCGTAGATGACCCGTGCGGTGTATCCCTGCCGGCTGCGTTCAACCGGATCGTGGTTCACTCCCGATGCGTTGTAGGAAACGCACTGGAAGGGGTTGTTCGTTATGACGCCCTGGACAATTGTCTCGAAGGCAGTCACATCTTCGAGCGGGTCCGTGAACTTGCGGACTGCGCTCTTCGTGATTGTTGCTGGTATAAAGTCTGCCATTGTTTTTCTCTCCTTTTGTTTTTCTCTGGTGTCTCGGGGCGCCCTTCGACATACAATATACGATTTACGGGAGTATACACTCAATCCCGGGGGTCGTTACCGGGGCTTTTACTGTTCCGGATTTTGAATCCGGCACTGCCGACATGCGGATCGGATGATCGGTGCCCCGTGCCTTGAACGAACCGTCCCATGTGTACCGGATCTGGGGGCTGAACGGCGTGTCCATGCGGGCAAGGTTGCCCCGGGCCACCTCGTACCAGACCCATCCATAGGGGCGGGAGGTGATCCAGAGCGCCCGGTTGCAGGGCACACCCTGTCCGACTGCATCGAGCGCGGCGATATCATCCGAGTACGCTTCCATCGCGGTGTGAGCATCGTTGATCGGCTTTTTCGAGCGGACCGCGTGGACAAGCGTCAGCCCGATGGGGTCGAATGCGATAAGATCGACGGGGCTGTCCGTGCCGGAAATCTTCAATACCCACTGGCGGTGCAGGAGTGCGATGATGACTGCCTCGCCCGCAACCGGGTTTGCGTGATGCGAGCCGGTCATGCTGCCCACCCCTCTGCCACAGTACCGGTTTCCGGTATTCTCCTGCCGGTTTCTTTGGCAGTTCTTTTCATGGTCCGACCGGCGCACCCTGCACCGGCCGGGAACCCGTCCTGTTCGATCGCCCCCGGGGAAGGACCGGTCAGAGCCGGCTCCTTCTTCTCCCTGTGGGTTTTGTTCTCCTGCAATTCCTGTTTTTTTTCGATTGAGTTCATCATTTTCCTCACTTTTTCCTTAGTTTTTTTGTTCAACATCGATTCCTGTCTCAAGCGCTGGTGCTCTCCGTGGTTTGATCTCCGGCGCCGGTCCTGAAGCCCGGGCTATTCCGTAATAAACGGTTGTTTTTCGCGAATCGGCAGGTAACCTATAAGGTTACAACCGTCAGGGAATGCCCGGCTACCGGATTTCCGGCGTTTTTACCGATTGGCAAAGAATGTGAAGAGCGAGAAGAGTGGGGAGTGGCCGCTCGTGTTCCTGTACCGCTTCCCCGTGTCCAGTACGTTACCTTCTGAAGCTACAATGATGACGTGGTTGTCGGGAACGGCTGAATGGCTGAAGAGGTGAGCCGCTGCTGTGCACTTTGCCTTGAGTGCTGCGGCAGCCTCCCTTGCCCAGTTTTTTAGTCGTTCGATGAGTTCGCTGATCATTGTATTGTGTCGAATGTTATCCGGTTGGGTTATAAACTATCTGGTGACTGCGAACGGATTCGAAGTTATTCTGGTGTGTATGGGGGAATCGGGGGCTTATATGGGTTCGGATTAATATAACCGGGAGGTTATACGAATGGGACGCGGCAGTGGGGTTGGAAATGGAGGGGTTTACGGGGTCGGATGTGGGTGGGGAGGGAAGAGGTGCGGCATACTTAATTTTGTATGACCTTTTTGATTTGAACCCACGTACCTCAATGTGTAATAGTATTTTTATATCTCGAATATATACAAATGATATAAATGAGTAATAAACCTGTAAAAAGAGTTCTTGTTACTTTCACTGCAGAACAGTGGAAAATACTTGAAACTCTGAAAGGAGAATTAGGCCGATCCGATGCCGATGTAGTTAGAAACATAATTGTCACTTGGCTAATCAACAAAAATTTTTTGGTTGTTCAAAAAAAAGGTCAATTTTTAGAGGGTGAAATTAATGAGTAATACATTTTTGGATAATAATGAAATATCTGAATCTAAACCCCTTTCAATTGATCCTAGGAATAAACTAAATAATCTAACTGGAAAGGAATGGATTCAACTCTCCAAATCATTCTGGTATCAAAAAGGATTGGGTAGTTCAAGTGAATACACTGAAATTGAGAAACTACATCCTGCACCCTTCTCCTATCAAGATATAACTAAATTAATTAATTTATTTACAAAACCAGAAATGCTTGTATTAGATCCATTTTGTGGTGTCGCCTCAACGTTAAAGGCCGCCGGACTTTCTGGAAGGAATGCGATAGGAATTGAAATCTCCACAAAATGGGCGAAACTGGGGAAGGAAAGATTAGTTAAAGAAATACCTGATTTTCAACGAGAAAAAGTAAATCTGAAAATATACCGTGATGATTGTCTAAAACGCCTCCCTAAACTTGAAGAAAATACAATTGATTTCATCGTAACCAGCCCCCCTTATTGGGGGATCTTGACAAAAGATCCGGATTATAAAATAAAAAGTCAGAGAGTGGATAAGGGTCTCGCAACAAAATATTCGAATAGTGAAAATGATTTAGGCAATCTAAAGGATTACGATACCTTTCTTTCGAAAATTAACGATATGTCGTTTGAATGTTATCGGATACTAAAAAAAGGCAAATATTTCGCTCTAATCGTTGGGGATTTCTATCATAAATCAAAATTTTATCCTTTTCATATTGATACGATCAATATTTTTCAAAATCAAGGATATGCACTAAGAGGAGTAACAATATTAGCACAAAACAACAAACTGCTCTTTCCTTATGGATATCCCTATGCATTTGTCCAAAATATTCATCATCAGTACATCGAAATTTTCCAAAAATAGATTAAATATTTTCTATTGGCAAAATCAAGACAGAGACTGTTTTTGCTATTCTTTGTAATTCCAGAGAAGCCTTTGGATCTTCATCAATAGATTTCATTTGCGTGATGTTTTCAGTAGCACCATTTTTATTTTTCCGCCTCTTGTCTACTTCTTGTAGAAGTAGATAATAAGCGATCGCTGCAACATATCGATCCTTAGAAACATCTATCAAAGTTTTATCCATTTTCTTAAATGAATTTTCTAAGTGACAATTCTCAATATTTACAATTATTGCAGATTCTATATCCGCCAGAAAAATCTCACCAACTGAATTTTCATCATAGTTTCTCGATTTCCATCTTGGATCCTTATGATTGATTTGTATTATTTTAGGTTCGGGCAATTTCACTTCTTGTTTAATAATTCTCTTTTTTTGTGGTTCAATACAAATAACGTCTCTCTCTACTATCAAAGGGGATTGATTTGCGATTTCAAGTTCAAACTTAATATGATCCTTCGTTCCGATTCTTGTTGTTATCGGACAATAGATGTAAAAAGATATTTTTCCATTTCGCAATTTTGAATGGCTTTTTTCTTTAATAGCATTTTTCTTCGTTGAAAAGTTCAATCTTGAATTTTTTTCACTATCTAAATATGAGTCAATAACATTAGTTTCTAATCTGATTAGGGTAGTTCCTCCCTTTTCAATAGGAATCGGATCTTTTTTATTTGTGATAAGTAGTGTTGTTGGAATTTCCTTTAATTCCGGAATTTCGAGTTCTTCAGGTGTGATTTCATCATCTGTAGGTATTTCATTGGATTTTTCCTCCTCTTGTTTTTCTTCTGGTTTTTCCTTTTTCTCTTTCTCTCCTTTCGTTGTCTCAGCACTTGTTTTGAATAAAAAATCACTTAATTCTTTATTTTGAACAATATATTGACCGATAAGCTTGCGAATTTTAGTAGTCTCTCTGAAAGTTGAATCACTTGTAATCAATTCTTTTTGTTCTTTCTCTAAAGCTTTGATATTCCTATCATCTCTCAAATGACGAGCAACCTCATCAAACAATAAATCTTTAATCGGCCCTTCCACGAGTCTTTCACGAGTTGAAGAAGTAAGATCTTTTTTCGCCATATTTGATAGATTATCGCAATCAACTTGAACGATCAAATTGTCGGAAGAAA
The DNA here is from genome assembly GCA_963768785.1 of uncultured Methanoregulaceae archaeon. GTDB lineage: Archaea > Halobacteriota > Methanomicrobia > Methanomicrobiales > Methanospirillaceae > Methanoregula. The sequence continues at coordinate 242,691 of CAVYJD010000010.1, forward strand.
ACGTTAATCCGACTTTATCACGCAAAAACGTAGTTGTTTCTATGCCGTGCCGTTGTCCATTTAATGTAATAAAAACTGCATGATTTCCTGAGACATACGCCTTTTTCCTATCTCGCCATTTAACCTGCTCACCCGGTCCGGCGATAGATTTTAAATACCAATAATTAATATTTATCTTACCATTTTTTCCAAGATTTATTTCATATTCATTACTCATTGAAATTGTAACTTTTTCGCCCTTCCCGCCTGTCCATAATCTAGGTGCTAATCCGGATAAAGCACTGTTACCTTTTTCATACCTGTCTCGTCCTTCAAAAATCCTAATCGGAAGAATCGGATCAAATAGTGATTGACTAATATAACTCCAAGCGGTATTTGCAGGTTGCAAAACATCGCTTGTTCCTTTTGAAAGACCATACGATATTAAACGGATAATTGTTCCGTGTTCAAATGCAATTGGCAATATTTTTGGATTGATCGTAAGTATGGCTTTAGATTGTCTTTGGACACAATATTGGTACGAACCTATCTTAAAAGGTTGCTCTTCTGTAGATGGATCCCAATAACGGACAATACTCCAACCTATTTGATCAGGTTGACCATCATGCAATAATTTTGGATGTCTTCTTGATATAATAATTCCATAGCCATTCTTACAATATCTAAACGAAGTTTGCCCACCTTGCCCGAAAGCACCAATGAGATAAAATTTCGTTATTTTATTTTCTTCATTTAAACTGAGTAGTGTGGATTTGAAATCGGAAGGATGTTGTCCAATTCCTTTGTCGATAATTTCTATAGTGGGTCTTTTGATCTCGTCTCCATCTAAAAATTTTAATTTTATATTCGATGCCAACGATCCAATTTGATCTTTTGCCCAGCGAAGATTTCCATCCTTAATATCGTATATTTTCTCAACAGCGATTCTTGGACTTTTAATTTGTTTATAATTTTGATTTAACTCAACATGCATTTCAATTATCGCATCTATTGCATTGGTGAGTCTTTCAGTAATGCCATCATAAGGTTCAGAACCGATATGAATAAGCCCAGAATTAGAAATTTTTCCACCTAATGGAAGCCATTCGATCTCGTTCTGGATAGTTGATATGATTTCTTCAATATCTGAAGATGTATTCGCTTTTAACAAACGAGGCATTATATCTTCTTCAATCATGTCATACTCACCATCCTCTTTCCAATCTCCGTCACAACATAATTCGCGTTCACACCGATTTTCTTCCGAGTAATAAACCCTAAATCGAACATCCTCGCAAGCATTCCGGTCCGGTAGGTGTTCGCCATTTTTTCAGTCCACTTTGAATCCAGAGTAGAAAATTTGGCATTTAACGTGTCAGGTGTGTTATCGCCGCTTTCAATCCATTGGAGAACGGTTTGAATGCCTTTCCATTCAATGGGGATGTTGTTCTTAAGATGGTTAATCAAGAATTCCTGCTCTTCCTGGCTAAAGAGAATTGGTGAGATTGGATTATCATCGAGAATCGGATTGTTAATTTTTGCAAAAGCAAGGCCATACGGGGATAGGGCCACACATCCATTATCTATAACGATAAATCCGATATCGGATATAGATCCGACCTGATATCCTTGGGTATCTGTGTACCCAATAAAATGGTGGATGAACCTGGACCATGACTTTTCCTCACCTTCAGGGAGTCCTGCAGAAAAGCCCTCTCCCCATATTCTTCCGGCCTGTTCATCGCTCTGTTTCAAAATTTGTTTCATCTTTGAAGCAGATCTTGAACATTTGTGCTGGAATTCGTTTAATTTGACTGGTTCCGAATTATTCTGTAGTTGCATATAGGCCAGATATCTGACTGCAAATTTCATTGCAAAAAATTTGTTATATTGGCCCCAAATGTAATAGTTTTTAATTGAGTTTTTTAAAGAAACTCCAGTTAACTTCTCGTACTTTAGGGGGTTATTCAAAATTTCAATTTGTTCCTTATCCTCATGAGGTTGTTTAGATTCAAGAGGATTAGGTTTGATATTTTCTGGAGGTATTGGAATTTTCTTGTCAAACACTATAACGTTTGGTTGTTGTTCCTTTTCTAGAGATATCTGATTTTCAATTGCAACCAAGATAAAACTTGAGAGTGAAGAACTCTTGTTAACTTCATTGATTCGGTTAAATATATCCTCTGTAATATCAACTAGGACTTTCATGAACGATCATAAGCTGTTTCATTATATATAACTTTAGGGTTATTTAATATAACCTTGAAATTCCTCAAAGTTAAGAACATTTTTGATAATTATCGTGGGGATTTAATGAAGTTATATTTCAGATTGATTATCTTACAATAGATTCTTGACCGATTTTCCGTCATGGCCCGGTAAAGACAAAATTGTTCACATTGTGCTTAAGTCTATACCAGTCGAGAACTTTTCCACCCGGTCATACTCTCTTTTGACTAATCAACCTGAAAATTTTCCACCAATTTACAGAACCTTTTTGTTCTCCCGCACCAACCAATCTGTAAATACCTGTAAATTTTACAAAAATTTTCAGATATTAGTAGATGATTAGTAGTTCAGGTGCAGGATGAAGACACCTCAGAAGCCACCGGATATGAGCGGGAGTTTTACGGATGAGTACAATGAATTTGTCTCGCGCTTTTATCATGGCGGAGAGGAATCCGAAAAGATTCACCAGTCTGATCCACAAATACAACGAGCAGGAATACATCCACTGGGACGATCTCCGGCACAAAAAGATCCCGTACGATCCCATAACTATTCTGGTTTGCGATACGGACGATGCGGAGCACCAAGTATCGGGAAATTCGCATCGGTGACGAAAAATTCTCGTATTACCTCCCGGAAATCTTCCAGAAACAACTCCACCGCATCGACAAGGCATCCCCGGCTTCGTTCGACTGGCTCTTCGGCGAATCCCCAAGTGAGGCGAACAAGAAACAATATCTCATCAACTCCCTGATGGAGGAAGCCATCGCCTCCAGCCAGCTCGAAGGGGCGGCGACCACCCGGCCGGAAGCAAAGAAGATCCTGCGGGAGGGGAGGAAGCCGAAAAACACCTCGGAACGGATGATCGTCAATAACTACCGGACGATCAGCCGGCTCAAGGAACTGAGGGACAAGCCGTTGTCCCGGGAGCTGATCCTTGAGATTCACCACGAGATAACCAGCGGGACGCTTGAGAGCGAGAGCGATGAAACGGAATTCCGAACCTGCGACGACATCATTGTTGGGGAGCAAGGCTGATCCGACAAAGATCTATTACTACCCTCCAGCGTGCGCAAAAATTCCCGCAATGATCGATGATCTCTTTGCATTTGCGAACAGTGACGACGAGTTCATCCACCCTATCGTCAAGGCGATCATCATCCATTTCCTTATCGGGTACATCCACCCGTTCAATGACGGCAACGGCAGGACTGCCCGGGCGCTCTTCTACTGGTTTGCCCTCAAGCACCACTATGACCTGCTGGAGTACATCTCGATCTCGCGGATCTTTGTCCACGCACCGGCCCAGTACGTCCGGGCATACCTGCTGACCGAGACTGACAGCAACGACATGACCTATTTCATCGATTTCAATATCCATATCGTAAGCCGGGCACTCGAAGACCTGAAACGCTATATCATCGGTAAGAAAGAGGAAGAGTCCCAGTCCCTCCGGCTGGTTGAAGAGATCCCCGATCTGTCCTTCCGGCAGGCTGAAATTCTCCGGGATTTCATCAGGCATCCCACCCGGCATTACGCAATCAGCGAAATTGCCGGAAAATACAAAGTATCCCTACCCACTGCACGAACCGATCTCCTCCTGCTGGAAAGCAAGGGAAGACTGAAGAAGTATCAGGATGGGAAACGACAGGTTTTCATCTACAAGACCGGCGAAGCGCCGTGAGATGCCTGCCCATGCTGCCTCTTTTTGATGAGGAAACGTGAGCCGTCAGTTCCGAAATGTGAAAAGGCAGCATATGGAACTGCACAACGTTTGGACATCTTTACTGCACCATAATCCAATCTGATCCTGGCCACCCACAGGCATCCCCCTACCCCCCGCCAAAAATAGTTCCGGCTCAACTCAGTACGCCCCAAAAATATTTTTGCCTTATCTCCCATCGTGCCAAAAAATTTTCCGGCGCATCACCCAGCGCGTCAGAAAAAAATCCGGCGCACACACCGATCGGGCCGGAAAAATTATTGAAACCCCCCTCCCAAAACCACAATTTCCGTCGAAACCATCTTCCGGAAAGGGTCGGCCGTGCCGGAAATAGTTTTGCCTCACCAGCGATCGGGCCAAAAAATAATTTGTCGCATCTCAGATCGGCCCGAAAATATTTTTGGCTCGTACCGGATCGCGCCAAAAAAATAATTGCCGCAATCGCGATCGGGCCGGAAAAATAGTCTGGTCGGGCGGGTGCCGGGTCTCAACAGGAGATTTCCAGCCATGTTGCTGATGCCAGCACCATGGTTCCCTGCATGTCTGATTCAGTGCGGGAAAATCCGGGCAATAACCAGTCGCGATCCCGTGCCCGGCGCGTTTATCTTCCCCAGTCAATAAAAATACCTCATTAAAATCGTTTAAACTCTTGCACAGGGACAAAGTGTATATGCCGGTATCATAAGAACATGAATACGTGGAAAAAACCACAAATGAACGCAAAACCACTGAAAAGGAAGTGATAACCACGTCAAATAAGGAAAAGAAGGCAGTAGCCCCCGCATCAAAGACCGGTGCCGTCGCATCGAAAAATGATGCCAAGAAATCAAGCGGAAAGAAAAAATAATCCTTTTTACATCTCTCATATTTTTCTCGTTAATTCTCTTTTCTCGAAAAACCGGTTTTACAAGCACCGATAGGCGGGATCTGAATTGTTTAGTCCTCAAAAAGATCATATAAGCATCTTTTTTAGTAACCTGAAGTAACGGTGCAGAATAAAAAAAAATCTTTTTTAGGCGAGCGGTTTGTAACCGGTTATCGCGACACAACCGACCGCATCAGCGTCATCACGCCCGGCTTTGACGGTTTCCTGTGCGCCGAAGGCCCAAATGACCCCATCTCCATCATCGGGGTGTCGAACATCTCCTTGTTCATCCGGTCGTTGATCTCCCCGAAGATCCGCTTGTAGGCGACACAGTGCGGATCGACACCTTCGATTTTCCCCGGTGTCGGCGCCATCGCGTTATACGGGCACCCGCCCCGGCAGTATTTGATATGCGAACATTCCTTGCAGGCCGAATCGACATACTCCTTGAACCCGCTCATCAGTTTTCCCGCTTCGGACTGCATCAGGTCATCCATCGACGGGTGATCGTACACGTTCCCCATCACGTACTCCGGCATCCCCACGAACCGGTAGCAGGGATAGATGCTCCCGTCGGGCCCGATGGCAAACGTGTTCCCCATGCAGTCCACATACGTGCAGACCGTGCCCCGGCGGGTGAAGACGCACCGGCACAGGTCGTTGATGTTCATCACTTCGATCTCGTCCATGTGCTCAAGTGCCTTGTCCAGCAGGTAGACCAGCAGTTCCCCGTATTCCGCCGGTTCCAGCGCCCACTCCTTCGGGTTCTCCGAGCGCAGCGAGGGGAGGGCGGGTGCAGTTTCAGCGTAAACCCGTTCTTTAAGAAAAAATCAAAGATCTCCTCCCGGAACTTCACCGACTTGTTCGTAAACGTGCAGATGAACCGCACCGAAAGACCGGCTGCCTTTGCGATCTCGTAGCCCCGCATCGTCTTTGCAAAATACCCGTCCCCCCGCTGGGAATCCGTGATTGCCTCCGGACCGTCAATGCTCGACCCGATCGGCACACTGGTACTTCGCAAGGACTTCTGCAATCTCCGGGGTCATCCTCCAGAGATTGGTCTGCATCGCAAACTCCGGTGTCAGTTCCTTTAACCCGTCCGAGAGCAGGGGCAGTGCCTGCCGGTAAAAATCCGCACCCGCAAGCAGCGGTTCGCCGCCATGGAACGTAAACGTCACCCGGTCGGACCGGAAATTCTTGAGCCACGCCACCACTTCCTTGACGGTCTCGATGCTCATGATTGGGGATCCCTCCTCGGAACTCCAGCAGTATTTGCATTTGGAAGGACACCCGAGTGTCGGGATGAGCATGATGTGGAACGGATTTTTCATTACCCTTTTTTCCCCTCGTTACGGTATAATCGTTTTCATTCTGCCGTATCGGGCGTTCGTACATCAGATCGGGTTCAATTCCCCGGAATCTTAAGGCAAATCGTGTCCATGGTTTGAAACGGGAACAATATGTATCCGGCGGTCAGAAAAAGGAAATTTTGCGGGTGTGGTGGTATGGCTCTTACGGGTGCCCGGGACATTTTTGTAAATAACGCACCCGGTCAGTCTTTCCGGTCGTCTTCAGTGACCGCGGCAAGGATCTCGGCAGTGGTGCCGATCTGCACAATCTTCCCTCCCCGCATCAGGGCAAGACGGTCACAGATGTCCCGCACGAAATCCATGTCATGGGAGACGACAATAAACGTCTCATCCATCTCGTCGCGGGCGTGCATAATGGAGTGTTTCACATCCTGCTTGGTGATGGGATCCATAGTGCCCGTCGGCTCATCAAGGATCACAAGGCGTGGCTCCCGGATGAGCACCTGTGCAAGGGCAACACGGTGTCGTTCGCCATCAGACAATTCTCCGGGAAGCCGGTTGAGTATCTCCGTTGCTTTCTCTTTGGTAAACCCGGCCATCATGAGGGTAACAACCGCTTTCCTGAGTGCCAGTTCCTTGGGGAATTCCAGACCAATCGAATCGGTCAGGTTATCAAGCACATTCCGGTGGGGGAACAGGTCGTATTCCTGGTGGAGAAGCCCGATGTACTCTTTTGCCCTGCCCCGCTCTTCGATGCCGGGTTTTGTCATGTCCACCCAGTCGTCACCGATCCGGACGTTCATCTCCCCGCTTGTCGGTTCGATGATACCGGCAATGATCCGCGAGAGCGTGGTTTTTCCCGCCCCGCTCTTTCCTATGATGCCAAAGATCTCTTTTTTTGCGACGTCGAACGTGACCATGTTCACTGCTTTAACCACGCCCCGGTCGACGGAGATATAGCGCTTGGTGACGTCACGGGCCGAAAGTATTTTTTCTCCCAGTTCTGGTGGTGCAGCTTCATCGATCTCGTGGAAGTCCCGGGCAAATGCCTTAATCACAGTTCGGGGTGACCCGATTGACGCAATTTCTCCATCAACAAGCAGGATTGCACGGTTTGCCATATCTTCGATTACCTGTGAGAAGTGGGAGGTGACGACCATACCCATCCTGTTCTTCTTTGTCGCCTCAATGAGCATCCCGTGCACCAGCCGCGCTGTTTCGGGGTCGAGCGTACCCGTAGGCTCATCGGCAAAAAGCATCGCCGGGTTCTTTGCCAGCTGGCGGGCGAGCACAACCCGCTGTTTTTCGCCCCCTGACAGGTCGCGGGCGATATGCATCATCCGGTGCGATAACCTGACCTGGTCGATCAGGTCGGCAGCGCGGTTGACGGCATGTTCCTGCGGGTAGTTGATGTCGTCAAGCGCGTGCAGGACGTTTTCGATGACCCGGTCGTCTCCATAGAGTGCGAACGTGCGCTGGAACATGATCGCGGTCCGGTGCATCACCCGGGATTTCATGCCGTCCGACTTCTCGTCCCAGAGGTCGATATCAACGGCGACAAGTTCTCCGCCGCATTCCGGGCATTTTGTTCCTGCCCGGCTCTGGACATCCATGAAGGTGCAGTGGTTGCAGGCTGCCATGTGGTAGATGATGGAGCCTTTTGTCGGTGGCTGTTCGACGCCCCGGAGCAGGTGCATCAGCACGCTTTTTCCCGCCCCGCTCCTGCCGATGACCCCGATGATCTCTCCTTCCGGGATCTCAAAGGATACGTTGTTTAAGACCCGGTTATCGTTAAAATCCATACTGAGGTCGCGTACACTGATGAATGGCGTTGCCATGATCACCTCTCCTTACGTCCTACTGGTTTGACCTGGATTTCTTTATCCGCCAGCAGCTCTGGTTCTGTATCCTGTGGCTGGCATGAACCATCGCTTTTCCTGCAATGCCCCTGTCCACGACCTATGACTCTGCCCCGTTTCATCGGTCCGGTCCCGTCAAAATCTGGCATACTTGGCTCCTCAGGTATTCTGTAAGGGATTATTACACATATGAGCATAAAGATTTAAGGATCGGGATCAAAAGGGTGTTTGCGGAGAGGACGCTGGCGTGCCTCTCCCGGCTGCCCTCCTGGCACCGGCACCCGGACTTCCCCGCCCGCAGTTTTACGCTCCTTTACTCAACAGGGATAACGATTATCTGAAAGGTGGATAATCGTCGCAGAAATAAAAAATGCAGACCGCGTCACCTGCAAAAGAACTATTCTCCCGGTAAAAAGACTACTTACCGGGGGCACTTCGGGCAACGCCCTTCAGCTGCTTTCTGGCAACCGGCCATCTCGATGCTTTTCCCGTTGACCAGCGCATCGGCAATTTTTCGGCGGGCTTCATGGAGATCCCGCCATGCAGTCTTGCGTGAAACGCCAAGCTTTTCTGCGGCTTCTTCCTGTTCAAGCCCTTCCAGATCGATGAGCCGTATCAGTTCGATCTCATCGGGTTTGAGCGAGATGCCCATGCCCTCTTTTTCCGGGCAGCAGCAGGGCTTGTAGCACCGCGATTCCGATGCCCTGTTGATGATGCGCTGCATCCGCGGCCGGCCCCGGCGGGGACATTCAGGCATTTCAGGGTTTTCAACGTCTGCCATGCAGTTTCCTGATCAATCATGCTGTTGTTGATACAATTAATGTTCCCGATGATATCATTAAAGGAAAGCCTTACGAGGATCCGGTGTCGGCTTTCTTACCAGACCCGGGTCTTCTGGTGATAAAATACCGTTTGATCATCCGGGGGTGCGGTGTATCAACCATCATCTTCTCGATGCGGGTGACCCGGTACGGGCAGGTGAAAAACGGGCCGTGATTGATCCTGCGAAGGAATCCGGATATTGGCGGCGATGCTGAATCATCCAGTTGGAAAAAGGTACGGAGATCTTTCACCGTTATCCATTGATCAGACCGACCAGAAACCTCCATGTACTGGTCCAGCATTTCGGGAATATCCGGATGTCTGGTCATGGCACGCTCTTTAAGAGAATACTCGTAAAAACACGGTGGTGGAATCTCCTTACTGGCACCTTGGGCCGTGGCCGCAGCGGTGGCGTGCAACTTTCGCGGCCTCACCGGATCCGCAGCAGCAGGAATCTCCGAATTTTAGGGTGGACGTGCATTCATCCCGGTGGCTTTTGCCCTCTTCATGGTGTTCGTGGGTCTCACCGCATGCGCAGGTGTGTTCGGTATTGTTTGCTTCTGTGGATACAGCTGGCTGGTTATTGTTGGTTTTTTGTGTTGTAGGTTCTGGCATTCTGTCACCATGGTACGGTTCCCGCACTATAATTACTCATATGCGCATAAATAATTTAAACGATCGTATCGTACCCTGAAAATACCAAAAAAGTGACAGGTACTTGTGTGGCAATTACCAGTTCTGTCACTGGAAAGAGAAATCTCATCATCTCTTACGGGTGATAGTTATCCATGGCGCCGCAGCTTTCCCTAACGGTCCTTGTCGATAATACCACGCTGACAGACCGGTATTTCATAGGTGAGCCAGGGCTTTCGTTTCTCCTTGAAACGGGGGGAAAGAAGATCCTGTTTGATACCGGGTATTCGGATGCATTTCTTGTCAATGCAGGAAAGATGGGGATCAGCCTGCGGGATCTGGATTACGTTGTTCTCTCCCATGGGCACCTTGACCATACCGGGGGCCTTATTCCTCTTGCCTGGCACCTGACCGAAGCGAAGATCAATAATCTTCCCCACAAGGTACCGGATCTGATTGCCCACCCCCGTTGCTTTTACCCACGGCCAAAACCTCCGCTCCCGAATATAGGCTCACTTTTACCTGAAGAGGAGGTGCGGCGCCAGTTCAGGGTAAACCTGGCAGATAAGCCGGTGTGGATAACCGAGGATCTCGTCTTTTTAGGAGAGATCCCCCGTAATTTCTCATTTGAACGGATAAAACCGGGAAACCGGAAGATCATCATGCCCAACGGCAGTCCGGAGCCCGATCTCCTGCCTGACGATTCCGCCCTTGCGTTCCGTGCAGATGACGGGCTTGTCATCATCACCGGGTGTTCCCACGCAGGGATCTGCAACATCACGGAGTATGCCCGTGCGATCTGCAAAGAACCCCGGGTTGTTGATATCATAGGGGGGCTTCATCTCCTGACCCCGGACAACCTCCGGATAAAAAAGACGGGAGAGTATATGCAAAAACTCCACCTCAAAGCCCTGCATGCCTGCCATTGTACCTCGCTTATGGCAAAAATTGCGCTGGCATCGTATGCACCCGTGCAGGAAACCGGCATAGGGATGACGATTGTAGGGTAGGGTTCTTTGAATAAGCCCGGGAGATACGGGTTACTACTCACGTCGAACAATCTTCGGGCTCTGTTTCTGCCACGTTGAGCGTTCTGCGGATCTGCCGGAAAAATTTCCAATGCAGGAGCAGGTGGATAATGAGCAGGGCGGCGAACAACAAACTCGTGTAATCATGCACTATCAACCACTGGCTGCGGCTTATGCCAAGATACATTGACCAGCTGTTCCCTCTTCCTCCACCGGAAGGTAGCACAAGATAGAGCACAAGCCCGGTGATAAGTGACGGGATGAACGTGACCAGGCAGCCGATATCGATAATCGAATTGACCGTGAAGCGTTTCATGCGAATTCCTTACGATCCTCTCAAGGTGTCCGGATTAATAAACCCGATGGAAAATACAGGGACCGGTTATGAAATCGACTTCCTGCGGAAAAAGAACCACGACCCGCCAATCAGGAGCCCGATACACCCGATAACCCATGAAACCGGGCTGAGGAATACAATAAGCCCGATACAGCTCAGCACTCCTGTTGCCGGAATCCATGACGGATACTGGCGGTGCTCAGGAGGCAACCGGAGTGCGGCGATGTTGGCGATCAGGTAGAATATCAGCATCGCAAACGTGCTGACCGAAACGACCAGCGTAAGGTCCGCAAGAAGGAGGGCTGCGATCATGCAGGCTCCGGTGACGGCGATAGCGTAATGGGGCGTCCTGAACCGGGGATGGATCCTGTCAAACAGGGCCGGAAGATCCTGGTTGCGGGCCATGGAAAAGACGATGCGGGATATCCCCATGATGGTGGTCAGGAGCACGCTTGCAGTTGCAATCATCGCCCCCAGTGAGATCAGGAGAACTGCCCCGGAACTACCTGTACTTCCGATGGCATTGGCAAGAGGAGAGCCGGATTGCGCAAGAGCCGGGGCGCCTGCAATACCGATAGCGACAATGCTCACGAGCAGGTAGATAACGGTAGAAATTCCAAGAGCGAGATAGATCGAACGGGGCAGGGTTTTTTTTGGGTCTTTAACTTCTTCTGCCATGAGGGTGACCCGGGCAAACCCGGTGTACGCAAAAAAGATGAGGGCCGCACCGCTGAGGATACCCATCGATCCGCCGGTCGCAAAGGGGGTGAAGTTGCCCGGGCGGAGAAATCCCAGCCCGAATGCCACGAAGAACATGAGGATCAGGACTTTTGCGGTGACAAGGATATTGTTGAAAAGGACTGATTCTTTGAGCCCGATGTAATTGATGAAGATGAATATACTGCAGATTACGAGGGCGATAATTTTTACCGGGACCGCAGGGAAAATAGTGACAAAATAATAGGCAAATCCCAGCGAGACCGCAGCCCCGACAAAGATGTTGGAGAAGATCCATATCCAGCCGGCAATGAATCCGGCAAAGGGGGAGATGAGTTTTTGAGCATACGCATAAGTCCCGCCCTCTTCTGGGAGGTATACACCCAGTTCGGCTACGCTCATTGCCGAGAAGACGGCTATGATACCGGCAATGACAACCGAAACGATCATTGCAGGGCCGGTGATACCGGCAACGATACCGGTCACGATGAAAATGCCGGAGCCGATGATTGCCCCTATACCGAGTGCCGTGGCACCAAAGAGACCGATCTCTCGTTTTAGTCCGCGCTCACCGCCCGGTATATCTGACTGCATAATCCAGAAACAGGATCATACATCAAGGTGAATATAGGTATTGTCCCGGGCTGGAAAAAAAAGAAGAAGTATGACCAGGACCCGGCAGATTACCCGTGAGGTATCCGTGGATCCATAAAGAGTGATTTCTCGGATAAATCTGCTTCCCGCAGTCCTTATTTACGCTTTCTTTTCTGCCAGTTTTTTCACGCAATCGATATCCGGTGAATACGGTTTGATATCCACTACGGGTGTCCCGTCGAGGGCATCAAGCCCCCTGACACGAAGAACATTCCCGTCCAGGCTGAGCAGGTCGACAACCGAGAATGCCACCGGGTTGGGACGGTTAGGTGACCGGGTTGCAAATACCCCGTGTTCAACAGGGTTATGCGGGGGCGTCGCCCGGAGCATGGTCCGGTCTGCCCGGTCAAACCATGAAAGGATGATCAGGTTTGCATTCTTCTCAACGTCGTCAAGCCCGGGAAGATACTGTTCATCGATCACGATCTCCGAAACCGTATCCGACAACCGACCCTGCCGGGGTGCGTCCTTCTGCTCTTTATAGGGAGACCGTACGTGACCAATCGGCCGTAGGGTAAAAATCATGCTATCAACATCCATATTCCAGAGTAATCCTTTATTTTTTCTTCGCAAGGTGCGTGCCTTCTGCGCACGGGATACAGACGCACCTCCCGTCAATCGTGCGGGTTTTTGCATCTGCGACTGACTCACCGCAGCATTCACAGGTGACCGATGCAAATATCCGGGCTTTCTTCGGAGCGTCCATCGTGATCCTCTCAACGTTCATGATCGTATCAGCCGGTGCATGGAGCAGATCGATGGTTGCCTTCTGTTTCAGCTTGTTGAACTGCTCCTCTTCCTGTTCCGTTGCTTTTCCCGAGAAGACCCTCGACCGCAGTACCGCAAAATCGCCGGTTTCTGTGGCCTCGTTGCGGTGGAAGGTGATCCTTACCGCTTTCCCGTCTTTCCGGTTGTAGAACGTAAATGCGTGCTTGCCATAATCGTATATGACAAGATTGCCCTTGCCGGCCGTTGTCCCGGCAATGACCTGGATCGCGTCAACACCGCAGGCATCGGTTTCACAGATGGCGAAAAGATCCTCATCTTCCGGGCGGGTGACTCCAAGGGCTTCCATTGCAGCGGTTGCTGCACGGTAACCCGAGGCGAGGCCCGGGCAGGAATGGCCGTGGAACCGTACGCAGTCTTCAAATGTTACTGGCTGGGGTGTTTGGTTATGGGTGTGCATGGTTTTTTTTGTCTCCTAAACAATTTTGCATGTGCCAGGGATGACGCACCGGGCGCCGCCAAGTTCTCCGATCATAACGGGAAGGCCGTACACCTCTTCGATGACGGCAGGGGTAACGATATCATTGCCGCCGTGCCTGTATACGGTTCCGTTTTTTATGAAAATGAATGTGTCCGCAAACCGCAGGGCCTGGTTTAAGTCATGCATGGTCATGATAGCCGCGATCTTATGGTCCCTGACAATCTCACGGATGGTCGTAAGGATATCGACCTGATTTTTTAAATCAAGATTGCTGGTTGGTTCATCGAGGAGCAGGACTTTGGGCTCCTGCACGAGCGCCCGGGCGATGGCGACTTTCTGGAGTTCGCCACCGCTCATCTCATCGAGATAGACAAGGCGCAGGGATTCCATGCCAAGTTTTTTCAAAACGGCGTCCACTATGGCGAGATCGCGGAACGTGACATCCCAGCCGATATGCGGGCGTCGGCCAAGCAGGACGGCATCGAATGCGGTTAAGCGCCCGGTCTCCACCCGCTGTGGTACGTAGCCGACCCGTCGTGCAATGTCCATGGTGCTGAGATCCAGCAGGTTCTCCTCATCAAGGAACACGGTTCCCTGACGGACTTTAAGGATCCGGTTGAGGCACTTTAACAGGGTCGTCTTCCCGACCCCGTTTGGGCCGAGCACGGCAACTACCTGTCCCGCGTTCGATCGAAAAGCCGATCTCGCGGAGGACGCTTTTGTTCCTGTACATAAATTTCAGTTCGTTTACCGATAACATCATCGTTTATACCCCCTGAACAGCAGGTAGATGAATACGGGCGCTCCCATGAATGCCGTCAACACGGCGACAGGCAGAATATATGGTGCCACGATAATCCGTGCAACGGTATCTGATGCAAGCAGGAGGATAGCACCTGCCACTGCCGAGCCGGGGATCAGGTACCGCTGGTCGTCCCCGACTATTCTCCTGACCATATGCGGGCAGACGAGGCCGACAAATCCAATGATCCCGAGCAGCGCGACAATAACTGCCGAGACCAGTGCTGCAACGGTCATTCCAACGAGACGGACGCGGGCGACATTGACCCCAAGCCCCTGTGCGGTTTCATCACCGGCATCGATTGCATTGTAATCCCAGCGGTTGAGGAGGAAATAGATGGTCGAGCCGGCAACCACCAGCGCCATGAACGGTAATGTGTCCCATGTTGCACGACCAACGTCCCCGAACGTCCAGAAGACAACCGCTGCAAGTTGGGTATCGCTGGAGAAATACTGAAGGAACATCACTCCGGCAGAGAAGAGAGACGAGAGTGCGACTCCTGTCAGCACCATAACCTCCGGAGACGCCCCTTTGAGGTGGGAGATAATGAGAATGACGGCAGTTGCAAGCATGCAGAAGAGGAATGCAACAAATGTGGTCAGGTACGGGTTGGAGATCGATACCGGGTTTGCCACCGTGGACTGGATCCTGCCGGTACCCAGCACAATGATTGAAACCGCCGCCCCAAATGCCCCGGCACTGGATATACCGAGCGTGAACGGCGAGGCTAACGGGTTTCTCAGGATGGATTGCATCGCGACACCTGCCACTGCAAGCCCGATACCTGCTACAATCGCCGCGATGGCCTGGGGTAACCGTATATTCCAGATAATACGGGTCCATACCACTGATGTGCTGGATCCAAGCAGGGTCTGGAGCACTTCGATCGGGGGGATGGCAACTGCCCCGACCGAGATTGCAAAGATAAAGAGGATAAACACGATCACGATACCAGCAAGTATCCAGACCAGTTTCCGGTGGGTATAGTCCAGGTAATCGCGGGGGATCTTTCCCTCTTTGGTGTGCATGGTGTACTGCCGTTATCAGACGTTTATTTGCCGAAATCCCGTATTATTGTAGTTTGCATTGAGGGTTGCAAAGACCGGCTTACCGACAAACTCCGTGTAGATCTCGTCAGCTTTGACCTGTGGATCAATGTCTGCGAAGCGATCGGGATACACGGTTTTTCCTACGAAATAGGCATCTGCAAGAACGGATTCGTAGTTAGTCGAGTAGAAATTATAGGGCAGGATACCGTACACTTTCCCGTTCTTCACCGCTGACAGGCTGGAAAACGCAGGATTTGTCGAAAGTTCGGTAATTGCCCCGCCATCGGGTAGTTGCATGGTCCCGACATCGATAAAAATAAACTCCGGGTCTGCGCTGACAAGGGTCTCCTTTGAGATGTCCGCGTGCTGTAAACCTGCCTGCCCTGCACTGTTTTTGACATTCACCATGGCAAACGGGGGATACGCAGGTTCGGTGGAGATAATCCCGTGGGGACCGGCATAGGAAACGCCACCGACATATGCAGTCTTCCGCTCGGATTCCGGGATATCCTGCGTGCGTTTTTTCAGGTCTGCAACGGTTGCATCAATATATGCGAGCAGCTCTTCTGCCCGGGCACTTGTAGCCGGTGATAGTGCCCATCATACGGATTGTGCTATATGCCTGCTCCTTCCCGTCGTCAGTTGCAAGGTCTCCGTACGGCATCTCTACTACAGGGATGGCGGTTTTGTTCTGAAGGGTGTCTGCAGCAGCGATGGCACTTGCCGGTTGTTCGGTTAAAGTGGCGGTCTTGAAAATTACCTGCGGGCTGATGCCGATGATCTTTTCGGGATCATCCTTGCCCCGGTATTCTCCAATGAGGGGGAGTGAAGCAAACTGCGGGTTTGCCAGTGCGTATGCTCTTCCTTCTATGGCTTGTTTGGTTTTTTCTATGCTGTCGACTCCGACAATTTTATCCTGCGCCCCGAGATAGCAGACGTATCGCAGGCACCCGGCACCGGAACAGACAATACGGTCAGGGTTTGCCGGAATGGAAACTACCCTCCCATAGCCATCAGTTAACGATACTGATACCGGCTCTGGAGATGTTGCAGCAGAGCCAGGATTTTGCGGGGTGTTGGTGCTGCTTGTACATCCGGCAATGATTACCAGTGCTGCAAAAATGCTTACTACCAATATCAAAATTATATCCGTTTTTTTCAGATTCATAGAAAATTAGTTAATACCAGATATTATTTAAATTCTTAACATTTCGATTTAGTATTACTTTTTTTAATAAAATCCTTACGTTAGTTACATAAAACTAAAAAAAAGTTAAACTCGAAACTGACGATACTACGGGACAGCCCCTTCAGGATACTCTTGGGAAACCAGATTTGGTTCTTGGAGTTTTTTTGCAGACGATCGTTCTTATCGGATTGCAACCGGAATTATATGAACCACTGACGCCGGTATGGCAATCATGGTGCCATGTCCCCGCCAGGTTTTCCGCGTGCGTTCGGTCGCTTTTTTACCAGGTATCGGTTGATACACCTGCGTTGCGGGGTGGTCACCATGATTTTTTCAACTCTTTCTACCCGGTACGGGCAGGAACCAAACGGACTATAATAGATCCGGCGCAGGAATCCGGATATTGCAGGCGCAGACACTTCATCCAGATGAAAATAGGTGCGGAATTCCTGTACGGTAATCCATTGTTCTATCCCCCCGCAGTGATCCATGTATTGCTCAACGAGTTCGGGGATCTCTCTGTTGCGTGCCATGATTATTTCCCTTAACATTTCTGGTGCTTTGGCTGGTGGTGTGGAGCGGATACCTTTTTAGTACGAGCAAAAATAATCGCTGACAGAGTCCATCATCAGCATTTACCGTGTCCCCTCCGCAATTACAGAATATCCTGTCTGCTCTCTTTGCGCAGAAGCATATTGCCGCCGTTTCAGGAGATACCGGCATTTTTTCGGATCGGAAGGATTTTTCCCTTCCGTCCGTTCGATCTTGGCAACAATAAACGGAAACTGGCCAAACGGCCCGTGTTCCAGCCGGCGCAGGAACCCGGATACCGTGTTGCACTGGTAGCGTGTCAGGCCGAACTGATCCCGGAGTTCGTGTACCGTAACCCATCGTTCAGTTCTTCTCGTATCGAACATGTACTGCTCGAGCAGTTCCGGGACTCCGGGATATTTTTTCATGCTTGTGCGTTCCGTGATTTTTTTAATGGCAAAAAATAGAGAATCCTACGGGGATTCGACCAGTTTTGCCAGGTTTTCCATCACGTCGTGTACCGCTTTCCATGTAGGTGTATCTGCATGGCGGAGGATGTACGGGCGTCCCTCATCTCCGGCTTTTACCATCTCCGGATCGAGCGGGATAGCGCCAAGATAGGGAACACCCAGTTCCTCTGCCGCTTTCCTTCCGCCACCCCTGCCAAACAGGTTGACGGCACCGCCGCAGTGGGGGCATATCATCCCGCTCATGTTCTCGATGATCCCGATGACCGGCAGATCCAGTTTTTCGATGAATTTTACTGCCTTCACCGCATCGAGCACTGCGACGTCCTGGGGCGTGGTAACGATAACGGCGCCTTGGACATTTGGTGCGAGCTGAATAATGGAGAGTGCCTCATCCCCGGTACCCGGAGGGAGGTCGACGATCAGGTAATCAAGCGTCCCCCAGTTCACATCAGAAAGGAACTGCCTGATTGCGTTCATCTTCATGGGCCCTCGCCAGACGACCGGAGAACTCGTATCCGGAAGCAAAAACGCCATCGACATAACCGCGAGCGTCCCGGTCACGTGAACCGGCTCAATGATTTTTTCAAGAACCGCAGGTCGCTGATCTTCGATACCCAGCATCTTTGGGATATCAGGTCCATGGATATCGAGATCGAGCAGCCCGACATTCCTGCCATGTGCAGAGAGCGCATAAGCAAGATTAACAGAAACGGTGGATTTGCCCACGCCCCCTTTGCCGCTCAATACAAGGATCACGTGTTTCACATCGATCTTTGCTTTCGGTGGCAACCCTTTTGGGGCTGGGGATGTACCCTTCGTCTCCGGGTGCGTATCAGTTTGTAGTGTCATGATTATCCGTATCGCAAATTACCCGTTGAGAGGCCTCATTCGAGCGATGGCCCGGATGCACGGTCTTATATCCCCGGGAACAGGGTGGTGATCATTCATTCTTCAGAAATGTACCCATAATTCACGGGGTTAGTGGTTGCACCCTTCGTGCCCTTCTTCGCCGTGGGTACAGCTGCTTTCACCCTGTGCAATTTTTCCGGCGATGAAATCCCTGATGACAGACTCGATTGGGCCCCGTACTCCAAGAAATACCTCGATATTATTCTCGCAGAACAGGTCAACTGCCCGGGGGCCCATCCCGCCTGCAAGGACGTGCGTAACCTTATGCCCGGCAAGGAATGGCGGCAATTTTCCCGGCTCGTGCCCGGGGCTCTCGAGAATTTCCTGTGAGACGATCTTTGAATTTTCGATAACAAACACTGCATATTCAGTACAGTGGCCGAAATGCTCGGATACCATATCTCCCTCTTTTGCAATTGCAACTTTCATTATAAAACCTCCAAAAATATTGAATTCTTATCTCTGGTTGCGCCTTTGGCCACCGAATCCGAAGCCCCGCCCGCACCCGCAGGGGATCCCCCCGCGCCCACGGCCGTAGACCGGAATATTCTGCATGGGACCCTGCGATATCGCGGATCCATTCTCATCCTGAACTGGCTGTCCTGCGATTGCAGGTTCCTGTACCGGTGCAGGAGCCATGCGGCACCTGCCAAATCCCCGGCCGCTCATCGGACCATTTCCCTGTGGTCCCGTTCCGTTCAATCCTGGCATTGATATTCTCCCGGCACCGCTTCAGGTACCATAATTACTCATATGCGCATAAATGCTTAAACACTTTGGTTCGGGCAATCCCATCAGAAAGGTAGGATTATGTAGATACCGGGGGTGATACTACGAACTTAACTAATCATACGCAAGCCGGGTCTTTTCGTCCGCGAGTGTCGGGGCGATTAGTTCTTTCCACGTATTCGAATCCCACGAGCCGAGTTTCTGGTGAGTTGTATAATATTTCTGGGGGATCGGGTGCGTTCCGAAAACCACGTCCATCCCGTATTTTTCTTTAATAAACCGGGAAAAATAGGTAATCCGGGGGCAGGGAGGATAACCGACAATCAGGCCGGTGGCAAGGTGGATGACCTCCGCGCCATTGTTCTTCATCTCCTGCGGGACGTACTCGACATTTCCGCCGGGGCACCCGTTGCAGGTGGCAAACCCGACCAGTTCAACGTCCTTTCCTTTGTATCGCTCGAATGCACCTTCCCGGTTGTGCAGTGCCCGCAGGCACTTGCCTCCGGCACAGGTCCGGTACCGGTCACAGATGATGATTCCCAGTTTAATAGCGTCTCCCATGGTCTTTTCTCCTGATATCAGGATTATTAAAGTAACTTGTGAATTTACGGAAGAAATATGCTGCGATATGGGAAGGAGGGTGCCCTTCGGCGCTGTAAAGTTACCATTTGGGCACTCAAGGCGTAGCACATACAGGATTGTCTAAAGAACGTAGATCGGATAACGGTTTCCTGTAGCGACATGGATCGCAGTTGCTTTGAACGATATCCTCACACGAGTACCGGTATCAAGCGCCATTTCTTCAGCCGACTTTACCGGTGACGACTGCAGTTATTTTAACCCCGATGTCAACGGCGATAGTCACCAGTGAGCCCGCCACGTCTTTCCTGGCAATGATGCCTTCAAAAGTGTTCCGTGCGCTGGTCATCCCCACATCACTTTTGAGTACGGTGATATCATCGGCCCGGATGCAGAGGGAAACGTTATCTCCTTTTTTTGCATCCGTTACAACAGATACCAGTTTCCCTCCGATATTAACGACGCAGAGCCCGTTATCGCACGAAACAACCGTTCCTTTCAGGATGTACTCAAAACCGATAAACCGGGCAACGCGCTCCCGGCAAGGCGAAGAAAATATGGTTTCCACCCGGTCTTCCTGGACAAGCTGGCCATCGATAATCATAGCCATCCGGGTGCCAAGGTTTGCCGCATCCCGGCGATCATGGGTAACTTGTACAATGGTAAGACCCTCATCCTGGTGGAGTGAACGGAGTATATCAATAAAATGTTCCCGAGTGATGGGATCGAGGGCAGAAAGTGGTTCATCGAGCAGGAGCAGCTCCGGATCGATTGCAAGTGCCCGTGCAATTGCGACACGCTGTTGCTCACCCCCGCTCAGGGTAAGTGGTGCCCGTTGGGCGAGAGGGGTAATTTCAAACTGTTTCATCAGCTTCGCAACCTGCCCGGCGGTTTCGGATTTTGGCAGGTGGCGCATCCGCATGCCAAATGCGATGTTCTTCTCGACCGTCATATGGGGAAAAGTGAGTAGTCCTGGTACACAAGGCCAATGCCTGCGTTTTTCGGGGGGAATGTCATTTGTATCCTGACCATTCTGTCGTATCCACCCACTATCCGGTACCGGAAAGAGCCAGGAAATGGCTTCGAGAATAATCGTCTTGCCTGCACCTGACGGGCCCATGATGAAATAGTAATCGCTGTCCCTGATAGAGAGCGAAACGGAATCGAGCAGGAAATCCCCCAGGGTGATCGAAACATGGTCAAACTCGATCATCGTACCTCCCCAGATATCGCGTTATGGTTCGTAATACAATAAAGACCAAGAAACAGGCAGCGATCATCAACGAATGCGACCGCACTGCTTCTCGCGCAAGCCCCCCGTGGTGAATTTGTAATCGATCAGTGTGGAGATAACCATCGGATGATCGGCAATCATGATCACTGCAGCAAACTCGCTGATGGCGCGCCCCCATGTCAAGGATACAGCCGTTGAGGATTTGCCGCACGGAACTGGGGATGACGATGAGGATGAATGCCCGGAACCGCGTGGCGCCCAGAGTCCGTGCCACGTTCTCGAGGTGGACCGGGACTTTCTGGAACCCTTCCCTCACACTGTTCACATAAAACGGCGTGGCGACAAACAGCATGGCAACCACTATTCCCGGGAGGGCATCCTCAAATACAATCCCCATGCTCTTCAACGGGGCACCAGATCATTTTTCCCCCGCTGCATGAAGAGGATGTGAGCTCATACGGCCGGCCACTGTATGGGGAAGGACGCGGAGGGAGATCGATCAGGCTCTCTACTACCTGGTTGACACGCGACTGGGTACGGGCAAGAACGTAGGCAAGGGGTGTCCCGAAGAATTAAGAGGATGATAACTGTAATGAGCACGGCACCGAATGTGAGCAAAATTGAGTCGATTGACCTGTTTCTGTGTTGCAATTTCGATAAGATAGGGAATGTCCTCAATCTGACCGAGAGTGATGTTAATGAGCGCAAGGAGGGGAAGGAGCACAAGCATGCCCCCGATAATTGAAAAACATATCAGGCACCAGTCAAGCTGCCTGAAATGTCCCGATATCTCCCACCAGCGCCTTTTTCCACTTGTGTCTGCCATTTGTTCGTCTTGTGTTATATGATGTATCCTTCAGTCTGTACAGGATCTTCGCGGGTATCCACCATAGTGGTTATATTAGGGTGGATCAACGGTTCGCATCTCGCGTTTGCACAGTTATCGAATGGGAGGATATATGGCTTGAAGTAGATCTCTTTTGGTTTTTTTCATTAGTTTCCTTTCATAAAAGAAAAAAGGAGTTAATCAGGTTTACATGCTCACGAGCGGGACAAGGGAAGCCGGGACATTGCCAAATCCACGGCAGGACAACCGGGGGCTGTCCGTCAGCAGTGAGAATAGCCTGGCCGTCAGGGCCGATCAGCATCTGGACAAATGCAATCCCCATATCGGGGTGTTCGGCAATCTTTGGCACCGTGACGCCGTACACAATCAGAGCAGCCGGTATAATAGGTCGTGCTATTTCCTGCGAGCGCTTCTGTGCGCACGGTCTTGTAATTATTGGCATACATTGCACCGCTGACAGGTCTATCTGCCTCGGGAAGTTCGACGAAGTTCAGGTTGTTCTGGACTGCAACGCTGTGGTATTCCCATGCGTAGTCTATGCCGCCTGCCTGGAGCATCTGGACAAGTTCAACGCTCTTTGGCCTGATAGTAAGGGTTGTGCCATCGGGCGAGGGGTTGGTGCGCGTCGATTGTCCACAGGGTGCCGTTACTGAGATGCAGTAATCCCGCTGTGATCCGCAATCAGGGTTTTGAAAATGGTATTGTCTCCATACTGGGCCTCTGCAAGCTTGATCACCATCGGGCGTGCGATAGCCACAGGGATCCGAGTTCGGGTCGCTGAAAGCCCACCGTACATCATTTTTCTCAAAGATCGTGTACCAGTTGTCTGCTGTTATCTGATCTGCATACTTGCTCTTGTTGGTGTACCGTGAGCACCATCGAGTTCTTGGCAAAGGTAAGATACCAGTCCGCATCGTTGGGTATCATGTTCTTGGGAATAAGTGCATAATCCGCAGATGCCACGACATCAGCTGGTTTTTTGGTCTCGGTAACTTTCTTGATCACGTCAACGCTTCCCGCTGGTTCGAGCTGCACTTCCGTGTTGGGATATTTCTCCTCGAACTTGGCCTTGAGTTTTTCAAAAGGTCACTGTTGAGGCTCCCGGCAAGGAATACCTTGACCGGAATCTTTTCACCTGTAATGGCTGCGGGTGCAGTTGTCGTTACCGGGACACCCGCAAATCCTGCAGGTGTCGGTACGTCTGGGGTGATGTGCACCCACACACCAGAATGATTCCAAGGACCAGAAGTCCTGTCAGAAAAAGCAGATAGTTACTTTTCATGAATGTTAATTACTAAAACACAGTATAAATTATTACTCATATGTGTTTTAATTCAGTTTGTATGGACTAAAGTCTTCAATGCGTTACTCGATGAATATATCCCGTTTCCCTGCATTGATCTGTATCGTTTCTATTCCCGTTTCTACGAATACCTGCGCCCATCCCCTCCTAGTGATATCGATATTCCCTGGCGCAAAATATGAGGTTTTGCCAAAATAATTGTTGATGGTCCCTTCACCATCGGCCAGTGGTATGGCTGGAATAGGAGTTGCTTACCCCCTGTCGAAATGACTGGTACGTGATGCAGGGAAAACCTCCGTGATTACCAGTTATGGTGTTTCCTCCCGATTTTACCGGTTCCTGTACTCGAGTCGCAACCCAACGCCGGTTTCCCGGAGCGGGGCGACGTGTGCCAGGGCGACCTTTGCCGGGAGTGCAGTGCAATGACATGCATGAAGTGCGGCAAGGTTCTGGTTTTTCAGGTACGCAAGGGTCCCGTCGAGCTGCGGGCCAGCCCCCCGGAGATGGAGCCCGCCAATGATATCGTACACCCTGTTCTCCCCGCAGATTTTTTTCGCGTACTCCACGGTGTTGCAGATCCCTGCATGGGCGCATCCGGTGAGGACCACAAGCCCTTCGCGGCTGCGGTAAGCGAGGGCGGTGTCATCGATCAGTCAGATCCTCCTGTGACGCTTCCATCCGGCATCACGATGCGCCGTGGTCCGGGAAGGGTCGTTTCAAAGGAGAACTTCCGTTCAATCTCGCCAAGGAAGAATAAATCCGGTGTGAGACTGACGGGATCTTTTGACAGCTCAAGTGGCATGATCCTCTGCACCTCATCCGCGGTGAGGACAGCCCCGATGTCGGGCTGGGGCGGTTTTGGCCGGGGGTAAAAACAGCAGGGGTGCGCGATGAGTCGGGGAAGGCGGCATGCGGTATCTTCAAGGATTGCTTCCATGAAAAACTGGATAATGTGATAGAGTCCCCCGGTATGATCGGAGTGCCCGTGTGAGAGGACGATATAATCAAGATCAAGAAGGTCGATCTTCATTTTCTGCGCATTTTTGAGAACCGCATCGGAGTAGCCGGTATCGAACAATACCCTGCACCCTTCAGCTTCGATATACGCGGAAAACCCGTGCTCTGCGATAAAATAACGGTCGAAAAGTGCGGTGTTGTCCACAAGAATCGTTACATCCATTCAGGTATCTCCATCGATCATAGTATCCGGTAAGATTGCATAAAAAACTCCCCGGGTGCCCCGCTGGGAAGTGACCGAACCTGCCCGTTCAAGCACTCCAAGGATTTTTGCCACTTCACCGCCGCTCAGGCCGGTGGTCCGGACGAGGTCTTCAACGGTTGAAGGTCTTCGGCAGAGAGTTGCACGGATCAGATCGCATGCCTCCGTGTTCGCTTTTGTTACCGGTGAAACGGGAATGGTTCCGGCCGACAATTTCGATGCCTGATCTGTCCCAGCACTGCACCGACCCGTTCCAGTTCGGCGTCTGTTGCGGCCACAACCCAGCCCTCTGCGGCAGGCCGGTCAAGAGTATTCAGCTGGACGCGATCCGGTTTGATCCGGTTGATCGCCCCTTTCAGGCCGGCCAGTTCCTCTGTGGTGGTATTCAGCCCGGGGATGACGAACACTTCAAGCCAGAGAGCACCGGAAAACATCTCCCGAAACTGCACCATCCCCTCGACAATCGCCTCTATCCTGAGCGAAGGGTGGGGACGGTGGATGCGCTCAAAGGTTTCCTGGGATACTGATGTCAGGGTTGGTATGACCCGGTCTGCACGATGCCAGTTCCTCGCGCACATCCCTGTCGGTCATGAGACTCCCGTTCGTGAGGACACTCAGGGTATATTCCGGGTAACTCGCGTTTCACCCATTGAATCACCGGCCCAAGCGACCGGGAGAGCGTCGGTTCACCGGAACCGGCAAGCGTGATTGAATCGAGGTGGGGATGGGATGCAAGAACGTGGCGGAGTTCAGTTGATCACGTCTTCAGCGGGAAAAAAGTCCTGCCGCGTGATGGTTTTATCCGTAGTGGCTCCACATTCGCAATAGACGCAGTCATACGAACAGGTCTTGAAGGGGATAAGGTCAACGCCAAGCGATAACCCGAGCCTGCGGGAGAGGACGGGACCGAAGATGTGCCGTGGAGCCATCACGGATGCTCCGTGGTTTGCCCGAATACCAGAAGAAAAATCATCACCGTTATCCTCTTGTTTTCACTTCAACGCGATTATTTGACAGCAGGATCATCATTCAGCAGGTCAGGAGGGCTGGCAGTCAGTTCGGCACTGTTGATATGCCAGACATTTTTGGGCAGATCCCTGTTGCCTGCGCAGGCATCCTCCAATCTCAAGGGCTTTGCCATGTACTAATGCATCCGCGATCTTACGACGTACATCATGAATGTCCCTCCAGATGGTCTTGCGGGAAACCCCGAGAACTGCAGCTGCCTGCTCCTGCTCAAGACCCTGAAGGTCGACCAGGTCCAGGACTGCCAGTTCTTCGGGCAGCAGCGAAACAATCTCATCGTTGTTGTTCGGGCTGCACTGTGGGGCATAGCACCGTGCAGATGAGACGCCATCAATCGTACGGTTCATCCGGGGTCGTCCCCGCCGCCGGCAGAATCCTCCCTCATCGCCGCTGATCCCGATAGGACATCAACTCCTGTTCAAGATGGGATGCAAGCGTTTGAATGGCTTGTGCTGCCGGAGATGTACCCGCACGAGTGACGGGAACGCCATTCCTGACTGATTCAATAACTACGGGGTCAAAGGGAATCTTCCCGATTACAGGAATGTTCTCTTCACTGCACCAGTGCTCTATTGTTTCCGTGAGAGATGGTTCCAGATCGAAGCGGTTGACTGCAACAAGGATCCGTGGCCTGAACTGGCGGCAGACAGCAACTACCCGTTTGAGATCATGGAGCCCTGAGACGCTTGGTTCAGTGACGATCAGCACCATATCCACACCGCTGATCGTTGAGATAAGCGGACACCCGGTTCCCGGGGGACCGTCAATGAGGAAGAGATCACAGTCCCCGTCATATTTGAGTGCAGTCTTTTTTACCTCGTGGACGAGCAGTCCGGAGTTGCCCGCGCCGGGCACAAGCCGGGCATGCACGAGGTGTCCCCGCTCTGTTTCTGAATAGATGACCTCACCGGTCTGTCGCGGCTGCATTGTGACTGCGTCGGCGGGGCATACACAGGTGCATACGGCACACCCTTCGCAGCGAAGCGGATTCACCGGTGTATGCATCCCCGTCACGTTCAATCGCACTGAACCGGCAATGCGACTCGCATTCCCCGCACTGCGTACAGAGGGCAGGATCGATAACCGCAGTTTTCATCCCCATGAACGGCTCTGTCCGGATAAGTCGTGGGCTCAGGAGGAGCTCAAGGTTCGCCGCATCCACATCACAGTCTGCAAGCACAAGTTTTCCCGTGAGCAGCTGGGAAAGTGCCGCGGTGATCATCGTCTTTCCCGTCCCGCCCTTGCCGCTGATAACTGCAAGCCGGATCATAGATTCACCCCGGCAAGTGTGCTGCATTTAACAAAAAGGGCGGCAAAGGCTTTCTGCCATTCCGGCTGCACCCGGCAGAGGAGATCGCCCCTGCTCTGGATGGCGGCAATTTCACGGTCAAAGGGAATGGTCATCACAATTTCAAGGTCATGGTCGGTGCAGAACATGATGGTTGACTGGTCTTTTCCATCGCTCCGGTTGATGACGATGCCGGCGGGAACACCCAGGCGGGCGGCCACATCGACGGCAAGCTGCAGGTCGTGCAGGCCAAACGGGGTTGATTCCGTGACAAGGATGCAGGCATCACATCCATCGAGTGTCTCGACAACCGGGCATGACGTGCCCGGTGCCGTATCGTATATCACCAGCGGATCTTCTGCTGCCCGCTCTTTTGCCTGCCTGATAACCGGCACCGCATGAGGGTTCCCTGTGTCAAGCATGCCGGAGATCAGTTTCAGATTGGGCAGCGGGGTTGAGATGGCGAGTGTTCCAATCCGTTTTGGCTTTTCGTGGATCGCGCCTTTCGGGCAGACCAGTGTGCATCCCCCGCAGGAGTGGCAGAGCTCGGAAAAGAAAAGGACCCGATCGGCTAGCACCGTAAGAGCGCCGTACTGGCAGAACTCCCCGCACCGCCCGCAGTGATCGCAGGCGGTTTCATCAATAACAGGTACCGGTACCGTCACGTCCGTAGTTGTGGCAGCCGACGGGAAGAAAAGATGAAGATTGGGCTCCTCCACATCGCAGTCAACAAGGGTGACGGGTTCAGTCCGGGAGAGCGTGTAGGCAAGATTTGCGGCTACCATACTCTTACCGGTGCCACCTTTTCCGCTGGCAATTGCAAGTCTCATCGTACGTCCCGCGCTCTATTTGTCATCAGGAGATATCTCCCATTTATACGTCCTGCTGCCTCATTTTATGAACGTTCAAGCGTATTTTTTGTGAACTGCTCAAATGCATCCTTTACCGATCCACCGGCACGGTAGGTGTACATCGCAATCCCTGCGGCAACGAGGACCTCACGTGCGTTTCCCCCAACCTGTCCGCTGATCAATGCCTTCACATCATGTGCAATAAGTATCTGGGCGGCTTTGGGGCCCACACCTCCCGCACCATTGGCATACGGGTTCTGGATCGCTTCAAAGGATCCGTTCTCGCTCTCAACAATGATAAAATACGGTGCACGCCCAAACCTGTCCTCTAACGGCGATTCAAGTGTTGCACCTTGTGCGGTAATACATACTTTCATGGTCTAACCTTCGATTATTACTCATATGCGCATAATGGGATAAATGTATGGATACCGGCAGGATAATCATCTGGACTTTTCCGGACTGCTCACTGTCAACAAACGGCGTGCCGATACGGATACCTGCGGGGAGTCAGGCCAGTGCAGCAGCATCTGGTTTTAATCACTGATGGAATGCCTTCTAAAAAATCTGGCCGGAATCTCCTGTTCAGTACAACTGCCTGAGTCAATCCACCAGGAATCAGCAATTTTATCATCTTTGCCTATAACTGTTGATCTATCATGGCCACAAAGGAAGTCTTCCACGGTGTCCCGGGCATCCTGCGCCCGTTCAAGGAATTTGTTGAGGCAAAAGGCTTAAAAAAAGGCGACCAGATCGTGTATTACGGTGTCCCGGGCACCTGTACGCCGTTTGTTGAACTGCTTGGGTTTGCGCTCCGCTCGCTTGAACTGGAGCAGGTTTTTGTCCCGTTCGTCAATGAGGGCAAGGCAAAGATGGTCAGCCATGTTGATGATGTCGGCATGCAGGCACATGCCGGCACGGTTATCCTGAAACCCAAGGCAGTTGTTGTCATGGGCGGGCTCTCCATGCCGAATGTTCCGGTCAAGGCGGAGCAGGTGAAAGCAGTTCTTGACAAACATTCCAATGCGGCTGTTATCGGCGTTTGTTTTATGCATATGTTTGAAAAAGCCGGGTGGCTGAGCACAGTATCATTTGACTGCCTGATCGATGCGAATATTGATCCGGTCGAGGTTACAAAAAAGGACTGAACAGGTTAAAAGAACGAATCCGGTGAGCAGGGGCAGGTTCACGTACACCCATATCCCCTCCTATTCCGTTGAGACGGATGAGCAGCGGGATTTCTGCAGGCATCCCCCCACCCCGGGTTTCAGGTTTAATCTGTTATTGTGCTTTGAGCATATCTGAAGAGAAGTTCCGTTACTTCCCTGATCTCCCGCCCCTGTTTTTTAACCTCTTTTACATACGTGTTGAAGACCTGATCGGTGGTGACATGGAGCGCCGGTTTATACATATCCGCATGAAGGGTGAGGTCGAAACACCGGGCTTCAGCCTCCGTGAGGCCGAGCGTCCGGGTACTCGCCGGTATGGGGAATGAAAACAGGATTTGCTGTCTTGTCTGTGCGGAGAACGAGTGCAGCGAGGGGGGTTGAAGGGATCGGTTCGGCAATACTGATAAAGACGTCATCGAGGTGTTGCTCGGCGATAAAGGTCTTGGACTGTTCATAATCTTTTGGACTCTCGGTTGGGTACCCTACGATAAAACTCCCGGCAACTTTTAAGCCATGCTGGCGGCACCGTGCGATGGCTTCAGCCACCTGCTGCACTTTCACTCCTTTTCCCATCTGCCGGAGGAGGGAATCACTGGCAGATTCGATACCAAAAAAGACCCACCCGATCGTGTACTTCCGGATTGCTTCAAGGATCTCATCGTTGATGCAGTCAACCCGTATATCCGGGGATGATACGTTCCGGCTCCCCATAACGCTGGCGAGTGCTGCGAGCAGCTCAACAAAAGCTTCCGTGTTGACTGCGCCCCCGCGTGTCTTGTACAGCGATCCTGTCCCGCCACTGATGGAGATACGCTGTGCACCGGCATTTTTGAATGCCTTCACCTCTTCAACAATCGCCGGGATCTCCCGGCTCCGGATTGAGTGGCCGAAGAACCGCGGTACCTGGCAGAAGGTGCATGCCCCGGAGCATCCCCGGTGAGTCTCGATGTAGACATTAGCACCACGGACACTCTGCGTGCTGATATCTTTGGGTATGAATGGCAGCGGGTGTTCAATGGATTCCGGAGGTGATGTGGTCTTCACCACCGTTGTTTTCCCGGACCTGAACGCAATACCTTTTGTCTTCTCTGTTATTCCGTCACGGGCAAGGGATACCACCGTTTCCTCCCCTTCACCAAGGACTACGGCACTGGCATCAAGTTCTCCGAGAACAATTTCCGGATAGGCAGATACCGGGCCGCCGATGTAACAGGTGCCCCCGTTCTTACGGTGGTTGCTGACAAACGACCGGATTTCAGGATTGAGGAGGTGAAGCGTAGAATACAGGCTTAAAAAAACCGTATCGGTGGTGCCTGCCTGAAGGTCCTTCCTGATTGAGACCTCATAACCGTTTTTTTTGAGGATGCCGGCAATGAGCATCGCGCCATACGTATAGATGCCGGGTGATATAATCGTGAGAGGCATAGTCCGTTACTACCATTGTGTGGCATTCATCCTATAGAAAATACCGGTAATTTTCCTGCAGTCCCATTCGCAGATCAGGTTTTCAGATATCTTCGTGGCCATTACAAAAAAATCAACTATTTGTTCTCCCACGGTTCCTGAGTTCCTTTGGCGTGCTATTCCAGTCCGCGATGTCATCAAGATGCTGGTCATCAACCCAGCCGCTTTTCACCTCATCCCGGTGGTCAAACTGACGGACATAGGGTTTGATATCGATCAGGGGTGTCCCATCCAGCACATCGACACCTTCCACTTCCAGAATGTTCCCGATCACCTTTTTGAGCCTGACAATCGAGAGCCCTAACGGGTTGGGGCGGTTGAAATGCCGTATCGCAAAGATCCCCCTCTCCTTTTCGCCATCAAGAAAGGGTTTCTGAAGGAGACAGGCATCAGTTGCCCGATCAAAATAATACAGCAGGTAAAGGTACGTGAACGATTCAATGTCACGCAACCCTTCAGCATATTCGGGAAAGACTTCCACATATCCTACGGACGGGTTAAAAACTCCCTGGATAGGAGTATTTTCCTGTTCATGGTGTTCGGAGTGGATAACACCTATCGGGTGATATATGATCTCCTTATTACGCCAGCATTTTGTATGTTCGTCGGATAATTTCATAGGTAGTGGTCCTCACATCAAGTCCGGATTAATTGCAGAACACGTGCAGTGGTAGCTATCATGCAGGGTGATGTACTGCCGCAGGTAAACCATGCACCTGATAATGTACCGGAATAGTAAAAAATGACACCGATTTTTCCCTGACTGAACTATTTCAACCTGAACTATGGTAAACGGCTGCCAGGAACGGTCAGTATATCTACACCCGTTTCTCCGAGAGGATAACCTGTATGAATAAATTCCTGACAACGGGGAATTATAAAAAAAATGGTTGATCTGATCTTACCTTGCCGGTATGATCAGTGAGCGCTCTCCAGCGGGCATGAACTCGCGGATTGCACCCTTCGCGAACTCGCGGCGTGGCTCGGCAAAGTCGAACTTGAGCGACGGGTCTGCGAAACGTGATCTTCATTAACGGGGACAGGGACCATGCATCGCCGCGGCCATAGTGAGCACTGCCGACGATTGCGGCATATTCTCCCTGGTGACCGACGTTCATTGCGTAGTTCGGGTAGTTTGGTCCACGGAGCTCGCCAACACAACCCTCGTCGGGCCGGATGGACATGGAGTTTGCGGAACCGCACTGGTCCTGAAGGTCGTAGCCGAAGAAGCCGAGACGTGACCAGCCTTCCTTGTGGGCAAGCATGGACATGTACCAGCCGTTCAGACCAGCGTTGGAGTTGGCGGTACCGATTGCACAGGAAAGACCTGATGCTGCGGCAAGGACACCTGCACGCTGGGAGCCGCCGAAGTGGTCTTCCATCATGGTCGGGAACTGTTCGTACTGTTCCATACCGTAGAGGGTAACTTCAGTGGCAATCTCGTTAATGATCTCCTGGGTTGGCTTGATCTTGTCCTTTTCGGACGGGCTCTTCCAGTTGACCTTGAATTTGTCCTTGATGTAGTCCATACCGTAGTAGGTGAAGTCATCAAGGATGTTGTCGGTGTATGCGGCGGTTGCATACTGGGTGAAACCGACACCACCGGACATGTAGGATCCAAGCCAGATCTGGTCGAACAGCATGGTTCCTGCACCGACAACCTCAAGGGCTGCCTTGGCGGGGTCGTTGGGGTACTTGCGGTCTCCCTGGATCATATCTGCAAAGTGACCGAACTTGATGCCACCTGGCTCGTTCGGGCCACGTGCACGGCGGGCGGGCAGGATGTCTGCCATCTGGATAACACCAGCGTGCTTTGCAGCGAATGCAAGGTCAGCGACTGCTGCTTCACCGGCGCACATCTTGTACGCTCCGATAAAGGACATACCGATCTGCATTGCAGACCAGCGGGAGGTCGTTCCACCATCGCACGTCCTGCTGACGGTCGTGGGGATGTGAACTGCCTGCCACATGGACTTGCCAACAGCTGCCTTGAGCTGGGCTGCCTGCTTTGCCGGGAAGAGCTTGTCGACGTTGAGCACAAACTGGGGCTCGAGGTCGTCTGCCATCTCGTCGTCACCAGTGAAGACCTTGACGTAACAGTCTTCGGTGAGTGCCGGGTGGGTTTCAACCATGTGTTCCTGAACGACGGCTGCACCGGGCATCGCGTGGTTTAAGACGTGGAGGTACTCGTTGATGGTTTCAGGAGTAACTTCCTTGCCGAGACGCTTCTGGAGGGTTCCGTGGGCGAGGTCAAGACCTACGATGATGGTCCTGCGGATGTCGTCCCACATCTGCTGCATTGCAGCGTTGTTGACGAAGTGAAGGTCATCGCCTTCAACAAAGACACCAGTGCCGCTGACTTCGTAGGTCATCAGCTGGCGCTGACCGAGCGGGATACCACCACAGTGGCAGCGCTTGGGGTCATAGCTGGAGATGCCGCGGTCCATCGCGACTTTCTGGCCTTCTTTGAGGAACTCCATCTTTCTTGGGGACTGCTCGAGACCTTCACGGGCGAACACGGTGTGGCTTGCCTGGGGGTCCTCTGCAAACTTCTCCTTCATTGCCTTCAGGAAGAGCTTCTGGGTTCTTTCGATTTTTGCTTTAGCCATCTTAATCACTCCTTTGGCATGAAGCCGTATTTGGTCCTCAGCGAGTGGATG
Source organism: uncultured Methanoregulaceae archaeon (assembly GCA_963768785.1). Classification (GTDB taxonomy): domain Archaea; phylum Halobacteriota; class Methanomicrobia; order Methanomicrobiales; family Methanospirillaceae; genus Methanoregula. The sequence continues at coordinate 275,373 of CAVYJD010000010.1, forward strand.
CGCTGGATGTATTCAACGTATTCTGGGTCGTCGCGGAAGCCGGTTCCCACCAGTGAGTGGTACATGGTCGTGTGTGACTTGAGCCACTTTGCGTCCATGGGTTTGCCGACCTTGACTTCTGCATCAAGGGGTACACCGACCTGGTCCTTGACATACTTGACAACGCCTGACTTCTTGTCGAGGACAAAGCGCTGGAGCATGTCGAACATCATACCGTTCTCGTCGAGACGGAGGGAGTGCCCGTGCACCGTGCATCCACGGATACCGGTGAGTGCTGCATCGAAGAGTTCAGTGCCTACGAGTTCCTTTGCGTATTTCTCAAGGTCTCTCTCACGGCATTCGATAATCTGACGTCCGGACAGGGTACCTGGGTCAATGCCGCGGAAGCGGTATGCCTCGAGCCAGGATCTCTGGTAGGGCTGGCAGGGTGCATTGAACATCGAGTCGGTAAACTGGATGTAGCGGACGCGGTCGCCGGCCTTTGCGCCGTCGGTCGGGGTTACGAGCTTGCGGATTGGGCAGGCAGGCTCCTGCTGCTCAGAGAGCGGCGGGTGTGCCGATGGGTATGCTGAACCTGGTGCACGGTGTCCCATTACAAGGACAATATCCTTATCCGTGACATCACGAAGCTTTTCAAGCTTGTGGGCTGGGTCCAGCTGCTTGCGCCTGTTGTCGGCGATCTGAGTCTGGCCTGGACAATATTGGGGTTTGTATGCCATTGTTTTATCACTCCAATTTTTCCTTTTTTTTCATAATCTTCATTACTGACGAAATGACTTCCGCCATCTTCTCGCGTGTCGGGGTCTGACCCCGGGTCACACCGCTCACAATAGCCATGACCGTACCTTTTGTACGGATCTTGTCTGCTGGAGGCATCACCACAGAAGTCTTCACTCCCTCTTTGGCGAGATCCTCATAATCAATCGGGGACTGGGAAACAACAACTGCCTTCACATCACAGGCCGCCAGAATATATCTGACCTTGTGCACCACATGGGAACGTACATTCCCGTGGTGAAGGATAGCAACTTTGTGTTTCTCTATCTGCACGATCTCTTTATCGGTAAGCCCAAAATATGCACCAATGACGCCGCCGGCGATTTTCGGTGCATCCGGTGGTACGCCGCTTCCGGCATTCAGCACGAGTGTACTGATGCTGTATTCGACGCCCTGTTGTCTCAGTCCCGATGTGATATCGCACACCGGTTTTGTGACATGGCGGCGCCCGGGGGACATGCCAACAACGATAACGTCAGGATACCGGCATTCGGAGATGGTGCCCCTCTGGGCAATTCCCCCTCCTTTACCCATACCCATCGCCTCGCGGCAGTCAACTACCTGGGTTACTCGTCCAATCGGCATAGTTATTTTATTCCCTGAATGATTACGGGTTTGGAATGGCTCGTTGGGTCATCCATTCCTATGACATCCTTGTCCGCATTCGGGCCATACTTGCAATAATCGGTAAGCGATGGCTCGGTCTTCATAAACCTGCCTTCCTGAAGACGGAAAGAAAAGTCTTTGAAAATCGATTCGCACGCGGCTTTCAGTGCAGGAATATTATCACGGTTCTCAAGTTCGAGAAGGACATTGCCTACATGAACCTGCAGCTCGATTTCCTGATCCCCGACATGGATTTTCTTCCTCATTGGATGAGGGTTCGGTTGTCCTTTGGCCGGGCCAAAGGGAACAATATCCGGGAGGCGTCGTCCGTTCAGGAGCATACGCCGTATGCCGGGGACTTCGATCAGCTTGTTCAGTAGGCGCTCTGTCGTTTCTGGATTAAGCAGCCGTTCGGCTGAAATCCTGCACTGGGGGAACGTGGCTTCGGTCATTCGTGTCCTTGATGGGATTATACACCCTTTGCAATTGCCTGGATCGGCTTCTTGAATGCATCGAGCTGTCCGAAGGTGTCCTGGTAGACCTTTGAGGTTGCCTCGGGTCCGAACATCTGGGTTCCAGCATCGAGTGCACAAGCGGCAACGATACACGGCATACCGACACCGGCTGCGTGCCGGGTCACGACGTGGTTACCGTTGAATCCACCTGGGCCGCCGCCACCGTAGATTGAGTGGCTGAAGAACGAGAACCCGACTGCGACACCCATGGTACGACCGAAGTCGGAGCCTGGAAGGCCGGTCTCGTGCTCGAGCAGATCGTTGAAGTAGAGCAGGGTTGCGGAAACTGCCTGTGCGAAACGTCCGGCACCACAGTTAACCATGGTTGCTGCAAGGGTACCTGCGGATGCATATGCATTCCACATCATGGGGTCCTTGGTGTCGTAGAAGACATAGCCGCTCTTGCCCTTCTTGCCTGCCTTGATGACTTTGTCCTCAATGGCACGCTCAACAAGGCTCTGCACGACAGTACCGATGGTACCGGTCTTGCCGTTCTTCTTGACAAGGTCGTAGACAATGTTGTTTGCATTCAGTCCCTGGTATGCGTAAAGAAGGAGCTGTGCCCGCTCGAATGGGCCGATTGCTGCGCCCATCTCGAACTCTCCTGCCTGTTCAAAGGTAGCGGAGAGTGCTGCACCCTGCATTGCATTCCGGTGGGTCATCATGACCGCGTGGTTTGCCGGAACATTACGGAGTGCGTAGCCGAGACCTTCGTTGTTCTGCGGGATGGACAGAATCGAGACGACGTTGCCGCCCTGCATGTCCATTGTCTGTGGGTAGGTACCCCAGACTGCGCCCTTTACGTAGGAACCGTCGAACATAGTGACCTTGTACTGGTCAACCAGTGCATAGGTGGTTGCTGCTGCAACGGACGTGGATGCTGCATCGTAGGTTGCTGCTGCTGCAAGGCGTGCACTCGGAACTTCGACGAGAAGCATCTTGCCGCCGGCGACCTTGGTGATCTTGGTGTCATCGCCCTCATGGACCTGCACCATTTCCTTGATCTTGGCTGACAGTGCGTCACAGTCCTTCACACAGCTGCAGCTCATGCTGCGGCCGAGGATCTGGTTCGATTTGCCACCCATCTTTCCGGTCTTTAATGCATCCTCGATACCTCCGAGGTTGACTGCCACAGTCCTCTTGGTGAGGTCAATGACATTCAGTGCACCCTTGTTGACGAGTGGGCTGATCCTGTCGATGGTGACATTGCTCTTTAAGAGCTTGCCTTCGTCGTCATAGAGGTCGATTGAATCTTTATATTTCGCCATTTAATTTCCTCCAAATTACATTTAACCGCTTTACAGTACGAGTGCTGAACGCTGGTAGTTACTAACAAGAACACTGGTAATGAATGAAAGTCACTATTGCACGTCCCCTAGATTGGGACATTGAATAATTCCCAATATCGTGATATAAGCATTCCGATTTTATATCAGAAGTTAATTATATAGTAAATAAAAAATAATAATTAAAAATGAAGCAATATTCAAATATTACATATATCTACCGTTTCAACGTTTTACGCCATATTACAAAAATTAAAAAAAGTAATACGCCTGAATACTATTTTTAATAAAAATAATACAAAAAACCGCGCTCTCTATAAAAAATATAGGGTCATGACAGGGTTTTTCCGGATTTCTTTGTATCCGTTACTACCCTGTCATGAGATATTTTTGCAGTGCGTTACTGGTGCGAAATCAAATCTTTTTGTACAGGTTTCCGTAGACAACCTGACCCTTCTTCTTCTTGTGCCGCTCGCCCATATCACCGATGTAGTGGGCAAACTTGGCCTTGACGCCGTCAACTTCCTGTTCCACGTCGTCAACATACTTGTAGCCCGGCATCATGACATCGATCGAACCAAAGATGTAGATCGTCCCATCGACCATCTGTCCGCCGACTTTTGTATTTGCATTTCCTTTGATGATAGTGCGGCCACCTTCTGCATGAGTCATGACATGGACATCGACATTTCCGTTGATGACGATCTCCCCGCCGAGCATGTACATGCCGATATCGCTGCCTGCATTGCCCTTGACAAGGATCTTGCCACCGGACATGCCTCTCCAGTCACCGCGGTATGCAGCTCCAAGATAGTTGCCTGCATTGCCTTCAATGACCAGTTCGCCGCCTTTCATACCGGTTGCTGCAAAGGCTTCGACATTGCCCTTCACGAGCATCTTGCCACCGGTCATCCAAGCACCGGCATACAAGTCGGTACTGCCTTCCACAACCAGTTCTCCGGCACTCATTTTCATGCCGAGATACTTGACCTTTTTTACATCGCCTTTGACAACGATTCTGGTCTCTTCAGCTGTTGCACCGGCGTTCCCGCTCACATCGAAATAGGCACTCAGGGGGGCTGTTGTATTCCCCTCATGAACATGCAGTTCGGCAATCTGGCTTGCGGATTTTCCTGCAAATGTATCCGGTGACACATTGTCTGCTTCGAGATACAGTGCAGGCACATTTTTCATGGTAATAGTTACAGTTTCCATGTCTGACACCTACACTTGAGTTGCATCTACCTCGAGGGCAAACGGGTTTGGCACAAAGGCATGCCCGAGCGACTCGTAGTTCGCCTGGCTGACACTGTAGTACTTCAGGAACTTTTCTGCAATGTCTCGCATGACCTGTGGGTTATCGTTGACCTTTGCATTCACCCAGAGTGTGCGTTTGTTACCGTTGCTGACAATGTCCCCGTGATTGACGACTTCCACGCCGCTCTTGAAGACATATGCTGCGCTGGTAAATGCCTTCTCGATATCGTCGGGGTTCGCAACCGGTTTCTCGGGGTTGAAATCATACACGGCAATATCGGCATCCATGCCGGCTTTGAGTCCACCGCAGATGCTGCGAAAGTCCGAGCGATTTTGCCGGACCAGCACGGGTCATCTGTGCGAGCTCGTAGAGCGTAATCTCACGGTCAAGCTCACCGATGCTGGTCTGTGAAAGGACTTTGTCCTTGTGCTTGAATGCGTTGATCTGCTCCTCACGCGCCTTGGTGGACATCAGCCACTTGAAGACACGGGGATACCGGGTAAACGGCCCGGCATTCGGGTGGTCGGTGGTGATGAAACAGCGCATGGGATCTTTTGCCATGAGCGGGAGTTCAAGACCAATTGCCCACTGGATTGCACACACCGAGATGTTCGGGCTGTAGATATAGGGCACGACACCGGCTGCGGTTTCGAGTTCTACATCAACATTTGCCCATTTCAGGTGGTTGAGTTCGGTCAGGTGGTGCTCGAACGGACCGTCGGCGGTCATCGTCGTGGTCTCATCCAAGGTGACGTTACCGGTGTCAATCGTGATGTTCTTGTTCTTGTTCACGTAATCGATAACATCCTTTGCCTTTGACTCAAAGTTCCCCCAGTTGTCTCCGCCATAGGAGTGGAACTGCGTGTGGGTGAGGTGCATGACCTGTTCACGGCCAAACTTGTTCTTTGCCTTGAAGCCGGAAGCAAGCTTGAGCGTGTCAAGTGTCGTGGTGTAGTTGCCCGGGTTCCCGAGATTGTTCGGGTGGATGTGCATCGAGTGGGGAAGACCAAGGTACTCGTTTGCTTCGATCAGGCCCTTGACAATCTCTGCCGGCGTGATGTCGAAGTACGGGACCGGATCGTTAACGGACAGACAGTTGAGTCCCCATGCCCAGGCTTCAGTGCCGCCGGGGTTGACGACTTTGACTGCGTATCCCTTTGTTGCCCGGAGCAGCCAGGCGATGTATGCAGCGGTGTTCTCAATCTCATGGTTTTTCAGGTATTCCATGACAAACCAGTTGTTGCCTAACACCGGGAATGCGCCTTCATCGATGATGGGCGTGTCACGGATCTCTTCGTGAACGTGACGGGAGAACAGCGGGGGCATTGCTGCTTCCATCGCCGTGGTGTATCCCATCTTTGCATAGAGGTAACCGGTCTTGAACGTTGTCGGGATTGAATTCCCGCCACCCATTCTCTCGTTGCCTTTTGTAGGTGTGTAGGTGAAGAGTTTGTCTTCAGGACGGTAGATCCTGCCAAGGTTGACTTTGGGTCCTGCAATGTGGGCATGGATCTCGACGGCACCTGCCATAACGGTCTTACCCTTTGCATCGATAACCTTTGCACCGGATCCGACCTTATCGACAATCTTGCCGTCCTTTATGGCGACATCTGCCTTGTCACCCTTGATTCCCTGGACCGGGTCAAATACGTGTCCGTTCTTGATGATATATTCTGACATGGTTATGCCACCCCTTTGAGCTGTTTTAAGCGGTCGCGGACTTTCACGAGGAATTCTTCATCGGTAAGCATGCCTTCCGGCGGCTCCACAACCTTGCGTGCATCGATTGGCACATTGTCCATACGATAGCAGCTTCCGGCGGTTTCCACACCATTGAATGCGACCGGCACATGCAGTTTTGACACTCCGCTTGTCGGGGTGAGATGTGGGTCAACACATACGGATGGCAATTTTGAAATTGCTTTCACGGCGCTGATGGGGAAATGTGCACCGGGATCGCTTCCAATTACGAATGCGGCATCCACTTCTCCGCGGTTGAGCAGGTCAATGGAGCTCGTGTCACCGGGGTTGTACCGTGCAAATCCACGGGTGAGGTCCACGGAATAGGGGAACCCGAACTGCCATGCGAGCACTTCTCCGGATCCGGTCACGTTGTAGTGGCCCCGCATCGGCATGATGGAGAATTTCGTGTACTCGTTGAGGTCTTTGGTGACGGCGATTGCTTCATCAATGTTGTGGTTCTTCCCAAGAGACTGGGTAACACCCATGCCGAAGAAGATGATACCGAAACGACCGCTCTTCATCATATCTGCGGCTTCACGGATCTTCTCTTTTGGAATGCCTGCGACAACATCCGGGAGCCATTCTCCCTTGAACGCAACACGGAGAGCATCAAGCAGCTCGTAGTCCTTGCCCTGCTCGATCTGCAGGTGAACGTCGGCCATCTTTGCGGTGTCGGTGACCCGGGGGTCAACAACAATCATCTTACGGCTCATCTGTCCCTTACCGGTGAAGAACCCGCGGGGGAAGATGGAATACCGTGACATATGGCGGGGGTGAGCATGTGCCGGGTTGCATCCCCAGAAAATAATCCGGTCCGCACGGTTCTTGATCTCACCAAGTGTACATGACGGGAGACCGATATCCTGAACGGCAATCAGGGTGGTGCCGTGACAGACAGCTGCGGTGTTGTCAACGCAGGCACAGGCAGTTTCGGCAATCTCGTTACCTACGCTCTGTGCTTCGCAATTGACGGAACTCCAGCCGTACATCAATGGTTTTTTCGCTTTTGCAAGCATCTGGGCAGTGTATTCAACTGCATCATCATAGCTGATCTCTTTGTAGGATCCGTCAGCCTGCTGAAGTCGTGGGCGGGTAACCCGGTCCTTTGACTGTGAGTGCAGGAATTTCTCTGTCCCGATCACACAGGCATTGTAGACTTCAAGAAGCTGTTTTCCGTCATCGGATACAACCACTTCGAGATCATCGCAGAGTGTTCCGCAGAATGGACAGATCACATCAGTAATGGTCTTGGTCATGACAGTTCACCACGGCATGCTTTCTGGACAAGTTCAATCCCTAACAAAATAGGCTCGTTGATCGCAACATCCACCTTTACCGGTGTTCCCTTGAATGTGGGCATACCCGTAGAATAGGTGTTTGGATTGATGATCTGGTTTGCCCATGGGCCCATGGGGATAAACGCAAGTCCGGGATGTGGTCCCTGGGTGGTCTCAATTGCCTTTACAATAACACTGCCATATGCACTTGATACCCGGACATTGGTATTTTTCCATGCCCCGAGGGTCTTCAAATCTGATGGGTCAAGTTCGATGATCCCGGCAGCAGTGCGATAGGCGGGTTTCTCCTTACCACCTTCTATCGCAACACCCTGCTGGATGCTCCGACCCGAAATCAGGTTTACTTGTATCGTTGCCACTGTATATTCCTCCAATATGTTCCAGAAACTGTGGTACAATGAATTTCCCGGTTATCATATCAAGTCCTCGATTGTGACAAAGGCGCTCCACTGCCTTATCAAAAAAAGGATTGTTCCGGGATTTCATCGTTGCCACGTTGTTATCCATTCTTATTTACGGAATTCCTTGATCGGGCTGGGGCCAAGTTCTTTAACGGTGTTGACGACATCCGTCACGACTTTTCCCCACTTGGCGCCTTCCGATGCAGACACAAAGGTCATACGGAACCGGCGGTCATCCAACCCGATGCTCTTCATGAGCCTTTTCACCATGAACATCCGTTTTGCTGCCTTGTAGTTTCCTTCAAGGTAGTGGCAGTCACCAAAGTGACAGCCGGAGATAAGCACGCCATCCGCTCCGTCAGTGAATGCCTTAAGCACGAAGAGTGAGTCAAGCCGTCCGGTACACATCACACGGACAATCCGGATGTCCGGCGGGTACTGGATACGACCTCCTCCTGCAAGATCAGCTCCGGCATAGGAACACCAGTTGCAGACCATACCAAGGATCTTAGGTTTCCATTCGTCAGACATTTACTGCTCACCCCCGAGCAGGAATGCATCGATCTGCGCAACGATCTGCGGCGTTGCAAAGTGGTTCATCCAGATTGCGCCACCGGGGCAGAATCCTCCACAGGTACCGCATCCTTTGCATTTTGCTTCGGTGACCTGCATTACGGTGCGGCCATCCTTCTCAACAAGTGAAAGTGCGGTATACGGGCAGAGGTTGATACACATACCACAACCTGCGCATTTCTCTTCAATGCATGTGGCAAAGTATGGCTCCAGCTCGACTTCTCCCCGGTGAATGGGGATGCTGGCTGCTGATGCTGCACCTTCTGCTGATGCTACGGTGTCGGGAATATCCTTTGGTCCCTGACAGACACCGGCAAGGAATACCCCGGCAGTCGTTGTTCCGCACGGGTTTAGTTTCGGGTGGGCTTCCTGAAGCCAGCCATCGCCAGGTACAGGAAACACCGAATAATCTCCGGGTCCTTTCTGTGTCTGACGCGGGCTGGACCGCTGCTGCGAGAACAACAAGGTCAACTTCCATATCAACCGGCCGGTCAAGCAGTGTGTCGTCGGCGTAGACATGGAGGTTCTTGGTTTTTTGGTCTTCGAGGATATTTGCCACGCGTCCACGGATGAACTTGGCTCCTTCATCCTGGATACGGTAGTAGAACTCCTCGTATGCCTTTCCAAACGACCGGATATCCATGTAGAAGATATAGGGAACGCATCCGGGGATCTTTTCAATGATCTGGTGGGCATGTTTCAGCGAATACATGCAGCAGAACCGTGAACAGTACGGCTTTCCGACACCGGTGTTGTCACGGGATCCTGCACAGAGCACGAACGCGACCTTCTTTGGGGTCTCACCATCGCTTGGGCGGACAAGGTGTCCGCCGGTCGGGCCTGATGCACAGATGAGCCGTTCGAATTCGAGGCTGGTGATAACATTCTCGTACCGCTTGTATCCCCACTCCTCTTTCTTCTCGATCGGGAAAATGTCGTACCCGGTTGCAAGAATTGCCGTACCGACTTTGACCTTGACAAATTCGTCTTTTGATTCAAGGTCGATTGCCTTCTTTTCGGGACCGCAGGCAGTTACACAGAGTCCGCACTTGACACAGGTGTCAAAGTCGATCGTGTAGATAAGAGGAACGACCTGCGGGTGGTTGATATAGATTGCCTTGCGGGGCTTCATACCGACTTCAAAAATGTTCGGCTTGATAACCGGGCATACCGCATCGCAGTCACCGCAGCCGTTACAGCCGCCTCCGACAATCCCGCGTGCCTCTGCCTCCTTGGGGGTCAGGACACCACGTGCCTTCTTACGGATGGTCACATCGAAGTTCCCGATGTAGCCCTCCACGTTGTCAACCTCGGAGTAGGTCATCAGCTCGATGAGGGGGCTCCTGCCGACATCCACCATTTTCGGTGTTAAGATACACTGTGAACAGTCGAGCGTGGGGAATGTCTTATCGAGCTGGGACATCTTGCCGCCAATCGAGGGTGCTGATTCGATGAGGTAAGTCTTGATCCCTGCTGCTGCAAGATCGAGCGCAGCCTGCATACCAGCAACTCCTGCACCTACAACCATCGCGGCCTTTTCGACCGGCACGGTCTTGGGGAACAGGTCCTGGAGCAGTGCTGCTTTTGCAACCGCAATCCGGATTGCATCCTTTGCCTTTTCCGTTGCACCTTCACGGTCATGCATGTGCACCCATGAGTTCTGCTCACGGATGTTTGCCATCTCAAACCGGAACGGGTTTAATCCCCCCTCTTTTGTCGCGGTCCTGAATGTCGGCTCGTGCAGGCGCGGGGAACATGCTGCGACGACAATACCGGTGAGTTTGTCGTCTTTGATTGCCTTTTCAATTTTTCCCTGGCCTGGTGTAGAGCACATGTACTGGTAGTTGTCAGCCCATGCAACACCGGGAAGGGTTTTTGCGTACGCTTCCACAGCTTTGATATCAAGAGAACCGGCGATGTTCGTACCGCAGTGGCAGATGAAGACCCCGATGCGGGGCTCCTGTTTTGTTGTGGCTCCCGGGGCGGCGGTCTGCTTCTTTGCCTCCTGTTTTACAGGGGCTTCCTTCTTTACTTCCTGTTTTTTGGCTTCCTTTTTGGGACTAACTTTCTTCTTTTCGACCATGTTTCCCACCTCACAGGACCTTCTGCAGGAACGGTTCGCAGCTGATCGCATGGAGATCCAGCCCGAGATCCTGCGGGCTCATTCCTTGTGCCAGCCCGAGTAGTTCAGCATAGTGCAGAACCGGAAGACCGTATTTGACCCCAAACTTCTCTTCAATTTCAATCTGGCCACGGTCAAACTGTAACTGACAGAACGGACAGATATCGGTGAGGGCATCTACCTTCTCTTCCTTTAAATTGATCAGCTTCTCGTTGGTGATGTCCAGCGAATGGACAATATCGTATCCACGGACACCGCCACCGGCACCGCAGCACTGCATCTTGTTGCGGTATTCTACCGGTGTTGCACCAAGAGCTGCAACCAGTTCTTCCATCCAGACCGGGTGTTCGGTGTTGAGCATGACATCCTTTTCAAACTCACGGTCTTTATGGGGCTTGGTCAGGTGACAACCGTAGTGGACAGCGATTCTTGCGCCGGTTAAGGGGTTGGTGACACTCTCACGGACCTTGTCAACACCAATGAACTTGTCATTGTAGAGGAGTTCTGCAGTGTGGTAGACGTTGATCGTGCCCTTGTATTCCATATCGATTTCTTTGAGCACTTCGTTGACGCCATCGCGGAGATCCTTGTTGTGCTTGAGTTTATGATTGACTTCCCAGATGGATTTGTAGCAACCGTTACACAACAGGGCGATGTCCATCTTCATCTGTTCTGCAAGGACAAGGTTCCGGGCTGCCATTGCGTAAAAGACATTGAGATCGATGGAACCAAATGCACCGGGAGCTGGACAGCAGCTTGCACCCTTAAGAGGAACGAGTTCAACGCCAAGCTTCTTCATGGCCTTGATTGACGCGGATTCACATCCAGGGTAACGATTCGGGGCGATACATCCAAGATAAAATGCGAACTTGTGTTTTGCTTCTGACATGGTATCTTACCCCTCCCTTTCCTTCACTATCCGGTCTGCATTTGCTTTCAGCTGGTAGTGGTCAAGGATTTTGCGAATGCCGGGAATATATTCCGGATACATGTGGGTAGTCGGTGGATCGCGGGTCAGGCCGAGCCGTTCGCGGGCTGCCCTGTTCACATCATTGTTTGGCACACCGTGGCCGGAGGAATAGATTGCCTGAACGGTCTTTAAGAAGTTGACCGGGACGATATCCCTCTTGAATGCCAGGTTTCTCATGGCCATGATCACATCAGTTGGTGCGATGTCACGCGGGCACCGGTCAGTGCAGCTGTAGCAGGTGGTACAGAGCCAGAGATCGGGGTCGGTCAGTGCCTCGTTTTCAAGCCCGAGCACCGCTCTCCTCATGAATTTGCGGATGCGGTAGGTGCTTCGCGGGGCAGACGGGCATGAGCCTGTGCAGGTCCCACACTGGTAGCACATATGGGCGATGGTGCGTGAGACTCCCTCCACTTTCTTTGTGAAATCGGGAGATGAATCATCTTTATAATATCGCTGGTCCTTGAGTTTTTTCTCCAGCGCTTCCGGGTAACCTTTTGTTCTTGCCATGGTACTCCCTCACGCCTTCTCCATCATTTTAAGTCCGACCTGTCCGGTGATTCCCTCTTTCACTTTCGAGGTTCTCTTAGTGAAGAGTTTTTCTTTGATTCTCTTGAACAGATCTGTCTCAGTACCCTTCATGCGGATTCCCGTCCTCTGGAGAACAATAATATCCTCACCCGGGCAGGCATTCACACAGGCACCACACAGGATGCAGTAATCCTTGTTTACGGCGATGGTCTTCTCGATCTCATGTCCCATTTCAGCCGCAGGCTTTGCGGAGGGGAGGTAGATCGCATTTGCCGGGCAGATGTCGGCACATGTTGAGCAACCGCCGGGGCATTTCTCGGCATGGAACTCAATATCGCCCTCGAAAATCTTTTCGACGGTGATTGCTTCCGTCGGGCAGTTGTGTGAACACCATGTGCAGGTGCAGCAGTTATCCTGAATAATGCTGACTTTACCATCAACCTTGTCAGAAATAACTTCACGTTCAACCGTGATACACTCTTCAGGACAAGCCTCGACGCAGACCTTGCATGCGTCGCATTTGGTCTCATCCCAGATCACGTCGCCTTCGACTTTGCCAGATTCAGCAGTGAACTCCTTGTGTTTCACTGTTATTGCCGGGCAGAGTGCACCGCAGAGACCACAGAGTGAACATTTCTCTTTATCAACGGTAAATGTGGTCTTGGTCTTGATCGATGTCTGACGATCTTTTGCACCGGCAACCGGTCCCTTATATGTCCCCTCATACGCGGGAACGTTGCGGTCAATGGCGTCTCGTGGGCAGACCTCTTCGCAGATCGTGCACTTGACACACTTTTCGTCATCAATCTCTGCCTTCATGTCATACTGTGGGAATCCTTCTTTCTCAAGGATCGGGAGTCGCTCCTGATTGTCTACTTTCAGAGTTAATGCATTAAACGGGCACATGATGACGCATACGCCGCAGTACGAGCACTTCATCTCGTCGACATCAACCGGCGCTGCATAATTAATTGCACCACGCCTTGATGCACCGACGAGTCCGAGGACAATAGCTTCCTCCGGACATGACTCGACGCAGATACCGCATCCTGTGCAGGTCTCTGAATTTAGAATCAGGTTGTTCACGTTCTGAAGGAGCTTTTGCTCCATCACGACGTTGACACCATCCCTTTTTTTGGAATATTTTGGAAACAATGCCATGAAATAACCCTCACGCTGTTCGTTTATTGTACCTTTGCCTGTGCTCTGGTTTCCCAGGGCCCTGCCAGCCTGATAACATCATGCGGGCATGCCTGAACACAAACGCCACATCCGGCGCAGAGCTCACCTTTAAAGTCGAGAACGATTGACTTACCGTCCTTGACTTTGTAGATCTTCTCCTTGGATGAGGGATCTACCGTGTGAAGCTCAAGTGCGTCCACTGGGCACGCAACAACACAATTGTTACAGCCGGTACAATGTTCCATGTTAATATGCACTGCAAATGTCATGATTTCACGCACCAGCTACAATGATCGATTCTAAAATCGACTATCAAAAGAGTGGAAGAAGAATGTAGATAAATGTTCTGAAATTGGTGTGCACAATCGAACAATTAATTGAAGTTTTTTAATTTTTCAATATAAACTATATAAATGTGTAAACTAATTTCAGTTTATCTTTTCACTCATTTTTTATGCGCTTCAGATAATGGCAGGTTAAATTAGAAAATTTATTCAATAAACATCAAGGTACTCTTGGTATACCGGAGGTTATGTTATGGAAATCAACGGCGTTACTATCGACAACACCTATGCTGAGGCATTCCCCACGTGGGTTTGCCGGGTGATAATCACCGCGGTTACGAATGACTGGGCACGAAAGGCTGCAACAGAGGCAACCGGGTTTGCAACATCTGCAATCGGGTGCCCGTGCGAAGCCGGTATCGAGTGTGATATACCGGCATCTGAGACTCCTGATGGAAGACCGGGCGTTGCTATTCTTATCTGTGCCAGCAAGAAAAAACTCAAAGAACAGGTTGTTGAACGACTTGCAGAATGTATTCTTACTGCACCCACGACTGCTGTTTTCAATGGTATTACGGATGCTGAAGAGAAGATCCCGGTGAAGCTTCACTTCTTTGGTGACGGGTACGAGTACCAGAAGGAAGTCGGTGGCCGGAAATGCTGGGTTATCCCCATTATGAACGGCGAATATGTTGGTGAGGAGGAATTCGGCATTGTCAAGGGTGTTGCAGGTGGCAACTTCTTTGTTATGGGCGAAAACCAGATGGCAGCTCTCGTCGGGGCACAGGCGGCCTCTGATGCGATTGCCGATATGAAAGGAGTGATCACCAGTTTCCCGGGCGGTATAGTTGCAAGTGGTTCCAAGGTGGGCAGCCTGAAATACAAGTTCATGGTTGCATCAACAAACGAGAAGTACTGCCCGACTCTTCGCGAGAAGGTTGCAGACTCAAAGATTCCGGCAGGTATCAAGGCAGTCTACGAGATTGTTATTGATGGTGTGGACGAGAAGAGTGTTGCAGCGGCAATGGGAGCCGGTGTCAAGGCAGCGGCAATGGTTCCGGGTGTGAAATTTATATCTGCAGGGAATTTCGGCGGTACGCTCGGACCATTCAAACTTGAGCTCCACAAAGTTCTCTGATTTTCATCCTTTTTTTGATGCTACTTGGCAACCAGTTCCGAATAGATTTCTATATATAGTGTTATTACCGATTCTGTTGTTAACGAAAATTTCGGCGATAACATGATCACACTCACACCCGACGACGTGAAGAAGCGGTTTGGGCAGCTCTTCTCAAAGAAATTCCTCGTAATGGTTGACGAACGTTCAGGCATGGCAGAGATTATCGAGCAGTGCCATGCCCGCGGCACGATTGAATGGGATGCGATGAACCGTCGCCGTGCCGGAGGTGCTGTCACCTCATGCGATGTGGAAGGCAGTTCAATGACCATTCATGCAAAGCTCGGAAAACATCCCGTGAATTTTGGTGCTGCTTCTGATACCATTGGTGGACAGGCTCTGGAAGCAGTGGACGTCAACGGTGCTGAAGTCATCACCACATGGATGGGTATCGCAGGTGCCGGCGTTGGTGTTGCCGCCTGCCTCCCCCAGGCTCCCGGTGTGATCCGGGCTGAATACCCGACCGAAGAAGACCTGAAAATTGGTGGTGCCCGCACAAACCGGGTTCATATCGTTTCGCCACGGTACGAGAAGGTCTGTTTCGGGATTGATGATACGGATACAAAAACAGAAGGCGCTACCTGGGTGATGGCGCTGAAGTGTGCACAGGCATGTACCATTGAAGGAGTCGAATTCCTGAATATGCGGTTGATCCAGCTCAATCCCGAGGTGCCGAATAAAACCACCAACTGCGTAGGGTCGGCACTGAATTTCGCCGTTCTTCCGGAAAAGGTTGTTGAACTGCAGGAATATATCCGCACATTTGTTGAAGGGCACACATTTTCACCGGATACCGGGATTGCGTGTTATCGTGGGATCGGGTTTTCACAGGATTCTGCGGCATTCAAAGGCGTCAAGACCGATATCATGACGCTTGTGCAGGCAGAAATCGAGGCACAAAAACTCGGAATAACGTTCCTTGACCGGAACGGGAAAAAGGGACGTATCGGGGCCCTTGGTGCAGTACTGTGGGGCAACCGGGGAATCGAGGCAGCAGGTTTGTATGGAGAGCATATCTGAACCCTATATTATTCACTATCCGCAGATTGTCGCGGTAGCGGACGAGGACTCACGCAACGTTGAACTTATCGAATTTTTCGACTGTGTTGGCGGTGCGATGTGGTCGCAGCACCATTACGTGAAAAGCCCGCTGGTGGATTCAGCCCGGTGTGTCGGTTCAACGATGCGCTACCTGCTTCATCCCGGTACGGTCGATCTCGCTCTCGAAGGTTCGCGGTTCCCGGCGGGGATCTCCGGAGTCGTGGTGGATGAGGACGAGATCGAGATCTCGTATATTGGCATGGGTGGAGGAGGCGTTGGTGCGACTTCCTGCCGTTCGGATGCCAAAGGTGTTCTCCGTCACCGGTCTGATCCTGCCGGTGGGGGAAAAATAGCCCGGTCTACGATCTGGCTGCCCCGGAGACAGCGGGTACTCATCGGGGTGGATGATACGGACACCCCGGAAGAAGGAGCGACCTGGACCCTTGTCCACAACATATCAAAGGCGGTTGAGGATGTACATTCCGCATACCTGTCACACACGATTGTGCAGTTGTATCCGGTTGCGTACCGGACCAAGAACTGTGTAAGCCTGGTACTTGAGTTCGCTACAACTGAGCCGGACCGGCTTATTGAGCGGTTCCACAATCTTCTTGAAAAATATACCCTCTCGGAAAAGACCGGTATGGCCGCATATACCGGCTTTACTCCCTCGGATGAGCTGCTCGCGTACGGGCGGAAAGTGAAGCGTGGCGAAGTAGACCAGACCCTTTTTGGCAGTCTTCACGATAAAAAACTCCGGGTTTTGATGAAGGGACGGGGAATAACCGGGGCCGTTGCCGCACTGCCATTTTACACCCGGTTTGACGAGGCGCTTGAATTATGCGATGGAAAGACCTGAAGGCTGACCTGCTTGCTGTTGGTTCTGCCAACCTGACCGGAGAACCGGCTGAACGGTATATCGCCCGGTCTACTGCCGGGCCGGGTGCCGGGGGAAGCGGTGCGATCTTTTTCTCGATGGGTACGCACCGGGTGAAGTTTGCCCTTAACCCCGCAAGCAGTATTGAGATTGCGCACCGGGGTGACGGTATTGCCGACCTCTATTATCAGGGAAACCTTATTCCCGGGCGTCTTCTTGAACCGGGGCTTCACTGCCCGGAACAGGCGTTCATTACAATAACGGAAAGTTGTATTTTCAAATGCCGGTATTGCTCGGTTCCCCGGCTTTCCGGGAGGCGCAAGACCATTGAAGAGATTATGGCACTGGTGGAATCGGTCCGCCATAAGGTGAATGCCATCTCAATCACCAGCGGTGTCTCGGGAAGTATCGAAGAGGAAGAGTCATATGTGCTTGATGTGGTCCGGCATCTCGACTTTTTCGGGCTTCCCATTGGCGTCTCTATCTACCCCACAGAGCAGACCCCGGAGCGGCTCAAAGAGCTCGGGGTTGTTGAAGTGAAGTTCAACATTGAAGCAGCGACGCCGGAACTTTTTGGTAAAATGTGTCCGGGCCTTGACTATGACCGGCTCTGGCAGGTCCTTGATAAGTCGGTGGAATTGTTCGGTAAAGGAAGAGTTTTTTCCAATGTCATCATCGGTCTTGGAGAGACCGATGCCGAGATGGAAGCCTGTATTAAAAAACTCACTTCGCATGGCGTGATCCCGGTCCTGCGCCCGCTCAACCCGGTCGCAGAACTTGCCGGATGGCAGCGCCCTTCAGCAGAACGCCTAAAAAAACTGTACGCGGTGCACGAAGAGGCGCTGGAAGCAGCGGAACTTGAGACACGGCAGGCACTCACGATGTGCACGAACTGTGCCGGGTGTGACCTGGTGCCGGGGAAGGACTCATGAACGGCTGTGATGCGCTCGCTGAAGCGATTCTAACTTCTTCTGACCGTCAGTATACGGTCCCGGGATACCCGATAACAGAACTGGGAGCACGTACCCGTGCCGAGATGGTAATCAATGAAAAGACTGCCCTTGAATATGCACTCGGGGACTCCCTCTCCGGGCGACGGGCGGCGGTCATTATCAAAAATGTGGGACTCAATGCCTGTGCCGACCCCCTTCTCCAGGCAACCGCACAGGGTCTGATCAGCGGGGTGGTCATCATCGCCGGTGATGATCCCGATGCTCACGGGTCGCAGACCGCACAGGACTCCCGCTATTATGGGGAACTTGCTGAACTCCCCGTCATCGAACCTGATGAAACAACCTGTTATTCCGGTCTGGAGGCGGCATTTCAGGCATCTGAACAGTTCTCCCGGGTTGCGATACTCCGCCTGACACCGCAGATCCTTGAAGCCGAAGTTATACACAACCCGGTTTCCCGAAATAACCTTGCCGGCAGGATCTCTCCCCGGACATGGACAATGAACGGCCGGGTGACTGCTGCCGAGGAATTGTACCGGACGATGTTTGCATGGTCTGATGCATCTGCATTGAACCGGTGGCAGGGGGGGTCTCTGGGCGCCGGGGCGGCACCGGGCGATTCACGGGTTGTGACAGTCCATCCTCTCCCGTCACAAGCTGCAAAGATGCAACCCGTTCACGAGTATGGGCGGACATTTGTCCGGGACCACCGGGGGCTCCAGCCACCAGTGCCCCAGAAACGCCCGCAGGCGATGGAAGACCGTGGCTTTTACCGGACATTCTGCCGTGAATGCCCGTTTAAAACGGTCTTAGACATTCTCAAAGATCAGGACATGCGCATGATCTGTGATGCCGGCTGCTCGGTGCTGGGGATGACGCCCCCCTATGAGCTGGGTGTGGCAAGTTATGGCATGGGAGCGAGCATCGCGGTAGCGGCACGAAGTACGCGTGTGGCGCTGATTGGCGACTATGCCCTCCTGCATTCAGGGATCAATGCGCTCGTTGATGTGTACGAGAAAAATCTCCCGCTTCTCTGTATCGTTATGAAGAACAACTGCACGGCGATGACCGGCAAACAGCCCTCCTACGATCCCGTCCCCTACCTTGCATGGGCAAAACCGGTGATCTGTCGTGCAGATGATGAACAGCAGCTTTTAAGGGTGATCCGCCGCCCTGAAGGGCCAGTGACCGTTATTGTAGAAGGCGAATGCCCGGAGGGGGCAAATCATGAAACCATGGAATGTTGAGATTTGTGATGTGACGTTGAGAGATGGCGAACAGACACCCGGTGTCTCGTTCTCCTGTGAAGAGAAAGTTGAGATTGCCCGCATGCTTGATACGATCGGCATCGAAGTGATCGAAGCAGGTTTTCCTGCGGTCTCTCCAAATGAAAAGAAATGTGTGACCGCCATCGCAAATCTCGGGCTGGACTCCCGTATCTGCTGCCTTGCAAGGGCCCGCAGGCCCGATATTGATGCGGCGATTGAATCCGATGTCGATATGGTGAGCATCTTCATCGCTACCTCCGACCTTCATATCCGGCTCAAATACAAAAAACCCCGGGAACAGGTACTCAGCGAAGCGCTGGCACTCGTTGATTATGCCAATGACCATGGTGTGCAGGTGCGTTTTGCCGCTGAAGACGCATCCCGGACAGACCCCGTTTTCTTAAAAGAAGTATTTATGAAAGGTGCGGAGCACGGTGCCGCCCTTCTCAGTTTCGCTGATACGGTGGGGTGTCTGATCCCCAGTGAAATGCACACGATCATGACCGATCTCGTCGCAACGGTCAGACGCCCGCTCTGCGCCCACTGCCATAATGATATGGGGTGTGCGGTGGCAAACACGATAACCGCTGCTCAGGCAGGCGCATTCCAGCTCCATACAACAGTAAATGGTATCGGTGAACGGTCGGGCAACGCATCGCTCGAAGAGGTGCTGGTGATACTCCGTATGAAAGGCGGGGTCGACCGGTATGACCTTTCCCACCTCAACGAAATCTCCCGTATCGTCGAGAAATCCTCCGGGATACTCCGCCCCCGGAATAAACCGGTGGTTGGCGAACTTGCGTTCTCGCATGAAAGCGGTATTCACATCGCGGCAATACTCGATGATCCGCAAACGTACGAGTATTTCCCGCCAGAACTCGTTGGCGGGGAACGGCGGTTCATCCTTGGCAAGCATACCGGTAAAAAAGCCTTAGAACATGTGGTCTCCTCGCTTGGCTGTGAGTTATCCGAACACCAGATCTGCCGGGTGCTTGATCTGGTCAAGGAGCACTCTGAACAGAAATGCAGCATTACCCCCGATGTTTTGAAAAGGCTGATCCGTAAGGCAAAGGAGGAAAATCCGGTATGAGTACCCTTTCCGAGAAAATTCTCGGGGCCCCTGCCGGGGAATATGTGGACCGGCAAGTGGACCGGGCATATGTGCATGACGGGACCGGTGTTCTCACGCTTGAATCATGGAAAAGCATGGGTGCGGACCGGCTCACGGATGCCTCCCGGCTTTACCTGCTCTTTGATCACATCAGCCCGGCAAACAACAGCACGACGGCGACCCTCCAGCACGAGCTCCGCGAGTTTGCCCGGTGTTCGTTTATGAATTTCTCTGATGTCGGTGGGGGTATCTGCCACCAGCTGATGAGTGAAGGTGTCGTGCTGCCGGGCGAGGTCGTGATCGGTGCAGACTCGCACAGCTGTACGCTTGGTGCATTCGGGGCGTTTGCAACAGGTGTCGGGGCGACCGATATGGCGGCAATATGGCTGACCGGGGGGACTTGGTTCCGTGTCCCTGAATCCATTGGCATCCACCTGACCGGTTCGTTCATGGGTGCAGCGGAGGCAAAGGATCTTGCCCTTACCTATGTCAGTAAACTGGGGATGGATGGCGGGACGTACCGGGCCCTTGAGTTTACCGGAGAAGCCGTCTCCCGTATCTCGATGGATGAACGGCTTGTGCTCTGCAACCTTGCGGTTGAAACCGGGGCAAAAGCCGGCATGTTTTATGCAGATGCCGTTACCGTGAATTATCTTGCCTCACTGGGCCAGAAAGTGGAAAAACAGGTTCCGGAACCCTGCACCTATTGCGGGGAACTCGAAATCGACCTCTCCGATATTGTCCCCCAGGTAGCACTTCCCCCGCGTGTGGATACGATAAAACCCGTATATGACCTTGCCGGGCTCCCGGTTGACCAGGTATTTGTCGGCACCTGCACGAACGGGAGGTACTCCGATCTTGCCCGGTTTGCCCGCGGGGTGAAAGGAAAGAAAGTAGCGGTCCGCACAATTGTCGTCCCGGCATCCCGCGAAGTTCTGGCAAAAGCGATCCGCACCGGGGTGCTTACCGATATAATTGAAGCCGGCTGCACAATCGGGACGCCGGGATGTGGCCCCTGTCTTGGCGCTCACATGGGTGTGATCGGTGAGGGGGAAGTCTGCCTTTCAACCGCAAACCGGAACTTCAAAAACCGTATGGGTGTCGGCGGGGAAATTTACCTTGCCTCGGTTGCGACAGCTGCTGCGAGCGCTCTTGCCGGAGAGATTGCCGAGCCGGAGGTATCCTGAAATGAAGGGTGAAGGGCATGCAGTCTGTCTTGGCGCAGATATCGATACGGATGTAATAATCGCCGGCGGTATCTCAGGACAAAAGATCGCCAAATCTGGGCTGAACACGTCTTTGAAGACCTTGACCCGGCGCTTGCTCCGCGGTTAAAAGGTGCGGTAATTGTCGCCGGGAAAAATTTTGGCTGCGGGTCTTCCCGTGAACAGGCTGCAATTGCTCTCAAGGAAGCAGGAGTCGTCGCGGTTGTGGCTCCGGTGTTTGCCCGGATTTTTTTCAGGAACGGGATCAACCTGGGGCTCCCGCTGATTGAATGCGATCTCTCCTGCAAACCGGGATCAAAAATACGGTTTAACCTGACTGAAGGCTGGGTGGAAACCGGGGGAAAACGGCACACAATACCTCCCCTTTCGCCCCGGATGCAGGAGATCCTTTCTGCCGGCGGACTGGTTGAATACTGGAGGAATCACCCGTGATCTTTCCCGAGCAGTGCAAACAGGTCGGGTGGGCATCGACAAAACCCTGCGGTGACAAGGTGTATTTCCTCAGCCGGTATCTCGTATGCGAAACCGGCAATGGTCTTGAATTGCGTGAAGTTACCCTTGATCCACATGGAAAAGGGATGATGCGGGCTATCCTGTCGTCACGGGTGCTTGCCCAAGAACCCGAAGTATACCGGTACCCGGAAAAAGTGAACCTCAACAACCGCACCCTCCTTATCCAGCTTGCACTTGATTCAGGACGCCGGTGTACCGTATTCACCGGTCTTGACGAACACATGACCTTTGTTCTCGATCCTGACCTGTCGGGTTTACTTAAGGTGCATGTCTATGATGTGACGCCGCCCCGCCCGAGCCTGTCGACCACCATCCGTGAGCTGGAATCTGTGGGTCTCTTCGGCGAACTATCGGTGGTCTTCTGCCACCATATCAATGATATCACCCGGCTCAATGCAGATGTTTACCCCTGCCGGGCAGCAGGATTTTCCCATACGCTGGATGCGGATGCCATGGAGGGCGGTGAACGGGTTGCCGGCTGCCTGACGGGATCGCAGATCTACACGGAATGCTACGGGAAACCGTTTGAACTGGAGAATATCTGCCCGCTTGAGTGCGTGAAAGAGGAACCGTTCATCGCCCGGTGCTGCCGTTCTGAACGTGAAGGGATTGGTCTGCGGCACGGGAAGTTCGGTGCGGTCGTACACTGGGCAGCAAGCCCGGCAAAGATTGCACAGAGCATAAATGAGCTTGTCATCTCAATGGAGAGCGAGATGACACGGGTTGCCATTGTCGAAGGTGATGGGATCGGTCATGAAGTAATTCCCATCGCGCGAAATGTGCTCGAACTGCTCCACCCGGAATACGAATATTTCCCGGTGGATGTCGGCTATGGCAGGTGGGAAGTGACAGGATGTCCCTGTGCCGACCGGGATATTCTGGAACTCAAAACGGCAGATGTGGTCCTCTTTGGTGCGATAACGACGCCGCCCATGAAAGATTACCAGAGCGTGGTCCTGCGGTTGCGAAAAGCACTCGATCTCTATGCAAATCTCCGTCCGGTAAAGGGGAACGGGTTTGATATTATGATCGTCCGCGAAAACACCGAAGGGCTCTACTCCGGAATCGAAGAGATAACTCCCGACCGGGCGACAACCCTGAGGGTCGTAACCCGGGAAGGCACCGAACGTATTGTCAGAAAGGCAATCCAGCTTACGCTGGAACGGAAGGGGCACCTGACGGTGGGACATAAGGCAAATGTGCTCAAGTCTGACGTCCTGTTCCGGGATATCTGCCTCGCGGAAGCAAAGGCGGCAGGTGTGCCCTGTTCAGACAAATATATCGACGCACTTTCTCTTGACGTCCTCCAGCACCCGAATGCATACGATGTCGTGGTAACAACAAACATATTCGGGGATATCCTCTCGGATGTCGCGTCATATCTCGTGGGCGGCCTTGGGCTGGTGCCAAGTGCAAATATCGGTGACCGGTATGCTCTGTTTGAACCGGTCCATGGCAGTGCGCCGGATATTGCCGGGAAAAATATCGCAAATCCTATTGCCGCTCTCCGGAGTGCAGCGATGCTTATGAGGCATCTTGGGGATGTCCATGGCGGTGACCAGATAGAATCGGCGATCCAACAGGTCCTTGCAACTGGAATCCGGACCCGGGATCTCGGGGGATCTGCCGGGACGAAAGAATTTGGTGAGGCGGTCATTCAGGCACTTGACCGAGTAAAGGACAAACGATAAGGAATCTGGTTCTGTTGATTTGTTGATTGAATGGCACATGGAAGCGGACAAATAATTCTTTTTCCGACGTTTATAGTAACATGAATTGTAATAAAATGACTATGTTCGTTCTCATATTTGGCATATATTGAACTTCCCGGTGTAATTATTCCCGTTTTTATGCATAATTGGGCTTTGTCGATGCTTCGATTATAAAACAATCACTGTATGATGGTGGTGGAGAATGATCCCCTCTCACGGAGATCATCGGAAGGGAGAATGCCCGCATAATGTTCCGGATCCAATTCTGGTATTGGGACGCTCCTGTACCATGAAACAGATGACGGTAACAGAACATTCCCTGCCACGCAGGTGAAGGACTACCAATCCAGAGCACCACCCATGCGGTGTTCGGATCATAGTAACCTGACATCAATTGAGTTGCAGGGAACCCGGAAAAAAGAAGCAGCGGTTAGGGCCGTATATACCGACAACAATGAGTATGAATGGATATCGTCTCTATGAAAAATCCACGCACCTGCGGCTGATCCTATTTCCTTGTGAAAACCCGGGAAGCATGTTTGATTACACAAAAAAATTTTGAGGAAACCATGAAGAAAAAAATCGGCATATTTTGCATTCTTATGTTGTTTCTGGTAGTACCGGCAGCATATGCAGCGACAGATACCAGTTCAACAAGCTCAACAAGTTCGTCCACTTCCAGCAGTTCGACAAGTTCAGCTGACGCTGCTGCGCTGGTATATGTGACAAATGTCACGCTTGATCCTGAAGTATTCTATCCGGGTGAAACCGGTGTAGTGACTATAACCCTGAAAAATGACGGTTCAACTTCCGTTGGCCTAACCGATCCAGATATCATGAGTGATAAAGTCCACGTAGTGAAAAAAGATACCTGGGACACCATGAGTTTTATCGGGGCCGGTGCCACGCTATCATACTCCTTCCAGATTAAAGTAGATCCGCCTGATGGGAACATTTTTGCTCTGTTTACTGTCGCCACGAAGGATGCAGGAAGTATCCATTTTCCATTTATCGTCAAAGTGGACTCTAAAGATCTTTCGGCAACCTCGGCAGGAAAACTGGATGCATTTACGCAGTCAACTGAAGAAACGGTTAATATCAGTATCATCAATCCCCGGGAAGGCGCAATTAAAAATATCATGATTGTCCCTTCCGGTGAATATGCTACTATAAATCCGCCACAGAAATATATCAGTTCCATTGCGAGCGAAACTGAGATCGAAGTCCCATTTACCGTCGTAGCGGATCAGGAAACAAATCTTACTTTCCATATCAGTTACCAGAACGGCGATACGACACATACTGCTGATGTGTTTTATCCGGTCAAATTCAGCGAAGACAAAGAAGAAGCAGTTCCCATAGTAAACAACGTCGTACTTACTTCGACAGGCACATATTACGACCTTACCGGGGATATCACCAATACCGGTATTACCGATGCAAAAGGACTTGTAGTATCGGTTGGATCGCCGGCAAAAGGTACCGGAACGTACCCTGAATATGCAATCGGCAGTATGGCCGCCGATGATTCGGGAAGTTTCGATGTGACATTCAGCCTGCTCGGATCTGTCGTCCGTTCCCCTGGTAATCACCTGGAAATCTTCAACCGGAGATACCTATTCGCTTACCAAAATTCTTGATCTCTCATCCTCGTCAGGAGCCAGCACGAGCAGTTCTTCTGGTTCAGGTACCTCTGGTGGAACCTCTTCGAGCTCCAGTATAACGGGAGGACCTCCGGATATGGCGGTATGGGTGGCCCCGGCGGCAGCACGAGTCTTTTCAGCGCCAAAGGAAACGGCATCAGTTCATTCTATCCCGTTATTGCTGCCGGAATTATCATAGTTGGCGGTATCGTCCTGTGGAAGAAGCGCAAATGGATCTCTGCAAAGATAAAGAAACAGTGAGGGGATATCCATGAGCGATATCCCCCTTATCCGCCTTGCGGATGTTTCAAAAGTATACCACCTGGAAAGTGGTGACTTCACTGCACTCAACCACATCACTCTCGATATTATGGAAAATGAATTTGTTGCGATCATGGGACCTTCAGGTTCCGGTAAGTCGACGATGATGAACCAGCTCGGGATCCTTGATGTTCCCACATCGGGAGATCTCTTTATTGACGGAAGGAATGTGGCGAGCATGACCACTCTTGAGCGGACACATATGCGACGGGATACCATCGGGTATATCTTCCAGAAATTTTACCTAATTCCCCTGCTTTCGGCGTACGAGAATGTGGAATACCCGCTCATCCTGAAATACAAGAAACGGGACACGACCGGGAAAGGCATCAGCCATGCTTGAAGCGGTGGGAATTGATAAGAATATGAGTGCCCACCGCCCAACCCAGCTTTCCGGTGGTCAGCAGCAGCGGGTGGCAATTGCCCGGGCTCTCGTCAATGACCCGAAGATCCTGCTCTGCGATGAGCCAACCGGCAATCTTGACCGAAAGACCGGTTTCCAGATCATGGATATTCTCTGCGACCTGCAAAACGAAGGAAAGACGGTCATCATCGTGACCCATGATCCAAAGATTGCGGAATATGCAAACCGGACTATACGCTTGAAGACGGGAGGATTGCAGAATCATGAAAGATATCTTCTTCGATCTCTCGGTCAGGAGTGTCCGGCTGAATTTACTGCGTTCAATCCTGGCCTCGATTGGTATCGTGATCGGCGTTGTCGCCATCTCTTCGATGGGAATGCTGGGAACCAACATGCAGCTTCAGGTAAAAGATCAGATGTCTACGGGAGCAGATACCATCGTCATCACTCCGGATGCGGTCAGGATGGGACCTCCCGGATCCAGTCCCACTTCATCATCTGCATCAACAGTGATAACCAAGACCCAGCTCAGTAAGATCAAACTGGCTGCGGGAACAAATGCAAGTGCTGTTATTCCTGTATATTCGACAAATACCGAGTTCACGCTGTCATCAACTCCCGGGCAGGGGCATGATTTACGGGATCGCTCCGGATGATATTACCAAATTCCTCACATATCGAGAACGGGACAAATATTGAAGGATAAAATGATGCCCTCGTGGGATCAACCATTGCCACAAACTTTAACTTGAAAATTGGGAGTCGGATCAAGATTGGATCGAGCAGCGACAGTTCCCGCCCGGTTGTCAGGGTTGTCGGGATTCTCGAGGAACGGGGAATGACATCGGACAGTGTCAGTACTGACAATGCAATTGTCGTCTCCGATGACTGGTATGTCAACCAGTATGGCGGGAAAGACAAATATCCCCAGGTAAACGTGATCGTGAAAAATATTGATACGATAACCGATGTTGAAGATGCGATTGACGCGAAGCTCAATACCGATGAAAAAACACCGGTGGTCAGGTTATCAGATGCAAGTTCCCGGTTGTCCAGCATCACCTCAACTCTTGAAACGATGACAACGTTCATTCTTGCGATTGGCGGTATATCGCTCCTTGTCGCTGCTACGAGCATCTTCAATGTGATGATGATGTCGGTCAACGAACGGGTGCAGGAAATAGGTATCCTGCTTTCGATAGGAACGGAAAAAGGTGAAGTGCGCCGGATGTTCCTGTATGAGGCATTCATACTGGGAATCCTTGGTGCCGTGGTAGGAGGAGTGATGAGTCTTATCATCGGCTATTCGGTGGTGAGTGCAATGATCGGTACGACGGATTATTTCTTCCTGCCGGAGAGTATTGCCTATATTCCCATTGGTATGATTATTGGTATGGTCGTCTGTGTCCTCTCCGGGCTCTACCCGGCATGGCGGGCGTCGAATATGGATCCGATCGATGCACTGAGAAGCGAATGACCCGGTGATATTCATTTCTGTGATAATGATAGACCGTGAGGACTCTGAAGGAATGGCGGAAGGTAATTCAGGTATCTTCGTGCCCTTTCTTTTACATTCCTGTTGGTGATACGAGCATTGAGGTAAAGAAAAATGTCTCCGTTATTGAAATTCTATGTGAAAAAAGTCATCACCAAAATCGTTATGCAACAGACCCGTAAAAAAATAACATCCTCCCGGAATCAGAAAAAGTCACGATCCTGAAAATAAATCCATTTTTTCCATTCTTTGAGGACTTAACAGGCTCTCTATTCCGGTTATCCTTTCAAGGGGGTCATATTCCCCACACTCATTGAACCGATCGAAAAATTTGGGAAAAAATCAGGTTTGCCCTCGCTGTGATTATGTTCACTGCGCAGTTTAATTATTACCCTGACAAAGAAATCTTATCACTTTGGTGATATTTCCATTTTAACAAGAAGCTCACTCATATTCGTCACAGGTGATGATTGCTTAAAAAAAAGCGATCATCAAAAACGGAGGTGGTGAGGGAAAAAACGTCTGGCAGATGTTTACTCGTAATCCCGCATGGCGATGCAGGTTGTGCATCATGGCGCAAACGAATTTATCCGGTGCCATCATCATACCTCTTGCGGGCAGATGTGAGCATCTACATTTCCCGGTGAAAACCACAAACAACCCCCGGGATATCATCGTGACCGATAAACATGGCGATGGCTGAGAGTACAGGCAAAAAGGAGAACCAGATATTACCCCGCGATGACGAGGACGGACAACCCTTATCTATAAGTCCGTAGAGCAGTATCGTTTCCACTATGCAGAACAAATATCGCTGAAATGTTCAGCGATAGGGAACGTTCTACCCTCATCATACATAAAAACGGTCTTGCGGCGTCACTCACAGCGTCCAACCCGTGAATTGATATGTTCAGGAAATAGGGAGATTTCTCCCTGTTAATCCTGATCGTACTCTCTCTTTTTATTACAATATCCTGACTACCCGGAACTTAAAAAAACCAGAATAGGTCGCCGGGATAATGTATACCGCACGGTTCAATTTATGCCAACGGTTGAACATTATTCAACTCTTTCTATGATTCGAATATAAGACCGTCCGCAGGTATTGTAATAGTGCGATGATCACCCCTTGCGGAGATCACCCAAAGAAAATTACGGTAGTACTTTGCGTATGAGTTCATTCCATCGGCATGAATGTGCAAGGGGAATTGTCCCGCAATGTATACCTGTCAGAATCAGGTATGGTTAATGCCAGGTCTCAATGATCTTGAAAATATCCATCCGGTCCGCACGGTTCGGATCAGAAGATTTCCGGAGATGTCTCCTCTATGAAAAAGAACAATATCCTAATGCTGATTGCCGCAAGCATCCTTGTGGCAGGAATTCTTGTAGCAGGCTGCACAACGAATTCCAGCAGTGCATCTTCACAGACAGACGCTAATACCGCGTCAACTCCTGTGCAGACGGGCACTTCGATTGCAACGCCAGCGGACCACGTCTCCCCAACGAGTACGAACCAGACCATGAACGATGGGGACCGTCCACAATTCAACCAGTCCGCTGCCCCTTCCGGTACACCCCCGGCGGGTATGATGAACGGCACACCCCCATCAGGTACTCCACCCTCGGGCACACCGTCATCCGGCGCGTAAATCCTCATGAATTGGAATAAGATAACTGAACCTGAATGATTAACACCCCGGTAATATCGATTATCCGGTAGATTACCCTGCCATAGAGAAGTTCGGTGGTAAACTGTAAAAATTTACTCTGCGACGGCTCTATCGTGATAGGGGATGACAAAGAAAAAAATGTTTTTCAACGTGTGGAAAGGTGAAGATGGTTATTTTCCCTGATTTTTGATTTTTTGCAGGTCTTCAATGAGTTCAGCGATAGAACCATACCGGTCTTTCGGATTTTTCTGTAAGCATTTTTTAATAATGCTTTCAATTATCTGTGCATTTGGACTGTCCAGAGTAAGGTTCGGCGGGTCATCATGCAGGATAGCATTTGTTATCTCCCCCATGCCACTTCCGGTGAACGGCACATTGCCGGTCAACATCTCATAATAGAGAACGCCGAGCTGGTAGATGTCTGTCCAAGGACCGGGCTCCCCGTAGAGGTTTGGAGCCAGCTGTTCCGGGGCGGCATATTCCAATGAAAAACCTATCAGGCCGGAATGTTTTGTCCCTTCTGCTTTTGAGAGACCCCAGTCTGAAATTTTCGGGGTGCCATCCGGCGCAACCATAATGTTTTCCGGTTTGATGTCCCGGTGGACGATTCCCTGCTCGTGGGCATAGCGGAGTCCCTCAGCGACTCCCCGAATGATAGCCGTCGCCTTATCATTGTCAAGGGGGAATTTTTGGGCGGAAAGCCCGGATTCCACATATTCCATTTCGATGTAGGGCACCGGAAAGATATTAGCGGTATAAATTTCGACGATATTGGGGTGGTGGAGACCTTCCCAGACATGGAGTTCTTTGGTAAATTGCGAACCCGTGACTTCATCAAACCGGATCGGCACTTTCACTGCCACGTCCCGGCCTTCTTTATCATCATGTGCCCTGAATACCCGGGACACCCCTCCCTCGGCAACGTATTCTGCATTGGGATATTTCTTCTCAAGTGCCGGTGGGAGATGTGCTGCATAATGCGCTTGTTCCTGTTCGTGAGTTCCCGGAACCGGTCTGCTGTGTTCTTACTATCGTTGCTTTTCGCTCGTGTACCGTTATCAAATCATCCGCTTTTCCAGCAGGAGACCGTCGTTTCCAGGTGCGTTCAAACCAGATTCCGGCAATCACTGAAAGTATGATTGCGACAGGTACAAACCACCAGAACTGAAAAAGGAATCCCGGGACGGGGCCCTGCTGATGCGGGATCTCACCTGGAGTGACCGGAAGGCCGAAGCTATTCTTTGGCAACAGTCCCGATTGTCCGGTTGTGGGCATTTCTTCAGCCTTGTCGAGGGTATAGAATTCAGGGGCTTGCATGAGCGGTGCAGAATCTGTAACTGATTTGTCTGCGGAAGTGCCAGGGCTCGCGCTTTCGTTTTGCTGGACGATATACGGAATATTTCCGATTCCATCTCCATTGGGATCCGTCCCGGAATATTTCTTCCAGAAATTGCCGACCGGGCCGGTAAAATTCCTGCCTTCATACTGGTAGAGCCAGGGAAGACTTGACCAGGTAACATCATCTGACACGCTGGAGACATCCACGGGGTTGTCAAAATAATTCATAAAAAAGGTATTTGCCTGGGAATCCTTGTCCACATCAACGCCAATCGTATTATTTGTGATGCGGCTTCTTGCGATCTCATTATGTGTAGCGGATTCCAGACCGATTCCCGTAACCATTCCGCTGACGCTTATGTTGGCAATCTCGTTATTATCTGAATGTACGAGAAGTCCGTACCGGGCATCACCGGAAATGATGATCCCGTCCAGTACAACCCCTGAGGCAACCAGGCTGATTCCTGCCGATCCATTCAGAGAGATGAGGTGCGGGGGATTGTTTCTGTCAACCGCACCAAAAATAATGGGGCGATCAATGATAATAGTTTCATAATAATTCCCCCCATTAAGGAGAACACTGTCCCCCTTTGCCGACGAATTGATAAGATCCTGAATCGAGCCTTGAGTTCCGGAACTGTTGTAGACCAGCACGGCTGCATATCCCGGCGGAACCGTGAATAGTAATGATGCAAGGAGGAATAAAATGATGACATATTTCATTCCTGACGCCCTGTATCTTTCTGGTTGTCTGCTGTCCCGATCCTGCATCAGTGTTCACTCATTGGTAATGAACAGAAATCGTGCTGCATCTTCACCCATCGCAAGATCAATGACATCCCCGTTTTTAAGCAGAGTCTTATGCATCGGTGCGATGAGTTCTGAATTTACGTAGGTTCCTCCGGAAGCTGCCCCGGTCTTCTATCTGCCAGCCCTGTTCAGTTCTGGCAACAATTGCATGCGGTTTTGTGATCCGCGTCACCGCGATGTAATCAGCGGGAAGGACAATGTCATCCTCGCTGATCTTTGATGGAGAGTCAGGATCCGTCCTGCCAAGAAGAATGCGGTCTTTTTTAAGAAGGTACGTGTGCCCGGCTCCACGCCCGTCCAGCATATGAAGGGCTGGATAACTCGTACCGGTTTCTTTGAGCACGGCCATCCGTACCGTTTCAAGTGTTCCCTGTATTTCCCCGTACCCTATCGGGATATTGATCCGGGAGAATACCCCGAGATTTTTTATCAGCATTTCCAGGCCGCCTTCAGCGACGGAAAATTTCCAGACCGGATGTATGCCTTTTACCGTCTCCCTGCCAAATCCCGCCTCTTTTTTTACAAGCCCGATATGGACAAGCTGGTCGATGTGTTTTTTTGTATTGGCATAGCTGGTATTAATGCGACTTGAGATCTCACTGATCTCCTTTGGCTCCTTCTCAATAACCTTGAGGATTTTCAATCGGATCGGGTTTGAAAGCACCTCCAGGTATTCCGAAAGTTCCTGTAAAAATGCCGGATCTGTTGAGATTGAGACAGTAACTTTATCGGCCACGTCAAAACACCTGTAATTGCAGTATATCGCAATCTCCGATGTCGGAGATCTGCTTTATCATACTTTCATTGTGTGCGATAAAATATGTTGGTATCTTTTTTTCGCTCTCAATTTCCTGACAGCAACAATTATTGCCATTGTCTGTGCGTTTTTCTGGAAGTATCACGGCCAGAGCCGGCTCACGTTCCGTGGTGAAAAATCCAATGGACAAACATACAGAAAAGCTGGTAACGGGAGGTGCAGATCCCGGCATGATGGAACATGTGTGCTGGTGCCGTGCCATGTCATTCTGTTATGAGTAACCTCCTTGAGGGGCTTGTCCCATAAGACATAGATCCCCCCAGGGGGATCTGTCATTTTTTTGGGATACCCCCCGCCACTCTGCTGCATGAGCGTTTATGTGCTCTGCACGTTTTAAGGCTGATTGCCGGTGACAAATGTGGGATTATGCGACAAGGACAACATGAGATACCCCATCGTACCATCTCTTTCTTTTATGACATACCCCCCAGGGGGGATCTGTCGTTTTTTTGAGATACCCTCCCGACCCATCACTTTTTTTAGTGACAAGTCCCCCCGGGGGATCAGGCAGACAGGGTGATAATCTCTGTACAGGCCGCTTTGATATTATAAGCAATACCAGTTATTTTACGACGAAAACCAAGGGACAACACGGCTCTTGAATAAAACGGAGCGGCACTTCCCGCAAGGGTACCCCCCGTACCCATCTCTCATCCGGATAAGAGATCCCCACAGGGGGACTTGTAGCAAATGTGAGTAATCCCCCGGGGGTCATCACAACGAGTAGGGAAATCAGCCAGAATTGCATGGGATCGCTGATAAAAGACTATATCTCACTTTATTACAAACGGGAAATGTACATGGAGCGACAACAGATTATCTACCTCTGCAGTGCAGTCGTTGTAGGAATTATCCTTGGTCTTATTATTGGATGGGCTCTCTGGCATGGCAGCGATGCCGGTACCTGCCCGGTGCCGGCGATCCAGACATGATCCGGCACATTGTATTTTTTTGACGCAATCCGGGCACTAAAAACGGCTGACGTGAATTTTTGGAAATACCCTTTATCTCAAATGACTGTAACTATGTTCCTTGGCATATTCCGCGTTCATTTAGAGCATCAAGCCTGCTAAAACCTGTCACCCGTTCCCTGCATCAAACGGCGATAAAATCCTCACCAATGATCCGGCAGAGGCGGTTACTTTCTGCAAGATAGCGTGGCGTTTCGCGGAGGATCTTCTCCTGCTGGTAACGTGTGAGATCCTTACACCAGTCACGTATGATTTTGTCTGTCAGTTCAACATGGAACTGCAATCCAAGTGCAGTTTTATACGCAAAAGCCTGGTTTTTGACCGTATCCCCGGAACAGAGAAGACGCCCCTTATAGGGTATCTCAAATGTCTCCCCGTGGAGCTGGAAGACGCAAAACCGTTCAGGAAATTGTGAAAATATGCCTTCCACGTCAGGTTCACGGGTAATCTGGTGCCAGCCGGTTTCCTTAACATACGGGAAGACTTTTGCACCAAATGCCGATGCGATAAGCTGGGCGCCAAGACAGATCCCCAGCACCTTCTGGTGGTGGGAAACAGCTCTTTGGATGAGGGCTCTTTCTTCTGCCAGCCATGGATAGATATCGTCATCATTCACGCTCATTGGCCCGCCAAGAAAGATAAAATGCGTCGCGCCAGTCTCGCGTAGTTCGTTTGTCTCATCCAACCTGATATATTCAAGCGGGATGCCTCGTTCAGCAAAGAATGTGGCAAATAATCCCGGGGGTTCGTTTCTGGTATGTTGGATTACAGCGATTTTCATGCCCATATACAAGGATTTGATTCATCCCGTGTAAAATGTGTTGATAAAAAAATGGTCATCCCCATCTGGTATCTGGTGAAACCAGATGGAATCGTTTTACAAACCGGCTTATTTTTAATCCAAGGCATGAGTATTCCGGAATCTGATCAGTTCGTCGCAGAACTCCCCGAGATATTCTTCCATCGATAAGCTCCCTTCCTGGAATGCACATTCTTCCTCTTCGATGATTTTGTTGATCATATCCCGGGTGGGAAGGATCAGGTCGATAGGCACACCCGCTTTTTTTGATCCCTGGACCAGTGCTTCACGGAATACGCCGAGGCAGTACCCGATACGGTAGGTGTAGGTATCCCGGGTCTTTTCAAGGTACCCGGCGACCCGATCGGTTTCGATGCGGAGGAAATCTTCGAGGACTTGTTTGTCTTTGCATTTCCCCAGCATGTACTTGTAATGGGCATAAGGGTACATTCTCTCCAGTTCTGCGGGAACGATCCCGCAGGTACCAAAGATCACAATATGGTACTGTTCTGGTTTGAGAACCTGTGAGATAACCATCCGGATGAGCTGGTGGCTGGGGCTTGAACTATAGGGTTTACGCACTGCACAGGGCATAAAAATCGCAATCTCCCGTGGTGCAACTTCATATTCGTCTATGATATACCGGTATGACTTTTCAAATGCCTCAAGGTAGAACGGGGGATCTGTGAGGAACGGTGTTTCGATCGGTTCCGGCGGAAACTGGTTATCCTGTTCACCCATAGATGTTCCATATCAGATCGCCCCGTTGATACAAGAAACAATCGCCATGCCTAGATCCAGTGCTCATTCGCCCGGTTCCCATGACTCAAAGGCAATTCACTGACTTTTCGCTTGAGAATAATCCGCAAACTATTCAAGACTCCGGGTGTGATACTTCTTTCTCACGAGTGTGGTTGTGCTATAGGACCGGAACTTCTTGGGGTATTTTTTGTACCCCTGCTCATCTTTGTCGCACGGATTATTGAGGCAAGTCTCGAAACGGTGCGAACCATCTATATCAGCAAAGGTCACGGGGATCTTGCTGCCTATGTCGGGATTGTGAAAACCGGGCATCTGGTTGCTCTCCACCGGGCTTGTCCTGACGAACCTGGCTGATTACTGGAATATCGTTATGTACCTCGCCGGTTATGGGATAGGAACGGTGCTTGGCATGCATATCGAGAACATGATATCCATTGGGAACGTCATCGTCCGTTTGATCACGCCGGCAGATCCCCAACCGCTGATGACAAACCTTTCCACCCTCGGGTATGGCATGACACGGATGGAAGGGACGGGGAGTTTCTCAAATCCCGTCAATATTATTTTCATGATTGTCCCCCGGACCGAACTATCACGGTTGCTGGAACTACTTTCCCGCAATTACCCGGATGTGTTATACACCACTGAAGATGTCCGCACCACAAAGGAGGGGGCACGGATCTTTTACAAGGATCCAAAGAGCAGAATTCTCAGTTTTTTTGGGATGTAACGTAATTTTTGGTAATTGCTGCCTGTCCACGTTTATATATTGTTAGTAGTGGACTGAATGAAATCGACGTGTTTTTAGTATATTTATGTCAGATAAAAAAAATCCTGATTGTGTCTGCCATGGAGATACTTCTATTATCAACAACCTCCACATCACCTCAGTGGGGTAGTAGCATGAATAAAGAAAATACCAGCCGGTTGCCGGAGAAGATCCAAATCTTCCATGCGGAGAACAAAACAGTTGAGGATCTGGCGCCGGTAGAAAAGACCGATGAGGAATGGCGGGCACTGCTCACACCCGAACAGTTTGACGTAGCCCGGAAGAAGGGCACCGAGTATGCGTTCACCGGGAAATATCATGATTGCAAGGCTCATGGTATCTACCGGTGCGTCTGCTGTGGCACCGACCTGTTTCTATCTGAAACAAAATTTGATTCCGGTACCGGCTGGCCCAGTTTTTTTGAACCCGTTTCGCCTCTTAATGTCCGGTTCGTGACCGATACTTCAAGTGGCATGAGCCGGACGGAAGTCCGGTGTGCACGGTGCGGGGCACATCTCGGACATGTATTTGACGACGGCCCATTACCGTCCGGCAAGCGCTATTGTATGAACTCTGCGGCGCTTGCATTTGAAAAACAATAAGCAGGCTTCAAGAGCACTCTGAACCCACAGTACCATAACGGTGATGACCATGCTGTACCGGAAGATGAAAAAGGCAGGAGAAAAACTCTCGATTCTTGGGTTTGGATGTATGCGGCTGCCGCAGACTCCGGATTGCCAGATCGACGAGCCGAAAGCCACGGCGATGATACGCTACGCTATCGATCGGGGCGTAAACTACATCGACACTGCATATGTGTACCATAACGGCGAGAGCGAACCGTTTCTTGGGCGGGCACTGGCAGACGGGTACCGGGAAAAAGTCAATCTTGCGACAAAACTTCCGGTCTTTAACGTGGAAACGCGTGAGGATATGGACCGGCTGCTTGAAGACCAGCTCAAACGCCTCAACACCGATCATATTGATTTCTATCTCCTTCATGGGCTGATGAAAAGGACATGGAATCATGCTGAGGAATTGCAGGTCACCGAATTTCTTGATCAGGCAATCTCCGATGGCAGGATCAGGTATGCAGGTTTCTCATTCCATGACGAATTCAGGATCTTTAAAGAGATTGTTGACGCGTATGACTGGACATTCTGCCAGATACAATACAATTTCATGGATGAAGAGTTCCAGGCAGGAACAGAAGGGCTTTCCTATGCGACAGAAAGAGGTCTTGGAATTGTCATTATGGAACCACTCAAAGGTGGACTTCTTGTCCGCGACACCGGCGACATTCAAAAAATCTGGTCATCCACCGGCATCTGCCGGACACCGGCAGAATGGGGATTGCGATGGCTCTGGAACAAACCGGAAATAGATGTCGTCCTGTCCGGTATGAGCACGATGGCACAGGTCAGGGATAACCTGAAGTATGCCAACGACGGAAAACCAGGATCGCTTACGGCTGACGAACTTGCCGTTTATGATACGGTTAAATCCGTCTATCGTGAGAGAATGAAAGTGCCCTGCACCCAGTGCCGGTATTGCATGCCATGCCCGGGGGGTATCAAGATCCCGGAATGTTTCTCCGCACTCAATGATGCTTCAATATACCATGACACGGCTGCTGCGAAATTCAACTATGATGTGTTCGTAGGCAATTGTGGTGATGCTTCCGCCTGCCAGGAATGTGGTGTCTGTGAAAGCCTCTGCCCACAAAAAATCGAGATCCGCAACCGGCTCCGCGATGTTGTGCAATCTGTTCGGGCACTAACGTGAACAAAAATTTTACGATGTTGTGATACTGTGCGTATTGGATACCCGTGTATCAACCGTTCGATCGGGTGCAGCCCGTCCAGAACCTTCCGTCTGGCTTCTTACACCGAAGAACGGCTCCGCACAACGGTTGCCGGCAACCTTGCCTGCCTCTTTAAAATTCTCAGCTATAATGTGAGCAACGGGATCTATTTTTTCCGGATTACTTCCGATCTCGTACCGTTTGCCTCGCACCCGGTCTGCCGGTTTGACTGGCAGTCACACTTTTCCGGCGAATTTGAGCGGTTAGGGGTATTTATCCGGCGGAATCAATGCAGGATATCGATGCACCCTGACCAGTTTGTGCTTCTCAATGCTCTCCGTCATGATGTGGTACAGCGAAGTATTGCCGAACTGGACTATCATGCCGCCGTGCTCGATCTCATGGGGCTGGACACCACGGCAAAGATCCAGATCCATGTGGGCGGTGTCTATGGCGACAAGGGTGCAGCCATTCAACGTTTCCTCAAAACATACCGGTTACTCCCCCCTGCGGTCAAAAGGCGTCTTGTCATCGAAAACGATGAACGGTTCTACACGGTATCAGACTGCCTGCAGATCAGCCACGAGTCCGGTGTCCCGGTACTGTTCGACGTGTTTCACCACTCCCTGAATAATCACGGTGAGATGATGGATGAACTGCTGGACCGGATTCGTGCCACGTGGAAACCGGCAGATGGTATCATGATGGTCGATTACAGTTCGCAGCACCCAAAAAAACGACCCGGTGCCCATGCTGAAACAATCGATCCCGACGATTTTTCCCGATTCCTCAACCTGTCCGGGTCATGTGATATGGATATTATGCTCGAGATCAAGGATAAGGAAAAAAGTGTGCAAAGAGCACTCCATGAAGCTGCGGGTGATCCGAGGTTGAATAGCAATGCCGCGTGATACTTGCAATCTTATCAGGAATAAAAATCCAGTTTAAAGGAATTCATGGAGTACCTCACGCCCATTTTGATCGGTATCGGCCTTTCGATGGACTGTCTGGCGGTATCGCTTGCTATTGGCACAACCACAAAAACCCGGCTGCTGACTGTAGCAGTAATTATTGCCGCAAGTTTTGGGATCTTTCAGGCAGGAATGACGATAATTGGCTGGCTGGCGGGATCAGGATTTATTGACCTGATATCTGCTTACGATCATTGGATTGCATTTCTGCTGCTCCTTCTTGTCGGGGTCAAAATGATATGGGAGGGATTTAATGATAATGTGGACGAACCACCCATTGACGTCATCCGTTTTGTTCCTGTCTTAATCCTCTCGGTTGCAACAAGCATCGATGCTCTTGCGGTGGGGGTTTCTTTTGGGGTACTTAACACGGCAGTGCTTATCCCGGCACTGATCATCGGAATGGTAACATTCGTCATGTCATTTTGCGGTGTATTGCTGGGCGAACGGCTGGAAAAGATCCTCGGTACTAAAACCGAGATCGCCGGTGGTCTAATCCTTGTTTTGATTGGCATCCGGATTCTCATTGTGCATGTATACGGGTAACATTTTTTATGCAGTCAGTGGCGGATTTCTCCGGTATTTGCCGGTTCATGCAGTAAAAGAGCGCAATAAACACGAAGAGAATTTTTTTTAAAATTAATCCTAAAAAATAAACTGCTGGATGCAGGAAGCATCCAAAAAAAAAATTACCAGGATTCGGGGAAGGCCATCTCAGTATAGAGATCTTCCAGACGGGCCTTGTGTCCTCTTTCCATGGTTGCAAGTTGGGAAAACAGCAGTTTCTGTTCGGTATCAGTGGATAGGTTTGCGAGCTGCGTGTACATCTGCATCGCTTCAAGTTCCTTCTTGATGGCAATTACGAGCCCGTCAAGGGGTTTTAGATCAGCGGTCAGTGGTGGCGTCGGGAGGGAATCTCCAACCTTGTAATCGTTCTTTGGATCAAAATGCATCGATGAAACATTTTTTGTGAGCATGCCCTGTAAAAATTCGCGGTGCTGTTTCTCTTCCCCGGCAAGTTCAGTGAACAGTGATTTTAGTGCCTTGTCTTTTACCTTTTCTGAAATCGTACGGTAAAAGGTGTATGCCTCGACTTCCCTGTCAATGGCTAGTGAAATGATCTTTTTTGCATCGTCTGCTTTCATTTCTCTCTTCCTCCATTTGATAATAATTGCC
Organism: uncultured Methanoregulaceae archaeon; assembly: GCA_963768785.1. Taxonomy (GTDB): domain Archaea; phylum Halobacteriota; class Methanomicrobia; order Methanomicrobiales; family Methanospirillaceae; genus Methanoregula. The sequence continues at coordinate 314,507 of CAVYJD010000010.1, forward strand.
AATGACCGTATATAAGGTCATTGGTTTTGCCACTCGTAGGCAGGAGATATCTTCAATCAAGCATCATTTGAAGGGATTAAGCCGTACTGCCGTCCCGGTTTTCGGCACGGATGAGGTGCTGACAAAAAATGCCCCGGTGTTTTATCAACCTGTGAACATGTATAAGTACACGGATTATGGGTGAATACAACAATGGAGAAACCTGATCACCACTCCGAGATAGAGCAGATCCTCGGATATCATTTTTTCGAACAGCAGCACCTGATCCGGGCGCTCACTCACCGGGCATATGCCAACGAACAGATCCAGCAGAATACCGTCTGCATGGATCAGGAAGCATACAGTACGCTTGGGGATGCGGTTTTAAAAACCGGATTAATCCTGTTTCTCATGGAAAAAGGTCTCCAGACAAAAGGGGAAATTACGCAGGCAAAAGAACAGCTGGAAGATAACGTGAGCCTTGCAAAGGTCGGGAGGCGGTTAAAAATCAAAAAATTCATCCGGTTGGGGCGAGGGGAAAAAGACCTGTGGCGCACCGGGGAAGAGACCATTCTTGCTGATACCGTTGAAGCCCTGATTGGCGCTATTTTTCTTGACAGCGATGCAAGTTTTGGCGTTGTTAAACAGATCATCGGTGAATGGTTTGAACCTGAGCTGAAACGGGTAAAAAAGGAGAAGCAGGAACCATTACGCGTCAAGCCGGCAATCAGTCATCAGCCGGTTTCTTCCAGACGTGTACCACCCAGGCCAGGGAAACACCCGTGGCGACGACCGTCGAAATAATCAGGAGCGGTATATACCACCATTGCGATGCCATTTTTCCCGCCATAATTCCGCTCCCGGCAATCGTTGCAATGGTGTTTGGAACAAGGAATGCGGTACCAAGCACAGTCAGGTAAGCGGTGACAAGGGCAAACCGGTTGTTCAGGCTCTGGAGCTGGTTATTGTAGATGCTCTGCATCACTTCAAGTCCCGAGGCAAGGACATTGGACATTTGTTCAGTGAGTTCGATATGGCGGTCGATGTTATTTGAGAGGATTCCGATTCTTCCCAGCAGTTTTTCATCGTTGGTGATTAAGTCAGCATCCCCGTACTGCAGCGAGTCGATCACGTCTTTACTGGCCCAGAGCACATTCAGGTAATCAATCAGTACATGCTTCATCTGGTAGATTTTATGGGCGATCTTTTTCTTTGCAACGTTCTCTTCGATCAGTGATTTGCTGATCGCATCGCCACGCATCTCAATCTCCCGCAGGTATTCGAAATTGCGGTCATTGTTTTCGTCAATAATCCGCTCCAGCATCAGGGTAATCTTGTCACAGGTGCTTTCCGCAGTGATGCGCTTGAAAAACGGCTGGGCATACCGGGAAAAACGCAGCAGCCGGTTAATATCCTCTGAATGCATGGTAAGGATAAAGTTGTCGCGAATCAGGACAAAAAGCGGGTGGATGCACATACTCTCCTGCTTTAAGGTCACTGACGGGAGCATAATTCCCAGTTCGGTATCGTAATCCTCGTACGCGGAATAGAACCCGGTGCTGAGCTTGGGGATGGGGATTTTGGAGAATCCGGCTATCGGTGCGATCTGTTCGATCTCTTTCTCATCATCCTTGGTACTGTAATCAATCCACGCAATACTTGCATTTGGAAGTGCGGCAAGGTATTCTTCAATAGGGCGATCCACCAGTCTTTCGATTCTGCCATCCGTATAGAGGATGATACAGAAATTCAAGGGTGATGGCCCGGATGCCTGAGGAACTTGCGGGGTACTCTGCATTTTCATGGTGACGCCTCAAGGGAGGATGTATCGTAACCCTTTTTGTCAGTTGAGTTATTGAAGATGGGAAGGTATATAGGTTATATACAAAAATGAACAGGTATCTCGGGCATAAAACTCCCAATTTTTTAATTTACTCCTACAGCGAATGAGGGCATCATCCAAAAAGATCCGTTCGGTTTCGACTGTTCTGCAGGGAATGCAGTTTCACGCTGTCTTTACCCGCACCGATAAAATAAACACCGGCACTACTACAAATGCCAGAACAACGCTTGCAAAGAAGCCGGCCGAATACCCTGCCGTCGTGATGATAATTCCCGTAACCAGTGGTCCTGCGGTCTGGCCAATGTCCATAATGGAAGATAGCGCTCCCATAGACGCACCGATTTGCTCTTTTTTTGCCACATCGGCGACATAAGCGCTCGTTGCTACAGTCGAAAGTGACATCCCGATGCCAAAGAGTGCGCTGACGAGAAGAAAGAACGCAAATGTTGACCCAAATGCGTATAATTTCCGCTGCACACCCGACTATCAATAACCCCGCGACAATCTGGATGCGCTTGTCAAACCGGTCTGCGATCCGTCCAAAAAACGGTTTGGTCAGGGCGATGATCAACACCTGCACGGCAAATATAATTCCTGTTTCATAAGCGCTGATCCCAAACGATAAAAAAAAGACCGGGAGAAACGTCTCAAACGCCCCAAAGGTAAAGTAGGTTGCCATATCTACGCATGCGGTGCCCCGGAGTCGGGAGTTTGTAAAAAACGTGACAAAACTCTCACGGAATACCGAAAAGGAAAGAACGCTTACCCGACCCGGGTGTTCATCCCTGTACATAAGGGTCATAAAAAATACCGGCATCGCGGCGAGTGCTGCCACAAGGTACACCACCTGGTACTGGATAAGCCCCGGGGAGAACATAAAAAGAGTGATGATGGCCCCCCCGGCAAGCGGCGCGATTGTCCGGCCAACCAGTGTGGCGGAGGCATACTGTCCCAGCATCTCTCCTTTCGTTGAGGGGAACCGCTCGGCAATAACTGCTGATATCACCGGGCCGAGGATTGCGGTTGCAGTTCCGTGGAAGAATCGTACCGGTATCAGCCAGTACGGATCAGTGATAAAGAGATAGAGCAACGGGGCGACAAGAAAAACTACACCGGCTGCAATAAGTAGCCGGTGTCGGCCGAGATGATCGGATAGCACCCCAACCGGGAATGAGAACAGGATACCGGCAAGCGGTGAGAAGGCTGCGATAAGACCGATTACGGTGTCGTCAGCTCCAATAGCCGATGAAAAAAGCGGCAGAACTGGATTTTTCGATATGGTTGTGGAGAAAATAGCGAAAAACCCCAGCAGGAAAAAGAAGTATACCTGCCTGCGGTCAGGAATAAGTTGACGCAATTGCCATGAGGGTGGGTGGGACATTTGTATGCCGGAAGAGTGCGTCGTTTGGATATTTTAAGACAGACTGCTCCGGTGTAAACCTTGCACCATCTGTTACCAGAATGGGACAACGACAATGACAGCGGTCCCCGTCAATTATTTTCACGTATTAAAAAAAAAAGAAAAGAACGCCGGGCTCTGTAGAAATCCTCAAAATTTTAATTGCCATAACGCTCTTCGAGGGCACCGGCAATCCTTGCCTTCGCCCCCACCGCTGTGGCACCCCCCGGTTGCGATAGTGTAGTATTTCCTATTCCACATCATCGCACTGCGCCCCGTCCCCCTTGGGGGACTGGTGGCGCAAGAGGGGGGCTACGTGTTATAATAGAGTTTTCTACTGTGCCGAACGCCGGTACTAATCAGGGAATGCGCATCACGGGCGTGGCTGCTGCTGGGTTCCGCAATGGAATGTTCCAAATCCTTCCACCATGGCCCGGGCATTGATCCCGATCACGTTGCGGTCCGGGAATTGTGCCTGAAGGATCCGGATGGCTTCACCGTCATGCGGATCCTCAAAGACCGGAACAATGACGACATGGTTTGCAATGAAAAAATTTGTGTAACTTGCGGGATACCGCTGACCCTCATCCGATATCGGAGCCGGCATCGGGAGTTTGATCACGGTGAAGGGATTTCCTTCCTGATCGGTTGCCCGGGTCAGGATCTCGTAATTCTCTTTTAATGCCGCATAATTTTCATCAGCGGGATTGTCTTCATAGGCACAGACAATGGTTGTTGGCGAAGTAAACCGTGCAATATCATCGATATGGCCATCCGTATCATCGCCAGCCACACCTTTGTTGAGCCAGATCACTTTGACAACACCGAGGTATTCCATGAGCAGCTCCTCCAAGTCGGATTTGGTCAGTTGTGGGTTGCGGTTCGAGTTGAGGAGACATGACCGGCTGGTAAGGATGCATCCTTTACCGTTGACATCAATGGAGCCGCCTTCAAGCACGATCCCTGCATTAAAAACGGGCAGTTCAAGCCACCGGTTCATGAGGAACGGGATTTTTCCATCCGCGATCTGGTCGTCGTATTTTCCGCCCCATGCATTGAAATTCCAACGCACCATCGCACTCTGTTTTAGAGCACGGTTGACGACAAATGTGGGGCCATAGTCGCGGATCCAGACATCGCTATATTCAGTTGTCCTGATGGTAATCTTTTCCAGATCAACCCCGGCACTGCGAAGACGTGATCGTACCATCCGGTATATCACCGGACTGGGAACGAAGAGTTCGATATGTTCGGATTCTGCTACCGCAGCAATAAAGAAGATATATGCATCCTCGACTTCGTGAAGATGGGGAAACGTGTTCTTGTTGTGCGGCCACGACAGCCAGACCGCATCATGAGTTTCCCATTCTGCCGGCATGTAATACCCCCATTTTCGCGGCGTGTCTCCCTCTTTATTTGAAGGAAATGCAGCATCTGCGCCCCGGACGGGTGCACAGCAGGGAGAATAACTGTCAGGTCTCCGGTTCCGGAAAAAGCCCCATGAATCCCTGATACTACTGTTCGTGGACAGGTCAAGGGTTGCCAGTAAAATCTCATCGGCATCCCCGGCATGGGCAATCAGTTTTCCAAATGCATCGCAGACAAATGAACCGCCAAAGAACCGGATTTTTCCTTCGACACCGATGCGATTGACTGCTGCAACATGGACGCTGTTTGCGATCGCGTGGCTGCGCTGGATCAGTTCCCATGACTCCTGCCAGTCTCCTTCGGCAGGCAGAACTTCCCCGGGTTGCCCGATTGCGGTCGGGTAGATGATGAGATCCGCACCTCCAAGCGCCACGCAGCGGGCGGCTTCAGGGAACCACTGGTCATAGCAGGTCAGGACGGCGATACGACCGTATTGGGTTGTATGGACGGCATACCTGTCACCGGGATAAAAGTAGCACTTCTCGAAAAACCCCGGGTCCTGCGGAATATGCACTTTATGGTATGGCTCATGGAGATGGCCATCGGTATCAATGATGACCGAAGAATTATAGAACCGCCCATTGGGCGCCTTCTCGTAAAGCGGTACGATGATAACCACACGGTATTTTTTTGCCAGTTCCGCGAAAGCCCGTGTGGACTCTCCGGGAATGGTTTCGGCAAGCATCCGTGCATCTGTCCCAATCTGCTGCGGGAAGTACTGCGTATGATAGAGCTTCCGGCAGGCAGATGATCTGCGCACCTTTTTGTGCGGCCGTTTCTGCGCGAGCCAATGCCTTTTTGATATTTTCCCCGGGATCGGGATCCATCGCCATCTGGATAAGCCCGATCGTGACACTTGTGTGTTCCATACACTTCCTGCTTACGACATTATTGTTGAATGGATATCAGGGTATCCAAAAGTGATTGATTACCGGTTCTTATCTTATTTGTGCAGATGCAGGATGTGGGATGTGATGTCCTTGCGTCACCCCCGTCTGGAAATTGTAACCAGCACAGGATTGAGGGATTCTTCCGTTCAACTCTAAAAAAAATTATAGTTTTTTCTGCTCTGTAGAAAACCTCTTTCATACTACGCAGCCCCCCTTTTGCGCCACCAGTCCCCCAAGGGGGACGGGGCGCAGTACGATGATGCGGAACAGGATATACTGCACTATCGCAACTGGGGGGTGCCACAGCGGCGGGGGCGAAGGCAAGGATTGCCGTAGCCCCCAAGAGCGTCACAAAAAAAAGATCGGATGATTTCTACAGAGCAGTTTTTTTAAAAACCCGTCTGGTCACGGGCTTCCCAGATCCGGTATCCCCGTCTTAAAAGATACCATGCGGGAATCCCCAGCAGGACTGATGCAAATGCGTAATAGGGGTTTATAAACGACAGAATGATCAGGACGATCAAGGCGATGCCAACCACAAGGAGGTATCGGAGCAGAACTTTAGCATCGTATACGAGTACACTCGGAGACAACCCGGTGAGCCAGACGGTTACTGCCAGCGTATAAAATGAGACTGCAAGGCAGAGTACAATCGATGGGAGCAGCCAGGCAACAGCGCCGGTTGCCATGGTGACAAACGCGATAAGGACAACCGGTACCAGCTGCATAACCGTAAATGTGCTCATCTTGCTGGTAAGCAGCGTTGATACACTGACAGGCAGGCATGCGTATGACCCGAACGTGTCAAATGCAGTAATCCACGTGTACATCGTTGATGAAATCACGCCGGTAAGGATTGCAAAGATAATATACAACCCTCCCGTGGGGAGGAACGGTGCAAGTACCGACAGAAGCACCCAGATCAGCCCAAGCGGAATAAAAAAGGAGAAAATTGTCTGGCCAATCCCCGCACCGCTTCGCCGCAGATCAACAAGGTCCTTTGCCGCGAGGGGCGGATAGGGGAAAAATGACAGTTTTCCGGCGAGTGGTGTAAAGATGTCTTTATGCCTTTTTGTGGTATCGGTATATTCTGAACTGAACAGGGCGATTGAGACGCAGAATGGCACGGCAATGAGCAGGCCGGTGGCAAGCAGGTTCATCCACGAGAATGAATTGAAGAGCAGCAGCGGGGGAAAGAGGACCACCGCGTTGACATTTGTGTAAAGGGAGATTGCTCCCCATACGACGAGGACAAGCACAAATATGAGGGCAAACAGGGCTTTTGACCGGGAATATACCGTAGAGAGGAAAAAGACCGCAGAAAGCCCGGTCAGAAACGCAAGCGTCAGGGTGAGGAGAAGCAGGAAGGGCAGGTAAAGGCCGATGCCGATAAAGGGTGAGGCAAGGAAAAAGCCGGCGACGAACGGGAAAACCCAGAGAATAAAATAATATACTGTATCTTTCACTACAAAATTTGCAAAGATCATCGTTTCCGACAGGGGGAGGCTTCGTGCAGAGTAGGCAAGCAGGCTCGCCTGACCGAATCTGCGGTTCATTGCTTCCATCCCCACCAGTCCGAACCCACCTACCATGATGCCGAGAAGGACAAAGAGAGCGTGAAGGATAATGGCAAGACTTCCCGCCGGGAGTACGGTTCGGAAAAGGGGCAGGAGAAAAGAACCCATAAAAGCAATACCGAAGATCATCACCGGGAACAATGCAAAACTCAGGCTCCCGAAGATCGTGGAATGAATGCGCCACTCCTCTTTGACCATCGCAGTGAAAAGCTCAAACATAGGCACTCGATTTAACCTCGGAAAGGAAGAACTCCTCAAGGTGCTGGTTCTTTGCTGTGATCTCCGCTACCGTTCCGGTATGGATGAGGTTACCCTTGTGCAGGATGGCAAAGTCCGAGCAGATCTCTTCGGCAATTTCGAGAATATGTGTGGATATAAAGACGGTATTGCCTTTTTTAACGTACCCGGTAAGGAAATCCTTGACGGTTCTCTGCATAATCGGGTCGAAGTTGATCAACGGCTCATCGATTAAAGCGAGTGTCGGGTTATGGAGAAATGCCTGGGCAAACATCAGCTTCTGGCGGGTACCCCGTGAAAGATCTTTGCAGAGAACATCGCGTTTATCTCCAAAATCAAGGAAATCAAACCACCATGCCGCCTTCTCATCGATATCGGGTATCTTTCGCACCGCACCGACAAAATGCAGGTATTCAATAGAGGTAAGAAAACTTGGGGGGGTTTCCTGTTCCGGTATAATCCCCACCAGTTCCCGCACACGGACAGGGTTCTGCACAACATCCAGGTCAAGCACGGTCGCCGAACCACTGGTTGGCCGGAACTGGCCGGTTAACATTTTTATCATCGTTGTCTTGCCGGAACCATTGGGGCCAAGCAGTCCGAACAGGGAGCCCTTTTCCACCGACAGCGTGACATTGTTCACCGCTATCGTCTCCCCAAATGATTTTGTTAGGTTTTGTGCTGCAATCACGTGTGCCATTATTGTTTCGCGCCTCCAGTAGGGTGTATAAACAACTGATATTGTTAAAAGATTATAAGACCGTGCCTGCACGAAAAAAAAGAATTTTTTCTTCCTGTATTGGGGACTATCAGGATCCATTGCCTTTTTTGCGTTCGTCCAGCCAATCGGTCAAAGAACCCATCAGTGAGAGCACGGCTGGCATGATAAAGATTGCACCGATAAGAGAGAACCCAACGGCGATAAGGGTGGTCACCCCAAAGTTGCTGATGATGGGGAAACTTGCAAGCACCAGTGCTGAGAACCCAAAGAACGTGGCAAGTCCTGACACGGTGATTGCCGTGCCGATCCTGCTCACGCTTTCCTGGATTGCGGCAATATGGTCATGCAGCCGCTCCTGCTCCTCGCTGTACCGTTCCATAACGAGGATCGTATACTCGGCTGCAACCCCGATGGTCATGGATCCAAGCGTCGCAGTGAGCGGGGAATAGGCAATCCCCAGAATATACATCATCACGGCATTCCACCCAACAATAAGGACAATCGGTACCAGCGGGGAGACTGCGTGGATATGCCGGTAGACCAGCGCAAGGAAGAGGAAGACAAGGATGAACCCGAGTAACGTCATCATCTCCTTTGATGAGGAGAGATCGTGGATGAGCGAGGTCATGATATCAAAGCTTCCTACCGGCTGTACGGTGATTCCCGGTGGCGGCTGATTGAAGTCAATGTCCTTAATCATCTGCTCTTTTAAGTTCTGCTCTTCAGGTATCTCCATCTGAAGGGTGCCAAAACGGATCACACCTTCCATCGTGCCGCCGAGATACTGTTTTTTGATACTGGCAGGGATTTTTGCAAGCGCCGTATCGAGCTGCTGCTGGGTTTCCGGTAACACCCCATTATTATAAGCAAGGATATAGGTGACAATACTTGTCGAGCGGGTGAGCTGGGTATGGTGGGAGATCTCATAGTCCTGGAACTGCTTCATCCAGCGGAGCGTGTCAAGATCGGTGACCCGGTTTCCCTGCACATAGAAATCTACCGAACTTGTCGCACCGATAATCCGGGTAACTTTGTCCATCTGGACTTTTGCCGGCATATCGCTGGGGACAAACGCATTCTCGTTTGTCTCAATCGGGATCATCGTATCAATCTGGAAACCAATCACCGCAATGAGTATCGCGATAATCAGGATTGGCACCGGGTTCTTTGCAATTTTCACAGAAATGTCTGTAAGGAATTTTCCATATGACCAGGAACTTTTTTTACCTGCACGGATTTTCTGGTTCCCGTTTGAGGCAAAATCGAGCGGGTCGCACGCACCCTCTCCCACCGCATAGCAGACTTCCGGCTTTTTTGGTTTTGGGGTGTAATTCAGGAGATGAGCCATGGTCGGTAACCCGACAAGAGAGATAATGTAACAGCTCATCACGCCGATCATAGCGACAAGCCCAAACGACTGGACCATCGGTACCGGGGAGATGAACATGGCGAGAAATCCCATGCTGGTGGCAAGCATTGCGTACAGCACCGCAGGTCCTGTTTTTGTCATGGTTACAAAGACCGCATCATCAAGGGATCCTTTCCGCGACTCTTCATCGAGGCGGGCATGGAACTGGATCGCATAATCGATCCCAAGGCCGATCATCACCGGGAATGCCCCGAGCACTGCCATGTTCAGCTGGATACCGGTCAGTCCCATAAAGCCCATTGCAGTGGTAAGCCCGATACCCACAAGGAGCACGGGCAGGAACCGGTGGCTGACATAGGAGAACAGGATGCCCATGACCAGCACCATCAGGAGCATCGCAGCACCGATGAGCACACCCATGGACGAGCCCATTTCCTGTCTCATCTGATCAGTGAACGCCGGACTTCCGGAGACGGTCACTTTAACTCCTGCAGGTGGATTGGAATGAAGGACAAGCGCTTCCACGTTTTTCAGGGTTGCCGTTTTTGTATCATCGGATAATCCCTGTGCGAGCTGGATCTGTACCAGGGTCAGGACGTTTGAGGGAATCGCCGTAGCCTTCACTTCCGGCGGTATCTGTGCGACAATCTGGTCAATTTCACCTTTTGATTGTGGCAGCACCCCACCGTTTGCACTTTTGAGGATATCGACAACACTTGCTGATGTAACAATGTTCTGCTGCTGGTTGATATCTCCTTCAAGCCGGTCGAGATATTTGAGAATTTCAGGATTCAGCGGGTCGCTTGTTTCCACGATGAGGATGAGGGAATCTGATGCGAAAGTATCCGTATAGTGACTGTTCAGGATACCTTTTGGAGAATTTTTGTCCAGGTATGTATCGTTCCCGGTCTGCATCGTGATCATCGTCATGCCAAAGATGGCAATGACAAAGACTGCTGCGATGATGACGGCGACGGCTCGCGGGTGGTGATTGACGGTCCGGGCGAGTTTTTCAAAAATCTGGTCGATCATAGTGTTCCTGTAGTATTCGTCAGTATGCTGCTGGCATGTGTCCGGGGTAGTGACCTGCTTTCCCGCATTATGATACCTATATTCTTATCTCCACGCACTCTCTGGTCGTATATCTCAAAAAAAGTATTACTGGGGAATATGCCGTCGCTTATACAGGAAATAGCCTGCAGCGATAATCGCCAGAACAATAATCAGCAGGACCAGCGGGTTTGAAAGCAGATCCACGACTCCCTTCGCAGGAACGATATGGACAGTTACTTTCATCGGGGTTGAGGTGTAGGTGTTATCCAGCGCATCGCGGTAACTCATTTCGGAATCAATTCCGTAATCTTTCACCGTCGCACTCTTGTCGACAGACACATCAAATGCTGCCTCCTTTATTTCGCCCGGGGCAATGGTTCCTAAAAATGACGTATCATCGTTGCTGGTAAAGGGATCGACCGCACTGATGCGTGCCTGTGCATTGTATGCGGTTGTTCCACCGGTATTCTGGTAGCCGACCCGTATCACACTTTTTGCGCCGGGTGTGATGGTTGAATTCGTATAGACAATGGCAAAGTCCACTTTCTTTCCAACCGGAATTCCGATGGTCTCGCTCTCTGAGGTGACCTGGTCCTGTTCAGAGTTCTTATAATCGACATACACATCAAGCGGGTATGTTTTTGCTTCTGCATCGCTGGATACTGCTACCCTGAACCGGCAGTCTGCGGTTGAACCCGCTGCAAAATCCCCGATATATGCGCTGCCTTCAGTGGGGGTAAGGGGGCTGCCCTCCGCTGTAGATATCCTGATAACGGAGTTTTCCCCGTTTTCATAACCGGTATTTTTGACCTTTAAGATGACGTATCCCTCATTACCCACGTTCAGGTTCTGGGTATCGATTGACAGCACGTCAACCTGGACATCGGATTTGATTTGTATCGGGAGATAGACCGTATCGTCAATTGATTTATAGTAGTATTGGATAGTGTCGTCTCCGTATTGTTCAGCCTGGTACAGGTATGTGTAGTTCAGCGTTACCGGCAGGTTATAGATCCCGGCAGGCGCATCCCGGTTGATTTTTATGTTAAATGTCGCAGTTGCGCTGCTGCTTCCGAGCAGGTCGCCAACCATCTGGGGATCGGATTTGATTAAAATCGGAGCGTCATCCGTTTCCAGGCTCACCGTCAGGTGTTTTGCTGTATTGGAAAGGTCCTCAGTATCGACAATACCGGATTTGACAAATTTGAACTGGTTGACCCCTTTATTTTCAATGACAACCTGAAGCGGCACGTCCTGCCCGGGATCGTATTCATTTGTTCCGGATATATATGCGGAAAGGTCCGGGCTTCCTGCCATGTATTTTGTCCCGGCCATTGCAGGTGCACTCATAATAACCGCTATTGCCACTGCAGCAAGGCACAGGTACCATAAGAAAGAATGGCGGAGGTTCAGGAACCCCCCGGATGATATATGGATTGGATTATTACAAGTGGTATTCCAGATTGTCTGACTCATGTAATTCCTCGGTTTATGAATTGAAATCTTAATACAGGTTGAGATTATTAATACATATATTTTGGTCAATTGTCTGGTTCATATTTCCCCTTACCTCCACATGGCAGGATGGCACACATGCACGCGGAAGGAAAAATCCTGTAATCTTCTCTTAAGAATATCTGTGGTGTAGTTCTCACTCAAGTGTCCTCCTGTAGGTTGCAATGCCCAGGATGATCATAGCGGTAGAAAAGATAAGCAGCGCGATAAGATCGGTGCCGATCACTTCAAGCCCCTGGCCACGCAGGATAATGCTCCTTAATGCATGCACACCGTAGTATTCGGGATTGATGGTAGTGATCCAGCGAAGCCAGTCCGGCATGCCAATGACCGGGTAGAATGCCCCCGATGTCATGAACAGGACGAGGTTGAGAAATGCAACAATGGACGTGTATTCCTGCTGGGAGGAGAACCGGGATGCAAAGGAAACGACAAGGCTGGTGACACCGACGCATGCGATCAGGATTACCAGTACAACCAAAAAGAAGTCTTCCACGTTCTGGAGGGCAATACCGGTGATGAGGAGATCAATCCAGAAAATGGCAAATCCCGCAATAAACGCCCGGACGGTCCCGCTGGAGATAATCCCAAAGATGATACTCGATCGTTTCACCGGTGTGACAAGGTACCCTTCGTGGATACCTGCTTCGCGGTCCCTGATGAGAGCAATCCCCCCGCCAAACATGGTGGAGGTAAAGATTGCCATCATAATAACACCCACGCCAAAGAACTGGATATACTTGATATCCCCGTAGATTTTATCGACATAGATGGGGTTGTGAGCATCGAGTTGTAAAAGGACACCCTGGACCGCTGACTGCACGAGCGGCGGGATAATGGAATCAGCGCTATCGACGTACAAACGGACAGCATGGTCATTGGATATCTCAGAAGGAAATACAATTACGGCGGACAACTGCCCGTTTTTGAGATCTTGTTTGGCAACTACCTCATCTGAATATACCTTCACATCCAGCAGTTTTGGGGCGTCCGTCTGGGTAATATAATTGAGAGCACTGGTAGCGTTGGTAAAAAGGGGTGTATCCTGAAACGGGGGGCCTTCCTGCACAACACCGACCGGGATGTGGCTGATGGTCCCTCCCATCGCGTTGCCGAAGATCACCAGATACATAATCGGCATCATCAGCGTCATGCCAATCACAAACGGATTGCTGAGGAATTTTTTAAAATCCCTCTTGAATATGGCAATCGCACCCCGTATCATGGCCCACGACTCCCCTGTGTACCTGGTGCAGGGGCATTCTCATTGCCGCCGTCCAGTTTCTTCCCGGTGAGATAGATGAATACATCTTCAAGTGACGGAGAGTGGATGGAAATCGAGAGAATGGGGAGGGAATATTCGTCAAATACCGCAAGGATGGCCGGAAGTACCTGGCTGCCGTTCGTTACCGAGATAGTCACCCGCTGTTCGAGCACGTTGACCGAATTCACGAGCGGATGCTCCTTAATCTTGCTGACCACCCGTTCATCCATTTTTTCCACGCCGATTTCGAGCAAATCTCCCGCAGGAATGAGTTTACGCAGGTTTTCCATAGTGTCTAGTGCGATGAGCCGGCCCCGGTCAACAAATGCAATGCGCTGGCAGAGTCTCTCTGCCTCGTCCATGTAATGGGTAGTCAGGATGATCGTGGTCTCTGCTGCGTTAAGGTGAGCAATCTGCTGCCAGACTTCCCGCCGGGATTCCGGGTCAAGACCGATGGTTGGTTCATCAAGGAACAGGATAAGTGGCTTATGGATGAATGCCCTGACAATCTCCAGTTTTCTTCTCATGCCACCGGAAAACGTCTGGACAGGTACCATTGCCCGATCAGAAAGTCCTGTCATCTCCAGCAGTTCCCAGATCCTGTCTTCGAGAATAGCATCATCGACATTTTCGAGTTTTCCGTAAAATTCGAGATTGTCGTATGCAGAAAGCTCGGTATCAAGCGTTCCATTCTGGGGGCAGACACCAATGATCCCCCGGATTTGTTCCGGATCTTTTATGATATCAAAGGTATCCACGCAGGCTGTTCCCGATGTCGGTGTCAAAAGAGTCGTAAGAATCCGGATCAGCGTACTTTTTCCTGCACCGTTTGGGCCAAGAAGGCCAAAAATCTCGCCTTTTTTGACATCAAATGAAATATCGTCAACAGCTTTTACGACTTTGGTCTTTGAGGGGAAAATTTTCGTAAGGTGATCCAAGTGGATGATATTCTCATTTTGAATCGCATGAGCGCAGGATGGTGGAGCATGAGTACGTGCCCCAAGGTTCTCAAAGTCCAAAATGTTCTCCCCTTTGTCTTTGAAAAGAATGATGTGTCAAGATATTACTTATTGCATACGCCTGTTGGTTTGTTTTTTTGATGCGTTTTATGAGGTCGGGGAAAAGATGAGGGAGAGAATCATCACCACGCCAAATCCGGCAATAATTATCCCGGAAATACGGTTGATAAGATGCAGATGGGCTCTGTTCAGGTAGGTTCGCACGGTCCCGAGACTTCCGCATAAAAAAATCCACCAGATCAGCTCCCCAAAAAATACCCCGGTGACAAATATCGCAGGAGACACCAACGAGTCCCCGCTGATCACAACGCCAAACGCCGGAATAACAATGGTAAAAAAGAGAATGGTCAGCGGGTTTGCAATCGCGAGGCCAAACATGGATGCAAAGTCCTTAAAATACGAAGACTGATCCTGCGGTTCTGTAATTTCCGGGGGAACCCGCAGGAATATCCGTATCCCCACAGCGATGAGTGCAATCCCGCCAAACAACCGGAAAAACCACTGGCGGGCAAGGAGGAACTCTGAGATCAGGGCAAACCCAAACGCGGTTATTGCCGCATAGACGATATCAGCGGTTGCAACACCCAAACCGGAAATAATGCCATGCATCCTCCCGTTTGCAAGTGTCCTGCGGACACAGATGAGGGCAATCGGACCAACCGGTGCAGCGAGTGCAATCCCGATAATTATTCCGTGGATAAACAATACAGGTTCCATATGGTATGCCCCGGCAACTCCTGTTTTATGGTAAGGACCGGTTTATCGTTAGATGTTACATGTTGTGCATCTTCAATCTTGCATACAGAAATGCATGTGAAATTCTATTGGGGAATTTTTTTTCAATCTGAAATTCTCATGGGTTTTTATTTGGACTTAGGGAAATGTATCCGGGATTTCTTTTAGCGTATCAGGAAGTACCATGCAAGCCCGGCGATCGCGATAAGCGAGCAGACGGTTAATAGCACAATATTAAATTTTTTATCCCGGGGGCTCATGTCCGACCATTCCGGCTTTTGTCTCCCTGAAAGGAACCCAAGAGAAAGTCCAACGCCAGTCCCATGTCAGCAATCCAATCAGGATTACCATGATAATTGAAAATGCATCGGTATACATACACAACTCTGGTTATTGGTTGATGGTATTGAAATAAAAACCAACTGCCCTGCCGGCCGGTGATTTTTTACCAGTCCAAAAAGGCTCCATAACCGGGCATTTTTAATGCTTCACACCATGACCCGGAGGGATTTATCGCAGTAATGGCATCCTTTTCTGATTGTCGGCATGAAGAAAAAACTCCTGATAGCCTGTTTTTACCGGGAAGGGTAAAACTCTCTACAAAAAAGTATTTCCCAGACCGGGAGTTTTATTGATAATTAAGATATGAAACTCAGGTCTCTTTGGTCCGGCATACTATTTCTCCTGTGTCTTGCGATCCCTCTTGGCACCGGTGTTGCAGGATCGGTATTCACCATCTCTGCGATCCCCACCTGGTATACAACCCTCCAGAAACCCGCAATTAATCCCCCGGACTGGGTATTTGGTCCGGTCTGGACGATCCTTTATATTACGATGGGAATCTCCCTCTGGCTGGTTCTCCGTAACGGTATTCCGACAACCCGTGAGCGGCAGAGTGTCATCCTGTTTGCGCTCCAGATGATTGTGAACCTGCTCTGGTCTCTGGTCTTTTTTGGGGCACATTCAATTGGAGGCGGACTTATCGTTATTGTAATTCTTCTCCTGCTCGTTGGTGCTACGATTTACACGTTCCATGGCGTGTCAAAACCTGCTGCATGGCTGCTTGTCCCGTATTTACTCTGGGTCTGCTTTGCAACGGTATTGAATGCCATGATTTTTCTGCTCAATTGACCGGCGTTTGAACGTCTTTGATGCACAGGCAGAAAGCGAGTCTGATAACTCCCGTGGAAGGGGCGGTAGTGTTTTATCCCATCCCCCGCTCATCATACTATCATACCGTTTGAAATTCCCCGGTTTTATGAAAGGAGGTTACGACAACCATGATTTCGCTGCGTTTTTATCGCATCTATGATATCGGCAGGGAAATTGACCTTGACTGGCTCGAACGATCCCTTGCAGAGAATTATTTTACCGCACGGACGAGTTTTCTCCGGGTTAAGCCAAAATCCATTATGATCGAGGACCCCCCGCTCCTTATACGGATGCTTCCTATCCCGGTAGAGCGCAATGGCCGGCACTTTGAATTTACTGCGGTGGCACGGATCTATGATATCGGGGTGATCAGCCTCTGTTTTGTCTACGAAAATGCTCATGCCGATTACTCGGCGTTAGAAGATCTCGCATTTTTATTCGCCGGCCAGGAAGGACTTTCAGACTATTTCATCCAATACCTCAGAACTCTTGGCGAGATCATCAAACCGCATATCCGGAATTTTGCCATCAACCCGGATTTCTATGAAGATTACACCATCTACGTGACAGACCGTCGGGATGATACCATTGACCCCGTGCCGCTCCTGATCGGAGAACAGACACGTGTTTCTCCTCAAATCCGTGAGGACATTACCCGGAACACGCTGAGTTATACTCCTGATGATCTTGCGGTGCTTTCATGGGATTCGGCATTACTCTGCACTCCTGAAAGCTCGACGGATCTTATTGACCTGATTGAATTTGCGAATGTTCAGGTGCTTGAGCTCCGTTATTATGACCGTGAACTGACACGCCAGATGGAGAAAATGTATGACGATATCGAGCATGCGGATCGCCTTTCCCCGTTCCGCAGGAGCCGCCAGTATCATACCATCATGACAAACCAGATGAAGACGTATGCGGAAATCTCAGAGATTATTGAAAAAGTGGACAACCTGATCAAGGTCACTGAAGACGTCTATTACGCCCGGATCTATGCGACGGCGTTAAAGGTGCTCCGGAGCAGCCAGTGGAGCGAAAGCGTGAGCCGCAAGATCGATGTCATACGGGAGAATTACTCCATGCTTTCCGATGAGGTCCGCATTCAGCACTCAAACTTCCTTGAATGGGTCATCATCATTCTCATCGCGCTTGAGTTCGGGTTGGCTATCTGGCAGAGTATCCGGTAACGAAAAAGGGCCAGACCTTTTTTTCATGAATTCACTTTTTTAGATACCAAGACTCCGTAACGAAGAGGAACATTACATGAAGTATCCCAAACACAAAAATTGTTTTACGAATCGGCTAAAAAAAAAGAAGAATTTATGGGATTATACAATTAGAACCGGGGTTTCCGGTGTTTCGGCAGGCATTCCTGACAATACACTGGCCTTCCCTCGGTTGGCTTGAATGGAACTTCGCATTCTTTTCCACAGTCTGAACAAGTAACTTTCGTCATTTCACGTGGGCCGGAGTCTCTGGGACCGCGACCGCCAAAATTTGATCCATACATAATATTTCTCGTACAGTTGTTTTATAACTGTTATATTATACATGACCTTCAAGCATAAGAAGCTCTGCATGGTCGCACCGGCAATTATTCCTGCCGGGAGGGCTAAAAAATTCGTCTTCAATACAAGGAGAAAAAACAGGAATCAGGGTTTCCCTGTGGTGTATGATGGGCCGGAATCTCCGGTGTATCGTGAATATGAATCCTTATTTTCAGGGCGCCGGTGGCATTGTTTTCTGGATGCCACAAATCTGGCCATATTTGTTGATACCATAAGATAACAAAATTGTTTCATCATCCAGTTGTTTCTCTGCAATCCCGATACGGCTTAATTTGTCACGAAGAATCCGGATATTTTTATCAGTGTTTTGCATATGATTACCTTCTCTTTGGCGTGTGAGATGATGAAGAGATGTTTTTTTAAATGTCAAAATTATTTTTTAGGCGCTGGAGAAATCCTCAAATTGAATTGCAAGAACGCTCCTTGAGGGCTCCGGCAATCCCTGCCTTTGCCCCCGCCGCTGTGGCACCCCCGGTTGCGATAGTTTGGTATTACCTGTTCCGGCATCATCACACTTAAGCCCCGTCCCCCTTGGGGGACAGGTGGAGCAAAGAGGGGGGCTGCATATTATGAAAGAGATTTTCTACAATGCGATTTTTTAATTTTTTATTTGCTTTGAAGAATGGTTCCGTCACCAGCAATTTCAGTTTGATACCCTAGTTGGCAAGCCGGATTTCCCGAATAAAAACATTGGCCGCTTTCGCAGTTCCGTATTCCCCCACTCGAGGAAAACCAAAAAAAAATTTAGAGGTACCGGTTTTTACGCAGCCAGTCAACCTGGGGCGGCAAATACCGGTAAATAATATCGCATTTATCGTCCTGGAAACTCCAGGGAGTTACAATTAACGTATCTCCTTCCCGGATCCAGACCCGCTTCTTAATCTTCCCCTTGATTCTGCCCATGCGGGTAACACCATCAAAACAGCGCACACGTATGTGGTTTGCTCCCATCATCAGGTCTGCAGAAGCAAACATTTCATTCGCCCATTTTTTTGGCAGCCTGACACGGACAAACGGTGTCCCGTCAGGATTTACTGCATTCGGATCAAAATCGTTATTATTGCCCTTTTTCTGATTATTGCTGGTAATCCAAACAACTCCCTTGTTGTATACATATGGCGTCAGGCACTATTAACGTATGCATCGTGAGCCATTGTGAGGAAATGGACATGGAGAACAGGGAAAACAAGATTTTTCTTTAAAATGGAAACTATGAATACATGCGGTATTGAACTGAAAAATAAAATGATCATGAATAAATGTACCACTTACCTGTTCTTCTACAGGTACCTGCACATTACCGTGAACACATCCATTTAAGACATGTGAGCACATGAGGGCGGAGCTCTTATTCGATGATCAGCAAACGCAAAAACAGAAGAAATCAGGAGAAAAATACGACATGAACCTGTCGCAATATGCCGAAAAGCGTAATTTTGTCTGGAACGTTGCAATCGTCGGCACTGCATCTGCTGCTCTTCTCATGAATTTATGGGGTCTTCTCTATGGCATCACCTCGGCAACCCCCCATCTTCTCTATATCCCCGTTGTTATTGCAGCCTACCGATACCCGCGATGGGGCATACACCTGTCAGCAATTATTGGCGGGATCTATTTCCTGATTGCAGTGCTTCTGATGGGGACCGACCCGATGTTTGTTTTTGAAATATTCATCAGAACCCTTGTCCTTATCCTCATCGGCGGGTTGATTGCATACCTGACGATGCGGCTCCGTGAACATGAGAACCTGTACCGGGGTCTCTTTGACCATTCCGAAGCCGGGAGTATCCTTATCAGGAACAACGGGACTGACCATGTTATTGAGGATGTGAACTGGAAAGCGACTCATATCCTGAGAATGAAAGCGTCTACGCTGAAAGGAAAACCCCTTACGGTCTTTTGCAGTGGCGATCTCGTGCAGGAAATGTTTTCGCAAATAGATCATAAGGGTGCGGTATTTACAAAAGAGGCCGTCTTTATCCCGTCTCATGGTGTGCCGGTAAATGTTCTTGTCTCCCTTGCCGCACTTCACCGGGAGCGGTTCATTCTCACGTTCGTGGATATCACCAGTCTTGTCCGGACAGAGGATGCCTTACGGAATGCAAATGAAAAACTCAATCTTCTCTCACGCATTTCGACGGATTATCTCCACCATACAGCAGAACTTATTACCAAATCCGTTGACGATGGCATTTCCCATTCAACGGAAACTACTTCAGAGGGTTTTTTTAAGAAGATCCGGATACTTGCACAGGTCCTCACCCGACAGCTCAAGATCACGAAGTCCTACAAGGATCTTGGTACTTCCCCCCCGGAATGGATCCGGGTCCAGCGTGTCCTTGAATCGGTCAGTTTTTTAGAGACTGGCAGTATGGTTTCTGTCAGGTTCTGGACGGAACGGCTTGAGATATTTGCGGATCCGCTTTTTAAAAATGTCCTCTCCCATATTGCCGAGAACGCGTTCCGTCACGGGGTTACAATCCAGAATCTTGTCGTTTCTTATCATGAAACTGCTGATGGGCTGGACTTGATTATCGAAGATGATGGTATCGGTATTCCTGTTGAGAAGAAACAGACCATTTTTAATTATGATGCAGGAGGGCACTCCGGTATCGGACTTTTCATCTGCCGGCAGATTATTGCAGTAACCGGTATGACACTTGCAGAAACCGGAACACCCGGAACCGGTGCCCGTTTTGTCATCCATGTCCCTCAAAATGCGTACCGGATTAATGGTGCCAGTGAAGATACCATTAACCAGGAACAGACGGTTGATGTGGCAGAACCTATTCAACACGGAGTAATGCATTCGACCAGGGCACTTGTCAGGGAACTTTCGTCACATGAGTTTAGTATCGCCGAGACGTTGTGGCTCGGCTACCACCAGACAAAAGGAGATCCCCTGCTGGACAGGATCTTTGTCGCATTTTCTGATGGCAGGGCAGTCTCTGTTGCCCGGTGCCGGAAACATACGGACGGTTACGAACTGGACGGCGTCTTCACACCGGTTGAGTACCGTGGTCATGGGTTTGCCCACGCTGTCGTCTGGGGACTGGTTGAAGCCTGCGGTCATGATACGCTCTATATGCATTCGGTAAAGAATTTGACCGGGTTCTACAGCAAATACGGTTTTGTTCCCATTGACGAGCACGAACTCCCCCCGACAATAAAGGAGCGCTATGCATGGGCCGAGGGTGAGATGGAAGGTGCCGATGTCTGCCCGATGAAACGGGTACCTTCACCTTACATGGTCCCCAGTGCTCCAGACCATACCCCCGATCCTGATAACAAGGGGTAATCACTTTCTCCCCGCTCACCACACTTCTTTAAAACCTTCTGTTGATTCCTAAATATACCATGATCATCGGTAAAGGTGCGTACCTCAAACAGCTGACTGCCGCTACTTCCCGGATGAAATCAGTAGAGGTGGGTAAAGAGATGGAAGGCAGTTCTCCGCCATCTGTCTTTGTCGGCAGCTGGAACTACCCGGACGTGTATGCCGGCCCGATGATTGCACCCATGCATGGGGATACGGCGATTATGGACCAGCCCGAGGAATGGCTCGCACAGAATAAAACTCAAGGGGAGATTATCGAATATCGCATGAACCTTGTCCGGGGGAAGCACCCGGTGTGTGCAACTGATGTCAGCACCCGGTTTGTGGAAAAACTCCAGGATATTGCGTTGTCCGATGGGTCCATTGAAAGTGAAGCCGGTTTTGCGACCACTCCTTCAGGAATGTCCTTTTCTGAAGAGCATACACCGTTTGGACCCAGTGCGGCACTTGAACGGTTTGAGATTGAGAGTGGGAAATGGGATCAAAATCTCGAAAAAGTGTTCTATGACACCGACCTTCTGGCGGCAGATGCGATCATTGACCTCCACCGTCAGGGAGTCCCTTTTTCCGGTATCCAGAAAGCATTCTCGGTCGGGACGATGGGCAGGAAAAAAGGCCGGCGCCTTGTCCCAACACGGTGGTCGATTACTGCATGTGATACGATGATTGGCAACCATCTCCTTGCAGATGTGAAAAAATGCCCGGTAATCGATAGCTTCCGGCTCCATGAATTCTCAAGCCTGAACAACAACTATGCCGTGCTCCTGATGCCCACCGGCTGGCAGTACGAATGGACGGAAGCATTCCTGCACGTGCTGGGAAACGAGGAGTATGTCTTCTCAGATCACGAGGGCCATGCGAAAAAGACCGGGTATTCTCCTCTTGGCGGGTGCTATTACTCCTGTAAGATGGCAGTCCTTGAAGCCCTCGCACGGGAACAGAAACAGGCCGGGGCGATTATCCTGCGTGAAGCCCTTCCGGGCTATGTGCCTATGGGAGTGTTCAATGTCCGGGAGAATGTGAGAAGCGCGATGAACCAGCCGGGACAGGAATTCGAAGATATTCGCTCGGCACTTTCGTATGTGGCAGGGAAATTTACCTTGCCGGTCTCGAGGTTTATACAGGAAGGGGCATTGCTCCAGGAAAGTATCCATCAGCGGCAGAGTACACTTGGAGATTTTCTTTCAGGAGTTGCACCTGCCTGTTGACAACAGCGGCAGTTGCAAACCAGAATTCTCGTAATCATGATGTTTTCGGGTGATAATGCGGGAACGATGGCAAAACGGATTATCCTGCACCTCGACATGGACAGTTTCTACGCTTCTGTTGAGATGCATGAACATCCGGATCTTAAGGGAAAACCGGTTGTCATCGGTGCAGATCCCCGGCAGGGAACCGGGCGTGGTGTTGTATGTACCTGTTCATATGAAGCGAGAGCATCGGGCATCCATTCCGCGATGCCGGTATCGCAGGCCTATTCCCTCTGCCCGGAAGCGATATTCCTCCCGCCTCAGTTCCCGCTCTATATCCACACATCCGAGCAGGTAATGGCAATTGTCAAATCAACAGGATTCTCGTTTCAGCAGGTCAGTATCGACGAGGCATTTCTCGATGTGAGCCCCCTTTCAGGGTATGCTGCTGCAAGTCTTCTCGCACAGCAGATCAAAACAGAGATTGAAAAAACCCTCGGCATAACCTGTTCTATCGGTATCGCACCGACAAAGATTGTAGCAAAGATCGCGTCAGATTACCAGAAACCCAATGGCCTGACCGTTGTTGAACCTGACCATGTTATTTCGTTTCTTGCGCCGCTTGCCGTGCGGAAAATCCCCGGTATTGGTGCAAAGACAGAAACCCTCCTTCATGAGATGGGTATCAGGACAATAGGAGAGCTTGCCGGGTTTGATGTTCAGGCACTCATTGCGAAGTTCGGAAATTCAGGAGTAGCGATGCATGACGCTGCTCTCGGCATTGATGACAGTGAGGTTATCGAGCGTGATGGCAGCAGATCCGTGTCACGGATGACCACGTTCGCTGAGGATACCGATGACACCGTGCTGCTCGCTGAAACAATGGGCAGTCTTGCGGATGAATTATACCGGACGCTCAAAAAAGAAGGATTCAGGTTCAAAACGCTGACGGTCACCGTGCGGTATAAAGGATTTATTACCAAAACCAAGGCAAAAACCCTCCCCCATTTTACCGATGACGAGGCAGCAATCCGATCAGGTGCCCAGGCACTTCTCCGGGACCTGTTTGACGGCAGGAAAATCCGGCTGCTCGGACTCCGGTTATCCACGCTTGAGAAGCATGACGCCCGGCAGACCACGTTGTTCTGATATGGCAGTCGGATTTTTTAGTGATCCCCTACTTGTTTCTCTAAAAAAAGGCCCGTGATTTCACCCGGCATACATAACAGGATTTATTGCCATTCTCGGTCAAATGAGGGAATGAATTTTATATGTCTCAAGGAGAACATCCCAATCCCCAAAAATCGCCATATAAATATACAATTTACGAGATCCTCGAGAGTAAAACGCATTTTCTTCTAATCGGGCGACTCATTGCCGGTGCCCTGACGTTCCTGATTTTACTCAATGTCATAGCAGCGGTAATCGAAACCGATAATGGGCTTTACACCCTCTATGGCCCCTCGCTCGATGCATTTGCCCTCTTCTCCGTTGCGGTATTTACCATTGAATATATCCTGCGTGTCTGGGTATGTACCAGTGACCCCCGGTATAGTGACCCGGTTACCGGAAGACTGCGGTATATGGTATCTCCCGTAGCGATCATTGATCTGGTGGTCATCGCACCGTTTTTCTGCCTGCCCTTCCTCTCGGGATTTCCCGGGATATTCAAGCTTATCCGGTTTTTCCGTATTTTCTGGATCGTGAAACTGACCCACTATTCCCGCTCGCTGAAAACATTCGGTCGTGTATTCAGGGCCAAAAAAGGTGATATTTTCACTGCCTTCTTTGTCATGTTTGTGCTCTTAATCATCTCCTCCTCCCTGATGTTTTTAGCTGAACGTGCTGCCCAACCAACAAAATTCTCCAGTGTTCTTGCGTCCATGTGGTGGGGGATTGAGACGCTGACAACGATAGGGTATGGAGATATGGTCCCGGTGACACCGTTAGGGAAAGTTATCGGGGGAGCGGTGATGATGATGGGTGTTGGCCTGTTTGCGTTGCCTGCCGGTATTTTTGCATCCGGTTTTTTTGAGGAACGCAACCGGGAACGGGAAATTTCCGGCGACAAAAAAGCAATTTGCCCACATTGCGGCAAAGACATTCATGATATGCCTCCGAAAAGTCAGTAGGGCCGGATATACCGTGCCTGTCTGATAGTTGCCCGAAAACCTTTTTTCCCTGATATTTTTTCCATCGATAACCCGTTTCCCTGTTTCCGGTAGTATCCCCATTTTGTATTTTGCTGATCATGAATGGAAATAAAAAGGGGGAGAACCATTGTTGCCTATAGGCACCACTGTGAGGTGGTACCGGGAGACTCGTGATAGCATGCAGGAAATAATCAGGAAGATGATCGACGAGGCAATGGCAGCACAACACGCCGATGTATCTACGGTGAAAAAGAAGCGGGGCCAGCCATTTGTCGTCGATGATGCCCGTGCGTATGTCGATGCAGTGAAAGGGATGAAAGCAATTGGCGGACAATCAAAAGCCGTCTTCCAGTTGCACACCGATTCCGTCAATGCTCATTATACCACCCTGAAAAATCTCACTACCACAATCCGACCCGAGGATGACCCGTTTGTGGAGCATTACCAGACGCCGGTTATTATGGAGATCCTCTATGATGAGGACCCGGCGTTTAAAAAGAGCGTGGATGCATTCATCAAAGGCGTGGGAAAAGCAGAAGCCCTGATCGGGAAGGAATCGGCACGCCGGTATTCCGGGTTCTACGGGCCAACCTGTGTCGTGGATTTTGCCCTGATCCCGGGCAGCAGCAGCAATATCGTCAACCAGATCTTAAAGACCGTCAATATTCCGGTCGCTCATAAGCAGGCGATTCTTGCGTCAAAGTCATGGGGTATGAATACCTCCTACGGTTTCGGGGATGTGTTTGCCCATGCGGTGGAACATGGCGAGACGCTCGCAGATGCGGTCAAAAAGGAAGTCGCCATGATCCAGTCTATCTACGCGACTCCGGTGAAAGCGCAGGCAGACCTGATGGATGCCGCAGGTCAGAATTCGTTTGACTGCCGTAAATACATGGCAGAGTACCGGAAAAAGATGACCGGCGCGGTGAAAGCATCCATTGATGACAACGTCCACTATGCCAATATCGTCACCGTGCCCGCGTACTGCGTGGGGGATATTGCCCACCACATCGCCCAGTCGACGTTCAATATGTGCAAGGATGACGTGATCATGGCGGTCATTGAATCCGTGACTGAAGTGATGGACAAGACGCTCCGTGCCGCTGCACCAAAGATGAAGAGCGAATACGATGCCCTCTCGCTTGCTACCGGGGCATCGGCTAGTGCGGCTGAATACATCCTTGAACTCGATGGCTTTAACGCGATTATGGTCGTGGACATGCTCACGAAACGTTATCACAACTATGTCCAGCTCTACCCACAGCGGGGTGCAGCAGTCGAGCTCCACAACTGCGATTTCATGGATATGATCTACCGTGGGTGGAAGTATATGGATAAGGCCCGGCGGATGCAGGCAGCTGACAGCGGAATTGTCAAGCCGAAAGTCGGAGGATTTGATGTCGACCTGTCACCCATCCTGAAAAACGATGTGATGGCAAACCCCCAGCGGTATGCCTACCCGGCATGTGCCATGACGGTCAGGTTCTCGGCAATGATGCGGCTTGCCGATTACCCGTGCCTGCTTACCAGTGAACCTATTACGGCGACCATGATGACCAACATCATCGCACTGCACAAAGACACACCCGCCGCTCCGGCCAGGATATGCAAAGACTGCGCCTCTGCCGCATTGATGGACTTCCGCCACCACTACTGCCAGTGGAAAGAGGCGGTCTGATTCCCTTTTACGGGATAATCCAGGTGAATACCATGAAATGTTACGTCTGTGCAAAAGAAGGAAAAGACAGTGATGCCGTTGCAGTCTGCACGGTATGCGGAATGGGTACCTGTATGAAACATACAATCCGCAGGGATGTTGACGTGTGGGAAGGCGGCTATCCGTTCCCTTCGAAAAAACTGCCAAAGAAAATTCCCCGTATGCTCTGTCCTGACTGTAGTGCGATGTATGGCGAGGGAAAGTAAATGGCGTCCCTGTCAGCACGATGTGTTGCAGAGGGTGTCGGTACGCTGCTCCTCGTATACTTTGGTGCCGGTGCAGCTGCGGTTACGCTCATGCTCGCCGTCGGGACAAAACCCGCAACACCGTTTAATATCGGGATCGGACAGCTTGGCGGGCTCGGGGACTGGCTGGCGATCGGTATGGCATTTGCCATCATCATCGCTGCCGTCATCTATGCACTCGGGCGCGTATCCGGCGCACATATCAACCCGGCGGTGACCATCGCACTCTGGGCAACTAAACGGTTTCCCTCGCAGGATGCGATCGGCTATATTATCGCCCAGTGTATCGGTGCCGCATGTGGCAGCCTGCTTTTTGCCCTGACCGTGGGTATGAACGCAGTGACTGTAGGAGGTCTTGGTGCAACAACACCATTCCCGGGAATCGGGTATGGTCAGGCAATTCTTGCCGAAGCGATCGGGACCTTTGTCCTGATGCTGGTTATCATGGGTGTCGCGGTGGACGAACGTGCCCCGACAGGCTTTGCCGGGCTCATCATCGGCCTGACCGTTGGCGGGATAATCACGACGATCGGCAACATCAGCGGATCATCATTAAACACCGCACGCACATTCGGGCCGTACCTGATTGATTCACTTATGGGCGGCCCAAACCTCTGGATGTATTTCCCGATCTATATCATCGGCCCCATCGCTGGTGCGGTACTGGCAGCGGTCTTCTACGATATGATCACTGCGGAGTAATCGGGACCTGCCGGATATGAGCGGCCCGGCCCTCATTTTTTTCATCATCACGTTTATCAGCACATTATGGCGAACGGTTTGCGTTCTGGCTGACTGCGGGTATGAGTCCAAGCACTATCAGGGAAAAACCTGCACTGACAAAGGTGCCGATTACATTGAGGAACGGATATGTGGGAAAGAATACTTCCCGAAGCGGGTAGATCATGAACGCCAGACAAAAGAGCGATGTTCCCGCAAGGATGAACGGATACTTCCAAATTGAATGGATAAGCCCGATGATAAGGAGCGAACCGCAGGCAAAGAAGTAGAGGAAGGTCATGAGTGTCTGTGAAGTAATCCCCTTTGCAATGATAACGGCAAGCGGCACAAGGAACGTTACTGCAAGGATGGAGAGCAGCAGCGATCCTTTCACCTGCGTCCGCGTAAATGCATGCTGGTAGACCACGGTGAGAAGAAAGATGGAAGCAATCATGCCGATATCGATCAGGCTTGGGAACACGTCATTTCTCCTTCCGAGCATTATGTTCACGTACCAGACGATGTTTGATGCCCCCCAGAGACCAAACGCTCCTGCTGCATAGAGCAGGCAGTCCGGCCTTTTGAAGCGGAAATATGCGTATAAAAATGCCAGTGCTCCAGCGATGGCAGTGATGATCTGGAGTTCATTACTGACAGTAAGAAATCCCCCGGTGGGCAGAATAACGATGGTCAGGGCAAGTGCTACGGATACACCAAGGAGCCCCCCGAAAATACCCTCTATGATCCGGAGGGGGAGATCAGGGGATGTGGATATGGATGAAACCGGATCTGTCATGAGCTATTATAGTGCTGGTTCTGGCAAAAAAACAGTATGAAAGATCGTCTCATCCATTTATGTCGGATAAATCAACACAATCTTCATGAGAATATCACGACAACAGGAGTATCATCCGCATATACACGGTGAACCGGCATGAGTGGTATGAATCTTGAAATTTTTGACGCAATGAATGACGCCGATAAACGCCAGTATCTTGAATTCCTGCTCTGGCATTACCGGGTCGTTGATGCATTCTGGTTTATCAATATTGCAGACCAGTACGGTCAGCCAGTTGCAGAGAAGATCAACGAACAGGTATGGGGGCGTGTTGCAGGTATGGCTGCTAAAGATATCATATCCCGGTTTTCCATCACAGAAAAAGGACTATCCGGCTTTGTCAAAGCACTTCGCCATTTTCCGTGGGCGATGATCGTCGGGTATGATATCGATGAACGGGAAGATGAAGTGATAATCTCCGTACCTTCCTGCCCGACACAGGAAGCACGGATCCGGCGGGGGCAGGGAGAATATGTCTGCCGCGAGATGCACCGTGCGGAATTCACGGGTTTTTCACAGGCAATCGATCCCCGGATACGGGTCGAGTGCCGGTTTGCCCCACCGGATCCCCACCCGGATGATATGTTCTGCCAGTGGCGGTTTTTCCTGGCGCCAGAAGAAAATTAATCTTTTTTTATATATCTGTAATGCCAGGTACGTTTATTCATCGTATCAATAGATGTTGAACGCAGGTTCCCGTGCCACATCCACCATCTCATCGGGAATACCGATCTTCTATGAATAACGGCTACGGTCATGGGGATTTTTCCCGGGGGCATGGAATTTTTAACCGGTCTACAAAACAGTGTTTGTGACGAGGTTATTTATCCGCGGTCATATAACCTCCAATTTACACGTATCATGGATTCATCGCTGTTTGTTTTGCTCCTTGCACTCTATATCGTTGTCAACAGTATTGCATTCCTTGTCTTTGCATATGACAAACACAAGGCGCGGAATAACGGGTGGCGGATTTCAGAAGGTACCTTGCTTGTTCTGGCATTTCTCGGGCCGTTTGGTGCTTACGGGGCGATGCGGATGTTCCGGCATAAAACCCAGAAGATTAAGTTTTATCTTGTGCCCCTTTTTCTCGTTTTGCATATCGCGGGCATGGTCTATCTCGCCGTGATGGGATTGAACCTGATATAATAAAGATGCCAACGGAAATCCAAAAATTAGGTTGGGTTCCGTGAGCCTGACCGGAATATGTACTCCCCAAGCTGGATACGGGAAAAGAATTCCGGCCGTTTGTTGTTAAGAACGGGTTTTCTTCTTTTTAAATGCCGTCAGGTCAAACCACACCTCTTTAATAGCGGCGTCTGCAATATTTTCCTTAAGATGCGAACGAACAGGCACCATTATTTCCTTGACCTTGCGCTGCGGTGTGCCCACCAGGGTACCTGCCTGCGGCGCAATTTCGGCGCTATCATCGTCGATGAATACAATACGATCGTCTCGACCGGCTATACCGGAGCCCCGCGTAAACAGATGGACTGCACGGAACTGAACCGGTGCTGGAGAAAAGAGCACAATATCCCTTCAGGCTCCAACTACGAGCGGTGCCGGAGCGTCCACGCGGAAATGAACGCACTGCTCCAGGCGGGAAAGCAGGCGCGGGGATGTACCCTGTATCTTGCAGGGTTTGATGTCGAGACGGAAGAGCTGACCCAGATCTGGCCGTGCTTTTTGTGCTCGAAGATGATCGTGAACAGCGGTATCACGAATGTAATCATGCGAACAGCACCAAGCGAGTACCGCGAGATGGACCCGATGGTGCTCTACCAGATGCGGAGCCGGGAATCTCTCGGGGAAGACATGCACTGATGTGCGTCAATCATCTACCTTGTTTCTTTTCCTGATTATTGCAGGAAAACCTCCACGTTCTGATCCGTATGACCTTTACCTGCCGCCAGTGCGGAACCTGTTGTATGTATATGGGCGATTATATCGCGATTGAGCGCCAGCTTGGCCCGTTTGAATTTGCGTGCTGCTCGGTGTCAACCGATACTCCCTTTATCGCCCATATCGATGAGGACAAACGGGAAATTTTTTCAGATTATTCTTTTCCAGACCAGCACCCGTCTGCCTGTCGTTTTCTCCGCCCGGATGGCAACCTTATCCGGTGCACGATCCACCGGGACAGCCCGGCCCAGTGCAAGTTCTACCGGTGCGTTGTGATGAAGGTGTCGGACGCGGCTGGTCATTTTTTGGGAACGGTAACCGGAACGCTGGCGCTCCATTCGGATAATGCCAGATTGCGGCAGGTGTGGGATGAAGCGCAAAAACGCATTCCGGAATCGTTACCAGATACCGAGGAACGGCTCGGCACGTACCTTCGGGAGAAAGGATACCGGGTGGAGTGACAGTTACTGTTTTTTGATTTTGTGACCTGACAACCACTGTCAGGCAGGCTCTCGTTATACGTGGCCTGAACCGTCACATCATGATGTGGTGGTGTGATGAACGCGACAAAAAAATACTTACTCCCCTTTCAGGGTACGTTCATCTTCCTCTATCCATTTCTCGAAATTCTGGATTCCTTCTTTGATATCGTTTATCCGTCGTTCCGTTTCCGCTAACTGGGCGGTGGCCCGTGCAATCTTCTCATGGTCACCACAGGTGGCAAGAAACCTGCGTATATGCGCTGCGCTGAGCTGGAAATTTTCAAGGGCAACGGCGGCTTTCCGGTACCGCTCAATATTGAGTTCAAGATTTTTCTGGACGCGGGATACATTTTCTGCTTTCGGAAGCGGCTTTTTGGCATTGAGCGTCTTCCATAGGGCATCGTGAATGGTGCGGACCTTCTGGATGCGATCAAAACAGGATTTTTTGTGTTTTGCCAGCATCTCATGCTTGTATTTCGCTAACAGTTCACCGGCAGTTTTCAGCGCCTGCCCGCGTTCCACCAGCCCGTAAATATCCCGGGATGGGGCATCTACCGGGACCTGGGCCAGTTCCACCTGCTTCATAATCTCGTCGAAATGATCGCGGGATATGGATTCCAGCATGCCATATTCCGATTTCTGTTTCTCCTTTACTTCCTGGCACAGGGTATTGAACTGCTTCCAGAGCAGGTCCCGGTCATCATGGGCAAGCGGTTTGAGTTCCCTGAATAACCCGGTAACCTGTTTTGCCTTGTTCCAGAAATCCTGGTATTTGGTGATGATCGGGAGGTTTGACCGGATCGGACCGGTCAATGATGACAGTTTTTTGATCTCCCCTGCCAGGTGTTCTGCATTTTTATGAGCATTTTCGAGCCAAGGGTCATCTTCAGGTTTCATGAAGCTTCTCTATGTTCACCGGTTATTGATCGACTTATTTGTTTCTGCCCGGAATTTACTTCAACATCAAATTCTGTTCCGGGAAGAAACAGAAATGAATTGATGAATTTTTATTGCCCCACGATCCCTCCCGATCACGGATTATTCCTTTCGCTGTATGAAGCAAGGGGGTAGACTCTTACCTGAAAATTACCTGGTGGTGGGGGTGGCAAATCTTCGGAAATAATCAAAAAATGAGTATCTCCTTTTTTACCAGTCAGTCCTCCTGAATGTCGATTTTTAAGAAGAATCCTACCATTCATTTTTTTACCGTGAAAAAACATCATCATATATCGGAATCATGACATCAGTTGAGGGGATTCGGGCAGTCCTGAGGAGTTGTCTGACGGAAATAAGAGAAAAATATGGCGTGACCTCCATTGGAATTTTCGGGTCTTATGCCCGAGGGGAGGCAACTCCTAACAGTGATATCGATATTATTGTTGAATTCGATCGCCCGATTGGATGGGAAATCGTCGATCTCGCGGATTATCTTGAATCCCGCCTCAACCACAAAGTCGATCTCGTCATTCGAAGATCCCTGCACCCGCTTATCCGTGATACTATTCTATCCGAGGTACAATACGCATGATTGACAGATCTCCTGTACTTTATTTATCCGAGATACTTACTTCGATGGATAAGATCGAACGCTATATTGGCGGCGTTTCCTACGAAGATTTTATCCACCGTGAGCAACTGGTCGATGCGGTTGAGCGTAACATAGAAAAGATCGGTGAAGCTGCAGCGGCAATCCCGGACACAATCAGGGAGAGATATCCTGAAGTGCCCTGGAAATCTATCATTGGCTTAAGAAACAAAGTAATACATCACTATTTTGCCGTAGATCATGAAGTGATCTGGCAGATTGCCACGAAGAATATTCCGGCAACAAAGGCAAAGATCGCTGAGATACTTAAGGAATATTCCCGATAAATGGCGTTGTCTCAGCCGCGTTTCCAGTAAAATAGTGTGGCCAATTCACAACACCATCCCTCTCCAAAAAAACTATGCTTCTTTCTCACCAATTTTACTATAATGATTCCCCAGAAGGTTCCGGTTGTTCTCGTTCATGGCTGGCGGAGCCATCCCGGCATCTGGAACCGGTTCATCCCACGGCTCAGCCACGAGGGGATCCCGTTTGGGAACTTTGATCATACCGCCATGAATGGTGCGTCAGTCGAAGAGATTGCCGCCGCATTGCAAGAATACATCTGCATGAAGCGGGAGGAAACGGGATACCAGGGCCGGATTGATATCGTATGCCACTCGATGGGAGGTGGTATTGCCCGGTACCTTCTCGAAGTGCTGGATGGCACAAACCGGCATGAGCAGGTGAGGCAGCTTATCGCGATAGGGCCACCGAATAACGGCTCTGCCATGGCAGAACTCTTCAATCACCCGGTCCATGGCCCAAAAATCATTGCCCGCCTCACCAATGTTTTTGTCCCCGAGGGGTACAACCCGGCTGACGATATCATCGTGCAGGAATTCCGTCCACGGAGCACGACCATGAGGACGCTTGCGGCGGCAGGGATGCGCAAGGATATCAGGTACCAGTTGATCCTTGCCGCAAACCTGTCCGACGCACCGGGATTTTTCCCGTGCTTTGAAGGAAAGACCTGGGAATCTGACGGGAATGGCAGCTGGCGCCAGACCTGTGCAGGCGACGGTATTGTGCCGCATTCGGAGTCCATTATTCCCGGTGCCGCTGTGGATATCGTACCTGCAGACCCTTCCATACTCAGTTCATGCGGTGACCAGTACTGCCATATCAAACTGCCACGGTGTCCTGAAGTCGTAGACCGGGTGATGTATCACCTGCTCAATTTTCCCGGCTGTTAATCCCTCCTGCAACCGGTTTTTTTTATTGTCATGGAACATTGCCCGTTCCCGCTTATACAATTGTCCCAGGTCTTTTGTATTCGTTATAGATCGACACAATCGAAAGGCTGATCAGGTTTAAGGTTGTCCCCGCATACCAGAGCCAGGACTCCGTCCCCGTGAGGAGGGTGATCCAGCCTGACCAGAGCATAAAACAGATAATGGCAAAGGAGATCAGGGTATCAATCGCCAGGAAGAGCATGGGCTTTTTGACAATTCTCCCGATCATGGCAAGCGTGCAGTATTCGAGCCGGTCCGGTTCATGGAGGATATCAAAGACTGCCCGTTCAGCGTTCATAACCAGATCAATGCCCGCCCACACTACGACGATCCACCCAAAGACGGCAAGGGGAACAATCGATGGCGTTCCCACGCGGATGGCTGCAAGCCCGAAGAGTGCCTTATAGATGCAGAACGGGATGCCGATTGTGAGGGAAAGGAATGACGGCCGGATGAAAAATGACTGGAACCGATCGTATGGTTGCCTGATATCGGAAGGTTTCGGTGTTTCTGGATCCTGTGTCATGATAGCGGGATGATAGGGATTATCCTTTAACCGGGCGGCAGCCCGGTTCAATCTGAGAGAAATCCGGGTGTTTTCTTATTATTAGCGTTAGGGAGCGAAAGGATATGAACCGTTTTGGTACGGGGACAAAAAAGATGGGTGAAACCGGTTGTCCACATACAGGTCAGATTTCCTGACCGGGTATCGTTTTATAGCGGAGATAGCGGAACATTGTGTATGTCACCCAGACGTCAACCTGCCCCGTCGCCGCATGAGCATCCAGACCATGATCGCAAGGCCCATGACAGTCCTGTTGTCAGTCCGGACAAGGAACGCCATGCTGAACTGCGGGCGCACCACCCGGAAGCAAATCCCGCCCCTCATGCCCCTCATCATCCCCAGAACAAGCCGGTACTTCCCCCACGGCATAATGCCCATACCGGGCCGGAAGGCAAGGAGCTGAATACAGATCACGGTACCCATACGGACCGGCCGCGACCGGCCAAGATCTCAAAAAAAGGGCAGAAAACAAAATCAGAGAAGTAGTGGCACTGCCCATGAACACTTCCTTATGATAAAAGACGGACGTTCATTATCGGACAGGAGGTCATTGTATGCAGAACCAGAACGGGATTGGATTAGATCGAGGTAAATAAGAATTTCCCTCAGGGAATTAAATAAAAAAATTCTCACAGTTCCCGCATCACCAGCGAGATCCCGCCTTCCAGCCCCGCAAAGAATTTCCGGCCTTTAAAAGAAAATGAATTATACGGGATGCTCCCGAGCGCCTGAAAGCCGCATCGTTTAAACATATGGCACGAGACCGGGCCGGTACAGTCTGCAACAATCTGTCGGAATCCCCGTTTTTTTGCATGGCCACAGATGTGGTGAATAAGGTTCGTTGCGATAGCCTGTTTCCGGTAGTTGTCACCGACGCCGATCTGGAAGATATGGAGTGTCGTTCCCGGGTGTGACATGTCCCTGTGCAGGCATTTCTGTTCAAGCGCATCGATGATTGCGACAGCGTCAGGGAAGAAGGACAGGAATTTTGCCATTTCCGGCCCGAGCGTGGAAATGTCCGTCGCCATATCACAGCAGAGAATAAACCCGGCACATTCTGATGAAACGGTGTCTTGTGCGATGATGCTTAAGGAGATATCCGCACAGTACTGGACATACTGCCGTGCATAGGAAAGGAAGGTGGCCGGGTCAATCGAATGCAGGCGGGTCATTGGCTCATCCTGCACAAACACCGCCGTGTATGCCCGTGCCACCTGCTCGATCGTGTCCACACAAAGAAGCGAGTATGTCACCGGGGCGTTCATAAAATCTTCTCGTGCAGGGGTATGTTCATGGCAGGTTGCTCACTGGGAATTTTAGTGTATTGATCTGGTATATCCGGATAATGAAATGGTGTTACGTGGTTCTTGATATGAACCGGAACTATCGGTGTATATATTCATGTTCCGGTGTTCCTGAAAAAACCGGTGTCGTTACATCTTACGTACCGCTAAAAGACCTGCTCCCACCACTGCACATACAACCACGGCACTGTCCAGCGGTATCCGCGCAGTTGGTGTTGTTGGAACAAGTGATGATGCCACAGGAATAGTAGTTTCTGTGGGGGTGCTCATGACGGGTGCCGGAGTCAGCAGGGTAGTTTGTGTTGTCGGGCGGGTTGTGATACTTTCGATGGACACGGATCCACGGATAACACTCGGTGAACCATACTGCACAAAGAGGGAATCATTATTCACGGAAGTGGGATTTTCGACCCGCACGGAAAACGTTTGCTGGGCAGTGTTGGCAGAGGTCTGGAATGCGACAACAGCCCGGCCCGTACTGTCCGTTGTAACGAGCGCGTAATAATTGGTATTTGACATCGAAGAGGTTGAGGGAGCCACATCATCAAGGATGGTCCGTCCGTTCCCGTTGTTGTACGCATAGGAGCCGATCGTATACGGCCCGCCGTCTGGATCTTTCTGCACGTTTGCCTGGTAATCAGCGATTACCGGCGGCTGGTCACCCGGCGCCCCGGAAAGTGACCATGTGCGGGTCAGCCACATATAATAGGCGGTGTTGGGGATGCCGGTTATCGTAATCGTAAACTGGTGACCACGGACCAGCGGTTGATTTCCTGCCAGATCAGATGTGGTAGAAATCGCAGCAGCGGGAATGACAAGACTGGTGCTGCAGATCACCAGCAGGAGAACTGTCAGCACGATGGTTCGGGTATCCATGGATTTCCTCAGAGGTACTGCTTGGTTATGGTGATGCTTGACGTCATTTCTGCATAAATATATGCATGGTGCTGGGTGCTGATAAACGAAAAATTCAAAATGAGAAAATTTTACAGGGCAAATGTTGAATTATCCACGTCCCATCCAGCTTCATACGGGAACAGCGAAGCACCCTGTATCTTCACCGTTATCACGGCGTTTTTTTCCAGTGCTGCAAAAGCATCATTGCCGGGGATAGTAATTGTACCCTCCTTCGTGACGGAATCTCCCGGGGCTATCTGGCTGAAAAAAATACTGCTCGTTGCATACTCATTGCCGGAAGAATCAGTGAGCCAGGGAGTGAGCATGAGCGTGGTACTGGCAGTTCCTTTATTGGTTACCTTTAATGCGACCGTGACATTATAATCACCCGAATTTTGTCTACGGGTGTCAATATGATCTATTCCCACGGTAAATGCATGTCCCGCTCTTTCAAAAACCGCTGATTCATTGAGGTTTAAATTGGGTTTGGATTCGGCAAATGAGGAAACTGCTGATGTACATCCGCATCCGAAGCAACACACAATGATACTTATAATCATCATACCTGCGGGAATTAATTTTTTCATTATGAAACCTTGTAGGTCTGCCCGGTAAAAAAATGTTGATACAAAGCAACACGCTGTATGAAACAACCAAAATGAAATAAAAAAGAAAAAAATGGTACGAAAAGAGTTCCCCGGATTTTTGCAAAATTACATCTTTGACTGGTCAAATGTTTTGTTTGCGCCGGAGGGGATTACATCTTTCCTGCCCCTGCCATCCGCGTAGAATTTACGGGACTTCTCTTTTTTGGATTTATCTTTTGCATCGCTCCCGGCCTGTGCGTTTATCTCAACCTGTACGGCAAGCAAACAGTCAATGGGGTGTTTACCCCCCTCACAGATCTTATTTTTCAGATCTTCACAATCTTCGCAGGTGGGAACCTGCGATTCCAGTATATGGGGGAAGTGAGCCTTCCAGAGTTGGGGATCGATCCTTCCCTGCTCGATATATTTTTTGAGATGACGTGTGGTATATTTCATATCTGGTACTGTATTTGGCGCATGATCTTATCAGGATTATCAAAGCACCGGTACTTGGTTACGCTGCGCTTTTTCGCAGGTTTCTGGTATAGTGCCTGCGATGAATGACTCCGGCATCTGGTGGGGTACTGGTGCCGGTACGATTTTTAGTGGGGTTGCTTATCAGGAGGTCCGGACCCGGATCCCTCTGGTATGGCACGAATCAACCGACAAAAAACATTTTTTACCTGTTTTTAAGGGGACTTAAAATGAATAGTTCAGGGTAATGAGACCCCTGCAATCACTGTCGACGTGACCGTCGGACGATCACCAGGAGCACTGCAATGACACTAGCAAGCAGAGTAGCTGGTACAAGCCCTGCGGCCCGTATCCCCGGGATCGGTGACGCCGGGCTGAGCACGATGGTGATATCCTTCGTCTGGTTTTCGATTACGGTTATCATTTGCTCCTGTGAGATATATCCCGGATATGAAACGTTCACACTATGGCTGTCAGCGGGAAGATTCGTGATGGTAAACGGAGATATGCCAACGCTTGCACCATCAATCATCACCTGCGCACCCACCGGGCTCGTATTGATCATGAGCCCGCCGGTTTTGTGAACGAGACTTGCAGTGACTTCCGAAACGGATCCGGATTCGACAAGCACCGGCGTTGAAAATGGATAGTAACCGAACCGCGAAAATGTGACATTATAGATGCCGGGGGAAAGCCCGTTGAGGGTCAGCGGTGTTGATCCTTTGTAGGCATTGTTGACCACAACAGAACTTTGATTGGGGGATGAGGAGAGGACCATGGTTCCCGGCACCGCGGGTGTGCTGCTGGTATCGATGCTGATTGAGGGATTGCCCAAGCTCACCGAGATTGTGCTGTAATCCGCCTCGGCAAGGTGTGACCGGTCATTTGGGGTATCCACCACCCATATTGTATAGGTACCTGCGTCAAGCCCGCCGGCCAACGCATTTGTTCCCCATTTGTATTGCCAATGATCATTGCTGTCCACGTCGACCCGGGTGAAATGCCCCTCATCTGCCCGGGCATAGATATTGTCAAGCGCTACACCGTTTACCGGAAGATTGGGGCCGGTCAGGAACAGGTAGACCGACTGGCTGCTATAGGAATATCCTGAAAGGGGAATGGTATCCCCCATATATGCCTGAATTCCTGAAGATGCGGCGGCACCTGCGGTCATCAGTATGAACCCGGTCAGTACAATTCCGGCGAACCGTGCTATGCAGTGGGTTTTCATATCCTCTCATCATGATGATGCGTTTTGAACAATTTGGGTTTTTGCATTTGACCGGTGTTTTTTTTCCCGGTCTCCTTTTTTGATGATTCACCGGAATGCGTGTGCCGGCTCTCTTACGCCCTTATTATTTTTCGGCACTGGAGAACACCTCTTTCATAACACGCAGCCCCCCTCTTGCGCCACCAAGTCCCCCAAGGGGGACGGGGCGCAGTGCGATGATGCCAGAGTCTCCAGGAGCGTTATGGCAATTTAATTTGAGGATTTCAACAAAGCCCATTTTTCATTATCTCATCAAAAGCCGGGGTCTCATACACATCAGTTTTCACGAGATGCCGGATACCTGTTTGGGACAAAAAAAATACCCTCACTTTCACCCCCCACCTGCCTGCACTTAATACCCGTCATTTTCCTTTATCATGAAGTATGGAATGCCAGTACACCAGCTGCCGCGTGGTTTGCCACCGGTGCGGACACGAATGGACCTATATGGGGATCCGGTTGGCCAGCCTTGAACGATCCCGACGGCCAATCACCGTAACCTGTCCGCGCTGCCGGGCAAAAGTGAAGATGAGTGCAGAGAATGCGAGGTAAGATGGGGTGAAGTGCAGAGACTCGTATAATCTATACGAGAGGGACAGGGCTGTGCGGCTTCATGCAGTATTTTTTTCGCGAAGTGAGCCGCAGCGTGATGAAAAAATGAATGATTGATAGGGCGTGGGAAACCCCATCAGGAGTAATTTCCTTTGAGGGACGGCCCAACTCCTCCTACCAGGAAAAGACCCTGATATCAGCCTGTGCCTGTGCCAGGGATTTTGCACTTTTTTCCACGGCAGGCTGGAACCTGATACGGTTGTTGATGATGGTCTGCTGGATCTGGTGCAGGGTCTCCCTGCCTGCCTGCAAGTCCCGCTCAACCGGCCGTATCCGGGGCTGAAACGTGTGAACCAGTTCCTGGATATCCGAATCGTCTGTCTCTTTTGAAGGATCCATTTTGAATTTCTGTTCCAGCCGTTTCCTCCATGCGATCAGTTCGTCGCTTTCGGGTTTACTGAGCCCGGGAATGCCCATGAGTTTATGGCGGGTAATGTCAAGAGCGGTCTCGATGCCAAACGATCGCATTGCGGCTTTCCGCTGCGAGGTGACAGATGTGAACGGTTCTCTGTCAATAAAGCACCGTTCAAGATATTTTTTCAGCTGGCGCTCCTGTGCGCTGTGCTGGAGCGTTGCAAGGGCGCGTTTGTACTCGCTTTCAATGGTCTCGTACTGCTTTTTTACGGTAGTGAGATGCTTTAACTGGGCAATAAACGCCTCATCTCCGGCGTCCTTCTGCCATTTTTTGTTCCATAATCCCCAGGTATACCGGGCATTTTCGAACCGGATTTTTCGTTGTTTTCTCTCCGCGGTCTCTTTTCCCGGATAGAAAACGAGGGCACCGGCAAGAACGATCCCCACCACCAGCATCCAATAATC
This sequence comes from uncultured Methanoregulaceae archaeon, assembly GCA_963768785.1. Classification (GTDB taxonomy): domain Archaea; phylum Halobacteriota; class Methanomicrobia; order Methanomicrobiales; family Methanospirillaceae; genus Methanoregula. The sequence continues at coordinate 354,191 of CAVYJD010000010.1, forward strand.
CCTGTCGATGGTTTCCAGCACCAGCAGGAGACTCACAACAACCAGTGCGATTGCCGCGATTTTTCGGATCTTTGAAAATGCCAGTGCTTTTTTGAGATTATCCGGAAGAGGTGTTGGCGGGAACCGGTACATCTTCGGGCTGATGGCGGGAATGGGTCCGGGCGGTTGTATCGCAACGACCTTGTTCCACTCTGCGTTAAGATCAATTTTTGAGATCGCGTCGGAACTGAGGAACAACAGGATACCGGATGCATCTTCAAGCCGGCACCACGGGCAGAATGAAAGACCGGAGTAATAGGTATGCACGGACTCGTTGGTACAGCATCGTATTCGCTTTTCAAGAAAATCCAGTGCATTCCACCAGTCGTTTGCGCTGGGCCGGCCGTCCGGTTGTGAACCGGTTTCAGCAAATGCCTGTTCAAAAAGTCCCCGTATCTCTACAGGGACAATGGATAAATCCACCGAATCGGGTGGTGGCACAATCGATTTGAGATGGGCATTTTTCCCGAATGCAAACCGGTACTGGGCAATCGCTTTTTCAAGCGTCATGTCCTGCGGGCCCTGGTAAACACCGGAAAACGGGTGCCTGCCCATGAAAAGCAAATGAAAGATCAAAACCGCCAGCCCGAAATTATCATGGTTCTGCGTCCTCTTCATCCTGAAGTTATCAGAACTCTGAATCTCGGGCGGGGTGAACTGGGCGACGCCGACCTCGCAATAATAGGTTGTATCTTTTTTTGTGACCTGGAACGAATCGCAATCGATAAACTGGACACAGGCCTTACGGGTTACCAGAATGTTTCCTTCATTGACATCCCCGACGATATACCCGTACTTGTGAATGACATTGAATACCGCAGAGAGGTTTTTTGCTGTCCGCACCAGAAATCGCCAGTCTGCGTTGGGAAAAGACTGCTTGCGGTGCGAAGGCCCGTATACTTTATGGATCGGTTCGCAGTCTGTAATTTTTTGCATGAGGAACCCGCATACCGGTCCTGAATGTCCCGCGTGCAGCAGATCGACCGGCCATGCGGATATGGTCTTTAAGTCCTCGTTGCAGTCCTGCACCATTAACCGGAGTTTTTCCTGTTTTGTTGCATCAAGCGGTTTATGGTATATTTTTGCAACGAGGGTATGGTGGGAGGACGGGATATTAAAAACGTCGCCCTCGCCGCCGCTCCCGATCTTTTTGCCGAGGATTACCTGGCTGCCTTTGCTGTCATAGAATACACGCTGGGGTGGCACAGACATCATCAACCCGGAAAACGCACCGCAAGAATCAGTGTTTTGTCATCGTCGCTTCGGTCATTGATATCAGACCTGTTTAAAAACTGTTCAAGGTGCAGGGATAAGTCCATAAGCATATTGTCCCGGTTTTTCCTGATCGCATCAAACAAAGGTCTGAAAAATCCGGCATGTGCTTTTTTTGCGGAAAAAGACAGCACAAGGTTCTGTAACCCGTCGGTGAACAGGGCAATCTCCTCCGGGGAAGAACCCGTGCACAGGACCCTGGCATGTTCCAGAAATGCATCATCCGTGATAAAATACGTCGTGTTTGCATATTCTCCCTGTTCCGGCCAGAATATGGTTTCGTACTCCTCATTTGTGCGGACAACCATCCCTCCGTCACCGATCTGGAAATACACGGCATGGTTGTCATCCATAACGGCACCAACGAGTGTGCAGGCATACTCTTTGAGGGATATCCCGCTGAGTTTGGCCTGTTCAGCAATGGCGTTGTGGGCATCAGCCATCCATGCCCGTATCGTCGTGTCCGTAATGGAGGACACACCAGGGACCTGTCGCAGGGTCGCTAAAATATTCATATACGTGGACTCGCATGCGATGCATGCCCCGGTGCCCCCGGAAGAGGTACTGCCAGCGCCATCAGCAGCAAGCCCGATAAAATATTCTTTGTCCGCCAGCTGGACAATACCCGTCCGGCAATAGTCCTGCCCGTTCTCCTGACGGTCGATATGCGATTTTCCGGTGACTGAAGAAGCGATGTGTTTCCAGCTCATATCTCGCTCCAACCTGACGGTGGAGCAAGCAGTATTCTGTCGCCGGGGTTGCTGCGTGAAGCCGATTTCATCGAGTTCGATAACCACTGGAAAAATTCCCGGAATTTCAGGCCCTGGAGTTTTAACGGTTCTCGTACTGATATCTGGCGGAGAATATTCATATCCGCTTTCTGGACGCCGACTGCAAAAAAGGCAAACGCCTTTGAGTTTTCACCCTCACGGACAAGGGCAGCCGCATGCTCCCATTTGTCCGTGGGCGAACCGTCGGTGATTAAAAAGATCCAGGGCCGGTAAAACGAGATCCCGTTTGCACGGTATTCGTCTTTGCGTTTTTTTATCAGGTCGATACCCTGGGTGATTGCCTCGCCCAATGGAGTGTCACCGACCGCTTCAAGCGTGGGATCGAGGAAACATTCTGCGGTGTTGAAATCACTGATCATCCGCACCGGGCCAAATGAAATAAGCGCGACTTCGACTCGTTTGATCGCGAGCGAATCCGCTTGTAATTCATCATAAAATGCTCTTAAGCCCGCATTAAGTTCGGCAATTGGCCGGCCAGCCATGGAACCTGAAGTATCGAGCAGCAGCAGGCATGGACACCGCGGCTCAGGATTTTCTGCAAATGAAACCGGCCCCAATGGTTGCTGGTTCAGCACGAGTTCGTTGTTCATCAGTGTTCACCTTATATTTTTTATAGCCTGATATCTGGTATGTATCCTTTCGTACAGTGTTTGAAATATTTTTAATTAACAGTTTGTATTAGCGTTCCGGAAATGCATATTTACTCAAAAATCTGGCGAATTTCCTTTTTGAAGACCGGGGGTCAAGGGGACGCTCCCCTTGGGGTGCCTCCCCCTTTGGGGGAGAGAGGGGGTCACCCTCATAACTTACATAAGTGTTTTACAAAAATTGGATGATCACTGTTTTTCTCCAGAGCCAATTTCCCTGCTAATTATAACCCGGTCAAAAAATGATGAATACCTGCACCGTTTTCCCTAACATCGCTGTTGCGGTGCGACACGGTACGAGAAATAACCAAAAAAAAGGAATTTTTCCTGCTATCTATGGCATAAACTCCTGTGCAAGTGTTATTTCATCCAGCCCATCTGCTCGTACCACTCGTATTCGTGGGCGAATGCCTCTTTGTTATACTTTACCAGCTGGCAGAAATATTCCCGTTTCTGCCGGTGAATTTCATCCTGTTCGGGATATTTGATCTTGCCTTCGATGGACTCTGCAAGTTTCCCACCCAGTGCTTTTGCCTCGATCTCCGCTTTCCCGAGTGCAGAGGGGTTCCTGCCGACACCAACCCCGACTCCGCCGACAACGGTAGCGCCCAGCGTGGTAAGGACATTGTTCATGTAGGTCACCACGGGGCCAAAGTTGTCGCCACCGGCGGTGCACACGGAACACCCGTACTTGTCAAAGAACATCTGGCAGTGAATCGCGTCAGCCATCCGGTCAAAGACGGCTTTCATCGGTGCCGGGATTGAGTCAATGTAGTTTGGTGCGCCAAGAACAATGCCGTCCGCGTTCATCAGCCGGTCAAACAGGTCCGGGAAATCGTCAATGAGTGTGCACTGCCCGCTGGCATAGCAGGTGCCGCATGCCGTGCAGTAATCGATGTGCAATTTATAGACATCGACAAGTTCTGTTTGTGCGCCTTTTGCCTTTGCACCCTCAAGAACTGCGTTAACGAGCCTGAGTGTCTTACTCTCCTTTCCTTTAGGACTTGCGATTAACCCGATAATTTTCATCTTTGGCACTTCCTGTATGTGGAATTCTGCCAAGATCCAGAGATAAGGATATTGATCCATACGATATGCGTTGTGTTACCCCGGTATCCCGTCACCTGCTAAAAAAAAAGACTTCAAAAATCTTCGCAGTTAAATAAAACCATAAATAACATCCTGCTACAACATAAAAACCAGAACAAACCCACAAAGGAGTTTTACCATGCAGAAGACTATCACAGTTATTGTTATCGGCATCGTCTGCCTTATTGTCATAATCTGTGCCGGTTGCCTTAATACCGGATCAGGAAATACCCCGGTATCCCCCCCGCAAGTCAGCGGGACACCGGTTCAGGTTGGGCATATCGTCGTCAATGAAACACAGAACACTGCCACGACAAACGTGGATAAAGGCAGCCTCATTACCCTTGAATTACAGGAAAATCCCACCACCGGCTACCAGTGGAACCTGACGACAACCGCCGGGCTCGTGGTAACCGGTGACCGGTATGTGCCATCCGACACCACCGGAAAACTGGTGGGTTCCGGGGGGACTCATATCTGGGATATAACCGCTGCGCAGACCGGCGAACAGAAGATTACCGGAGTCTACAAACGGCCATGGGAGCCGGTTACCGGCAATGAAACAACCTTTTCGATGACCATTGTCGTCCAGTGAACTCCTTACACCTTTTTTATTTTCTCCTGAACGGGAGTTGCGGGTACTAAAGACCTTTGGCAAATGCAATAATTTCCTTGATATCCGGCACACTGTGGACCGGGTAGACTTTTACAAAACAAACCTTCTGCTTTTCGTCGATGAAAACATTTGCCCGTTCAGAAAACCCGTTTGCCTCGCGGAACAACCCGTACTGGTGCGCTACTGCCCCGTGCGGCCAGAAATCGCAGAGGAGCGGGGTATGGGTGATACCCAGATGTTCTGCCCATGCTTTCTTGCACGGCTGGGAATCAACACTGATGCCGACAGCAATAGTGTTGAACTCTGCGAATACATCCCGGTTATCTTCAAGTGATTTCATCTGACCGGCACAGAACGGTGTCCAGGCAAGGGGATGAAATGAAAGGATGACTCTTTTTTCGGTATGCTCAAACAGATCAAAGGTTTTGTCATCCTGGTCTTTTAAGGAAAAATTCTTGGCCGGGTCATTCTTTTGGATCATACGCGGTTGTTTTGCCATAGTTGATCATCCTCATCTCCATGGGATATGAGACTTCGTGTGCCGGCAGGTTCTGGCTGATTAGTCTCGCACTCAGCTGCTGAAAGTCAGGGCACCGGATTTTTCTGCGTCCATGACTCTCCAATTCGCAGATTACCGTTTGAGAACTTTTTTTGGATCCAAAAAATAACAGGATACTCTCCTTAATTACCGGCCCCCTTTCTGCATTGCCGTTTCCCTTTTTCCCCGAAGAACGTTTTATCATGGTCATTCTTTCAGTCTGGTTGTTTGTATATACCTGTCGGGGGTTTACATGGCGGTCTGATGCCCGATAAGCCGGGTTACTTTTTTTTAAGCATTTCGGATTTTTCCGTCGTGATTTTTGTGGCTACACGTCTGGATTGTTAACACGCACACAAGAAAACGCGCATATATTTTTTACCGATTGCACATGTGAATTTACGCAATATATAAAAATCACCGTCGTAATATTTCCATTTTTAAAAAAATATTTCCCATTTCTGCCGGGTGCACCCGAAATGAATATTGTACGGATTACAGAGAGAAAAATCTGGCAAATAAAACCGCTTTTCAGATTTTATAATTAATAATTTAATATTATGCAAATCCGGCAAATTGATCATCCTTTTATACCCCTTTGTTTCCACTGGAGCGCAGGTCAGAATAACCTTTGATTTTCATAAAATGCAAAATAATGATTGATATAGCAATTGGTTCAGAATGTTTTTGGACCAGCCGTTATACAAATATGGAAATATATTCTGCAAAATTGCATTTTTTTAAGAATTATTTGCGATAATGACAGCGTGAGGCATTCGCTATTGGATACATTGACATTTTCTTCTGATTGTAATTCTACATGATTAATTATTTATAATTCCGCAACGGAATAGAAAATAATGTACCTGAACAGGCAATCCTTTTGGAAAGTACGTGATGAGGTACATACCACACGCATTAAGCGGAAGCCATTTTTCATCAAGTAAATAATCTCTGCATTTCTGCCATCACCCGGGCGGGAATTGCGTATAACTTCTGATGAATAGTGAGGTGAATTACATGGACATGATAGCAAAAAGATCACCAGGCGAATGGTTTAGTTCGATGCCACGGACTGAGGACATCTACCGGATCATCGATGAAGCACAAAATGACGGGCGCCCAAAATACCGGATCGGGGCGGTGATTGCGCTGGGAGACAGTGGCGATCCCCGGGCTGTCCGTATTCTGATGGATTGCTGTACTGATGAAAATCCGGATATCCGGAAATACGCGACAGAGGCGCTCGGGAAACTAAAAAGCGGGCGGTCTGTTACAACCCTGATCGATCGACTTGGGGACAAGGCCGAAGTACCTGAAACGAGAATGCATGCAGCAGAAGCGCTGGCAACGATCCGGAGTAACCGGGCCATCGAAGCACTCAGGGAGCGTTCCCTTGATATAGGTGAGGATCCTTCTATTCGTTCCTGTTGTAAAGATGCATTTTCCCGATAATCGTCAGGTGCAATAAATACCATCGCGAAGATAGGGCCGGTCATTTTTTTTTAAAAGAAGAAAGCGTTAGCAGGCATGTCCTGCATTATCATATACTAAGCCCGTATGAAGGAAGCAGATGATACTCCGGCCCGATCTCCCGGATTCTGCCTGCACCATGGAGTGCCAGTGCCAAAAAGAGAATTTTTTTTAATTAATATTGATTGTTTCACAGTAAATACCAGACATGGCAATATTTTACCTTGCATCAGTCCGCATAAAAAAAGAGTGTGGACGATTGTCTGGTATGTTTTCACCCTCTTCCTTTATCTCATACCTCCACTATATCCAAAGATAATGATCCGTAAACAACCGGAGGATTTCCTCACCATTCTCAGATCCTACCTTCCGGACCCGAAAAAACCGATCCCGGTGGCACGCAGGGAATTTTCGGAGTTCTATCTGGAGTTCCAGACAAATAAAATGCCAGCAGTTGAACCGGTAGAGATAGGAAACGGCGTGCAGGGTTTCTGGTGTACCGTGCCCGAAGTGCAGACAGACGATGTCCTGCTATTTTTTCATGGCGGCGGTTTTACTGTTGGATCGACCGGGGATCATCTTGGGCTCATAGCGCATATCGCACAGGCAGCAAACGCACGGGTATTTTCCGTTGATTACCATCTGGCACCGGAATACCCTTTCCCAGCGGCATCAGAAGACGCACGTATGGCATACCAGTACCTGGTATCCCATGGAACACCGCCGCACCGGATTATCCCGGTCGGTATTTCTGCGGGAGGCACCCTTGTCCTTGAACTCCTGCTCGCCCTCCGGGACGAGCACCAGATCATGCCACCGGCAGCAGTCTGCATGTCACCGGCAGTCGATATGCAATTCCCCGGTGCGACTGTTGTGTCAAACAAGGATAACGACTGGATCACGATGGCACGGCTTGACGCCATAAAAACGAATTATCTTGCGGGACAGAACCTGCGCGATCCCGCGGTTTCCCCGCTTTCTGCATCCCTCTCCCATCTCCCCCCGCTCTATATCCAGGCCGGTTCGGGTGAACTCCTGTTCGATGATATCTCTGCGTTTGTCAAAAAGGCAAAGTGGGCCGGTGTTCAGGTCCGGTATGAAGTCTGGGAAGGTATGTTCCACTGCTGGCAGATATTTGGTGAACAGATTCCCGAGGCAAAGGAAGCAGTTGATGAGATCGGGGCATTTGTCCGGGAAGTGTTCAACCGGTGACGCCGGCTCTATCGGGATGATAAGTTTATTTTTCTTTTTTTGTTAGTAGATAATTTCATATTTATTGTTACGATGAACCCCGCCGCCCCCGATGGGACTCCCCCGCGGCGGATTAAAATAAATGTATATGCCACCTGACGAAAATCACAGGATTTTATTGAAAGGTAAAAACCACCTCGCCCGGCGAGGCCCCGATGAGGCGACCGAGCGACACCGCAGGGGTGGGATAAATCTTAAAAAATCAGGCTCTGTTGAAATCTTCAAATTTCCCGGCACTCACTTATTCTCTACAATAATAATGAGGGTGACTCCCTCTCTCCCGAGAAAGGGGGAGGCATCCCAAGGGAAGCATCTCCTTGATCCCCAATTTTGATGAGGTTTAATCACATTTTTGATAATTATTGTAAACTATCGGGTGATGCATAAGCGGCGGAGGCTGAACGGTAAGATTGTCTGCAGGGTTTCACCAGAGCCAATAAAACATTATTTTTTATCTCAAAACCCGCCCCCGCGAAAAACATTCATCCCGTCGCACTGCAAAACTAGAACCATATGTTTGAACGAATTTCACGTAGTTTCGAACTTGTCAGGGCAAGCTGGAAAATTCTGATGGAGGATAAGAAACTCCTTGCATTTCCCATATTGTCCGGTATTATCACCCTGCTGGTGATTGCCACCTTTATCCTGCCGGTGATCTTCTCAAACGGTGCGTTCTCGTTAGCGACCAACTCGGTAACCGGGATTATCTTCCTGTTCCTGTTTTACGTGGTCAGCTACTTTGTCGTCATATTCTTCAACGTCGGCCTGATCAGTTGCGTCAATGCGAAGCTTCACGGTAAAAGTATGACGGTCGGCGAGGGATTATCCGCAGCCACGCACCGCATCGGGTCCATTTTTGCATGGGCAGTCATCGCTGCAACCGTTGGTCTCGTCCTCCACATGATCGAAGACCGTGCCGGGTTCCTCGGGCAGGTCGCCGCAGGGATTGTCGGAGGCGTCTGGAGCCTTGTGACGATGTTTGTCGTGCCCGTGCTTGTCTTTGAAGAGAAGAGCGTGTTTGGGTCGATGAAAGAGTCCCTTACCCTGTTTAAAAAGACCTGGGGCGAAACCGTTGTCGGGACATTCTCTATTACCCTGATCTTTGTAGCAGTTGGCATCGTCGGGCTGGTCCTTCTCTTTGCTACCACGCTCCTTGGTAACAGCATGGTCTTCTTTGCCGCACTCGCGCTCTTTATCGTCCTTGTGGCAATCCTTGCCATTCTCGCATCGGCGATGCAGGGTATCTTTGTCGTCGCGTTATACACGTATGCAAAGTCCGGCCAGGTCCCCTCCGCCTTTAACCGCGAGATGGTGGAAGGAGCATTTGCCCCCGCAGCATCCCAGAGGTTTGGCCCGGGCAATATCTGATGCGTTCCCAAACAAAATACCTGGTAATGGTATCCATCCGCGTTGACCGGGTTAAAATGCACCCGGTAAGAACGCGATCATAACAACACCATTTTCTCTTTTTCCATCCTACGTGCCATGATGAGTGGAACACGCGGCTGGCAGCGGATGACCGTCAAGGCAAAGATCCTGGTGGTTTTTTTATCGATATCGATGGTGGCGCTCGGCATCGTCGGCTATGCGGCGTTTTCGACCATGAGCGATATGGGTTCGTATGCCGTCAGCAGCAGCGGCCAGCTGGGCAACCGGGCCGTATCCGAAAGCACGACGGCACTGGAATCCAATGCGGAATCATCGTTATTGCGCCTTGCAACGGACCAGGCCGATATCAGCAACGTCGTTTTCGAGCAGGTGGGTTCAGAGATGGATACTCTTGCAGGCTATGCGGACACCGTTCGCCAGCGGCCCGTCCTTCTTACCACCCGCCCGCTGTATTCCCAGAGTGAACGTCCCCCCGACCCGGCAAATGCATCGGTCTACATCCTTGCGCCGGGGGTCACCGCACCATCCGTCCGGGATGAATTATCCGCGCTCTCCCAGACCGACGATCTCATGGCGCCCCTGCTGGCATCCGACAACCATCTCACCCAGATCTATATCGGCACCGGTTCCGGTATCCTGTGGGTCACCCCGTGGGTCAACAGTGTCCCGTCTTCTTATGACCCAAGGACACGGGACTGGTACCTCCATGCGCAACAAAATAATCACCTTACCTGGTCTGACCCGTATATCGATGCCAGCGGAAAAGGGCTCATGGTTACCTGTTCGCGCCCGCTCGGGATGGATAATCACGGGTGGACATGGGTTGTTGGCACCGATGTGACTCTTGAGACGATCAACCAGCAGATTATCAACACGCAGGTCAGCGACCGGGGCTATGCACTCCTGCTCGACAGCCAGGGAAACGTCATCTCCCGCCCCGGCATATCATCCGGCGACCAGAAATGGGATGAATCATTTACCGCGGAAAACCTGGTAGACAGTGACAACGCAGCCCTCAGCAGTGTTGCCCGGGATATGGTTGCAGGAAAGAACGGGACAGCACGGGTCTCCTTAGGCGGTGAGGAGAAATACATCGCATTTGCACCCTTAAAAAGCGTGAACTGGTCGCTTGCCATCGTGATGCCGGTCGATGATGTGATTGCCCCGGCGGAGCAGACCCGTGCCCAGATTGTGGCTGCCACCGGAGAGACCGGGAGCCACCTGAACCAGCAGATGAACGCGGCAAAAAACCTGTTCTTCGCGCTCTTTGTTATTCTCTTCATCGTTGTGACGGTACTTTCTGTCCTGTTTGCCCAGATCATTACCCGCCCGGTTGAAGAGCTCCGGCGCGGATCGGAAGCGATCGGGGCCGGGGACCTCGAACACCGTGTCCTGATTGCGACCGGCGACGAGTTTGAGGATCTTGCCCACTCGTTCAACAAGATGGCCGCTGATCTCAAGGACCACATTGACGAACTCCAGCGTACAACGGCGGAGAAAGAGCGGTTTGCAAAAGAACTTGAGATTGCCAAAGGGATCCAGCAGAGTTTCCTCCCGGATTCCGCGCCGGAAATTGCCGGGATCGAACTTGTCGCAAAGAACATTCCCGCGCTTGAAGTCGGGGGAGACTTCTATGATTTTATCCCGATAGCAAAAGACCGGTGGGGACTGGTGATTGCGGATGTATCCGGCAAGGGCGTTCCTGCGGCACTGTTCATGGCGCTGTCCCGCACGCTGATCCGGGCAAGCACGATGTCAAATGCAGACCCGGCAGCGGCGATCGGGCATGCGAACCAGTTGATCTGCGAGGATTCAAAGACGAGCATGTTTGTCACGCTCTTCTACGCGATCCTTGATTCCCGGGCAATGACCCTCCACTACGTGAATGCCGGGCACAACCCGCCCCTGCTCCTGCAGGGTGCGTCATCCGATGTCATGCTGCTGAAGGCAAAGGGGATCGCGCTCGGTGTGATTGACGATGTAGAACTCCAGTCAGTCAAGGTAGACTTAAAACCCGGCGATGTGCTGGTGCTCTACACCGATGGCGTCACCGAAGCGTTCAACGACCAACGATGAGGAGTTTGGTGAAGACCGGCTGCTTCGGGTTATCATGGAGAACCGTCACCGCCCGGCGCAGGAAATTATGGAGCAGATCCTTGCCGCAATCACCACATTTGCGGGAGAACGGCCGCAGCATGACGACATCACGATCATGGTCCTGCGGGCGCTCTGAACAGCGGCAGAAATCCCCCTGTCTCCCTTTTTATCCCGGAACAACCGTGTGCTTCTCCAGCCGCCCGCAGTAAAAAACCTGCACCGTTATGGGCTCGCCTTTTGCAAAACGGCGCATTTTGTCGTCGTAGACCTTCTGGACATGCCGGAGGTTGTTCTTTTTAAAATATTCGTTCATGTATTCAAGGAACGCGATCTCCTGCTGGAGGAACGCCTCTTCATATTCTTTTGTTTCCCGGGCAATCGCAAGACATTCCTCTTCCGGGATGTCGGTGTTATACTCCCCGTGTTCGTTGAGCCCGGAGATCTGGCGCCAGTCCACTTTTCCTTTTTCATCGGGTTCGCGGTGGAGCATATACGGGTAGATCCGGCAGATGGTAAACCGCTGGTCATAGATCCTGCACCGTTTGTTTTCAAGGAACCAGCATGACCCCTGTTTGTCACCTTTTGTCCGCAGCGCATACCCCGAGTACATAGAAAATCCCGTTCTGGTCGCAGAATTCAGGACGCGGCGCTGGTTCAAGTGCCGCAGGATCAATCTTTTTTACGGCGGTCACGTCCCGGTCAAGTAAAAAGACATGGCCGTTGAACGCACGGGTGCAGCACTGCGCACAACCATCGCACCGGAACCCAATCTCTTTTATTATCCCTGCAAGGCGCTCGGCAGAATAGTCAAAAAGGCTGTTTCGCTCCTGTGTCAGGGCAATAATCCGGTAGGGAATCGGTATCAAGGAAACGGTGACCACCACGCCAGTTGTACATGAATATATGGTCATGCGAGGTAATGTTTTTGTTCCTGGCGGGCATGTTCCGGTTCATCGTGTGTGAATCCGGATAATTTTCCGGCGGGATACCACAACAACCGGCAATTTTCGTTCCCATCACAAGATCCGACAACGCATTACGAATGCAAAAATAGCATGCTGGCACATGTACCTGCATGCTGTTGAGCGATCTTCTCATTCCCGTGCTGGTTGCACTGGTGATCGGTTTTGTGCTTGGCTATTTTTACGTGAAGGGGCAGATTACCGCAATTGAGGAACGGTGCCGGGCTGATCTTGAGCGATGGAAAGTCGAGGCAGGAAATGAAATCCGGAAAGATTCGGTCAACCGGTCACGCTCGACCCTGAAAGGAAAGATCGCAGAACAGATGGCTCCGGTCCTGCCGGAGTTTGCGTTCAACCCGGCGGATGCCCGGTTTATCGGGTCTCCCGTGGATTACATCATCTTCGACGGGCTCACCGAGGTTGCGGACGAACAAAAAACTTCCATCCGCATCGTGTTCATGGATGTGAAAAAAGGTGCGGGCAAACTGACGCGTGTCCAGCGTATCATTAAAAAGGCAGTTGAGGACAGGGAAGTAGCCTGGCAGACGCTCCACCTCGCAGACGAGTGAACAGATCATCGTGCGGGTATCGTCTTGTAAAAAAACCAGCCAGCGAAGCGCTTTAATAGCATTGCCCCAGACACGTCATATACGCGAGGTGCAAAAAATCATGGAACAAATCCTGAAAGTGGTAAGTATCATTATTGCGCTGTTTGTTATCGCAAATGGCGTCTGGGTGTATGTTATGCCCCCGTATGGTGACGAACCGGTTGCCTATGCCATTATTGCAATGGGAATTTTCATCCCCATCCTGACCTTTTACGTCGCCGGGGTTGAAGAGCGCAGCAAGTGATGGATTTCGCATTTTTTCTAATCTGTGTGCATTCATTTCCGGCTAATCAGTTATAGTAAAGGCCGGATCGGCCTTTTACCTCCTTTTGGCTCCCCCGTGACGGGTGTACGCACAGGATTATGTGGGAGAACTAACTGATACTGTGATGTATGCTTCCCGACAGGACACATCTTATGGAGACCCGGATCCCGTATCCGTCAGGTGAGATTGTCCTTTCGGTTGACCGCGAGGATTATTCAGCCGTCTACCCGGGGATGATCCGGTATGTCCTCTCGGCAGTTTCCGGGGCAGGAACCCGTGCCCAGATCAGTACGAATACCTACGAGTATTCACCGGGACTTGAGATGAATGCCGAGAAGGTGGCGTTTGAATGGTTTGAGGTGTGGAAACGGGAACTTACCGAAGACCCCGAAACATTTTTTGAGTCCCACAAAAAATCCTCCAAAAAAACGGCGGCTCCAAAAAGTGTCGATGTCGTCGTGATTGAAGGTAGCCCCCGTGCAGATGGAAACTGCAGCATTCTTGCCGGATGGGCGGTCGATGCAGCCCGTGCCCGGTCAAAAACCGTGGAGGTCATCTATCCCCACGACATGGATATTCATCCCTGTATCGGGTGTTACCAGTGTTACAACACCGGCACCTGCACCTTTGAGGATGACATGAATGGCATCATTGACGTAATCCGCTCCTGTTCTCTTTTGATTGTCTGCTCACCGGTCTACACCAACACGGTGCCCGGTATGCTCAAGATTCTCATGGACCGGTGCCAGGCGTACCATGCAGAACGCATGCTTTCTGGCGGACCTGCCGGCCAGCGGGGGCTCCTGTTTGCCGTCGCAGGACGAAAAGGACAGGAGCATTTTCTGTGCGTCAAAAATGTTGTCAACCCGTTTATGCGTAACCTTGGGATCAAGCCTTCCGGGGAATGCCTCGTGGATGGTTCCGATACCCTAAGAGATATCCGCAGTATCAGCGGCCTCAAAGAAACGGTGGAAAACCTCATACAACGTGCGCTGTCACGTCCCTAGGTGGATAATTTTTCAAATGTCGCTGGGATCCTGCATTGGCACCCGGTATGCAATTTTACCTGAATCAGCGTAGTACGTGCCGTTCCCGGATTTCTTTAAAAAAATCAAGGCTCTGGAGAAATGCCTGGTTCTTTGAAGTAAAAAATCGTGAATCCAAACCGAGTAATTATTAAATCAATAATCACATTGGAACATATCCTTCGGGTGAAATAAAATGGATTACGGAACTCTGATCGGGAACTCCTTTACCTATGTAAAAGAAGGTGTCATTGACAAGGTGAACAAGTGGCTGCTCCTGAGTATTGCCACACTCATCCTCCTTATCCCTCTTATGGGATATATCATGGGCGTATACCGGGGAACAACACCTGCTCCCGAAGTAGAAAACTGGTCTAAACTCGTCGTTGATGGCATACTTTTGATTATCGCCAGTATAATTTATGCAATACCGGCAATTATCCTCCGGGTCCTCGTTATTGGTCTGGCCTTTGGATTAATCCAATTCACCCCGATGGGAATGATGTCAAATATGGTCGGAGCAGTCATTCTGGGCCTCCTGATCATTGTCGTCATTATTACTGGCATTATTACTCCAATAGGTTTGATCCGTTTCGCACGGACAGCAAAGTTCGGCGAAGCGTTTAATTTCGGGGAAATTATTACAACGATAAAAAAGATTGGCTGGTTGTCCTATATCCTGGCACTGATAATCGGTATTATTGTTGTCCTGATACCTGGACTCATTCTGGAGGCAATCTGTGCTGTGCTTGTAATTGAATTGCATTTACCAGGATTAGTCATTGCAGGCATTCTCTTCATTGTCGTTCTGCCAATCCTTATAATATTCAATGCACGGTACCTGACTCAGGTTTATGAGAGCGCCGGAACTGCATAATTCTTTACTATTTTAGATACGGCGCCACTCTTAAAAATTCAGGTCATCCTCTATAACCTTTCAAAAGCAATTGCTCCTCATTACTGCAAAGGATTTCCAAACGACCCAAATTACTATCCGAACACGCGTTTTCAGACGTTAATTTAAAAAATACAAAGTGAATCGGGATTTACTTTTGAGTCTCTTATGAAAAAATATCCTGAACCCTTTGTTGTCCCGCCGTGCCTAAAGAGAGGCCAAGGCGGCCACACGGCCAAAATTACTATCCGAACACGTGCTTTCAGACGTTAATTTAAAAAATACAAAGTGAATTGGGATTTACTTTTAAGGTTCTTTAAAAAAAAAGTTAATGGTAGGACCTGAAGGGGATATACGCGTCGAAGATTTTCACCCGGTCGCCCTGGGGCGTAACTGCCCAGACTTCTGCCCGGTCATTGTTGCCTGCGGTCCCTGCAAGGCTGACGGTCTTTCCGACGTAGAGTGGCTGGGTCATCTGCCCGGTTTCGACAATGCCGTCAGAACGGGTAAGGGTGATATCGATTTCAGAAATAGCATTCATTCCCTTTCCCCCACGGAAGGTCATGATGACCTGTGGATCAATCGCTTCACCATTGCTTGCTACCTGAACGTCAATACCCCATACCGTTGGTAACGTCTGGGTCGGGCCCGGGGTTGAGGACTGCACCTGTGTTGCAGTTGTTGCAACCGTGGGCGGGACGGTTGTCTCCACCGCGGTCGGTGCAGGAGTTGCTGCTGGTGCTGCAGGCTGCGTACAGCCGGCAACAACAAGAAGAAGTACCAGGCATATGATGCCTCCGTAAATGAGTTTCATGGTCATATATCTGATTTCACTACAGTGATATATGATGGTTGTGCGTACCGCAATTTTTAATGAAGAAAAAAAGGGAAGGAGATATCCGGATTAATCGCGACGGCCCTGTGCCGGCTCGATCCCGGTGGGCTGGCCCCGGATGGTCCGCTCTTTCATGATCTCGTAGACCTCTCCGGCACAGTCCCGGGGGACTTCGACAAAGGAGTAGGTATCAAGGATCCGGATCGCCCCGATGGACTTTCCGGCAATTCCCGTCTCGCCGGCAATCGCCCCGACGATATCCTTGGGTGCAACATTGTGGTCACGACCAAGCCCGATAAAGAACCTGACCATGCCCGACTCTGCACCGGTGTCGCCAAAGTCAAGGACTTCACGCTCTTTCTGTGCTTCGGCTTCCGGTTGCTCCATTTTCATCTTTAACAGGGCTCCGGCGATCTCGATGGTGGTCAGGTCGCCCTCGCTCTCGTGCTCGACCATCTTGATGTACGGTTCGAGTCCGCCCTTCTGGATTGTTTCCCGCACGCTTTCAAAGAGCACCCGGATTTTCGTTGCTGCAACGTCACCTGCGGTGGGCAGGGGTATCCGGGGGATCTGCACCTTGATGTATTTCTGGATCTCGCGGAGTTTGGTGAAATCTCTTGTCGTGACAAAAGTGACCGCCCTGCCGCTCTTGCCCGCACGCCCCGTCCGGCCGATACGGTGGATATAGTATTCGACGTCCTGCGGGACATCGTAGTTGATCACCATATCGACGTCTTCCACATCGATCCCCCGTGCAGCGACATCGGTGGCGATGAGAATATCGATCTTTCCTTTCCGGAACCCGCCCATGACCCGGTCACGCTGTGACTGTTTCATGTCGCCGTGGAGTTCCTCGGCACGGTATCCCCGTGCCCGCACCCTTGCGGCAAGGTCTTCGGCACCGTGCTTGGTGTTGCAGAAGATGATCGCGAGGTGGGGGTCGGAAATATCGATGAGCCGGCAGAGCGCCTCAAGCTTGTCCGTGCTTTTTACTTCGATATACGACTGCTCGATCTGCGGGACGGCAAGTTCCTGGTACTGGACCCGGACAAACTCCGGTTTGTTCTGGAACCGCCGCGAGATATCGATGATCGGCTGGGGCATTGTCGCGGAGAAGAGCATGGTCTGGCGCTTCTGCGGGATCTTTTTGAGGATGAGTTCGATGTCGTCCCGAAAACCCATGTCAAGCATCTGGTCTGCTTCGTCAAGGACCACCATCGACACGTTGTCGAGCGAGAGTGTGCGCCGTTTGAGGTGGTCCATCACGCGTCCCGGCGTGCCGATGACGATGTGGACACCGCTTGCCAGTGCCCTGAGCTGGCGTTCAATCGGCTGTCCGCCATAGACGGGGAGGACCGTGATCTTTGGCATGAACTGGAGGAGGTGGGAGAACTCTTCTGCGATCTGGATGGCGAGTTCACGGGTCGGGCACAGGACGATTGCCTGCACCTCCCGGTGCGATGCGTCGATGTTTTCGATAATGGGGATACCAAATGCGGATGTTTTGCCGGTGCCGGTCTGCGCCTGTGCCGTAATGTCACGTCCGGCCTGGATGAGTGGGATGGCGAGTGCCTGGATTGAGGTGGGCTCCTCAAAGCCCATGGCCTCTATTGCCTTGCTGATCTCGCGTGATAGGCTGAGATCAGAGAACTGTATACGTTGATTCATATCGCAACACCATTTAGCGCAGGGTATCATAAGATAGTGCACTGAGGCATGCCCTGCAATTCCTCATTTTTCCTGTGCTATCTTTATTCAGGTTGATGAAAAAACGTTATCATTGCCAGATCTCGCAAAAGAGAAAAAGCCTGCGGGTACCTGGTTTAAACAGGGGGTATCATGAAGGTTGTTGCATTCAGCGGAAGTGCCCGGAAGGATGGCAATACGGCCATTCTTGTGCGTGAGGTCTTTAAAGAACTCAAAAAAGCAGGGATCGAGACCGAACTTGTCCAGCTTGCCGGAAAAAGATCCGGGGGTGCACCGGGTGCAGGAAATGCTTTGAGAAGAAGGACCGGCTCTGTGCCATCACGGCGGATTTTGCCAATACTTGTATTGAAAAAATGGACCAGGCCGACGGTATCATCATCGCGTCGCCGACCTATTTTGCCGATGTATCTGCAGAGACAAAAGCGCTTATTGACCGTGCCGGTTTCGTGAGCATGGCAAACGACCACATGTTCCGGCGCAAAGTGGGTGCTGCGGTTGTCGCGGTGCGCCGTGGCGGGGCGATTCATGTGTTCGATACGATCAACCATTTCTTCTTTATCAGCGAGATGGTTGTGCCCGGCTCATCGTACTGGAACGTCGGCATCGGTCTTGACGCCGGTGATGTGAAAAACGATGACGAGGGCCTTGCGACGATGAAAGTGCTGGGCGAAAATATGGCGTGGCTGATGAAGAAACTACAATAAATAGCCACGCATTTTTTTTAAATATCGATGGTCAGGTCGTCGGTTGCGACAATGAGATTTTTGAACTCTTTTTCAAACCGGGGTGCAAGTTCAAGCCGGCTTTCAACGGTAGGGTAGTTTATGGCACCGAAGTGCATGAGGGCGAGCCGGTGTGCCTGTGCGTCTTTGGCGATCTGGATTGCATTCTCCGGGTTGAGGTGCGGCCAGCCGGGACTTTCCTCGCCGGGCCTCAGGCCACATTCGGTGATGAGGAGGTCCGCGTCGCGCCCGAGCGTGACCGCGTTGTCGCAGACGCCGGTATCCGTGCAGTAGGCGATCACCTTCCCGTCGATTTCCAGCCGGTACCCGAAGCAGGGGACCGGGTGGATGAGGGGCCGGCACTCAACGGTGAATGGCAGGGTGTGGATTCCCTCGTCGAGTTCGGCAAACCCGACCGTGAACGGGACCTGGTCGAACGGGACGGTGTACGGCTCGGTGATGATCCGGTCGAGAATTTCTTTGGTGCCGGGCTGGCCGCAGATCGTGAGCCCTTTTTTGAGCCGGAACTTTACCAGCGTGTGGAGCCCGGCGATGTGGTCGATATGGAAATGGCTGATGAACAAAAAGACGGGCTTGTCCTGCGTGATATACCGGTCGGCTTTTGCAATGCCGTTCCCTGCATCGAAGATGATGTCATACTCTTCTGACCGGACAAGGACCGAGCACGTGTTGCCGGCAACCGTGTCATACCACCCGGTGGTTCCAAGGAACGTGACCTGCATAAAGGGAGTGTGTTTTTAAACGGCATCAAGATTCAGGTTGGAAAGGAACGGCTTTTTATTTTACGAGATGGATGAAGGTTATACAAGCATCCTGTTCGAAGGGAGGTTTTTGTATGAAAAAAACCAGTCTGATTTCTCTTATTGCAGTAACGCTGTTCCTGTGCTGCATCGCCGTTCCGGTGAGTGCGGTCGTGCTCGAAGTAACGGTAAAAGGTCCGGTGGGGACGGTCATGCCGACAACGAATACGCTGACGATCAACGACCCCCAGCAGTACGGGTGCAGTTATCCGGCAAGCGGAAACCCCGTTTGTACGTGGGCGCCGTTAACCGATGCGAGATCGACCCCCTCCTCGCTCTCCGGCACGATCCCGGACCCTGCTGCCCTGACCGTCTTCAAACCCGGTGACCTTGCCGTCGCGACCAGCATCGGCGGTGCCGGGGAGACATGGATTGCGCTTGCAAAACTCTACGGCTCCCGGGCCAACGAGGAATATGTGACGGATATTGTCGGCAATATCGACAGCATCCCCACGCCGCTCATCGGTGATTATTCCATCAACGCGGTGACGGTGCCGGACTGCACGAACTGCACGGGCACCACCTGCACCGCCACATCATCTGACGTAAAAATCATGAGCAGCGGCAATATGGTAATGGAAAAGACCCTTGCGCCCGGTGAAACCCTGATGTACAATGGCAGGAACGATGCGTCGAGCGTCACGGTGACCTTTGTCAAGGGACAGGCCCTGTCCGCAAGCTGTCCGCAGGTGCAGCAGGGCATGGTCGGCGGCATGCAACCGGTGCTCGGATTATCTCGTGACGGTTGTCCCCCCGATCAGCGCTTTGCAGACAAATATCCGGACGGCGACGACAACGCGACCTGAGGAAGCCGATGCCCGCTGCGGCAATCACGACCGGCGCAACGGCTGCAAGTGGGACAATGGTACCGGCAACGACGACGCAGAAGTCTGATATTTTTCCGATTGTGGTTATCGGGGCTGTTTTTGTGGCCGGGTTGTTGCTGGTGAGGAGAAGGGAGTAATTTTTTAAAAATAATACACTGTTGACCCCCCATCACAACCCCCAAATATCCCGGACAACCACCACTCCTCCTAAGATGACCATAAAACCAAAAATCACGCAGAGGTCCCCCGAATGGTAAAAGTCGGTGTGCACGTTTCTATCGCCGGCTCGCCTGACCTTGCCGTTGACCGGGCGCTGGACGCGGGCTGCGATGTATTCCAGATGTTCAAATCAGGATAATTATCGGTAATCTCTGGACAAAAAAAAGTTAATGGCTCTGCATCAGCTTGAGGATGAGCTGCAGTGCAAATACCCAGAGGACCACCCCGAAACCCGCTTTGATATACCCGCTGGGGATCTTCACCATGCTTCTCGCGCCGATCGTTGCCCCGATAATAACCGCAACAGCAGTACCGATAATCAGGGGAATGTCAAAACCGCCGCTCGTCAAATGCCCGAATACCCCGAACAGGGACGAGAAGATGACGACAAAACTGACAACACCGGCAGAATTTTTGGTCGGGTAGCGGCAGAGGAATATCAGGAACGGTACGATCAGGATCCCGCCGCCAACTCCCAGCAGGCCGGAGATGATCCCGACAAAGAAACTGAAGACTACGATGATGGCATACATCCCGGTGGAAAACTTCACCGGACATGCCCCCTCGGGTACCGGTTTTTCCCAGTAGGTATAGATCATCCGGCCCCCTGCACCGATGAGGAAAATAACAAACAGCCACATCAGGATTGCGGGGTTAATGTACGCGGCTGCAGCTCCGCCAATAAACGCACCGAGACAGATGCCCGGCACAAACCAGAGCCCGAACCGGATATCCACGAGATTCGAACGATAATACACGATCGATGCGGACAGCGCCGTGATCAGGTTGAGGACAAGCGAGGTGGAGATCGATGTCAGCGTCGCGTACCCTAACAGGAACAGAATCGGGGTATAGACCGATCCGCCGCCCTGACCGAACATCGAGAAAATAATGGAGACGATAAAGACCGCAACGATGGCAACCAGGAAGGCGCTGTCCATGATTCACCTATTTTACTGCGTGCCTTTCAGGACGTTCACCCAGGTCTGGTCATAACCTGAGCAGGGAATGCACTCGGGCTTACCGTCCACCATCCGCACGTACCGCTCGAAAACGTACTCGCCGCATTTGCTGCATTTTGTTTTGTTAAACGAACCTTTCGGGCGGCTGAAGGTGAAGTCCGGCAGTTTTGTCACCGTGAACATCTCGGCCTCCGTTGCTGTGAGTACCATATCCACGACCTGCTTTACTACGTCAGCCGGGACCTGCGACGGCTCGATGCCTTTCTTCCGGTACACGAAAAATTCCTGCTTGCCAAGCGCGTCCTGGAACTCTGATTTCAAATACACCCGAACCGCACCTTTCCCCGGAACTACAAGGAGGCAGGCGACCTTTCCGTAGTTGAGCCGTTCCATCATGAGTTTGCCGTACGTGCAGCCGGTGACTGCCATGAACCCGTCAATCATGCACACCTGCGGATGCCCGACGCCCATCTCCGAGAGGCCGAATGCCCCGTGGTCCCCGATATGCGAAACGCCCAGTTCCCGCATAGCAACCTGACCCATCCGGTACCCGATTGGCATGAACGGACAGATGTGCCCGTGGAAGTCCCAGACTCCTTGGGGGATTTCAACTTTTTTTGAAGTTGTCATGAACGATACTTATCGCGGGTTCTATAAATAATTTTCAGTGGTGGCAGGGATCCTGGATGGTTTGCCGGTTCCTGGATTGTCAGATCTGCGGAAGCAAAAAAGGCGATGCATTTCCAAGTCTTTTTTTACCCGATCAGAAGTACACTACCCATGGATCCTCTCGTTGCATTTGTGATCACTCTTGCCCTCATCACCATTGTCAGCCTCTGGTACAGGATCTCCCCGTTCTTTACCCTGATCGGGGGGGCAATCCTGTTCGGGCTTCTCACGGGCATGACACCCGATGCGACCATGCTGGGGGTCATCGCGGGTATCGGTAAGATCTTTTCTGCGTTCGGCATCATCATCCTGTGTGGGGCAGTTATTGCAAAACTCCTGCAGGAGCAGCACCAGATCGAGGAGATCGTAGCCGATATCCGGCGTTATGTGAAAAATCCGCCGGTGATTGCCGGGTTCTCCGGTTATATCCTGTCCGTTCCGATCACCTGCTGCATAACCGCGTATATTATGCTGAACCCGATTCTCGACAGCCTTGAGAAGGATAAAGCAAGGCGGAACGTGCTCCTGTACCTTGCCGCGGTCGGGGGCATTATCTCATATGCCCTCGTATTCCCTACACCGGTTGTCATCCCGCTCTTCGAAGCATTCTCCGGGGGAATGAGCCCCCTCGTGTTCGATGCAGTATCCATCCCGCTCTCGCTTCTTGTGCTGGGAGGAATCCTCCTGTACTTCAGGTTCGTGGGTCCGGATGCTGTCGCACGGGAATCCGTTGAATCCGCGACAACCTCACTGAGTGACAATGCCGGAACTCCGGTCCTGCACCAGAGGATTCACTGGCGGGCATGGGCTCCGTTTATCGCTATCCTGATTGCGATACCGGTTGCGCTCCTGCTCCTGCACCTATCGCAGATGAGTATGATCAACTTCATCATGCTGGTCGGGGCAGTCACGGCCATTGCCCTTTCACCCCATGCAGTCCGGGCGCAGGGTTTATCTCAGGGGGCCAAACACGCGGGTATGATCATCTTTGATATCTGCGGGGCGGGAGCACTCGGTTTCGTGATTGTCAAAAGCGGGTTTGCGCAAGAAGCCCTGGGCCAGATGACCCTGCTGATCCCCGTCATCCTTGTGCCATTCCTCATTGCCGCACTGATCGAGACGGCACAGGGTTCACGGGTGGTTACAGCGGTGATCACAGCCGAAGTCCTTGCAGGTTCTGCGGTCGTCAGTGCAATCCACCCGCTCCCGCTCATCCTTCTTATCAGTGCCGGTTCATGTATCGTATCCTACGTGACCGATCCCTTTTTCTGGCTTGTTCAGCGAACTACCGGGGATGATATCGGGACCGTAGTAAAAAATTACACGTTGCCCATCGCTCTCGCAGGGATAGGGATCTTTATTGTTGCCGTAGCGCTGGAATATTTAGTGTTCCGGTAAAAAAGCGAATTCCTGCCCTCTTCATAAAACTACCTTCCCGCATATTCGGTACATTGCAGGAACCGCCGCCCGCGATCGGTAATGGAGTAGATGATCCAGTTTCCGTGATACTTTCCTTCGATCAGGCCGCTCTCTTTTAACAAATTAAGGTGGTATGAAAGTTTCGAGCCGGCGAGGTGCGTGAACCGTTTGATGACGCAGACGCAGAGCGGCTGGTCTTTTACCAGGTAAAGAATCGTGAGCCTGATCGGGTCCGAGAGTGCTTGATATATCCGGCTTCGTGAAGTGAGCTCAGCCTGCGGGGGAATGCGACCCGCGAGTGCCTCGAATCCCCCCATCGCTTCAAGTTCCTTCTGGATCTGATCGGGAATGTCCATCGCCTTTTCATCATCGCAGCAGGATATGGTTACACATTTCATTTCAAACTAATCTGAAATAACAAGATATATAACCTTGCACTATCCACGATAATTCAACAAAATTTGAATTTGTAAAAAATACTGAAGACAGGAAATTCCGGAACTGATCATGGAAAACAATAACAAACCCTGCTGTGCCGCCGATGCGCTCCGCCGCATCCGGCAGATCCCGATCAACGGGATCTCAACCGGGATCTGTATGCTTTATAAAAAATACTGAAGACAGGAAATTCCGGCAGAATTGATCAAAAAAGCAGCGTACCGGGCGCTTGGAATCGTCGACCAGAAAATAACCGGAGGATAAGACCATGCAGGACTTTTTACAACTGTTTGCCGACTGGCTGACGTACTCAATTCTCGGTCTGGTACAAAACAGCCCGCTCGCATCGTCAGTGAACTTTTTCATCTACGACTCAATCAAGGTCACGCTGATGCTCGCCGTCATCGTTTTCGGTGTTGCCATCGTCCGGACCTTTATCACCCCGCAACGGGTGAAGAAGTGGGTGGGGGGTCGCACTGAAGGTATTGGCAACGTGGTGGCCGCACTTCTCGGGGTTCCTACGCCGTTTTGTTCCTGCTCGGCCGTACCGCTCTTTATCGGGTTTGTCGAGTCCGGTGTACCGCTCGGCATCACGTTCTCGTTCCTGATCGCATCACCACTCATCAACGAGATCGCAGCGGCTATGCTGTTCGCCCTGTTCGGTTGGCAGATCGCGCTCATCTATATCGTCTCCGGTCTTATCATCGCGATTGTCGCCGGTATCATCATCGGGCGCCTCCATCTCGAAAGCGAGGTCGAGGAATTTGTTTACAAGTGCAAGATGTACGACAATGCGGAAAAAGCGATGAACTGGAAAGACCGGCTGACCTTCGCGAAAGGAGAATCCCGGGATATCACGCTGAAAGTGCTGCCGTACATCATTATCGGTATCGCCATCGGCGCGGTCATTCACGGGTATGCTCCCTCGGATTTCCTCGTCAACATCGCAGGCCCGCACAATCCGCTCGCCGTCCCGATTGCGGTACTTGTTGGTATCCCGCTGTATTCCAATGCGGCCGGGATGATCCCGATCATGCAGGTGCTCACCGCGAAAGGAATGGCAATGGGAACCGCCCTTGCCTTTATGATGTCGGTGATCGGGCTCTCGCTGCCGGAGATGATCATCCTCAGGAAAGTGATTAAAATCAAGCTGATTCTCATCTTCGCAGGAATCCTGTTCGTCTCGTTTACCCTGATAGGCTACCTGTTTAATGCGATACTGGGATAATATTTCTCTAAAAGAAGCACTATGACAAAATCCGATGATGCATACCGGAATTTCATGAGCAGGTTTACCTGCTCGGCAGCAGTGTTCTCCGCATTTTCTGAAGAACTGGGCCTTGATCCGGATACAGCAAAAAAGATTGCGTGTGGTTTTGGTGCCGGGATCTCCAAAAACCGGCAACATGTGTGGTGCGGTACCCGGAGCGGTCATGGTGATCGGGCTGAAGTATGGCGAGACACAGGCCGGTGATGAAGCCGCTACCGAGGAAGACCCGGGCCCTTGTCCGGCAGTTTATCCATGAATTTACCAAAAAGAACGGGTTGGTCAGCTGCACGGTGCTGCTCGGGTATGACCTGAGCGACCCGCAGGCCTATAATGCGGCACAAGATAGCGGCCTGTTTGTTACAAAATGCCCGGCACTTGTCCGTGACGCAGCTGATATTCTTGAGAATCTGATGTGCGACGGGGACTAACAATATATGAAAACCAGCAGACAACTTTTTCTTCCTTGACCGGTACCTGACGCTCTGGATTTTCCTTGCAATCGCTGTCGGTATCGGCATCGGTACTTCTCGCCGCAGTACCGGCACTGATCACCGGAACTCTCGGTCGGAACAATCTCCATTCCCATCGCCATCGGGCTCGTGAACGTTTCACTCTGGCTCAGAGAGAAATGGTATGGCGAAAAGAGCGACGAGACGTGCAGCCCGTCGCTGCGGTGAAAAGATACTGTATCACAACCCCCAAATATCCCAAAAACCACCACTCCTCATAAGATGACCATAAAACCAAAAATCACGCAGAGGTCCCCCAAATGGTAAAAGTCGGTGTGCACGTTTCCATCGCCGGCTCGCTTGACCTTGCCGTTGACCGGGCGCTGGATGCGGGCTGCGATGTGTTCCAGATGTTCTCGCGCAACCCCCGGGGCTGGGGGTTCAAGCCGCTGACGGATGCGGACGCGGAATTGTTCCGGAAAAAAATCGCCACTACAGGTATTCTTCCCGTCGATCATATGCCCTACCTGCCAAACCTCGCCTCGCCAAAGCAGGAGATCTGGGAAAAATCCGTGCAGACGCTGACGACCGAACTTGACCGGTGCGGACGGCTGGGGATCCCGTATCTCGTCACGCATCTCGGTCACCACCTCGGCGACGGGATTGCCGGCGGGAGGCAGCGGGTGATTACCGCGATCAACCAGGCGCTTGCCGCACAGGAATCTCCCACGCTGTTAGTCCTTGAAAATACTGCCGGCGAGAAAAACAGTGTCGGCAGCAGTTTTGAGCATATCCGAGCCATCATGGACGGGATCAAAGAACCGTCACGGATTGGAGTCTGTTTTGACACCTGCCACGCGTTTGCCGCCGGCTATGAGCTGCGGACCGAGGCTGGTCTTGCCGGCACGCTGGAACAGTTCGAGGAGCAGGTCGGCCTTGACCAGCTCCGGGTGATCCATCTCAACGATACCAAGGGCGATCTCGGGAGCGGGCTTGACCGGCATGAGCATATCGGCATGGGGTTCATCGGAGAGGACGGCTTCAGGAGAATCCTCCACCATCCGGTATTTTCCAAACTCCCGCTTGTCTGCGAAACACCGGTCGATGACCGGCGGGATGACCGGGGAAATATCGCAAAAGTCCGGGAACTGGCGGGGTAGAAATTGGAATGGACCAGCTCTGGTTAACGCCGGAATTATGAAATTCTTTTTTATGATGTTTCCCCGCACCCTGGCATCAGCGTGGCACGGCGGGGTAAGGATGTTTTTTTAAAAAACCCAACGTAAAATGCTCCAACCTTTGTCTTTTTGTGTGAACGTCTGAAAGAGCGCATATCAATCGTACTTTTTTAAAAATCCCGGGGATTTCATTTTTTCGTTATCGTCGAATACCGGAGGTTACAAGGATATGTCCTACAAACAGCCGTCTCTGTGCCTGGACTTCCAAACCTGCCCGTTCAAACATATTTCGTACCTCGTTCTGATCGCGAAGCTGGCCGTGACCGCGATGAACAAATCTTAAAAAGAATGGGAGAGGTGCGATATCAGCGAGAAAGAACTGGCCCCCGGGACGTAAGACACGCCTTATCTCACGTATACCCTGTAGCTGGTCTGACCAGTGATGAAAAGAAGTTGTACCTGAAAACGAGATCTAAAGAAGTATCAGGAAGCGGGATTGATTCGGCAGAGCTCACCATAAATGTTGAATCCGGCATCATTTGCCGGGCTTTTTTTACCATGCCTTCAGCCGGATCAATACCAATCAGCTGCGCATAAGGCCAGCGTTCTCTCAATTTTCGTAACAGCCTGCCGGTTCCACATCCGACATCCAACAGGTCTGCGGGAGCAGATACCCCATTGACTAAATTAAGGACTCCTTTATGGATCCGATCGAAATACAGGTATTGCAACCATGAATCCTCATACGTGCCTGACCAGATATTAAATTTCTTAACATCCTCGTTGACGTTCATATCCACTGACCTCACGTAAATTGTCCGTAATCGATTCCTCTACCTGAAATTTAATTTCCCCTTATATAAACCTTGGAGAAATCCTCCACCCCCCTCAAACGGAAAATGAGATCGAAATGCAAAATGTTAAACTTACCGTCGTTGAGATTAATGAGCTGATTAATCTGGTTCGATATTAAAAAAAATCCTGTCCGGTATCGAAGAAAATCTGGGCACATGATGGATGTGAGCAACGGTAATTGTGCACCAGGTTATTCAGTTTGAGTGGAAATTATGTTGAACAATGAAGAGACAAACAAGAACAATCTTTTCCTCATGGATAATACCGCAAACCCGGCACCGCTTGGGCTCTGCGCATTTGGAACGACTACCATTTCTTCTGAGCCTCTGTAATCTCGGGATAATCGCTCTGAGCAGTCCGGTCATTGCAATGGCAATTTTTTATGGCGGAATAGCCCAGATCATTGCCCGGGCTCATGGAATGGAAGAAGAACAATAACTTTGGGTTTTTGACGTTCGTGAGCTTCGGGTTCTTCTGGATTACCTTTGCCGGAATCATGATGCTTCCGGTCCTTGGTCTTGCAAAAGCACCTCAGCCAGTTGATCTTGCGGCATTCCTGTCGGTCTGGGGGATAATTGCGCTCGGTCTCTTAATCTGTACCATGAAGATGCACCGGAGTCTTCAGGTGACTGTTCTTGCGGTTTTACTTTTGATAGTAATTCTTGTTGCAGCAGAGCTTACGGGAAGCGGCCTCATCAAAATGTCCGGGGGAGTTATGGGGATTATTGCCGGGGGTCTTGCACTCTATATCGGACTGGGTCAGGTTATTAATGAAGTCTATAACCGGAAAATAATTCCCGTTTGATCATTTTTCCCCCAATTGGATTC
The DNA here is from genome assembly GCA_963768785.1 of uncultured Methanoregulaceae archaeon. Taxonomy (GTDB): domain Archaea; phylum Halobacteriota; class Methanomicrobia; order Methanomicrobiales; family Methanospirillaceae; genus Methanoregula. The sequence goes on from CAVYJD010000010.1 coordinate 382,347, forward strand.
TTTTTTTTTTCAATGGAGTGAGGTATTTGTCGAATCTTCCGGGAGTACAATAGTGTGTTTTACGGAGTTCTCTCGAAAGCCCGCAATTGATTGTTGATAATTTAAAAAAACACCACATAACCAATTGTGGAAAATGATAAAAAAATGAGCGAGACAGCTTCCGGGCCGCTCACTTGAGCTTTTTCTCGAGCTTCTTAAGCTTCTTCTGGGCCTCTTTGCTACCCGCGGCCGCCTGCTTCGAGAGTTCTTCGGCCTTGACCTTCTTCGCCTGGTTCAGCTTTACCATCTGTTTCTTACTCGTTGGCATACATTCACCTCGCTTTTGCCTTTGTCTGGTTCTCATTAGTTTTTTTCCTTCTTAAATATCCCTGTATCGTTGTACCAGCCGGTAAAATTTCGGATTAATGAAAGGCTGACCGGTGATTGTCGTAAAACTCCCTAAAATGGACACTATGGGCTTGGTACCTTTCGTTTTAAGGTGAACGTTCTCACTCTAAATCCTGTTTTGAGATAGGAAACAATACCCACTGTTTTTAAAAATCTGCTTAAGTGTGTAAGTAAGCCATAAAAATCAACATAGATTTTTAAATTTATTTTACGATGTGAACCCGCCTCAGGGCCTCTCCGAGGCACGGCGGGGCAAGGTTTTTTTTAAGGA
>CAVYJD010000011.1:0-143674 GCA_963768785.1 uncultured Methanoregulaceae archaeon
TAATTTCACGCTGGGGAAGTTCCAGCTCACCGGTATCCCACCGGCTCCCCGGGGCATCCCGCAGATCGAAGTCACGTTTGATATCGATTCAAACGGCATCATTCATGTCTCTGCAAAAGATCTCGGATCAGGAAACCAGCAGGCAATTTCCATCAAAGGCGACAAGAAACTCTCTGAAGAAGATATCAAGAAGATGATGGATTCGGCAAAACAGTTCGAAGCCGATGACAAGACCAAGCGCGAGGAGATTGAGACCCGCAACCAGGCAGATACGGCCGTGTTTACCGCAGAGAAGATGTTAAAAGAAAGCGGCGACAAGCTCGACGCTGAAGACAAGACAAAGATCGAAGAGGGCATTGCTGCTGCCAAAAAAGCGCTTGGTGAGGAAAACATCGAAGAGATAAAAAAATCGATGGAAACTCTGACCGAAGCGGTATATGCTGCCACAACCAAGATTTACCAGAAGATCCAGGCAGAACAGGCGGCCCAGCAGCAGGCAGGTGCCGCAAACCAGCCATCACAGGAACCGGAACAAAAACAGGATGACAATGTAGTCAATGCAGATTACAAGGTCAAAGAAGAGTGACCCTGATGGGTTCAGGAAATTACTACGACGTCCTCGGTATACCTCATAATGCCGATGACAGTGAAATCAAAAAGGCGTACCGCAACCTTGCACGAAAATATCACCCGGATGTCTGCAAGGATAGCGGAGCAGAAGAGAAATTCAAAGAGATAAACGAGGCATATAGTGTGCTCTCTGATGAGCAGAAGCGTGCCCAGTACCGATAACATGGGTCACGACACGTTCACGAATGCCTCAAAAGGCTCCTATACCGGTGGCGGAGGGGGATTCTCCTCCGATTTCTCCGGTTTTGGGGATATTTTTGATTTCTTCGGCGGGGGTCAGCGGAGATCCGGGCCCATGCCCGGTGCAGACCTCCTCATGCGCATCCAGGTTTCGCTTGAAGATGCAGTGTATGGCACTGACCGGGATATTGAGCTGATGCATTCTGAACAATGCCCGGCATGCAATGGATCTGGCAGTGAAACAAAAAAACTCAATATCTGTCCACGCTGTGGGGGGAGTGGCCAGATGCGCCAGACTTCTCAGTCGGTCTTTGGCCAGTTTGTCCGTATGAGTACCTGTACACAGTGCGGAGGAAGGGGCAAGATTCCGGAAAAACCCTGCCGGGAATGCCATGGATCCGGTCACACACGGGTAAAACGAAAGATCAGCGTTCATATCCCTGCCGGTGTTGACAGCGGTATGCGGCTCCGGATGGAAAAATACGGCGAATCCGGTGATTTTGGTGCACCCAACGGCGATCTGTTTATCGAAATATTTGTCCAGTCCCACCCCCGGTTCCAGCGGATGGGAGATAATCTTGAAACAATAATAGAGATCAGTCCTGCACAGGCAGTGATTGGCACCAGCGTTGAGATTGAAACAATCGATAAACGTGTTATCGACCTGAAAGTGCCTGCCGGAGTCCAGTACAACACAGCATTGAAAATTTCCGGTGAGGGAGTCAAACGACGCGGAAAACCCGGTGACCTTCTTGTCCGGGTAAAAATTGTGACACCGAAAAATATCAGCAATGAGGAAAAGGAACTCTACGCAAAACTTGCAGAACTCGAGCATAAGAGTGGTGAGAAAGGCGGCTTTTTCTCCGGTATCATGGGAAAGAAGAAAGGAAAAAAGTAACTTTTTTTGGCTTTGTGGAAATGCACGTGAACGAACGTTCATACTCACATCAGATCATTGAATACCACGTCGTGGATTTGGCGAGATTGGTTAACTCGATATAGTTAGTTTTCCAAGGAAAACCTCTTTCATACTACACAAGCCCCCTTCTTTGCGCCACCGGTCCCGCAAGGTGGACGGGAGGAACGTAGTGCGATGATGCCGGAACACAGGAAATATTACACTATCGCAACCAGGGTGTGTCACAGCGATGGGGGCGAAGGCAGGGAATGCCGGAGCCCTCGAGGAGCGTTATGGCAATTAAAATTTTGAGGATTTCTCCGGAGCCTTTTTTTATCCTCTTGCTATGAAGAGATAAATTGATTCAAAAATTATACCGGCGATTAAAAACCGTCATCAGCATTCCTCGTCCTCATATACCGGAAGTATCCTTATGAGGGGCTGGGGACATTTTGCTATCAGGGTGGTATTTGTCCAAAAATTTGTTTCGTTATATGGGTAAACCGCAAAAGACCGACATTTTCTTTCCTGCACACCTATTTGTGTCCTTATCGCCAATAATTACGAAATGAAACTGCTCTTTGAGCTGTCCGGGGAAAATCCAACTCTTCCGTTTGCCGAGATTGAATGCGTGGGGCATATTCTCGATCGGCGGTTGCAGGTAGCACTTGCAGAATGCCCGGACCCTCATGCGGCAAACCGTCTGGCAATGACACACGTTGTGCTTGAGTACCTGGGTGAATGCAGCCCGGACATCACCTCCTTTTCCCACCTCCTTAAAGAACTGGCAATAAAAACCACCCGTCCCTTTGCCGGCAGGGTCAAAAAGGTGCACGGGGGATGTCATGAGCGAAATCCCTGTTCACAGGCCGTGTTTGAACGGTTGATTGGCACGATGATCGACGGTCCCATCTCTTTAAACAACCCGGTTGACGAATATCGAGCCATCCTTTCGGAAGACAAGTGTTATTTTGGCAGGGTGCTGTTCCGGATCCAACGAGGTACCTTCGATGATCGTAATCCGGGAAGGCGGGAATTTTTCCATCCCGGTGTGATGATGCCAAGGATGGCACGGACCCTGGTGAACCTTGCCTTGGGAGAACGCGGGGATATCCTGCTTGACCCGTTCTGTGGCACAGGAGGTATTCTTATCGAAGGGGGATTGCTTGGCATGGATACGGTAGGAAGTGACTTTGATCCCCTGATGATCCGGGGCAGCCGGGAGAATGTCTCTCTTAGTGCACTGATGCTTTCGGACGCCACCCGGTTACCGGTGTACGATCAATCCATTGATGCGGTTGTGACGGATTTTCCCTATGGCCAGTCGGTCTGTATTAGAAAAGAAGATACGATGGACCGGCTCTATGCCGATGCCCTGTCTGAGATCAACCGCGTGCTGAAACATCACAGGCGGGCAGTCGTGGTTACCCACAAGGATATCTCTGCAATTGCTGCAGAGCATATGACCGTTCTGCAGCGTCATGACCAGCGGGTGCACAAGAGCCTCACCCGCCGGGTGCTTGTTCTGGAGAAACAATGATTATTTTATCAGGGTATTGGTTTTTGTTTAAAGGAGAATAAGGATCTCTTTACTACGGGCTCAGTCGGGTTCAGGCAGTTTTGGAATTCTTTATGACGTTATCCTGCCCTATATTATCCGGATACTATGAGATACTCATCCATTGCATATCTGATTTTGACCATTCTCCTGTTCATGGTCCTGCTTCCCCCGGCAACAGCGTATTCAGGCGATGCTACGGCTTTGTATAATCAGGGTGTTGCTCTCATAACATCAAAGAATTATACCGAAGCGGTGCAGGCATTTGATCAGGCCATTGCACTTGAACCGGGATATTTTGAAGCATGGAATGAAAAAGCGGATGCACTCAACCGGGAAAAACATTTTGACGATGCGCTGGCAGCATCTGATAACGCACTTGCCCTGAATCAAAATGATGTCAAAAGTCTGGATCAACCGGGGATACATCCTGTATAATCTTGGGAGATATGATGATGAACTCAAGGCATATGAACAGGCAATCCAGATCGATCCCACCAGTGCCGACGCATGGTTCAACAAGGGATATGCACTTGGCGGGATGGGAAAATGGAGCGAAGCCCTTTCCGCATTTGCCAAGGTAGAATCACTTGATCCGGCGTACCCCAATCTTTTGGCAAACGAGCAGATTGCACAACAAAACCTTGATGCTAGCACCCCGTTTTATATAAAAAATGCCCCGATGATTGGCGCTATCGCCATTGTCATCATTCTTGTCATCGCGTGGATTTACGCAGTTCGCAAGAAGTATTGACAAAATGAAAACCGGCAGTTTTCTTTTTTATTAATGGAAAAAGTACTGTTATTGAAAATTTTTGGCTTTGTAGAAAACATTTATCCTAACACACAACCCCCCCTCTTGCGCCACCAGTCCCCCATGGGGGACGGGGCGCAGTGCGATGATGCCGGATTAGGAAATACCACACTATCGCAACCAGGGAATGCCACAGCGGCGAGGGCGAAGGCAAGGATTACCGGCGTTCTCGAGGAGCATTATGGCAATTTAATTTGAGGATTTCAACAAAGCCACAAAACCAGATGATTTTCATAACGTTTAATCTACTTTCGTTTTAGAACCGCCACGGGGGCATCCCATCGGGATGGTAGAGTTCATCATAAATGGGACATGGGAGTCCCAGTCTCCCACTTACACGAACCGGACAACCCCGGTCTGTTAACCCGCTAGAGCAGACCTGTGTTACCGCCCTTTTCCATAACAGATCTGTGCTTCTTCATGCTTTCCTATATGATCGAGGATTGCGCCGATATCGTTCCAGACTTCTTTGCGGGAAGGATCGATCTCGATCGATCGTTTGAACGCGGTCAGCGCTTCCTGGTATTTCTCCATCTCCTGCAGTGCCCTTCCTTTATGAATCCATGCATCGACAAAATCCGGCTGGATGGAAAGCATTGCCGTAAACGCGTCCGCAGCTTCCCCGTACCGACCGAGCACCTCGTATGCACTTCCTTTGGTGAAGTATGAGATAGAGAACGATGGATCAATAGAGATCGCCCGGTCATAGGACCCGATTGCAGCCTCATCTTTTTTCTGCGCTGCAAGAGACATGCCATGACGAGTCCACCCGATTGCATTCTCCGGGTCGGACTCAAGGCCGGTTTCATAGGCTTCCTGGGCATCGGTATATTTTCCAAGATCATACAACGCGTTGCCTTTACCAAACCATGCCGCAGAAAGCTGTGGATTTTTCTCAATGCCTTTTTCAAATGCTTCAAGAGCATCCCGGGAAAGGCCAAGTTCGGCAAGCGCATTTCCTTTATGCACAAACACTTCAGCGGCCCCCGGGTCCAGTTCCAGCGCCCGGTCATAGGACTGGATCGCATCGCGGTACTGCTCAAGCGCAGCATACGCAAGACCCCGGTCATGATGCAGGGCGGCGGACTTTGGGATCATCTCCAGTGCACGGTCATATTCGGTAATCGCCGCATCATAATTGCCCTGTTCAAAGAGGGCTTTTCCTTTTGCATAATGGGCAGGGAAACAGGTAGGATTGATCTCAAGCGCCCGGTCAAATGCCGCAATTGCGCCATCAAGATTTCCCAGCGCAGAAAATGCCCGGCCTTTCTCATAAATTGCCTCTGCCATCCCCGGATTGGCTGAGAGTGCATGGTCAAAAGACGTGAGGGCTTCTTTGTACCGCTCCGTGTGGATAAGCGCCCGGCCTTTCTCATACAATGCCTCAATATACCCTGACTGGATATGCAACGCCGCATCATACGCACGAATCGCATCGTCATACTTCTGGAGGTGCGCAAACGAAATTCCCTTATACAGGAATGCTTCCGCGTATTGATCATCAAGTGATATTACCGCATCTAATGCCTCAATCGCTTCCTGGAACTGACCTTGCCTGAACAGAGCAATACCTTTGTGATACAATGCCTCGGCATATTCCGGCCGGAGCTCGAGCGCCTTGTCAAGCGCATCAATTGCTTCTCCGTACCGCTCCAGTTCGATAAGTGCCCTTCCACGGAACAGCTGGGTCATCGCAGAGCCGGGATCGAGTGCCAATGCATGGGCATAGCCATCAAGGGCTTCATCATACCGCCCGAGATTTGCCTCGGCAATTCCCCGGTACAGCCATGCATCCGCATATTTTTCGTTCTGGGAAAGTGCCCGATCAAATGCATTCACGGCTTCCTGGTGCATTGAGATCCCAAAAAGCGCCCGGCCTTTTTCATAGTACGTTTCCGCACTTTGCGGGCGGCGGACTAGCGAGGCATCAAAGTTTTTGATCGCTTCCTGGTATCGGCCCATGCGTGATAAGGAAATCCCCATGTAATAATACGCCCCGGCATTCTTTGGATCCAGGCCGATAGATTTTGTTAAACAGGTAATGGCATCCTTGTCTTTTCCAAGAGCTGCAAGCGCGATACCCTTGCCCGTCCAGATGTGGGCATAATTCGGGCGGATCCGCAGCGCGAGATCAAACGCGGTGACGGCATCCTGCGGGCGCTCCAGCCGCAGCAGGGAACACGCCTTGTGATAGAGCGCCTCATCATGCCGGGGTTCAAGGGAAAGTGCATTATCATAGGAAATAACGGCTTCGTTTTCCATATGGATCTTCGAGAGAGCCCGGCCTTTGTAGTAATATGCGTCGACATAATCCGGCCGGATCTCAAGAGCCTTGTTGAATGCCTCAATTGCATCCTCAAAACTGGTGAGAGCATGCAGGGCCCGGCCTTTCAGGTACCAGGCTTCGGCATTGGACTGGTCAATTCCGAGCGTATGGACATAGGATTCAATCGCGTCATTGAATTTTCCAAGGTCAGAGAGCGCCTTCCCCCGGTGGAGCCAGGCATCGATGAATTGCGGGTCCAATGCAAGCACCTGGTCAAATGCCTCAATGGAGTCCTGGTGCCTGCCGGTAGTGGCTAAGGCAAGTCCTTTGTGATAGAATGCCTGCACATTGCCGGCATCAAGATCAATATTCTTATTGAATGCGACAATTGCATCCTCATACCGGCCGAGTTTTTCAAGCGCAAGTCCCTTGTAAAAATAGACTTCCGCATAATTTTTTTCGATATTGAGCGTTTTGTCAAAAGTCTTGACCGCTTCCCGGAACATGCCTAAGGTCAAAAGGGACTTCCCTTTTTCAAACTGTGCGTCGGCAAAGTGATGATCGATCTCCAGTGCAAGGTCAAATACCTTCACCGCATCCTCAGACCGGCCGGTATTTGCAAGGGCCTTTCCTTTGAGATAGAGGGCAAAGACATGAGACGGGTCGATTGCCAGCGCCTGGTTATAACTTTTGACCGCATCCTCAAACCGGTTCAGTTCGTCCAGTGCACGACCTTTCTCCAGGTATGCGTCAAAATAATCAGGCTGTATTTCCGTTGCATGATCAAATGCAGAGCAGGCTTCGGTATACCGGGCAAGCCGGGCAAACGCCATTCCCTGCTCGAACCATGCGTGTGCATGATCGGGCATGATGTGGAGGAGGGCATCAAACGCAAAAACCGCTTCCGCATAGTTTTCCTGTGCGGCAAGTGAAGCGGCGCGGTAATACAGCGCATCGGTATTATCCGGCTGGGTAGCCAGGGTAATCTCAAAAGCCGGAATCGCATCGTCAAACTTTTTCAGGGTAAAGAGTGCCAGTCCGCGTTCATAAGAGGTCGCAGGATCACCGGGAGTAAGCGCCAGTTGCTGGTCGAATGAACTAATTGCCAGCTCATACTGCTCAAGGGACATATATGCGATCCCCCGCTCGAAAAAGACCTGCGAATCATCGGGCCGCAGGAGAATGACCTGGTCGAATGCGGCAATCGCCGCGTCATACTTCCCACTGTTGAGAAGCGCTTCACCTTTCTCCAGCCAGATATCGGGATTCTGTTGATCCCGGGCAAGTGCAGTATCAAAAGCGCTGACGGCATCGTCAAACCGTTTCAGGTAGACAAGGGACTGTCCCCGGAGGAATGCCGGTTGGGCAACACCGGAAAGCCGGGTTACTGCCTCACCAAGAATTTCCTCAGCTTCCGCATGACGCTCAAGGCTTGCAAGAGCCTGACCTTTCCCAAAGAGAAGTTCGCCATTATCCGGATCCCTGCCAAGAGCGATATCAAAGATATGGAGGGCGTCTTCATACTGTCCCAGACGGGCATGGGCTTGTCCCTCCTCCAGAAGCAGCGGGACATTGTGGGGATCGAGTTTTCGTGCATGCTCCAATGCGAAGATGGCCTCTTCATCCTTGCCGATGCGGATATACGAGAGCCCCTGGTGGTACCAGGCTTCCGCATGATCAGGGACGTGGCCAAGTATGCCAGCATAGGCAGTAATGGCATCGGTATACCGTTCGAGCCGTTCAAGAGCACGACCCATCTGGTAGTATGCATCCGGGAATTGGGGGTCCAGGTCGATTGCCTTTTGGAATGAAATGACGGATTCCGCATCATTCCCGAGAGCAGACAGGGCGCACGCCCGTTCGTACCAGGCCTCTTTTTTCTGGTCATCCAGGTGGCTGGCCTCGGTGAATGCAGTAATGGCTTCATCGAACAGCCCGAGCCGGGAAAGGACAATTCCTTTCTGATAGAATGCGTCATAATGGGTTGCATCGATCCCGATAGCGCTGTTCAGCGCCGCGACCGCATCCTCATCTTTCTTCATTGCCGACAGTGCAAGCCCTTTGTTGAACCAGACCTCGTAATCAGTGGGGTTAAGCGCAATGGCTGCATCAAAAGCACTGTTCGCGTCAGGATATTTTTTTATCCGGCTGCAGGCAAGCCCCTTATGGTAGAATGCCTGCACAGAGGTCGCATCCAGTGCAATAACCGCATTGAACGCAGCAATCGCGTCTTTGTTTTTCCTTAAGCGGAGCAGGGCAAGCCCCTTATCATAAAATGCATGTGCAAAATGCGGGTCGATTGCAGTTGCCTGTTCAAATACTGCAATCGCCAGAAGATCCCGGTCAAGCCGTGCAAGGGCAATTCCTTTGTCATAATATGCATTGGTATACTTCGGATTGATCTTCAGCGCCCGGTCATAGGAAGAGATGGCTTCGTCATAGCGTCCGAGCTCGGCAAGGGATATCCCCCGATCGTACCACCCGTTTGCATTGCCCGGTTTTATGTCAAGTGCACGGGTGAGCGCTTCAATAGCCTCCTCAAACTTTCCAAGGGATACAAGGGCACTCCCCTTATGGAACAGTGCCGGGGCACAGCTGGGATCTGCTTCAATGACACGGTCAAAACTGGTCACAGCCTCCCTGAAATTTCCGAGTCCGGCAAAGGTTTTTCCTTTCCAGTACCATGCGGCAATGCTATCAGGCACAAGTGCGATGGCACGCTCAAACGTCTCCAGCGCTTCAGGATAGCGTTCCTGCTCAAACAACACACTTCCCTTGAGAAGCCATACTTCAACAAGGTTGTTTTCAATATTCAGTGATGATTCAAGCGCCGCTAAGGTCTCATCATACCGGAGCAGTTTTGCAAGCATCCGGCCTTTCTGGTATAATACGGAAGCATTTTCCGGGTTAATCTCGAGCATCTTTTCAAACGCCCGCAATGCATTTTCATATTTGCTGAGGTTTGCGTACGAAAGACCGGTCTGGTATATCGCATCGGTCAGGGTTTCATCATTGTCCAGCGCATGCTTGAACGCTCTTATTGCCTTGTCATATTTCCCCAGAGTAAACAGGGCAAGCCCCTTCTGGTAATGAGCGGGTGCATACCCGGGTGCACAGGCAAGGGTCGCATCGAACGATTTTACCGCGTCAACGGGTTTACCCAGCCGTAAAAGAGACCGCCCCTTCTGGTACGCTGCCTCATAATACGCCGGATCAATTGCAAGAGCCGCATCGTAGGCATTCACTGCTTCATCATCCTGATGGAGCGCAGCCAGTGACTCTCCCCGTCCTAATTCTGCCTCTGCGGATTCTGGATCCAGTGAAATGGCCTTTTCAAATGCGGTACCTGCCGGGGCAAAATCATTGAGTTTATACAGGGTCTGGGCTTTTGCCAGCCAGATGATCGGATCGTCAGGTTCAAGGTCCTGCGCCCGGGTGAGTGCACTCAGGGCATCGGGATATTTTCCCAGTTCCATGAATGATTTCCCGCGGAAGTACTGGAGGGCAAAATGTTCGGGGCCAAGTCCCAGGGCACGGTCAAATGCCTGCACTGCCTCTGCGTACTGCCCCATTCCGAAGAGGGCAAGTCCCTGATGATATGCATATTCCTGGTTATCCGGTTTGAGGGTACGTGCCCGTTCAAATGCCGGCAGGGATTCGGCAATCCGGTCCAGCTCCATCGAGCTCCAGACCCTGGTGGTACCATGCCGTATCGCAGGTATCATCAAAGGAGAGCGCCGTTTCAAAAGCAACCAGCGCATCGTCCCGGAGTTTCATGGATGAAAAGCCGATACCTTTGTAAAACCAGGAAGCAGCCTGCCGGGTTTCCTGCTGGAGCACACTGTCAAATGCCGCGATCGCTTCTTCGGGGCGTTGTACATGCAGCAACGCTTTACCCCGGTAATAGAGCACAAACGTATCCTTTGGCTGGCGTTTTAATGCCTTTTTAAATGATTCCACGGCCTCTTTATACCGTTTGAGCCGGTAGAGGGCAAATCCTTTGCAGGTCCAGATCTTTGCATTTACCGTATCATTTTCAAGCGCCCGGTCAAGTGCAATTACCGCATCTTCATAGCGTGAGAGCCGGGCAAGGGCGGACCCCATGCAGAAATGAATGGTGGCATTCTCGGGGTCAAGGGCAATTGCACGCTCAAGGACGGGGAGGGCTTCTTCATATTTTTTTATCTCGCAGAGTGCGAGACTTTTCTGGATCAGGGAGCCAAGATCCGCACTATCCTGTTCCAATGCAAGATCAAAAGCGGCAATAGATCCCTCAAACTTATCGAGCGCAAACAGGGCCATTCCTTTTTCATAATAGATCCGTGCGCTGGTCAACCCGTGTTCAAGGCACTGGTCAAAAACATCGATGGCCTCGGAGAATTTTAAAAGACGCACCAGTGCAAACCCTTTCTTCGAGAGCACATCGGTATTATCCGGCAGGAGTGAGAGCGTCTGGTCAAATGCCTGCACTGCATCGTCATCATGCCCGAGTTCGACCAGGCACAGTGCGATGTGATATGGGGTGTCAGACGAATTGGGATTAATAGCACGCGATGCCTCAAAGGCTGCAATCGCCTCCCTATATTTTTTCAGGGATTCAAGCGAGATACCTTTTGCATACAGCAGGGATGCATCGTCCGGGGTGATATCAAGTGCATGGTCAAACGCCTCCACTGCTTCTTCATCTTTTCCCAGCCGGGCAAGGCAGAGCCCCTTGTGGTAAAAAGCCGGGGGAACTGAGGGAACAGTTCAATCACTTCGTTAAAGGCGACAATGGCATCAGCGAACCGGTTCAACTGGATGAGCGCAAGACCCAGATCAAACTGTGCATGGGCATTTGACGGATCCTGCCTGAGAGCCTCGGCAAGTGCGCCGGCCGCTTCATCAAACCTCCCCAGTTCAGACAAAGCCACACCTTTATAGTACCAGGCTTCCGCACGATCCGGCTGGATGCCAATCGTCTGTTCTGCGGCAGCAAGTACTTCTTTCCAGCGTTTGAGCTCGTGAAGGGTAACCGTCTTGTCGAGCGCCGCATCCACGTTCGCCGGATCAGATATCAATGCCTGTTCAAACGACACGAGTGCTTCATCATACCGTTTAAGGGAAAACAACGAGATTCCTTTTTCATAGCGGACCCGTGAAGTGTCCAGTCCTTTTTGGGCGCATTCCTCAAATGCTGCCAGTGCATCGGCGAATTGTCCCAGCCGCCCGTAAGCAAGACCTTTCTGGAACAGGGCATCCGTATTATTGGAATCCACCTCCAGTGTCCGGGTAAATGCCCCGATTGCCTCGTCATCCCGGTTAAGTTCTACCAGTACCATTCCCCGGTGACAGGCAATATCGGCAGAGCCGGACTCAAGTTCCTCTGCGGCATTAAATGATTTGAGCGCCAGATCATACTGGTGCAGGGATTCGTGCGATTTGCCTTTTGCTGCGAGCAGTGCGACATCGTCCGGTGTAATCTCAAGGGCAATGGAGAATGCAAGAACCGCCTCTTCGTGCATGCCAAGTTCTGCCAGGGTGAGCCCCTTGTAATAGAAAGCCGGGGCAAAATTGGGGATCTGTTCAAGGACGTGGTCAAAAGCCGTGACCGCTTCAGGGAACTCCCGGAGCCTGAAATGGGCGATTCCAGCATCAAAATAGGCATGGGGATTTGCAGGATCCAGTTCAACAGAGTGGTCAAATGCCTCGATTGCGATGTCATATTTCTCAAGAGCAGAGAGCGCCACGCCTTTGTAGTACCAGGCTTCTGCAAAATCCGGGCGGATGCCAAGAGCTTTTTCAGTTGCTGTATTGGCCTCTTCATCCCGGCTCAGGTTATGCAGGGAGACCGCCTTGTTGAGGGCAGACTCCGCGCTGCCGGGATCATATTCAAGCGCCCGGTCAAACGCGTCGATGGAGTCCTGGTACAATCCTTCAGCGGAGAGCGCGACACCTTTGAGATGGTACGCCTGCGCAGAGTTCGGGACAAGAGCAAGCATCCGGTCAAATGATGTGACCGCTTCACGATACTGTTCCTGTTTCAGCATCGCGGCGCCGCGATGGAAATGTGCCTGTGCAAGATTGGGATCGAGTTCAATTGCCTGGTCAAATGAAAGAATTGCTTCTTCATACCGGGAAATTTCATATAACGCAATCCCTTTATGAAGATATGCATCCCGGTAGTTCGAATCCATCTCAAGCGCATGATCGTAGGCGTCGATCGCGTCCGTATAATTACCGAGATCAAAGAGCGCCCGGCCTTTCTGGTACCATGCATGGAAATTGTTCGGATTTTCCTCGAGCGTCTTGTCAAAATCCGCCAGTGCCTCGCCAAATTTCCCGAGATTGTACTGGGCAATCCCTTTGAGCATCCTCGCTTCAGAATACCTGGGTTTCAGCCGGAGCGTTTTATCGAAAGCGACGATTGCCTCTTCATGCCGGTCCAGGCCCGATAATGCCCGGCCTTTCTGGTAGTGGATAAGCGCATTTTCCGGGTCATAGATCAGCGCCCGGTCAAAGACTTCAAGGGATTCGGCAAATCTTCCCAGTTTTGAAAGGGAGATACCCTTGAAATAATAGCCGAGTGCGTTGCTGGTGTCCCGTTCAAGATTTTTGTCAAACGCGTCTATGGCTTCGGCATACCTGCCCAGTTTCTGGAGGGCAAATCCCCGGTAGTAATGGACTTCGTTAAACGATGGTTCGATCTCCAGTGCCTTGTCCAGTGCAGCAAGTGCCTCGGGAAACTTCCCGGTATCGACCAGCATCTTTCCTTTGTTGTACCAGGCCGGAGCAAACTGGGAATTGATGGCAATTGCTTTTTCAAACGAGCGGATGGCTCCCCGGGGGTCATGCAGGTTTACCAGAGCGAGTCCGTGATGATAATGGGCATCATAATTCGACGGGTCGATCTCGAGCATCACTTCAAAGACCTGGATCGCCTCTTCCACCCGGTTGATCTTTTCAAGCGCCAGTCCTTTGTAATGGAATGCCTCGGTCGATCGCTGGTTCAGTGCGATGGCATTGTCAAACGCGTCAATCGCGTCCTGGTACCGGCCAAGTTCAAAGAGCGATTTCCCGTTCCGGATCCACCCATCAACCTGTTCCGGGTCAATCCTGAGTGATTTTTCATATGCCCAGACCGCGTCCTGTGTCCGTCCCAGGTTATTGAGCACCTCGCCTTTCTGCATCCAGACTTCGCTTAATGACGGATCGATGTCAAGCGCCCGGGTATATGCCAGGACCGCGTCCTGTAATTTGCCGAGGTCATTGAGCAGGTTTCCCTTCTTTTCCCAGCCTTCGGCAAAACCCGGCCGGATCTCAAGCACTTTTGAAAAGGCTGCCAGCGCATCCTGCTTTCTGGCAAGGCTGATCAGCGCATCGCCTTTCTGCATCCAGATATCGACAAGATTGGGGTTAAGCGCGATGACCCGGTCAAATGTTTCAACCGCTTCTGCATAACGCTTCAGCTGCATCAGGGAGTCCCCACGGCAGATAAGCGCTTCAATCTGCGAAGGGTTTGCCACAAGGCTCCGGTCGAGTGCGGTGATCGCATCCTCATAACTGCCGACACCGGCAAGTGCAATGCCTTCATGCATGAACCCGTCTGTGAGTGCAGGATTCATTTCGGTCGCTTTACGGAATGCGGAAATGGCATCCTCGTACCGTTTTAGCTGCAGGTAGGCAATACCCCGGTAATACCAGGACGATGCATTGGTGGCGTCGGATTCAAGCGCCCGTGAGAGTGCGTCAAGCGCTTCAGTATACCGCTCTTTTTCTATAAGGGCGAGGCCGAGGTAATGGTAGGCGAGCGCATTTGCCGGGTCAAGTGCAATCGAATGTTCAAACGCGGTAATGGCTTCGTCATACCGGTCGCGACCGGCATAGGCTACCCCGAGATAATACTGTCCAAGCGGGTTATTGGGCTCAATTGCCAGCGCCCGTTCAAATGCCCGTATTGCATCATCATACCGCTCCCGCTGGGCAAGCGCGATGCCTTTCTGGTACAGGATCTTCGGGTTGGATGGATCAATTTCAAGCGCCTGATCATAGGAAATAACTGCTTCAAGCTGTTTTCCCAGGCGGGCAAGCGCATTGCCTTTTTCAAAAAATGCCCGTGCACAGCGACGGTTAATCTCAAGCACCCGGTCATATGCCCGGACGGCTTCCTCAAACCGGTTCAGTTCCCCAAGTGCAATGCCTTTGTAGCACCATGCCCAGACATTTTTCGGCGCATCTTCCAGCGCCCGGTTGAAGACGGCAACTGCATCTTCATACCGGCTTAATGCAATAAGGTCAAGGCCTTTCTGGACTACCGCATCAACATTTTTCGGGTTTAATAGAAGGGATTTATCAAACGCCGCGATGGCCTCTTCGTGAAGCCCGAGATTTGAAAGTGCCCGGCCTTTGTAAAACCATGCATCAACCAGCGCCGGGTTCTGTTCGATGACCTCTTCAAACACATCAACCGCGTCCTTGAACAGGCCAAGGTGAGTGAGTGCCAGTCCTTTTTCATAGAGCGCATTCGTATTCTCCGGAGAAATGGCAAGAACGCTGTTGTAGGCAGCGACTGCCTCGGAAAACCGTTCTAGTTTCAGGAGCGTTGCACCGCGGTTGTACAGCGAGAGGACATGCGTGGGATCGATTGCAAGTGCATGATCAAATGCCCGTATCGCGTCCTCCAGTTGCTCCAGACGAATAAGGACAAGACCCCGGTTGAAATAGGCGTTGATATAATTGGGATTGATATCAATTGCCTGATCGAATGCATCAATGGCACGTGCAGGCTGGTTGAGTTTTACTAATGCAAGCCCCTTGTCAAAATAGGCCTGCGCATAATCCGGTTTTATACTGATACTTTGATCAAACGATGCAACTGCTTCCTCGTATTTCCCGGTTTTGGTAAGCAGCAGCCCCCGCTGGTGATAAGCATTGGCATTTTCCGGGTTGTCTGCGATGGTTTTTTCAAATTCGTGGATTGCATCCTCACTCCGTCCCAGTTTGGTGAGGGCATACCCCTTGTGGTACTGCGCATCGGAATAGTCCGGTTTTATTTTCAGTGCCCGGTCATAAGCGCTGATCGCTTCACTGTACCTGCCAAGACTTGCATAGGCAAGTCCCATCTGGAATGCGGCAGATGCGCACCCGCGATCGAGTTTAAGCGTCTGTTCAAATGCGTCGATGGCGTCCCGGTGCCGGCCCAGCCGTGCAAGGGCAATCCCCCTGAAATAAAATGCACCGGTATGCTGTGCATCATTCTCAATAACATCCTGGAACGCATCAAGGGCCTCTTCATACCGGCTCAGGTTGATACAGGTCATTCCTTTACGGTACAGCGCATCGGTATTACCGGGGTCCAGTGACAGGGCATGGTCAAAATCTGACAGGGCATCCTTAAACCGGTTTACCCTGAAACAGGCAATCCCGCGATGATAATAGATCGCCGGGCCGGCCGGGTTCATCTCGATTGCCTTATCAAACGCTGCGATGGCTTCGTCATACCGCTGCAGCTCGTGCAGGGCAAATCCCCTGTACATCCATGCATCGGTGACAAGCGGATTTTTTGCAAGCGCTGTGCCCAGTGCGTCAACCGCCCCCAAAAAATTACCGGTCCTGAAAAGAGAGATACCTTTTATCGCCCAGATATCGGCATGGTCCGGCTCTTCTGCAAGAAAAGTATCCGCAGACTGCGCCGCTGCCGCATACTGCTCCTGTTTTGCAAGTATGAAACTCCGGTAATACCAGACCCAGACATCCGAAGGGTCAATGGCATAGGCGTGATCAAAGGCCCGGAGGGCATCGTCATACCGGCCGATCTCGTACAGGGAAATGCCCATATTGTAAAACGCTTTTGAGTAGTCGGGAACCAGTTCAATCGCCTTGTCATAGGCACTGATGGCATCTTCGTGCCGCCCCAGGTCGGCAAGGGCAATGCCCTTGTTGTAGTACACTTTTGCATGGCTGGGATCAATGGTGAGGGCATGGTCGTACGCACCGATCGCGTCATCATATCTTCCCAGTTCGTACAGCGCGATGCCTTTGAGGATCCATGCTTCTGCATTATCGAACTTTACCGCAATCAGCCGATCGCAGGCTACAAGTGCCTCTTGGTTTCGCCCCAGCTGGGCAAGGGTGGCTGCCTTGTTATACCATGCATTGGGATCAGAAGGATCAATTGCCAGTGCAGCATCGTAGGCGACAATGGCGTCTTCAAATTTGCCAAGGTCGTAGAGAGCTATGCCTTTAAAATAATGGGCTTTTGGCAGCCGGGGAAACAGGGCCAGCGCCCGGTCAAACATGACGATGGATTCCTGGAACCGGCCAAGATCATAGAGCTGGATGCCCTGCCGTAACAATGCCTCCGCATCACTTTTACTCATTGGCTGATGTCGCTCCCGTGCCAGTATTTTTTTATAAATTTTCCGGTATCCACGCGAAAAACCCCTTGACTTAACCGTTTGAAAATGCGGTTTATACCCTTTCTGGTATATTTATGTGTACCGGTATTTATGAATGCTATTTATAATGCAATGATTCTCCGGGATACATGCATCCGGGCCGGGTATTTTTTTTATACCCGTGACGCAAGAACGCGCCCGAGCCGTTTCACGCCGTCAACAATCTGGTCATCACGGGAGTTGGAAAAGTTCAGCCTCAGGGTGTTTGTCCCGCCGCCATCGACATAAAAGGGTATACCCGGGAGCACGGCAACGCCTTCTTTGAGGGCGGCATTAAACACATCCATAGCAGAGCACTGTTCTGGAAGTGTTGCCCAGACAAACATGCCGCCAACGGGTTTTGTCCAGGTGATGCTTTCAGGAAATGTTTCACTCATCGTTGCAGTCATCAGGTCTGCCTGTTTTTTGTAGGCCGCCCGGATCTTTTGTATCGGCACGTCAATATCGGTATGTGCAAGGTAGTGTGCCGCGATGCGCTGGGAGAGGTAGTTGGAGTGGAGATCGGATGCCTGTTTTGCAATGACCAGCTGCTCCATAATTTTTTCTGGTGCGCACATCCACCCAAGGCGCATGCCCGGTGCAAGGATCTTGGAGAAGGATCCGGTGAGAATGGTCTGGCCCGGCAGGTATTTCCAGAAGGAGTCCGGGGCATGACCGGAAAACTGCAGCTCGCCGTATGCATCGTCTTCAACCATAATCGTGCGGGTTTTGGAAAGTATCCCGGCTATCTTCTCGCGGCGGGATGCAGAGTATGTAATGCCGGAAGGGTTCTGGGAGTTGGGGACACCGTAAAATAGTTTCACGGGATAGCGCGAAAGAACGGACTTCAACTGTGCGGTGTCAGGGCCTTCAGGTTCCAGTTCCACCGGGTGAAAGACCGGTTCATAGAGCGAGAATGCCTGGATTGCGCCAAGGTAACCTGGTCGTTCTATAGCAACATGGTCCCCGGCATCAATGAGAATTTTGCCGATAAGATCGAGACATTGCTGGGAACCATTGGTAATCAGGATCTCGTCAGGGGAGATGGAAAGCCCCAGCCGTTTTTTATACCGGTCGGCAATATAGGTGCGCAGCGGAAGGTAGCCTTCTGTTGTGGAGTACTGGAGTGCAGTTTTACCATCTTCTCTCAAGACTTGTCCGGCAGCGCGGCGGATCCCTTCGACGTCGATGAGTGCGGGATTGGGCAGTCCTCCGGCAAAGGAGATGATCTCCGGGTTTTCCGTCACTTTTAAAATTTCACGGATGAAGGATTTTGGGGTTTTTTTCATTCGTGCGGCAAATGAATACGAGCGTGCCGCACGGGTAAATTCTGGTGCGGGTATACGTGGAGTCTCCATAAAATTCCTCCTTTCTGCTGCATTCATTTTTGGTAAAAAGAGGATAAATACCTGATGCGGCGATGCGACCGTATTCCAAACCTTAAAAAATTTGTTTGGTATGAACAGAATGCGGGCTTTGCCGGGTATCCGGTCACCTGGCGCGAATCCGGTTTGCCGTCCCCGGATCTTCACCACATTAAACCCACCGGGTTCTTTTTTGATAAAACCCGATTCAAAAGACTTTTTACCCGGTCGTGCGCACAAATTCACTAAGGTGTACTGATGAAAGTCATCAAAAGTATTGACATTATTTCCTGGGCTAAAATTCAAGCCCTGTTTGGTATTATACTTGGACTGTTTTATGGAATCCTTTTCGCGGTAATGGGTACAGCGATCGGGATATCCAAGGGTATGCCCGGTATCGGTGCATTCGGCCTGATGTCGATTATTATTTTCCCGATCATGTTTGCCATCATGGGATTCATCTGCGGGGCCATCATGGCGTTTCTTTACAATATCTTTGCCGAAAAAATTGGCGGCGTACAGGTCGAACTTGTCGACCAGTAATCTTCTTTTTTATTGATTTCGGGGATTTTTCAGGTTCGCACGTTATTGTCTGGTGAATGCCACAAGCGACGTTGTTGAACCATCGCAAGGGCAGACTATTTTTGTCACGGCAATTGCATTATTGGTGGCGACAGGGGAACGGCAGTAACCATTTCCCCGATCATGGCCCGTGCATTTCTGGCAGAAACAATAAAAAAATAAGTTGTTCTTCTTTTCCGCAGGAATCTATCAGTTACCAGATGAAAATTTTAATCGGCCCTGAATCGAAAAACCGGCAATTCATTATCGGCACTTAATAAAAATCTGAACAAAAAGAAAGAAGCCTTTGGCGAGATTTGAACTCGCGACCTCGTCCTTACCAAGGACGCGCTATGCCACTAAGCCACAAAGGCAGGTTGCCTAGATACATTGTCAGTTTACCTTATAAAATATTGCGGAAGAGTGCAGGTAATTCTTCATTTGCCGCTGATTTTTCCCTAAGAATCGCAGGAAAAATCCGCTTTAGGTACGCATTTTTTTCAATACCGCAAGACTTTCAATAACCCCCTCAAACGTCCCCACTTCTATCACCGCAGTACCACCGTTGGCATGCAGGGTTCTTACGACCGGCACAAAATCGATCGTTCCTTTCCCCACGGCATCATGAGCATCTGTCGTACCGTCATTGTCATGGATATGGTAATGTGGTGCCGGATGGGTGAGAAATTCCGGCAGGCAGTGGTTCTGGTGCGCATGGCCAATGTCAAGTGCAAACCCGGTATCGCCGATAATGGGCAGTTCTTCCGGCCGTTTCAAAAGGAAATATTCCCAGTCGCCCATATTTTCGATATAATACCGGATGGAATGTTCATCGGCAATCCGGTCTAATTCCACAATTGACCGGGCAAGCTGGGCAATAGCCTGATCCCGCTCATCGGGCCAGGCAAAATATCCCGGATGAAGAACTACCGCCGCATTCACTTCAGCAGCACAAGAGAAGCATTGTGCCATCACTTCAACGCTCGCTCTCCGGATTGGTTCAAGCCGGCTTGCGAGATTTGTTCCCCGGGAAGGTGCGTGCAGCGAGAACCGGGTCGAATAGCTCATGAGCGGTTCGGCAGTCTCCAGAAAATGCCGCCCCTCGTCCATCACTTCAATATGCCCGGTGAGCGGGGCAAGCTGTTCCAGTGCGGAGGCAAGCGGCTGGTCATGCAGGCAGATCGTGGAGATGCCATACATACGTGGAGGGTATGAGGAACAGTGCAATAAGGGTTCGTATCCGATTGCAACCGGATTTTTCATACTATGAAATCGACAACTCAAAAACTAGCAAGACGGCTCGAACATGACAATTAATCTTACCCGGTTCCCTGCAAAACCATGATTCGGCAACCGAGCCCGGTTGTCCTGACTTGAGGACAATACAGACAGACCGGGAAAAACAACAATGTAGCAAAAAAAATTATGTCCTCATGTGGACATCGACCTGCTGGTAGGGGATCTCGATACCGGCTTCTTTGAACCGCTTGTCAATGCGGGAGTTGATTGCATCTTTGACTTCGTCGGGGATATTATATGCCCGGGCCCAGACATAGACGACAAACTTGAGATCGGACGCACCGAATTCGACAAAAAATGCCCGGGGTTTTGGATCGGGAACAAAAAATCCGGTATTTTTAAGTGCGTCCTCGGCGACCTCAACAAGAATTTTTTTCACCAGTTCAACATCGCTCCCATAGGCCGCCGATACCGGTATGGTCATCTTCACCATCGGGTCCGGCATGGAATAATTCATGACAACCGAGGTGGTGATCTTGTTATTCGGGATAGTAACGATCTGGTTGTCGATCGTTTTGATACGGGTACTGCGGGGGCCAATGCCGACGACATCCCCGTAAAAAGTATCGAGTTTGATCCGGTCGCCGATTTTAAAGGGCTTGTCCATCGTGATGATGGCACCGCCAAAGAAATTGGAGATAATATCCTGTGCAGCGAGGGCAACCGCCAGCCCGGCGATACCGGCACCGGCAAGGAACGGGGTGATATCCACGCTGAATACCGACAGGATGATCATCAGGGCAGCAAACCAGACGATATACTTGATGACCAGCGACAGCAGCTCCACCAGCCGGTCATCCCAGTCCCCTTCCGAGCGCTCTGCAATCGCATGGCCATAGATATTGATGATATCATGGAGGAACGAAGCGAGGATCCATGCCCCCATGATGACATAGAATGCGGTAACAACACGCCCTTCAAGCAGCCACTGGAACTTTTCCGGCAGGACGCCAAAATATTTGAGCGAGATATACACCGATATGACAATGATGGTGACCTGAACCGGGGTTCCTATCGCGGCGACAATAATGTCGTCCCACTGGGTTTCGGTCTCTCCCGCTTTTTCTTTCAGCCAGCGGACGACAATGCGTGCGACAAGCGCAATACCGATGCCGAGGATGATTACCAGTATGGCATAGACATAATCTATGTCCGAGAATCCAGTATCCATATACTTACTCTTATGTGATTTCGCTGTAAATACCTATAAGACTTCTATGGCAGCGGTAAATGAGATCGCCCTGACACTTCGCACGCTCGTGGATCGCGATATGACGTTTATGCACATCTGCGGCACGCATGAAGCAGCGATTGCCCGGACCGGGCTGCGCAGTGTGCTTCCCAAACGGCTGAAGATTGTCATGGGACCGGGCTGCCCGGTCTGCATCACGCCGCAGGGAGAGATCGATGCAGCACTTGACCTGGTAAAAAAAGACTGTATCGTTGCGACCTATGGCGATCTCCTCCGCGTGCCCGGTTCAGAAGGTTCTCTTGAATCCTGTGGCGGCGATGTGCGGATTGTGCAGGGTATCCATAAGGCAGTTGAGATTGCAGAAAAAACCGATAAGGAAGTCGTATTCATCTCGGTCGGCTTTGAAACGACGGCCCCCACGGTCGCAGCAAGTATCCTGTCCCATCCGCCGAAAAATTTCTCCATTCTTTCCTGCCACCGTCTCGTCCCGCCGGCAATGAAATGGCTGCTCCAGCAGGGAGAGGCAAAACTGGACGGGTTTGTTCTCCCGGGACATGTCTGTGCGGTGATGGGCTATCTTGAGTACGAGCAGTTCCCGGTGCCGCAGGTGGTTGCCGGGTTTGAAGCTGAAGATATCCTGCTTGGTCTGGTGATGCTGGCCGGGCAGGTCCGCGAGGGAACGCACCGGGTGGATAATGCGTACCCGAGAGTGGTGACCCGGGAAGGAAATGTCAAGGCAAAGAAGATCATGTACGAGGTTTTTGAGCCGTGCGATGTGGAGTGGCGCGGTTTCCCGGTGATCCCGGCTTCGGGGCTCCGGCTCAAACCGGAATTTGAACAGTACGATGCACAGAAAAAATTTGGTATCGTGTACAAAAAAGTGAGCAAACATTCTGCCTGTATCTGTGATAAGGTGCTGAGGGGGATCGCCTCGCCCTCTGACTGCAAGCTTTTCGGGAAGATCTGCACCCCCCGTACCCCGGTCGGTCCCTGCATGGTGAGCCACGAAGGGGCCTGCAAGATCTGGCACATGTACCAGACAAAAAAACAATAATTATCGGTCATCCCTCCCTTTTATAAGGATGCACACAAGAATAAGTAAGGTAAATCCGGCCTCGGTAGGGTAGTGGACATCCTAGAAGCCTCCGGAACTTTTGACCCGGGTTCGAATCCCGGCCGAGGCGCTTTCTTTTTTTTATAAAAATTGTATATCCTGACAAAAAAGAATGGAAATTACATCCCCTGAAATACGGTCATGATGGCAAATCCCACTGCCGTAATGCCCAGCACGCTGAGCACGGCATAATCCACCGTCCTGAAGGTTCTCTGGCGTACCTGCGTCCGGTTGCCGGAACGATAGCCCCGCATATCGATCGTAAGCCCCAGCACCGTTGAGCGCAGCAGTGCGTTTGAAACAAGCGGCACAACGATCGGGGCAACACTGCGGATTGTGCCGATTAAACCGGTGCCGGGATTATATCCCCGTGCAAGCTGCGCTTCATGGATCCGTTTTCCTTCGATCTGGAGCGTCGGGATAAACCGGAGTGCGATGATAAACATGAGGATATAATCGATCGGCATCTTCATTTTTTCCATCGTATGCACGAGGTCACGGGGCTGGGTGGAGATCAAAAACAACTGGAACGCAAAGATCAATACCATAAACCGCAGGGTCAGGATGAGGCCGATCTCAAGCGCACCCTGCGTGATGGAAATAAACCCGCCGATAACCGGGACGGCAGCGGGAATGACGTGCCCGAGCACCGCACCGTTGGGCATCGTGATGATGGTGATGATAATAAACAGGATGCTCATCACGATCACCAGTTTCAGTTGCTGGATCACTTCCCGGGAGAGATTACTGGCATAGGCAATAACAAGCAGCGCAACGACAAGTGCGGCAAGGAACGGAATGCTTGTCGAAATAATGCACATGATACTGACAAGGATGATAAAGGCGATCTTGGTAAACGGGTGGATCCGGTGGAAAAACCCGTCCTTGTGAATGTACTGGAGGATTTCTGCCATATGGGTTCACCGGCCTGCCGGAGCATCGGAACGTATCCGGCCCTGTTCCATCGTGATCAGCCGGTCCGCACACTGCAGGGCAATATCCCGGTTATGGGTGATGACGACAATCGTATGCCCTTTCTGCTGGAGCCGGGTGAGAATTTCCATGACAAGCCGGGCTTCATCCCCGTCAAGCCCGGTGGTCGGTTCGTCAAGCACCATGATCGCGGGTTTCATCGCGACCACACAGGCAATCGCAAGGCGCTGCCGCTCCCCGCGTGAAAGCCAGCGGGGGTAGAGATCTTTTGTATGCAGCAGCCCGACTTCGCCAAGTGCCTCATCGATGACTGCGTCGCCATTGGATATCCCGAGATTTTTAAGCCCGAACGCTACCTCGTCCCGAACCGTATCTGCAAAGAACATATGGTCCGGGTTCTGGAAGACGAGCCCGACATCCCGCGCCAGCTCCGTGATGGAACTGGCCCGGGTATTTTTCCCCTTGATAAACACATCGCCCTGCGTTGGCGTAAGGAGCCGGTTGAACTGCCTGACAAGGGTCGTTTTCCCTGAACCATTCTCACCGACAACAGCAACAAATTCCCCTTCTGAAATGTCAAGACTGATATCACAGAGTGCCGGGACATCATCATAGGAGTAGGACAGGTGCCGGACAGAAATAACCGGCGAGCTTTCTGATGGATTCTTTTTTGGTTCGCCAGATTTTACGTCCCGGATACCGGAAAAATCCGGGATTACGATTTGCCGCATGCGCTTGTCTTTTAAGACTTCATCCGGTGCTCCAATGGCAGAAATGGCCCCGTTTTCCATGACGACAAGGGTATCGACCATCTCTTTGAAATGGTCAAATTTGTGCTCCACCAGCAGGATGGTTATTCCCTGTTCTTTTAAATTTTTGAGAATAGTGACGATCCTTTTAGTCGCATGCTCGTCCAGTTCGGAGGTGGGTTCATCGAGAATCAGCATATCATTGCCCAGCGCCAGCGTCGCCGCAAGTGCGACCCGCTGTTTCTGGCCACCGGAGAGATTGTGCGGGGACCGGTTCCTGAGCTCGACAAGGTACGTGGTATCCATAATCGCGGCAAGGCGTTCCTCGATGGCAGCTGCTGTCAATCCCCGGTGTTCAAGCGCAGAGAGGATCTCTTCTTCAACCGTTGTAAAGATCATCTGGGCTTCGGGATCATCAAAGACAATGCCAACCTGCTGCGCGATGTCTGACAGGCTGTGATAATCCATGACATCCCGGTCGCCAAGAGTGATCCGGCCCTCCTTTTTCCCCCCGTATTCGTGGTGGAGTATGCCGCAGGCGGCAAGGCAGAGCGTGGTTTTTCCGGCACCGGAAGGTCCGGTGATCATAATACACTGCCCCTTTGGCAACGAAAGGGAGAGGTGGTGCAGTGCTGCCTGCACCGTGTGGGGATAGGTGTAACTGACGTTATTGAGAACTATCATTCCTGCCCTCTAACCAGCACCCGGCTTGAGGGAACGTAGAGGATCTGGACGATCACCGCATTAAACACGGCGGTGATAACGACAATGGGTACAAAGACGATAACAAAATTCCAGATATTTCCATTATACTTTGAAAGGACCGTCGCGCCGACGGCAAGAATCGCGATCGCTGCAAAGGAAAACCCGCTCGCAAGCGTGGCAAGAAACGTCGTAGCAGTTGGGGCCAGTTTTGTCCGGCTTTTCAGCATTGCATACAGCACAAAACAGACCAGTGCCCCGATCGGTTCACTGATCAGGTTTGCAGGCGGGAACATCGAACTGGAGATCATCATCGACAACGCACCGGCAACAATCCCGATGCCCAGCGCTTCATAGATTTTTGGCTGGATCAGGATGATCGCAAGACAGTAAAACGCGATGATCATATTCGGTGTGAGCGGCGTGTGGAGCATCGCGAGGAAATACCGCAGGATGGCCCCGATGGCTAAGAGGATTCCGACAATGGCAATATCTTTTGACTTCATCTCAAACACTTCCCGTCAGGGGAGCTTGCCGCGTGGATAATGCACGCCGGAGAGCGCCCGCAGACTTGACTAAACTATACTTCGATGTATAAATGTGTTCATTTGTGTATAATAATGTAACTTTATGCATCCTGCCGGAAAGTCTCTCCATGATGTCCCTGTGCCGGAGATACTTTCGGTGATACACCACCCTTTATCTTCTGCAATAACCCTAACCACGTACTGAGGATCTGTCATGACAACGGTTCTTGTCGTTTATTATTCGATGTTTGGCCATGTCCACCGGATGGCCGAAGCAGTCGCCGAGGGGGCACGCACGGTACCGGGTACCACGGTAACCCTGTACCGGGTACCGGAAACGCTCCCGCAGGAAGTGCTTGAGAAAACCGGAGCGGCGGAACTGCAGAAATCATTTGCTCACGTTCCCGTCTGCACGCCCCGGGATCTTGCAGGGGCGGACGCAGTAATCTTTGGCACACCGACACGATTTGGCAACATGTGCGGGCAGATGCGGCAGTTCTTTGATGCAACCGGTGGCATATGGAAAGCCGGAGCCCTTGTCGGAAAAGTCGGCAGCGTATTTACGAGTTCGGCAACGCAGCATGGCGGGCAGGAATCAACAATTTTGAGCGTCCATACAACACTGCTGCACCATGGGATGATTATTGCCGGGCTCCCCTATACCTTTGACGGGCAGAGCCGGCTTGACGAGGTCACCGGTGGCTCTCCCTATGGCGCTTCAACGATTGCCGGTAATGACCTGAAGCGGTGGCCGACCGAGAACGAACTGGCCGGCGCCCGGTTCCAGGGCCGGCACGTGGCAGGAATCGCAGCAAAGCTGTGCAGAAAAGAGGGATAATTTTTGACACTGTTGAAATCCTCAAATCTCCTGCCATTCATTTATTCTCTACCCCAATTATGAGGGTGACCCCCTCTCTCTCCCCTAGGGGGAGGCACCCCAAGGGGAGCATCCCCTTGACCCCCCATTTTGCCTGAGATTTTTTAAACACCTTTCTGATAATTATCGGATACTGTCGGATGCTGCTCAAGCGGCGGAAACAAAAAGCACGATGTTTGAAAAAAGCATCCGTAAGCGATTGCAGGGTTCTCTGTGTGGATCTCAGCAAAGCCTGATTTTTTCCCATATCCTCCTTGACAAAACGACAGATAACCAGTTTAATCAATTTGGCATTTTTATCCACTTCCCCGGTTCACTTTCGCACCCTGCCCGCCATCGCATCATCCCAGTTTCCTGCATTCTCAGAAGTGCCATGAAGTTTGACCTGCTGCCCGGCATCCCGCTCCGTACGGGCACCTTCAATGCACTGGTTGCACCACCCGAACTGGTTGCAGGGGCACTTGATGCATCTGAACAGGTTTCACGTTTTACCCTGCTCTACATCAGCGGCAGCACATCGCGTATCCTCGCATCCCTGCACCACCGTTCACCATCTTTGGATGTGCGGCGGGCAGACACCGGCACGGATCTCAAAATGCTCCTTGACACTGCGTGTCACACTATTGTACTCATCGAGCACGACCCCCAATGGTACCCGGGCACCGGGGAGATTTCGCACGGTATCGGTTGCCGGCTCCGTGAGCTGGCTGAGACGACTCTTGTTATGCTCTGCACCAGAGAACCGGATCAATCTTTTGATCTTCTCTGCCATGCAGCAGACCGGATTTTTTTTATCTGCCCGCCACCGGAAACGGGAACGGCAGGACACCGTCATCTCCATCCATCCTGCTCCCGTCACACTGTGCCACCATCACACGGGCAGTCAACGCTTGAGGTGAGCTGATGGGACGGAGTTTTATGAGCGTCCGCATGGGCATCAATGATCTCACCGGCCGCTGGACCCGGGTAGTGCACGATCTTCCGGCACCAGATCAACCCGGTGCACAGGACATTGTACACCGGGCAAAAACCCATGCAAGTGAGGCATTCCCGGCCTTTGATGATCCGGTCGAGGCGGCACTTTTTTCGGCACTGGTCGAACTGCACAGGGAAAATGATAACGGGGACTATCATGGTCATCATTGATACCTGTTTCCGCTTGGAAACCGGCATTGATATCTGGCACCGTGAGGGCAGTATACGCTGTGAGCGTATTCCGGTGCAGCCGCAGTTTTACCTAAACCTTCCGGACCCCCACGCACATGCGGATCTGATAAGCGCACTTGAGGACCGGTATGCTGTCGAAGAATGCATATTCTCTACTATCTTTGGCACACTGCCCGGGTTCCGTATCACTGCCGGGCGGGAGGTAGCCGAAGCAATCGAACAGCAAAGCCGGTACTCAGCCCGCATCTATAACGCCGATATCCGGCTTGATCAGAAGTACCTCGCAGAGCACGGCATGTTCCCCTGCAGAGCACAAAACAGCTCGCGATTTGACCCGGCATGTGCATGCGATCTGCGGCAGGCAGAGATCGCGATACCGGGCATGCCATCCCACGGAGCCGGAAAAGCGACTGCGAGCGTACCGGGTGAAACGCCGGAACCGTTTTGTGGATCCGAACGTGACATCCTTGCAGACCTGTTCGCGTGGGTCAATACGGTCGATCCTGATGTGATCCTCTTCCCGAACGCGGATGCATGGATACCCCACCTTATTGATGCAGCAAAAGAGTATGGCCTTGATCCACCGTTTTCCCGCAGCAGGAAATTCCGTCGCCTTGACTCCCGCTCGTACTGGAGTTATGGTCGTGTGGAGCACCGAAAAGGAGCGCGTTTGCCGGATGGACGGATCCTGATTGATACTGAGCAGAGTTTCGTGTACCGCGAGGGAGGTCTGGCCGGTGTCATCCTTGCAAGCCGGCTCACCGGACTTTCCCCCAACCTTGCCGCACGGTTTACCCCGGGCACGCTCATCTCCGGCTACGAAGTATATGAAGCACTCAGCCGGGGAATTGCTGTTCCGCTTCGCAAGAGCGATCCCGAGCAGATCCGTTCTCTTGCCACAGTACGATCCGCTGACCGGGGCGGCATGATGTTCCAGCCGGTTGCCGGATGCTATGGCCCGGTCTGCCAGATTGATTTTACTTCCCTGTACCCGTCCATTATCGTCAATGAGAACCTGTCCCCTGAGACTATTGGACATCCGGAGCGCATCGGGTTTCTTTCGGGCGTACTCGAACCACTGCTTGACCTGCGGATTACGACGAAACGATTAAAGAAGCAGGACAATCGGTATGCCGGCATTGATGCCGTCCTCAAATGGATGCTGGTCACCTGTTTTGGCTACACTGGTTACAAGAATGCAAAATTCGGGCGCATTGAAGTGCACGAAGCGATCACCGCCCGCTCGCGCGAGATCCTTCTCCAGACAAAGCAGATCGCTGAATCGATGGGATTTGTTGTGGTGCACGGGATTGTGGACTGCCTCTGGGTCAAGGGCACAGATACCGGTGCACTGGTGCACCGTGTAGAGCAGAGCACGGGTCTGTTTATAGAGCCGGAATACTATGACTGGATCGTGTTTCTCCCCCTTGCCGACGGTTTTGGCGCATACAACCGGTATTATGGCAGACTGACTGACGGCAGCATCAAAGTGCGGGGTATTGCCGCACGCAGGCACGACACCCCGGCATATGTCCGCCAGATGCAGCAGGAGATGCTGACCTGCATGACACCGGCCCGGACCTGCGGGGAACTTGCAGGAAAAAAGGATGCGGTCCGGGATATTTACCGGAAATACTGTTCTGGCCTTCTGTCAGCACCACCGGATGAACTGGTGATCCATAAACGGATCAGCAGGCTCACGTACGCCCATCGCTGTCTTGAAGGTGCAGCAGTAACGGCATACTCTCATGAAGGGATCGCAATCTCGCCGGGCATGAAGATCGGGTACGTTGTCCGGGATGCCCGCAACTACATCGTCGATACAGAAGGGAGTGCAACAACCATTGACCTTGCGTATTACCGCCAGCTGCTGGAAACAGCAGGAGACGAGATTGTATATGCATTCCGCTCGTGCCCTGCCGGAATGCCTGTTCCGGGTGAATACCAGATATGCTCATAAGTGGAGTTTGAACAGTATTATCAGGATTTTTATCGCTCCGGGTGCGAATCTCCAGATCTTTATGCAAATTTTTGCTCTGTAGAAATCATTTGATATTTTTTGTGACGCTCTTGGGGGCTAAAGACCCCGTCCCTTTGGCACCCCCCGGTTGCGATAGTAAAGTATTACCTATCCCGTCATCATCGCCCTTGCGCCCCGCCCCCCTTGGGGGATTGGTGGTGCAGGAGGGGAGGTGCGTAGTACGAACGATGATTTCTCCAGAGCCCGATTTTTTTATATTCACAACATTCATTACCTTGCCCCACGCTTTTTCGTAGTAGAGATAGATTGGTATGGTTTTTTCACCGGGCAGTGATGAAATTTACAAGGACTCTCTGGCGCTTCACGCACAGCATCACGGGAAACTGGAGATACGGGCAAAAGTGCCGTTCCGGAACCGGCATGATCTCGCCCTTGCCTATACACCGGGCGTTGCCGAAGTGTGCCGTCAGATTATTAAAGATCCCGGCAAGGTCTACAAATATACCTTAAAAGCAAACACGATCGCAATTGTCACAGATGGTTCGGCCGTACTGGGGCTGGGAAATATCGGGGGTTACGCCGCCATTCCCGTCATGGAGGGAAAAGCAATCCTGTTCAAGGAATTTGCCGGCATTGACGCATTCCCCATCTGTTTTGAGAATTACGAGACCGATTTTGTAGACCAGGTAAAAAACATCGCCCCGGTCTTTGGCGGCATCAATCTCGAAGATATTGCCGCGCCAAAATGTTTTGAGGTCGAAGATGCCCTGCAGGATATTGGTATCCCGGTCATGCATGACGACCAGCACGGGACCGCGATTGTTGTCCTTGCGGCGTTATTAAATGCCTGCAAAGTGACAAAACGGAAATTTGAAGATATTAATATCGTGATCTGCGGTGCCGGTGCAGCAGGGTATTCCATCGCGCGTCTCCTGAAATGTATCGGGTATGATCCAAATGTCTGCACGCCCGTCCATGAGATTGTTGTCTGCGACACGCAGGGGATTATCCATCACCACAGGGAAGGTCTCTACCATAACAAGTACAAGTTCATTTTAAGCGAAGAGACCAACCGCACGGAAAAAACCGGGTCGCTTGCCGATGCCCTTGTGGGCGCTGATGTCCTCATCGGGGTTTCTGCACCAGGGATTGTGACCGGCGATATGATCCGGTCGATGAACCCCAATCCAATTGTCTTTGCGATGGCAAACCCGGTCCCGGAGATCTGGCCGGACGAGGCCAAAAAAGCGGGGGCTGCGGTTGTCGGGACAGGGCGAAGCGATTTTCCCAACCAGATCAACAATGTGCTCGCCTTCCCCGGTATATTCCGGGGGGCACTCGATGCCTGCGCAACAAAGATCAGTGATGAAATGAAAATTGCCGCAGCGCACGCAATTGCTTCGTGCGTAGCCAAACCCCGCCGGGAACGGATCCTCCCCAATATTCTTGACAAGCGTGTAACCAGTGAGGTGGCAAAAGCAGTTGCAGCGGCAGCAAAAACATCCGGCTGCATGAGAAAGATCTAGATCTATGCCAGATGAATAAACGGCTCTGTAGAACATCCACGGTTAACTGTTGAATTATTCGAAGGGTTACAAGTCATAAGGTAAGGGGGCGGCGCTCTGCGCCTCCTGTCGGGTTCACTTTTGCGGATCTCGGAAGTACCCGCCGCATCCCAATCCGACCCTTTGCCCAGCGAGGGGTCGACGAGACCCCCGAGCGACCCATCAGGGGGGGTTCTCTCATTATATTGATAAAATACGAGATTTTCCCAGTTGACCGGTTGGTCTTTTGTAGAAAACCTTTTCATACAATGCAGCCCCCCCTCTTTGCGCTACCTGTCCTCCACGGGACGATGCGCAAGGGCGATGATGCCAGAAATACCAAACTATCGCAACCGATATGCCACAACGGCAGGGACGCCAGCCGGGATTGCCGGAACCCTCAAGAGGCGCATTATGGCAATTAAAATTTTGAGGATTTCTCCGGAGCAAAAAACAGGATACCGGTTATCGCAGTTCGTGTTCGTACCGCTGGACAGTTTCGCTGCCTTTCAGGCAAAAATCATGATATTTCATGCCAAGATCCTGTGAAACTGCACAGGTTTTACAGGTGCACCCCAGATCTTCAGAAATACAGAGCATGCTCTTGCCATTAAAGCAGTAGAATTTCTCATCCTTCTCGCGGGCGCACCGGTTGTAAGATGGGCAGACGGTGCATGTACAGACGGACATTTTATCATGGAGTATCGCCTTTCGCTCGTGAGCGTTTAATTCCAGGTACCTGCCCATCCATTGTTCAAATGAGTCCATATCCTTCCTCCCCAACGTGAAAACAAATTACCCGTACCCGGTAATATCGTACTTAATCGCCGTCGAATTCAGTGCACATTCTTTACCATGCAGGACAAAGTCGTCGATCATCTTTTTTAAGAGTGCGGGATATACCGCCCCGACCAGTTCCTGGATGGGTTTTCCCCCACAGAAGAATTTAAAGGTCGGAGTACTCCGTACACCGTAGCGCTCGGCAGTCCACAGGTTCGTGGTGATATTGAGCCGGACAAAGAGAATGACATCATGATACTCCCGTGCAAGGTTCCGGAACACAGGCTCCATCTGGTGGCAGAACATGCAGGTAGGGGAGTAAAACATAACGGCAACCGGCAGCGTTCCTTTCTCGACCATATTCTCCCACTGGCGATCGTCAAGTTCGAGAAAAGGATCGTTGAGGGGATCGGTGCCCATAATTGAGGAGATACCGGGCACCACCTCACCGGCCGCAGGTATCTGCTGGGTAAAAGGATGTTCTTCTGCCATACTTCACCACTCAGACAGTGATAAGGGGAAGCCTCTGATATAGTTTGTTATGGTGCGGAATTCTGCCCGGGTTATGAATTCCGGATATTTCCAGCATCAGGATTTGGAACCGGTCTTTGTGATCTTTTTTGAGGGCTTGAGAGGGCCGGGTTTCTGTGTGTGGGCAGGAAGTTCATCCCCATGGGGGTGGGAATGAGGCGTATGCCGGGGAGGAAGTGTGGGCTTTTTCTGGGATTTATGGTCGGGATGAGGAAGCGGGTGATCGAGGGGATGGTGACGGGCGTCCTCAAGATGCCGTGCCCGGTTTTTGCTGGGCCCTTTTTTGACCGGTTTTTTTGCGGCGCCTTTGTCTGGTGCCGTTGAAATTCGCGGTGACATAATCAGTAATCGGCTGGAGATGCATAAATGTTCCCCCGCTCATGGTGTCGCACGCAAAACAAGGAATGAAAGTGTCAGTCCAGCAACCGTCAGTCAATGTTCTGCTGGGGATCACGGCCGGGAGGTAAAAGTCCTTTTTTTTAATTACGGGGAATCAGCCGTTGTTTCCTGGTCGGGCATACCGGCTTTTTACGTAACGAGCAGCCAAAACAACGGACCGGTATTTTTTTGCACCGCGTGTCTGCCTGATATTCCAAAAGATACTACCAGACGCGCTGATGCCAAGGGATATGTATCACCAGAAACGAATCTCTACCGTGACACGCATGAGAAACTCCCGCTCCGTAGACCTGTACGCCATTGCAGATAGTGTAATGCAGCGATACGGGTTTATACCCAAATTCCCTGACCCGGTAATAAAGGAAGTTGAACACATCGCCGCATCGCCGGCCCATGAAAACAGGAACCAGGACGCAACCCGTGACCTGCGCTCATTTTTGTGGTCATCAATCGATAATTCAGACTCCATGGACCTCGACCAGATGGAGTATTGCGAGTCCGGTCCAGACGGGGAGATCCGGGTCTGGATCGCAATTGCCGATGTTGATTATTATGTCCAAAAAAAATCCCTGACCGACCAGTACGCGGCTCACAACGGCACATCCGTCTATACCGGGATTGTCACCTACCCCATGCTCCCGGACACGCTCTCCAAAGGTATCAACTCCCTTCTGCCAGCACAGGACTGCCAGGCAATTATCATTGAGTATTACGTGCTTCCTGACGGCAATGTCCGGCATGGGGATATTTACCGGGCGATGGTGGCCAATAAAGCGAAACTTGTCTATGAAGTGGTAGGCGACTGGCTGGATGGTCATACACCCATTCCCGAATCCGTAAAAAACGTTCCCGGGCTGGAACAACAACTTCGCCTCCAGACAGAAGCAACGATACGCTTAAGAAAATACCGGATGGCACAGGGGGCCCTCGACCTTGAAACTATCGAAGCCCGGCCGGTCCTTGAAAATGGTATTGTCAAGGACCTTGTGGTCCAAAACGAGAACATGGCGCGGAACCTGATCGAAGAGTTCATGATCGCGGCAAACGGAGCGATGGTCAACTATCTGGGAGCTGCAGACGTTCCGATGATCCAGCGCGTTGTCCGGACACCCAAATACTGGGACAAGATCATGCTGGTTGCGATGGCACTGGGAACGACTCTCCCGGAAAAACCCGATTCAAAAGCGCTTGCGGATTTCCTGATGCAGCAGCGGGAGTCTGATCCGGCGCGTTTCCCGGACCTTTCACTGACCGTGATAAAACTCATCGGTGCCGGCGAGTACATGACGCTTGAGCCCGGCGAACCACCCTATGGTCATTTCGGGCTTGCTGTCACGGATTACACCCATGGCACTGCGCCCAACCGGCGTTACGTCGACCTTATCATCCAGCGACTGATAAAATCCGTCCTCGACCATGCTGAACTCCCTTACACGCTTGATGAGCTCAACGTTCATGCAGTGTGGCTGACCAGCCGGGAAAAAGGGTCAAAAAAAGTTGAACGCTTTATGCGCAAAGCGGCGGCTGCGGTCCTTTTGATGAACCGGATTGGCGAATCCTTTGAAGCCTTTGTTACTGGGGCTTCAGATAAAGGGACCTATGTCCGGCTCCTGACACTTCCTGCTGAAGGCCGGGTCGTTTCCGGCGAGCGCGGGCTTTTTGTCGGGGATAAAATCCAGGTCCGGCTCATTAAAACCGATCCGGAAAATGGATTTATCGATTTTGAACGGGTTGGGGCGAACCAAAGGACAGAACGCCATCATGGACGGTACCGGAAATTTTCTTCTGGTGGCCGGGGGTTATCGCGCAGAAACCGTTGGAAAGAATAACCGGGAAGCATGCTCGTCAATGAGAACCATGGTTACCTAAAAAGCATATTATTACAGACAGCATAAAATAACAACAAACGAGTGGTTTTGTGGCAAACCCCTACTTAAAGAGCGGAGAATTTATTGTCCTGACTACAGGCCGGCTGAGTATCAACGCGATACCGTTCGATGCAATTCTCACCACAGAGCGGCTTATCCTTGTTGACAACAGGTACGGCCAGTATGAACCACAGGCTATCCCGCTTTCATCCATCCTGACCGTGAAAGCAGGAAAGAATGCCCGTGACGATCCGGTCATAACCATCACCTTCTTTACAAAATCTGGTGAGCCTGTCCAAAAGCCGCTCGATTTGGTCTTTACGCAGCAGTACGGTGAACAGCGGGACCGGGAATGCAATGAATGGGTCCGGAAATGTATCGAGCATATCGTCCTTGCCCGCAAAGAGCCTGATTCAGCGAAAAAAAGAGCGCGGAGAAAAGAAACCGGCATGGAGCCTCTTGTGAGGCGCTGGGTTGCCCCGGAGATGATCCACCCCCACACCACCGGTGAAGCCCCGCAACCTGAACCCGAAGATTTTGTTATTGGTCCCAACCTGCTTGAAGCAGAGCCGGAGCCGGTCGGATGGGATGAATGTTTGAGTACTGCCGAAGAAGAGAGCAGGGATGATATCACCAATCCGGAGCCGGAAGAATGTCCGCAATCCGATGAACCCTTTGACGAACCTGCATATGATTTTTGTTCCCAAAAAGAGTTATCCATCAGTTTTGCCCCGGAGCCGGAACCCTCACCGGCGCCGGTCATGACACCGGGGGATGATCTGCCCGCACCGGCGGGTTCCTCACCAACGACTTTGGAACCAGATGCCGGTCCTGCACCGGTTCTTCGTGGAAATTTACCTCCATTGCCGGAACGGGAACCGGTGACAAAACCTGAAATACCGGAGGTTGCACCGGAGACCCTGCAGGCAATAGCGGGAACAGGCCAGTCACCATCCGGTCCTTCAGATGCAGGTCCAATGGCAAAACCAGATATTGCCCCCATCGCAGAGGGGGGATCATTTTCCGAAGTGCTGAAAAAACTGGTCATGCCAGCCGCATGGACACATGCTGCTGAAACCGAGGGTATACAAATACACGGCGATAAAAGCACATCCCTGTCCGGAAGAGTTCCTCCTGAACTATCCCGGACTGGCGATGCGGTTCCTGCCGACGGGCTTTCTTTGGATGAAATGACCCCCGCCGATGTGAATGCACGGGTCAAGCCCGCCCCTTCCGGGGAGGATCATCTCCACGGTGATAATCTTCGCCTTCCCGATACATCTTTCCAACCGGTAGAAACTCCTGGTACGACAGAACAGGAACCTGTGCCGGAAGCCCTACCAGAAACCGCTCAACCGGACATGAAACCTTCAGAGTGGGGAGAAATTACCGGGCCATCGGCACCGCCACGGTTACCTACTGCCATGGCGCTGATTTTTGTCGCACTGCTGGTTATCGCAGGTGCAGCCTTCCTGCTCGTTATGCCTCTTTTATCCGGGGGAGGGTTGGTGAACCAGCCACCGGTCATCGTGACTCCATCACCCGCACCGGTCACCATGACCTCAATCCCTGTTGCCATTCCCCCGACCGGCACCTGGGTCCGGGTCTCGTATAACGGTACATTTACCGGGTCGATCGGAAACCCCTATTCCCTGCGGTATATCTCGGGTACCGGGAACCAGATCTATTCCCCGCAGATGACCAGTGACATCGTCCAGGTCTCCGTCCAGAAACAGGACTATTACGGAAATACGCTCAATGTCTGGATCTATACAAACGGTACCGTCATTGCACAGCGGTCGACCCGGGCCCCCCATGGCACCATTGACCTGTTGATTGATATTGGCACCGGAAAACCCCCGGGCATACCGGTACGCACGCAGACCAGTCCATACCAGACTGCCACCGGTTGATGCCCAACGGGAATTTGTTTAAAAAAGTGATCACTACGATAAAAAGTGACTCCCTTTTTTTATCAGGACAATCTGCGGGAATAAATAATTTTTGCCCGGGTTATATGAGGGGAGCAACCTGTTAATGGGTATAATACAGCCCCACCGGGCAGGATAATTTTTGCCAGCCTGCCGGGCCACACCGGACGAACGATTACTCATTCTGGTGATAACAGGAGATATTCTTTCATTCCGGATCCCTGACCATTCAATTAAAAGCAGGGCACAAAACGATCCTGTTCAGGTACCGCAACAGATATCGTATTCCGGGGCCGGGGAACATCAGTCACCCTCTTTGGTATCAACATGGTTTAAGGCTGTATCTATTCACTAGCAGCAATGAACCAAAAAAAAGAATGCCGTCGATTGAAGACAGATGAAGGTATAAAGGGGCTTTTTTACTACCAACACCATAAAAGCATATTGCCATAGAGTGCTAAAAAAATAGTCGAGGAGACTGTAAGTATATGGGAAACCCGTATCTGGCCAGTGATGAGTCCATCATTCTTGCAACGCACAATATTCTTATCAAATCCGTACGGTCTGATGTGATCCTCACCAATCAGCGACTGATTATTTCTGACAGCAGCCATACACAGTTCCGGCCGCAGACAATCCCCCTTGCTGCGGTCATGACGGTTACTACCGGGGAGAGCGGGCTTGGTGATCCGGTCATCACGCTCTCGCTGGCCGCTGCACACGATGCGACTGAACCGCTGGAACTAAATTTTCACCAGAAAGACCGGGAGAACCGGCAGCAGGAATGCAATGACTGGGTTGGGAAACTGGGTGAACTGACCATCGCGGCCCGGGAAAAAGCCGCTCAGGAAGGAATTACCTTAGCAGACCTGGTGGCAATCATCACCTCAGAGAAGACAGCCACCATTGATTCGAAAGATGAGGAAAACCCCATGGCCCAAATCGCGCCGGAAACGCCCCGCCCGTCCACGCCCAAAAAACCTCCCGCGTTCTCCCGGCCGGCACCGGGCATCTCGAAATTTGGTGCTATCGTTGCAATTATTATTGTTATTCTCGCAGTTGCCGGGGGAGTTTACCTGGTTACCAAGTCCGTGCCAGGAAAAACCACCGTGCCGGTAGTCCCGGTCACAACAATCACTGAAGTGACCAGTGTACCCTCAATGAGTACGACGGTTCCGGCCCAGACCACGACTGTGCCGGTTATTCTGGTCACACCTGCGCCCACCCTGTCACCGGTAATAACCCCCACACCTGCTGCTTCCCCGCAACTCATCATCCCAACTACCGGCGTCTGGGTAAGGGTTACCAGCCCGGGCAACTATACCGGATCCATCGGCACGGCGGGTAACCTCCGGGACATCGCCGGTACGGGAGAGCAGTTCTACCAGATACCGGCCGCTCCTGATGCAATGATAGATGTCGTCATCCAGAAAGAGAGTGGTGCCGGGGATATGCTTTCGGCTGATATCTACAATGCCGGTGTGCTGGTCAAACACGGATCAACGACTGCACCAAAAGGGATCCTTGAGATCCATTTCAGTTTGAAACCGGTAACACCGACAATGAACGGATCATAATTTTTTTTTGTCTGGTAAAAAAGGTCAGAGAGAAAAATATAATTTTGTAGCTTTTGTAGAAATTATTGTTTTTTATCCTAGGCACTCTTCGAAACCCGGGGTATCCGGATTCCCTGCCCCGCCACATTGCATCCGCAGATTGTAGTAGATCCACAAAAAATTAGTGAAAAATCCAAAAATGTGAGAGGAGTATTTGGGGTCAAGGGGACGCTCCCCTTGGGGTGCCTCCCCCTCTGGGGGAGAGAGGGGGTCACACTCATAACTTACATAAGATTTGGTGATTACAGGTTTTCTACAGAGCAAATTTTGTTGACGTCCTCAAATCTCCCGTCATTCGCTCTCACGCATTATAAAAAAAGCGCACAAAAAATTCTGATTACGCACTGACCGGTGCCTCGGGGGTTGTTTTCCCGTACACCGATTTTCGCACCGGGTTTTTATCCCAGACAAGCATACCGTTTGTAAACGAGAACGATTTCATGAACAGTACCTTGGTACTGGCAGAAATGCCGGAAAGGTCTGCGTTCATGGGGACGATTACGGCCAGCTTGGTCTTGGTGGACTGTCCATATGCACCCTTACCGGTTGTACCAATGGTTGTAAGAATGTCAGAAGAGATCGTTGGTTCAAAAGAAACAAGTACCAGTACCGTTTCTTTTTCGCCATGGAAGAACCGCTCGGCACTAAACACCTGATCATAGCCTTTCAGGTGCGTCACCGGAAGAATTGTCCACCCGTCAAAACTGGAATAAAACCGGTTGATCTCCTGCTTCACAAACCCGTGCATGACATCCTGCTCTTTGCCCATAATCAATCAACAGGATCTATTTACCGGGAAGTAAAAAACCTATGTTTTTGTTTTTATTTCCCGTCAACCGGATTTGGCTCCATAAAGTCGCCCCTGTTACTATCAGACATCAATCGGGAAAAACCAGAATTTTACGTCAATATCGGTTGGATAAAAAGAACGGAACGTTTACCATGAAAGGATGAGTGGGAGGAGTAAGCCTCCTTTTGTTTTAGCGGCATTCAGCTATGCGCCAAACCCGGGCAGATACCGAGCGATCGATTGCCCTGTTCTGGCTTGCACCCGCAGGGATTCGCCGTTTCATCGTATCCTGTTTTTTTGTAGCGCTCAGCGAGTTACTCGCGCGAATAACCGCGCTTCTCGCCATACATGGCTCAGTCGCATCATCGCTTAAAACAGGCCGTATCGTTTCTGTGCCATTGCCATGGCTCTCACCATCCATACGTGGGTATGGCTGCGTGCTCGGTGGGTGGGGGGACTTTCCTCAGCAGCATTTCGCTACCGTCAGCCGCTCTCTCCCTCTCACTATCATATTGTCCGGTGAACGTAATTAAGTGCAGCGCTCAAAGGCACAACGAAACGCGGTGAATGTCCCGTGCCGACAGGTAAATAAAGGAACCTGATCATAAAAAGTCACAAACGAGGGGATGTATGAATGGATTTACTGACCGCAGATGAAGGGAAACGGGCAGCGGCACTTGCCCGTGATGCCATCGAACATGCAGTACTGCAAAAACCAGCAACTGCCATCCCGCTCACGCCGGTGTTTGGAGAAAAACGCGGCGTCTTTGTCACGCTCACCAAAGCAGGGGAGCTTCGCGGGTGTATTGGATTTCCCTACCCGGTCATTCCTCTTGGCGATGCCATCCGCCAGGCTGCCGTTGCCGCAGCAAGAGAAGACCCCCGGTTCCGGCCGGTCCGTAGAGAGGAAGTCAGCTCGCTGGCATTTGAAGTCACCGTCCTCACCGTTCCCCAATCCCTTGACTGTGCACCGGAAGAGCGGCCGGCTCATATAAAAACCGGGCAGCATGGCCTTATCGCCCGGGGCAGGGGGACAAGCGGTCTTCTCCTGCCGCAGGTAGCTACCGAATATGGCTGGGACAGTGAAACATTTCTTTTCCACACCTGCCAGAAGGCAGGTTTACCCGGCTCATGCTGGAAAGACCGTCAGGTTGAAATCCTTACCTTTGAAGGCCAGATCTTCTCCGGGTCCTTTGCAGGAGAACCGTTTAACCTGTAGAGAGCTCACTACATAGCGACAGGAGTTCTTCGTGCGGCATGGCGATAGCGTTTGAAAGTTTATACAGTGATATTGCAGGGCGCTCTGGCAGGCTGGTTGCCGGGAAAAAAACCATAAAAACCCCGGCGCTTCTTCCGGTCATCAACCCGCATCTCCCGCTTGTCACGCCCCGCGAAATGCAGAAGATGGGCGTGGAAGCACTCATCACCAATGCCTACATTTTTTCCCAGAGCCAGCAGTACCGGGACCAGGCGCTCGAACAGGGACTTCATGCGGTTCTTGATTTCGATGGCCTGATTATGACCGATTCCGGCTCGTTCCAGCTCTCGGTCTATGGCGAAGTCACGATCACGAACACCGAGACACTCGCATTCCAGCGCGACATCGGCAGCGACATCTGGGTGCCGCTGGATATCCCCACCTCCCCCAATGCGGACAGGCAGACGGCAGAACGGGAGCTCGGCATCACGATGGCGCGGCTCCGCGAGGCAAAGGAGTTGTTCGGGCCTGACGCCCCGATAGCCGGGCCGGTCCAGGGCGGCATTTTCCCCGACCTCCGCGAACGTGCAGGCAAGGAAGTCAGCGACCTGGACTTTTCGTTCTGCCCGATCGGTGCGGTTGTGCCGCTCATGGAATCGTACCGTTACCGGGATCTCGTTGATGTCGTGATGGCTGCAAAGCAGACGATCTCGCCTGCATCATGCGTTCATCTCTTCGGTGCCGGTCACCCGTCCATGTTTGCGCTGGCGACCGCTATGGGCTGCGATCTTTTTGACTCGGCTGCCTATGCACTCTATGCCAAGGAAGGACGGTATCTCACGACCCACGGCAGTTTTAAGATTGACGAACTCACAGAACTGCCCTGCGCCTGTTCAGTCTGCCGCACGCACACCGCTGACGAGATCCGGACCGCTCCGGACCGTGCCCGTCTGCTCGCGCTCCACAACCTTGCCGTCACTCTTGCTGAAATTGCGAGGATCCGGCAGGCGATTGTTGACGGGACACTCTGGGAACTCGTGGATGACCGGTGCCGGAACCATCCCCAGCTGTTGAGCGGGTACCGGGCGCTGCTCCGGCAGGGTGCCCGGCTTGAAACCCATGACCGGGTTTCAAAACGCCGGTTCTTCTACCGGGGCGACGAGAGCTGTGCCCGGACAGAAATCGTCCGGTACCAGCGGTTGCTGGCACGCCTTCGCCTCGGTAAAACAGTTCTTATCGCGTCCGATGGCGGGATACGGGAGGAGTACGAAACGGTGCTCCTCTTCAAGCCGCCCTTTGGTCCCTACCCGTCCGAACTTGGCGAGACCTTTCCCATCGGCCAGAGCGAAACGCCGGAATGGGACGAAGCACTTGTCCGGCAGGGCTGCCGGGGGATTAACATCCTGAAGGAAAGCCATCCCGGCAGCCGGTTCTTTATCTCCGGTTTCCAGCACTGGACAGATATTCTCCGTCAGGAGTGCGGGGATTCCCTTGAGGTGATCGATTGATCCGTGTGGATTTCCGGCACCGGGACGGGCTAGCCCGCACCGGGTTGATGACCGGCAATGCGGTAAAAATTCCGCTCCCAGCGGCAGTTGATACAGGATCCATATTCCCTGATCTTCACAACCGCCCGCTCACCAATGTCCCGCTCGCAGCACCGGCCATGTTTGTGGCGACGTATATCAAAAACGATGGCGGGCAGCCGGTTACCATTCATCCATTACTTGAAAACCCGGCACAGAGCGGCGACTGCGTGATGGTGGCTGACTGGCACACGGCGGCAGCCAACCCCCGCAATTATGCTGCATGGCTTGTCGCGCTCAAGGAAAAAACACCGCCGGATACCCTGTGGTATGCACCGGGCACGGCACTCCCGTCAAATGTCCATATGCTCTGCTATACGGGTTTTGATCTCTTCGATTTTATCGCCGTTGACCTCAAATCAGCACAGGGATTGTTCTGCACCCCACAAGGAGAATTCGGTGCCGATGCAATGACCAGCGGCATCTGCACCTGCAGCGGCTGCCAGACCGGGAACTTAAAAGAGCATAACCGGCAGGCGCTCCTGCACGAGCTGGCGCTTATCCGGAAGTTCATCGAACAGTCGCAGCACCGGGAACTTGTAGAGTCACGCTGCCGGATGAACGCCGATCATGTGGCAATTATGCGCCATCTCGATTCGCAATATTCATTCCTCGAGCAGTACATGCCCGTAGCCCGCAGTTGTGTGATGAAAGCAAACTCCGGCGAATCGATGCAGCGCGTGGAGGTGAGGAGGTTTGCCAATCGTCTCATCTCGCACTACCGGCCGCCAAAGGCAACGGTGGCGGTGCTCCTTCCCTGTTCGGCAAAGAAACCCTACTCGCTCTCACAGAGTCACCGGCGATTCCAAGCAGCAATTTCAGGCCGGGCCCACGAACTTATCGTTACTTCGCCGCTTGGGCTTGTGCCCCGCGAACTGGAATGCTGCTATCCCGCAATGCACTATGATGTGCCGGTGACCGGCTACTGGGATGCAGAAGAATGTGCGTATATCTCCACGGTTCTTGCCCGGTATTTTGCCGCCCACTCGTATGACCGGGTCATCGCCCACCTCGAAGGGGGCGCCCTGAAAGTCGCAGAAATGGCGGCAGCAGAATGTGGCATCACTCTTGAGTATTCCTGCCGGGAGCGTCCGACCAGTGATGCGGCGCTTGGCATGCTAGACCAGGCACTTGCAGGAGAGAGACGGGTCAAGGACGACCGGCTGCACGGCATGCTCTCGTTCCAGTTCAATGCAGATATCGATACCCGGGGCATCATGCCCCGGGGCCGTTTCCCGGAACTGTTCTATGCAAAAAACAACCTGCAGCTTTTCTCGATTGACACCGGAACGGTCTGCTCCGCCCGACATTTGACGGCTGGAAACTGATCCCGGAAGGTTACCGGGTCTTTATCGATGATTTCATTCCTGAAGGCGATGTCCTCGCACCAGGCGTCACTGATGCCAGATCCGGAGATCCGGGACGGGGATGAGGTACTGGTCGTTGGCAGGCGGGCACTGGCTACCGGACGGGCTGCGATGTCTGCGCAGGAAATGATAAAATCGCATCGCGGTGTAGCCGTTCGTGTGCGTAAAATAAAGAAGGTTTAGATTCAACGTATACGATACATTGCAGATTATCCATGGAGTGAAAAGATTGTTCCGTATCGAAAAAACGAGACCGGTCAGGTGGGAATTTTGAGCGCTTCCGCCATTGCACCGGAAATGAAACGGGTATCTCCGAACGATTCAGAGAGCAAGGCTGCCATGCCAGTCGTTATCGCCGTTCCAAAAGAGCAGACCCCGGTGAACAGCGCGTGGCGACCGTGCCGGAGGTTGTCCAGAAACTGACGAAGTCGGGTTATTTAGTCCGGATCGAGCACGACGCTGGAACGGGTGCGTATTACCCGGATGATCTTTTTACGGCCGCCGGTGCGAAAATCGCATCCAGCCGGACCGAGCTGCTGGATGGCGCCCGGATCGTGCTCTGCGTCCAGCCCCCGACTGTTGCCGATGTTGACCAGTTTGCCGAAGGTACGATTGTCATCGGGTTCATGAACCCGGCCCGCAACCTCGAAGCAATCGCCCGGATGCGCGACCGGAAGATCACCGCTTTTGCCCTTGAATTTGTCCCGCGGATCACCCGCGCCCAGAGCATGGATGCACTCAGTTCCCAGGCAACTGCCGGCGGGTACGTGGCTGCAGTCCTTGGCGCGGATAACTGTCCGAAGTTCCTGCCGATGCTGACAACAGCCGCAGGAACGATACGTCCGGCCACGGTGCTCATCCTCGGTGCAGGTGTCGCCGGCCTTATGGCAATTGCCACGGCAAGACGGCTCGGCGCTATCGTTGAAGCCTACGATGTACGGCGCGCTGCGGGCGAACAGGTCAGGAGCCTTGGCGCAAAGTTCCTCGAACTCGAGATC
The DNA here is from genome assembly GCA_963768785.1 of uncultured Methanoregulaceae archaeon. Classification (GTDB taxonomy): domain Archaea; phylum Halobacteriota; class Methanomicrobia; order Methanomicrobiales; family Methanospirillaceae; genus Methanoregula. The sequence continues at coordinate 43,836 of CAVYJD010000011.1, forward strand.
AATGCCGAAGGACAGGGTGGCTACGCCCGGGAACTTACCGCAGAGGAGAAGGAAAAGGAGCAGCAGATGGTCTCTGCAGCAGTGGCGCGGGCAGATATTGTCATCACGACCGCCGCCATCCCGGGCCGCAAAGCCCCGGTCCTTGTCACAAAGGAAACCGTAGCGACGATGCGGCCGGGTGCCGTCATCATTGATATGGCTGCAGAATCCGGTGGCAACTGCGAGCTGACCGAGGCAGGAAAGACCGTCCGTCAGCACGGTGTGATGATTATCGGTCCGCAGAACCTTCCGGCCCGGGTGCCGTTCCATTCAAGCCAGATGTATGCAAAGAACCTCCAGTCGTTTCTCTCGCTCCTCATCGACAAGGAGGGAACGCTCGTGACGGAGTTTACCGATGAGATCCTGACGGCCAGTCTTCTCGTCCATGCAGGTACGGTAGTTCATAAGCCAACAAGCGATCTCTTGAACGGAGGAAAGCCATGATCGACGCAACTACGCTCTGGACTGCGGTTTACATCGTCATGCTGGCCGCTTTTACCGGCTATGTCGTCATCAGCCGGGTCCCTGTCATTCTCCACACGCCACTGATGAGCGGCTCGAACTTCATCCACGGGATCGTGCTTGTCGGCGCAATGGTCGCGCTCGGCCTTGCGACAACGCCCCTTGAACAGATCATCGGGTTTATCGCGGTCGTCCTCGGTGCGGCAAATGTCACCGGCGGCTACGTGGTCACGGAACGGATCCTCCAGATGTTTGACCGCAGCGGGAAGAAGCCCAAGAAGGAGGCCTGACGATGATCGACCTCTCCTGGATGATCGACCCTATCTATATTGCGACGATCTTTTTCTTCATTGTCGGCCTGCAGCGGATGAGCCACCCGCTCACTGCCCGGAGCGGGATTGTCTGGGCCGGCGCCGCGATGGTGATCGCAACACTTGTCACGTTCCTTACCCCGAACCTCACCAACTTCGCCCTGATGGCGATCGCGATTGTCATTGGCGGGGGCTTCGGGTACATTGCGGCAAAGCGCGTCGCAATGACCGACATGCCCCAGATGATCGCGCTCTACAACGGCATGGGCGGCGGCGCGGCTGCCGGGATATCTGCCGTTGCACTGCTCGGCACCACCAGCCCGGCCACCGGTTCCCTCGCTGTTGTCGGGGGCCTTATCGGGGGAGTTTCGTTTGCCGGGAGCATCATCGCGTTTCTGAAACTCCAGGGCTGGATGCGGCCGCGGCCGATCACCTTCCCCGGCCAGAAGATTGCTCAACATGGCAGTCCTTGCCCTGGCCGTCGTTTCCGGAGCACTCGTGATCCTGCAACCCACATGGATACCGCTCTCGGTCGCCCTGTACCTCCCGCTGTTCTTCATCCTCTCGCTCGGTTTTGGGCTTCTCATGACCCTCCCGATCGGCGGTGCCGATATGCCTGTTGTGATCTCGATGTACAACGCCTTTACCGGTCTTGCCGTAGCACTTGACGGGTTCTCGTTTGCGACCCCCAACTATGCGATGGTCGTGGCAGGCATCATTGTCGGCGCGGCGGGTTCGCTTTTGACACTCAACATGGCGCGGGCGATGAACAGGTCGATCACGAATGTCTTTTTCGGTGCGTTCGGAGCAACGGAGGAAAAAGACGTGCAGATACAAGGCAGCATGAAATCGATCGATGCCGATGACGTTGCGGTCCTGCTCGCCTACGCAAACAAGGTGATCATTGCTCCCGGCTACGGCATGGCAGTCGCCCAGGCCCAGCAGAAGGTCAAGGAGCTTGCCGACGTGCTCGAATCCAAGGATATCCAGGTGAAGTACGCAATCCACCCGGTCGCCGGGAGAATGCCCGGGCATATGAACGTCCTCCTTGCCGAAGCGGGAGTCTCCTACGACCACCTCTTCGACCGGGACGAGGTGAACCCGGAGTTCCCCAGCACCGATGTTGTCCTTGTTATCGGTGCCAACGACACCGTCAACCCGGCGGCGCACCGTGAAGGAAGCCCGCTCTTTGGCATGCCGATTCTCGATGTCGAGCAGGCAAAAAATGTGGTTGTCCTCAAGCGCGGCCAGGGAAAAGGTTTCGCGGGGATAGAAAACGACCTGTTCTACCGGGACAACACGCGGATGCTCTACGGCGACGCACAGGAAACTGTCGGGAAACTTGTGCAGGCGCTCAAGAAGTTATAATTCCCACGTGCATCCGGCAGACTCATTTTTTTATTTTCCTTTTTTTGTAAAAGTCAAGAGCACATACTGAGGAGAGATAACAGGCCCTGAGTGCGTTTCAGGACTGGCATCATATTCTCATTCCGGTTTCCCTCACGCATGTACTGACAGTACGCTGCCCACATGTTTAAGAACAATTATCGTCAAAGTGTATAGAAAACATTACATGGAGTGAATTACTATGGATTTTGGAAATCTCGGGGGAATCGGCGGCTCGCTTGCCGGTTTCATTGCAACACCAGAAGGTCAGACCGCAGTAAAGAATTTTCTCGCAACACCTGACGGGATGACTCTTCTTAAGAATTTTGCCGCTACTCCGCAGGGACAGCAGATCATTATGAGCATTCTTCCGTCTCTTGTTGAGGGGATGAACCTGCCGGAACCCGTCAAGGCGATGATCAAGAGCGCCGTCCCGGCCGGCAGCAGTTAAAATACAACGACGAATTCCTCGAAAAAGAGGATTTCTTTTTTTATTCCCTTAAAAAAAAGGACAGTTATTATTAAACTACTCCCGTCAGATCGTCGGGTAAACCGGTGATCTTATATGGTTGCCGGTTAGATTCAATGGTACCACAAAGGGGGTGTAACCATCGAAGACAATATTCCGGTTCCCGACGGTCAGGTAGCACGCAAAAAGCTCCAGTTTTTCTGGCTCGCAGACTGTTCAGATTCCATGCGGGGAAAAAAGATTGCCACGCTGAACCAGGCAATCCGTGAGGCATTGCCGGAGATCCAGAAAGCGGTTGAGGCATATCCACAGGTTGAGATCCAGATGCGGGCAATCAAATTCTCCAATACCGCATCATGGCATGTCGGGCCGGAACCTGTCCCCCTTCAGGATTTTTCCTGGCCGGAACTGGAAACCTCGGGGCTCACGGCCACCGCACAGGCAGTCCGGCTCCTTGCATCCGAACTGTCTATTGAACGAATGCCCCGCCGCGGCCTGCCCCCGGTCTGTATTCTTATATCTGACGGGTTCTGCACCGAGCCATCGGGCGAATACGATACCGCTATTTCGGAACTTGACACCCTGCCATGGGGTATCAAAGCGGTACGGCTTGCCATTGCAATCGGTGACGAATCGGACTACAATGAGCCGGAACTGTTGAAATTCGTTAACCAGGACGCCGTTGGCCTGTTAAAAGCCCACTCACCGGAAGAACTGGTCGCCTATATCAAATGGGCGTCGATCAGTGCGTCGGTTGCCTCATCCCGGGGGAGAAGCAGGGGATCATTAGCGGTAGAAGATACATCCAATGTTGCAATCGATTCCCCGCCGCCGCTGGTCACGAGTAACACCGACCTCTTCTAATTTTTTATCATGCCATTTCCGGAAGAGTTTTCCTGCTCCTGCGATACCTCCCTAGGGTGGGCGTTTGGGTGCAGCCGGACGGGCGCTTCGCATCTTCGAGCCGGAAAGCCCTGCGATGATGCATATGCCGTGTGGAGCGGCTCGCTTGGCGCCATTCCGGCATTAGCGGTTGCCGTCGCTGATGGCCACGGGGATTTGCGGCATGATCAGAGCCGTTTTGGAGCCGGCATCGCGGTGCATGCAGCACTTGAAGAGCTGATGCTTTTTTGCCGGATCCACCAGACCACCCCCGGGCATAGAGAGATCTGTTCTGCCTTCAAAACCACATTCCCCCGCAGGATAACCCGTCGCTGGCGGGAGATGGTCGAACAGGACGCAGAACGGCGGGGCGTTGGTGCCGGAACATTGGACCACCCTGAAGATCCTCTTCCGGTACGGTACGGGACAACACTTATTGTTGCACTTGTTATAACTGACGCGATCCTGCTCGGCCAGATTGGCGATGGCGATCTGATCCTTGTACGGCCGGAAGGTACCATTGAAACCCCGCTCCCAAGAGATCCAAACCTGACCGGCAGTGAAACCCATTCACTCTCATCAAAAGACGCACACCTGCTCTGGAGAGTTGCAACACTTGACCGGGATAACGGTGGTGTGCTGATCGCCGCTACGGACGGGATATCTGATTCGTTTGACGGCTCCGACAGCGAAGATTTTTTTATTTTTATCAAAAGTTTAGTGGACCGGGTTTGTACATACGGCGTCGAAAACGTGGCAGGAGCGATGGCGGGATGGCTTGACCGGTATTCTGCCATCGCAAGCGGCGATGACATGACCCTTGTCTATGCTGGTATCCGCCCTTCAAGCGCACCGGTACAGACAGCAGACAGCGAAACAATCAAAAAACCTTCGGAGAGGTGGTAGCGATACCGCTGCGCATCGGGGAACGTCTCCGTGCCGATTGTTCCGGGGTCGAACTGCACGTGATCAAAAAACTGGGGGAAGGCACGCAGGGAGAAGTGTACCTGGTCGATGGCTCTTCAGGGTTCCAGGCAGTGAAATGGTATAAAACTGAACAGGCAACTGCTGAACAAAAAGCTGCGATACGGTATCTCGTGCGGACCGGCCCCCCTTACGGCCCTGCCGGGAAACGGTTTATCTGGCCGCTCGATCTCGTCACGGCTGAAAAATCAGGTTCATTTGGGTACCTGATGGAGCGTATCAACACAGAGCGGTATGCCGAACTGGGAGAAGTCTGGGCGCACCTCAAACCGGTGCCCGGGTTTTCATCCCTGTGTGCGATATCCTATGGGCTGGCAAACAGTTACCGGGCACTGCACTTATCGGGGCACTGCTACCGGGACATCTCTGCCGGCAACCTGATGTTTGATCCGCAAACCGGCCATGTGCTGATCTGCGACAATGACAATGTCGGCATTAACCGGCAGTCCCGGTGCCAGGTATGGGGGACGATGGAATATATGGCGCCGGAGATCATCTGCAACAATACTGATCCTTCAAGCGAGACCGATCTCCATTCACTTGCCGTGCTGCTCTTTTATGTCTGGATATGGCACCACCCGCTTCACGGGATGATGGAGTACCGTTTCCACTGCTGGGATATCCCGGCAAAGAAGAAAGTCTATGGGGAGTCGCCGGTCTTTGTGTTCGATCCAGGTAACCCGGCAAACCAGCTCCCGGATGACCCGGATTATGATACAGCCCGTGAGCGCTGGGCACTCTGCCCGCAAAAATTAAAAACGTTGTTTACCCGGGCGTTCACGGAAGGACTGGTCCACCCGGAACGCCGGGTGACGGAAGGGGAATGGCAGAACCTGTTCCTTGAACTGATGGATGGTATCGTTACCTGCCAACACTGCCATGCAGAAAACTTTACCGATAGTGCCAGCGCCCGGTTCACCTGCTGGCATTGCCATAAAACCAGTGCCCTGCCACCCTGCCTGCGTATCCATCGTGCCGGTGGGGATATCTGCCGGGTCCTCACACCGGGTTCTCACCTTTTCTCCCGCCACCTTGCGTCAAACACTGGATCCGACGACGGTTCCCGGATTATTGGCACGGTTGTCCCTCATCCGACCATCGCCCATGCGGCCGGGATCCGGAACCAGTCTTCGACTGCATGGGTGGCCACATTTCCCGATGGCAAGACCATTAGCGTACCACCAGGCCGGGCGGTGCCGCTCAACCCCGGGACAATAATTACGATAGAAGGCGTGAAAACCGAGATCCTGCTACCAGACGACCGGGGGATATCATGACCGATCCGATGGAGACCATTTTAAAACGGCTTATTGCACAGCACGGGATTTCTGTTGCGCACAATGCCAACCGGTGTGAGGGATTGCTCCGCGACACCTGTCCGGATCGCAACCGGGAAATTTTTATCCTGACAAATGCAGTCCGCCAGCATATTCCCGAAGACCTGCGTGCTCCGCGCCACTCGTTACCCTTATCGCTGATGAAAGGGTTTCTTGCAAAACGGCTGTGCGATGAGCTGGGCTTTTCTGATGCGGCAGCCCGGTGGGCGGTTGATTGCTGGGCAGCGGCGCTGGACCTCGATGCGATGAACGATACGTCGGGAACGAAATCCCACCTGTCCCCGATTACAAGGTCAACCAGAAACCAACTCGAACGTCCCGGTGATGCCTTCAGCCCAGAGATCTGCAAACAGTGGGCAGACGATCTCGCAACCGGGACTCCTACCGCACGACAGGATGCTCTTACCAACCTGGCACTCCACCCGGATAAAGAGTGCATCGAATTATTAATCGGAGCGCTTGCAAACGATCAGCCCGATGTGCGATGTACCGCATTTGATATCCTCACCAATCCTGCCATACGTGCGGAATCACCACTTATCGATGCGCTTGCTACGGAAAATCAACACATTGTCTGGCGTGCCGCCCTTGCGCTTGGCGCCCTGCGGGCGGATGCAGCAGTCGATACACTGATTGGACTGCTCTCCCGAAATGGCATGGTGCTTGAAGCCGCAACCTGGGCACTGGGAGAGATCCACAATTCCCGTGCCTCAACCCCGCTCCTTGCCATGCTGAAGCACCCGTCTGCAGAAATCAGAAAGAGTGCAGAAGAAGCACTTGAAAAGATTGCAGGAAAATGAGGGGAAATCCTGCCGGTTATCTCACCGGGCGGGATGTTGTTTCCGGACTACTGATGGAGGATGCGAGTGTCTGCACTGCTTCGGTGAACGCGGATTCTGCCAGGACAAGGGGCGCCACCGATGGTTCAGTCCGGGCAACTTCGGCATCGAAGGGCAGGAAAATGATGTGCGAGAAATCCTCATTCTCACCAATTTTCGCCTGGAGTCTGTGAGAGTCTTCATCGCCGTGTACCCGGTTTACGACCAGAATGGTGTGTTCAATCCCCAGCTGGCGTGCGAGCCCGGCTGATTCACGGGCAACAGATAATGCATTGTAGGAGGTGTCCGCCATAACGACTGCACAGGAAAAACCGTCAGCAACTGCCCTGCCAAAATGTTCAAGTCCTGCCGGTGTGTCCAAGTAGTACCACATCATCTGACAGAAGATGCATGTGCCGGAGAATTGCCGCAAGCAGAGTATACTCTGGACAGAGACAGCCGGATCCCGCCTGTCTTACGCCCCCCATGACCAGAAGACGGAGATTGGGTTCTATGGGGATTGAGAACCGGTCAATTACGTCGCTCACATCCGGGTTAAGGGTGAGAAGCCCCCCGGGAGATATATCCGGGCCGGCACCGGTCTTTTCCCGGAGGTAATCAGCACTTTTTGAGACCGGCTAGTATCTTTTCTGCATCATTGGGCAAAATCCCCAAGGTTGATGCGAGGTTCTGCTGCGGGTCGCCATCGACCGCAAGGACCTGTTTTCCCTCCCGGGCAAACTGGTGGGCGAGCAGGGCTGTAAGGGTAGTCTTACCGACACCACCTTTCCCGGTAATGACTACCCGTATGCCGGTGCCTCCACCGGTTGGTGCAGAACGGTATCCAGACAAGGGTTTTGCCCGTATTCGCGACGGGAGAACTCATATCCCCAGCTCGGTCCGCTTCCTCTCGATGTGGCTGGAGATAAGATCGGCTGCTTTGACCGGGTCTGGTTCTACAGCGAAGCTTGCGTTCACGGCACCTTTGAGCCCCTCAGTCAGGAGTGATACGACTGCCGGGCTGCCGGAGATATGCGGCATGACCCCAAGCACCGTATAGACTCCCGATGCAACAAAGTAAGAAGCGATCGATACCGCCTTCTGCGAATACCATTCCGGCGCTGCACCCGCAATCGGCAGTTTGTGGATCGGGACATTGAGCGCGTTACCGAGTTCCGCCGCGAGCACAAGGATACGGGAGTTATCGACACAGGAGCCCATATGAAGGACCGGGGGAATCTTCAGGGACTCGCACACCGCCCGCAGGTCATCGCCCGCCAGTGCCGCTGCTTCCGGCTGGAGAAGCCCGGCTTTACCGGAGGCGATTGCTGCACATCCGGTTTCGACGCAGAGGATATTTTTCTTGATGAGTGCTTTTGCCAGTGTCACGTGGCCGTAATCATGTTTCACATGGGGGTTGTTGCACCCGACAATGCCCACGGCTCCCCGGATCTTGCCAGCTGCAATGAGATCGATAAGTGGCTTGAACGATCCTCCGAGCGCATTCTTGATCGCTTCGTTTGAGAACCCGGACATTACAGGAACAGGCTCTCCGGGGATCATCACCCGTTTCGGGTTCCGGTTCTTGAAGTTTTCAACTGCCATTCTCACGATGGATTTTGCGGTCAGGTACCCATTCTCGGGACTGAAATCAAAGAAGAGCGATCCCGGGATCTTTGCCTTGGAACTGGTCGAAATGATCAGCGTGTGGTAGCAGCTTGCGGTTCGTGGAAGGGAAGGGAAGATGCACTGGTAATCAACGATCATCGCTTCAAGGGCACCGGTCGTGATAACAAGCTCCTGGTTTAAGTGGTTGCCGGTCATGGGGATGCCCTTGCGCATCAGCAACTCGCTGCCCGTACAGCAGAGCCCGACAAGGTTGATCCCTTTTGCACCATATTTTTTCGCAAGGGCCACAAGTTCGGGATCTGCGACAGCTTTCACAACCATTTCCGAGAGTACCGGGTTATGGCCATGCACGGCAATGTTAACAGAGTCCTCCTTAAGCACAGCGAGGTTGATCCGTGATTTTACAATTGAGGGTGTACCAAACAGCACATCTGAGATATCGGTACCGAACATCGACCCGCCCCATCCATCGGAAAGGCTGCACCGGAGCCCCTGCAGGAGAATGTTTACATAATCTGCCCCGACACCCATCTGGATCCGGTGCATGGAATCGACAACTTCGCGGTCGATCCCCCGGGGAGAGATCCCCAGTGAGTTCCAGATATCCCGGGTTGCTTTCGGGGCGCGGTTGAGGAGCTGGAGGGTATTTTTAACCATACCGTACTCCTCGAGGATGGCACTACCAAGCTCGGCAGCAAGTTTCTCCGGGCTCTTCCCATCGGTGGCGATACCAAATTCAAGACAGATCCTTCGCAATTTTTCCGGGTCGGTTATCTTGTAATCTTTGGTCTTGCCGGATCCGACCATGTACAATGTTTCAACAATATCACGGCCATGATCAGAGTGGGCTGCGGAACCCGTCGCTATCGTGTCAAGCAGGTTACGGGCAACGATCAGGTCGGCATCAGCACCGCAGACCCCGCGAATGCGGTGTGGCGGAATAATCCTGCAGGGCCCCATGGTACACCGGTGACAGGATACGCCGGCTTCACAGTACTTGCAGGGAGGCTGCTGCATCTCAAACCGGTCCCAGACCGTCTCGATGCCCTCCTTCATGGTCATTTCAAGGATCGGTTTTGCGTTCTCGTCGATGGTTCTGGCTTCCAGTTTCTGCGCAATGAGCGCAGGGTTCATCAGGGCCATCCGGGCACGGTCCAGCTCACAGACATCAAGCCGTTCCCGGACCATTACGGGTTTTGGTTCTTCTGCCATTATGCATCACTCCATATCTATTGGATATTTGATAATTTTGTAGAGAAGTATATACTAGTTTGTATGCAAACGGGTGCATTTTTACGACGGGTCGCACCCGGCAATCGAATAAAAAATGGTAATCAAAAAGGGCCCGGACCGCGTTTATGATCCGCAATCAGCGCCGGCGTCGATAATATTCAACTCAAGGGTCTTTCCAAATACTTTTTCAAATGCTTTTTTTTCGGACTCTACCCCCCAGATCTCGAGCTGGCAATCCTCCCGGGCCGTTATGTCGAGATTCACGGAGTTTTTCCCTGTGGACACCAGCCGGACATGGCAGACCAGCGCCGCATGGCTCCGGTCAAGGCTCTCGCCAAGCCGGATAAAAAGGGAGAGGACGCGGATCATGTCCTGTTCCCGGGCATCAAGATCACGGATCCTGACATCTTTTTTCCCGGGAGTTTTCTTGCGGTGGAACCGGGCAAGGTTTGCCATGATCGTGATCTCTTTCTGGTCAAACCCGAGCAGCTCCGAATTTTTGATGATGTAATAGGAATGCGCCTGGTGGTTGACATAAGAAATAAATGAGCCAATATCGTGCAGGAACGTGGCGTATTCCAGCAGCTCGCGTTCCCCCTCGCCATACGTGTGGAGCCTGATCTTTTTTGCGCTGTCGAAAAGTTCCAGCACAAGCCCGGTGACCGCCCGGGCATGTGATTCGTTGATCCCACAGGAACGCCCCAGCTGGAGAACACTGCGCTGACGGGGGGTGAGTTTGCCGATCAACGGGAAGTCATCGAGACGCGAGAGGTAATCTGCCAGCAAACCGTCCTGGAGCCCGCGTGACGTGATCGTAATCACGGGTATGGACAGACTCTTTCATGAAGGTGTCAAGAATTGCCGCGCCGGCAATAATGATGTCGGCCCGCTCCGGGTTGATACCCGGAATTTTCCGCCGCTCTTCAAGAGGCAGGGCGCAGAGGAGAGTGATTATTTTTTTCAGGTCACGGTAGCTTAACATTTTTTCTGCCGGATTCTCGTTTGAATGAAACGCCTTCTCCGCAATCTCGGCAAGGTTCATGATTGTACCGGAACTGCCAATCATGAGGTCCGGATGTGCAGTGCGGAGCTTCTGGACGGAATGAATAATTGCGTTTTTTACCTCCTGCTGGAGGCGTTTATACTGCGCCGGGGTGACCGGGCCCGGTCCCCCAGAGGGAAAAACCCGGTTGGTCAGCCGGATCGCCCCGAGCTTGAAACTCTCCAGGTACTGGTACTCCTGCTGGTCACCAAGCGCAATCTCCGTACTCCCCCCGCCGATATCGATGAAGAGACCAAGGCGTTTGCCAAGATGCATGCCGCTTGCCACGCCCAGATAGATCAGCCGCGCCTCCTCCCTGCCTGAAACCACCCGCACGTCAAGCATCGCTTCGTGCCGCAGCCGCTGGAGAAGTTCGTTCTGGTTGTGTGCTTCCCGTGCAGCAGAGGTCGCAACGGCGATAAACTCTTCCACGGCAAACGATCGCGCAAGGTCGGTAAATTTTTTACAGACCAGAACCGAGCGTTCGATCGCTTCTTTGGTGATCTCATCAGATGAAAATTCCCCGTCGCCCAAGCGCACCTGCTGCTTTTGCCGGGTGAGAATGCTGTAGGAATGGTTCGGGTTCAGCCTGACAACGAGAATCCGGATGGAGTTTGTCCCGATATCGATAAACGCGACAACACGCCCTTTCGAACCCACGGTTTTTGAACTCAACGGATCACCAGCGGTTTCTGGAATACCACATTAAACAAGTCACTTTTTGCCTGTGCCCGCGCTTTTTCAATCGTTACGTCACCCAGAGCGATGACTTCACAGACAATTTCGCTGGAGCCAACCGATATCTTGAGGGAGGATATCGTGTCATCGTGGAGCACATCGAACCCGTCTGCGATACGGAGGAGTGATGCAAGTATCCTTACCCTCTGCCGGTCAGGTTCAGGGAAAAGGGATAAGAGTCCACCCTCCGTTTTTCCCGGCTTCTGGCGGTGAAGCTGGACGACCAGCCCGATAATTCCCTGTTCGATAAAATCAAACGGCAGTTCTTCATCGGCAAAGATAATACGTTCACTGCGGCGGGGGCGGCTGTGCGACGCAGGCGTCCCGCTGATATCGTGGATGAGTGCGGCATACTGGAGCAGGGACCGATCACGATCGGATAACCGGTGGATGGGCCGGAGCGCATCAAATAACTGTAACGAGAGATTGGCCACATGAGCCCGGTGCACCAGCGCACCGGAGGGAAAACCTGCAAGCCTGTTTACTTCAGTTTTTTCTGCTTCGGGTGATCCAATACGGTGGGGAGAGGAGAGAACCCGTCGCCCGTGTACCAGGGTCTGTCGAATCGTTTGTGCGAAATCTGCCCTGTAGAGTGAATCCCAGAGCCGGACAAAACTACGATAGAGAACATGACGTTTATGTTCCCGGTCGAAAAGAAACCGTTTCAATGCAGGGATAGCGGCAGCTCCTGAAACCGATAGTCCTGATGCTGAATCCCGCCGGGTACGCTGCCGGGTGATTTCAAGGGTGAGGTGATCAATCCATACATCGCAGTCATGCATATCGCCAAGAATTTCCTGGAGCCGTTTTACCTGTCGGATGGGTTTTTGCAGGCCGAGACGGTAGAGGGGAGCATAGATCTCCATCGTATAGCGGAGTTTTTTTGCGGCGATGCGCAGGGCATGATGTTCTGCAATGGCATCCGGGTTGTGCACCCAGGGCTCATAGACAAAAATATCGTCGATCCTGTTGGTTATCCGCTCTGCGGCAACGAGGGGGATACCGGACAACGAGGGGCGTCTCCTGAACCGTTTGTTTGCCGGCAGCATCTGCCGGAGAGAGGACTGGAGTTCTGCGGCTACCCTGCGGCGTTCAAAGGTATCAAGGGCCGCCACAACATCACCCTGAAGGTGATCACGCCGCTTCTGCAGCCGCACGAGGAGTTCGCCTATTGCATCAGGTGAAAGCGGTTGTGGTGCAGGATTGATACGGGGGGTACTCTTTTTTGACGGGTTGATCGATTTCTGGTATTTTTTGAGAAATGCAATCTGGACATCCATATCCCGTGCATTTCCGAGAGCACGGGTGATGTTCTTTATCTCCCGCATCCATGCCACATATTTTTTCTTCGGGAAACAGGAAGCAAACTGGGGGAGTGCCGCCCGGAGCCGGCGGGATGCGACACGCATACGGTGGACAGGTTCGATATCCTCTGCAGCCCGCACACCGGAAATTTCATTGGTTAATGCATCTACGAGCGGGAGGAGACGGCTGGCACAGAAAAACCGGGTGCCCGTCTGTTCCTGCACGGGTTCACTGGCGGCCATTATACCATTCTCCCCGGTGATCGAGGAACCAGGTCTGCGCATTGACCGGTTCAGTGCCCGGAGGCAAAATCCTCCGTTCATACGTGCCATCGCTTCTGAGCACCCGTGCCTTGACGGTATCGCTCAACTGGACGGGCAGGATAATAGAGATGAGAGCCTTTTTTATCCGGGGGTCTTCAACCGGGAAGAGAACCTCCACACGCCGGTCAAGGTTGCGGGGCATCAGATCGGCGCTGCCGACAAACACTTCATCGTTTCCGCCATTCCTGAAATAATACAGTCGGGCATGCTCTAAAAACCGGCCGACAATCGCTGTCACCGTGATAGTCTCGCTCACGCCGGGAATGCCCGGAAGCAGGCAGCAGATGCCCCGCACCTGCAGGTCGATCTTCACCCCGCTTTGCGAGGCACGGTAGAGCGCAGAGATGCACATCTCGTCGACGAGCGCGTTCATCTTGAACGCGAGATACCCGTCGCCATGCTCTTTCTGCCGGGCGATCTCCCGCTCGATCCGTTCAAGGATCGAAGACCTCAGCGTCACCGGCGCCACAAGCAGCTTCCGGTACTGGTTGATACGGGCATACCCGGTGAGGAAATTGAACAGGTCCGCTACGTCGTGGCCAATATCCGGGTCACAGGAGAAGAGTCCAAAGTCCGTGTAGATCCGGCTGGTTGTTGCATTGTAGTTGCCGGTGCCAAGGTGCACGTACCGCTGTATCCCGTCTTTTTCCCGGCGCACGACCATGCAGAGCTTTGCATGCACCTTGAGACCGACAACCCCATACACCACGTGGGCACCCTGGTGCTCCAGCGCCCGTGCCCAACCGATATTATTCTCCTCATCAAACCGGGCTTTGAGTTCGATCAGCGCAGCAACCGCCTTCCCGTTCTCCCGGGCTTCCAGCAGGGCATTAACAATAGGAGAATTTGCGCCGACCCGGTAGAGCGTGATCTTAATTGCAAGGACATCAGGGTCATGAGCTGCCTGCCGGATAAAATTGACAACGGGAGAGAAACTTTCATAGGGATGGTAGAGGAGGATATCCTGAGCCCTGATAGCGGAGAAAATATTTTTTCCTTCGGCAAGTTCTGAAGGTGTTGCAGGTAAAAAGGGCGGGTCTTTTAAATCCGGCCGGTCAAGCGAGAGCATCTGCATGACATCTGCCATACCGACGGGATGGCCCACCCGGTAGAGCATGGAACTGGTGATGCCCAGTTTCTTTTCAAACATGTGACAGATATTGTCATGCATCGAGCTGTCGACTTCGATGCGCACCGGGTTGCCCCGTGCCCGCTGCTCCATCACTTCTTCAACTGTCGTCAGGAGATCGGAGGCTTCGTCTACTTCGATCTCAAGATCTGCATCCCGGGTGATCCGGAACGGAAAAGAAGCGACAACTTCAAGACCGGGGAAGAGCAGGTCGAGGTGGGTGGCGATGATCTCTTCAAGGTATATAAAATGCACAATCTTATCATCGCGATGGGCGCCAGCGGCGGGATCCGGTATCCTCACGAGGCGGGAAAAGAGATTTGTCGGGACTTTGAGCCGGGCAAACAATTCTTTCTGGTTCTGGTCCCGGACGATAATTGCAAGGTTTAATGAAAGGTTGGAGATGAACGGGAACGGATGGGCGCTGTCAAAGGCAAGCGGGATCAGGACAGGAAATATTTCATCAACAAAAAAGGTGTGCAGGGCCTCTTTTTGCCCCTCGTTTAAGTCTGCATACGAATGAATGAAAATTCCCGACGCCGCCAGCTGGGGAAGGATCTCCTTGTGCCAGCAATCATATTCAAGTTCCAGTTCCGGGCGGAGCGCCTTCTGGATCGCATCAAGCTGTTCTGACGGCGTCATTCCGTCCGGGGGTGCCTTTAATACGCCTTTTGCTGCCTGGCGCTGGAGTCCTGATACCCGGACCATGAAAAATTCGTCAAGGTTGTTGGCAAAGATGGAGTGGAATTTTACCCGCTCAAGAAGCGGATGGCTCTCATCACGGGCTTCATCGAGCACATGATGATTGAACCGGATCCAACTCAGTTCACGGTTCAGGTATAATTTCGGGTCAATAGGCACGTGCGAAACCGGGCTCATAGTTGCTCCTTTTTAGGATTTTATTTTTTTGGATTATGTCGGCAGTTCAATCTTACATTCTTCATTAGTACAGGGAGGATATAATCCTGCACCATTCGCAGAATGACTCTATAGTTTCCATAGACCTCTTTTCGCGAGCGATAAATTGTCTCATGGACGGTGAATTTGTGCGGGTTGTGAATATTTTTGGCACTATATAAAACCTCTTTTTTAACATTCAGCCCCCTTCTTCCGCCACCAGTCCTCCAAAGGGGAAAGGAGCGCAGTGCGATGATGCCGGAACAGGTAATACTAGACTACAGCAACCGAAGGGTGCCATAGCGGCGGGGGCGAAGGCAAAGATCGCCGGAGCCCGTGAGAGGCGTTATGGCAATTAAAATTTTGAGGATTTTTCCAGAGCCATTTTTTTTTGCATTTTTTAAATGTGGCGATACCATAAACCGAC
Organism: uncultured Methanoregulaceae archaeon; assembly: GCA_963768785.1. Taxonomy (GTDB): domain Archaea; phylum Halobacteriota; class Methanomicrobia; order Methanomicrobiales; family Methanospirillaceae; genus Methanoregula. The sequence goes on from CAVYJD010000011.1 coordinate 59,247, forward strand.
TTTTTTTTCCAACAGGTTTTCCCCGTGGCAGACCGCATGTTCAGTCTCAGCAAACCTGCCTGAAGGGAAACTAACATCTTGAATAAACACGTATAGTCAGAATAATGGGGCTGGAATTCAAAAACAATGTACTGATTATCGGGTATGGTGCCGTGTCCCGATGCACGCTTCCCATCTTACTACGACATGTCAGTATCCCGTTAGAAAACATCACGATCATCGATTTTAAAAACAAGGCGCAGGACCTTAAAGCGTGGACAACCCGGGGTCTCCGGTTCTATCGGCGTAAAGTCACCCCGAAAACTCTTGACCGTATCCTATCTGAATATCTCCCAAACGGCGGGCTTGTCATCGATCTGGCGTGGAACATCGACTGCTGCGACATCCTGCAGTGGTGCCATGACCATAATGTCCTGTACGTGAATACGTCAGTGGAGATCTGGGACCCGGAACGGAAACGGTTCACTGCAAGCCCGTACGAGAAATCTCTTTACTACCGACAGATGCGGCTTGCTGAACTTACCCGGGACTGGCACAGCGATGCGACCTGTGTTGTCGATCACGGGGCAAATCCCGGGCTCATCTCGCACTTTGCCCGACAGGGCCTCTTTGACATCGCCCACCAGATGATCTCCGATGACATCGCACCCGACCCGCAACTGATAAAAGACCTGATCCGGAAGAAGGATTATGCGGATCTGGCAATGGAAACCGGCATCAAAGTCATCCACTGCTCTGAACGGGACACCCAAATCTCCCGCTCCCCAAAGGAAGTCGATGAGTTTGTCGGGACATGGTGTATTGAAGGCCTGCATGAGGAAGGCACCGCCCCGGCAGAAATCGGGTGGGGGACGCATGAAAAAGAGATGCCCGAGTTTGCTCATGTGCCCCCGGCAGGGCCGAAGAACGGGATCATGCTTGCAAAAATGGGCATCAATACCTGGGTCCGGTCCTGGCTCCCTCACCAGGAAATCGTAGGCATGGTCATCCGGCACGGGGAAGCGTATGGCATTTCCGATCGATGGACGGTCTGGAAAGATGGCAAGGCAATCTACCGGCCAACCGTCCACTACGCATACATGCCCTGTGATGCGACGATTGCCTCACTCCATGAACTGCGGGGCAGGAACTATGAGCTGCAGCCTAATCTCCGGATTATGAACGACCGGGAGATCCTGTCCGGGTCCGATATTCTCGGGGCTCTGTTGATGGGTCACCCGTATAATTCTTGGTGGACGGGCAGCATGCTTTCGATCGATGAGGCCCGCAAACTTGCCGACGGGCAGAATGCGACCACCATTCAAGTGGCGCTGGGGATTGTGTCTGCGGTGATGTGGATGATCGACAACCCGCGCAAAGGCTTCTGTCTCCCTGACGATCTACCGCACGAGTTTGTCTTATCTATTGCAAAACCTTATCTTGGGGAATTCTGGTCCGGACCTTCTGACTGGACGCCATTGAAAGACCGGGCCGTTTATTTTAAAGAAAATCCGCTCAATAATTATGACCAGGAAGATGTCTGGCAATTCAAAAACTTCTTATTTGTCCAATGATTCAAACATGTACTGGTAAAGGTGGGAGCTCACGTGAAAAAGGCTACAAAACCAAAAAAAGAGAAGGGTATGGTTCACCATATCGGCAAAGCAACAAAGAAACTGCTTCAGGATCTTGCGAAGGAACACGGGACTCCCCTTTTTGTGATCGACCATGAAAAGATCCGGAACAATTACCGGGAGTTCAAAAAGCACCTGCCAGACATCCAGGTTTATTTTGCAGTCAAAGCGAATTCCAACCCGGAGATTGTAAAGACGCTCTTTGACATGGGTTCAAGTTTTGATGTGGCGTCCATGCCCGAATTCATGATCGTGTATGAATTTATCCGTGACATGCCCGCACGGGAACGGCAGGACTGGATCTGGGACCGGATCATCTATGCAAATACGATCAAACCGATCGAAACACTCGAAGATCTCGACCAGTATAAACCCCTTGTCACGTTCGATAACCATGAAGAGCTCAAAAAAATCCGGGATCATGCACCCCATGCGGGACTGGTGCTGCGGATCCGTGTCCCCAATACCGGTTCAGTTGTCGAGCTCTCATCCAAGTTCGGGGCAGATCCGGGTGAAGCAGTCGACCTTATTTCAGAAGCCTTTGAGATGGGACTGGTGGTCGAAGGCTTGAGTTTCCATGTAGGGAGCCAGTGCACAAATTTTGAAAATTATATGGGGGCACTCCAGATCTCCAGCGATATTATCAATGAGACCGAGACACGGACCGGTAAAAAGATCCGCATCCTTGATATCGGTGGCGGTTTCCCGGTGCAGTACAACCCCGAAGTCAAGTCATTAACCCCGCTTGCAAAAATGCTCAACGCAGAGATCAAGCGCATGTTCCCTTCGGATATGCAGATTATAGCCGAACCGGGGAGGTTCCTTGTCGCAAATGCCTGTATGCTGGTCGCAAAAGTCGTCGGCAAAGCGTACCGGGACAACAAGCCCTGCTATTACATCAATGATGGTGTATACCACACGTACTCCGGGCAGGTATTTGACCATACATTGTACCCGGTGCTCTCGTTTAAGGAAGGGGAAACCCATATCTCGGCGGTATTTGGGCCGACATGCGATGCGTTTGACACGATCACGCTCTCGGCAGAACTTCCTGACCTCGAGATTGGCGATCTGGTATATTCAGAAAATATTGGTGCATATTCCCATGCTTCATCCACCTACTTCAACGGGTTCCCACCGGCAAAGGTAGTGCATATCAACCGGTAATTTTTTTTGATTTTTTTCTGTTTGGACTATGAAATAGTATAGCGGTATGTACTGGGGTTCCTGATTTTTAAGGAGAATAAAACGCCCGGTTTTGCAGGGTGGTCACCAGATCGTCATTCTCACTATCCCGTGCATTGCTCTTTCCTGACTCATGATCTGCCCTCTATTCCTGCGAGTGCAAAAAAAATTCCCGGATACCAAACGATAAAAATGTCCCGGCACCAACGTACAGGCAGGAGGACACCCCGATGAACCAGATCTATCTCTTTGGCCACCAGCAGCCCGATACGGACAGCATTGCCAGTGTCATCGGGTACGCGGAATTTTTAAACCGGTCCGAACCGGACAGGTATGTCCCGGCACGGTGCGGCGATTTAAACGAAGAATCGCGGTACATGCTCCATCGCTTCGGGCTTGGAGAACCGGTTTTTATCGTCTCGGTCGAACCAAAACTTTCCGATATTATTTATAAACCCGTCTTTTCCCTGCCAGAAGATGTCCCCACAGTGGATGTCGCCACCCTGATGGCAAAGGAGGGGATCCGCAATGTTGTCATCACGGATCCTCCCGGCAGACCTGTCGGCATGGTAGGTGAACACGCACTTGCCGGGTCATATATTGAAAAAATCCACCTCCCCGAACTTGCCGTCACGCCAATTCCGGAAGATACGCTTGCCCGTATCCTGAATGCCGATATTCTCGTGTCTGCCCATCGGGTTCTCGAAGGACGGGTGTATATCGCCATCGATGCCCTGCATGTCACCCTTGCGAAGATGACCACAAAGGACATTGCCGTGGTTGGCGATAACGAACCAGCCCAGCTCGCGCTCATTTCCGCCGGTATCGGCTGCCTGATTATTGCCGAAGGCGCACCGGTCGGCGACCGGGTGGTTGCGACTGCACAGGAACAGGGAGTTACGGTGTTCTCAACCGGGCTGGATGCATTCGGCGTCGGTAAGATGATCAGCCTTTCGCTGCCGGCCCGGGAAGTGATGGAGAAAAACGTGCCCCTGCTTACGTTTGCTGACACTCTTGCCCATGCCCGGCAGGTGGTCTCATCAACAAAGTTCAGGGCCGCCTGTGTGGTCACCGGTGACGGCACGCTTGCCGGGATCCTCACCCGTACCACCCTGCTTGACGATGTACGGCGCTCCGTGATCCTTCTTGATCACAATGAAGCGTCACAGGCAGTAACCGGGATTGAAGAAGCAGACATTGTCGAGATCATCGACCATCACCGGCTTGCCGCGATCACGACCCTGCGGCCAATCCGGTTCTTCAACGATCCGGTTGGTGCGACATCGACAATCATTGCCATGAAATTCATGGGGTCCGGGCTGACACCGTCCCGGGCAGCTGCCGGAGCCCTCCTCTGCGGAATCCTGTCCGATACCTTGTCCCTGCGGATGTCAACCACCACGCACCATGATAAAAAAGCAGTAACATTCCTTGCTCCCATCGCCGGCGTCAACCCAGACGAGCTTGGCACCGCGCTGCTGGAACAGGGCATGGACCTGTCCGGCCCCTCCCTTGCGACTATCCTGTCCCGGGATACCAAGGAGTTTGACCTTTCCGGCAAAAAAGTTCTGATCTCACAAGTCATGGTACCGTCGTTTGCGTGGAACCGCGAGCGCGATGAAATGATCCGGGCAGAAATTGAAAGAATGAGAGCCGGTTCTGGTGCCGACATGGTCCTTGTCCTCTTTACCAGCGTCATGGACAATGCAAGCGATCTCTGTGGAGATGCTGAACAAAAACTTCTCCGGGGACTTTTTGGCGAAAACCTGCCGGTCCGGCTCCCCGGGGTCATGTCGCGGAAGAAGGATTTTCTCCCGTGGCTTGGAAAACGGCTCCGCGAACAGGCACACGCTTGATACGGGTGGATCCTGTAAGGGGAAATTATTATTACAAGTATGTTTAGTGGATAAATCTCATGAAAAACGCATTTTATTAAAAATGGCTCTTTATTTTAAGCGTAGTATAAGGAAAATAGAAGGAAAATAATGAGATGTGTGATTTTTTTAAGATTTATCCCACCTCGCTGGGGTCGCTCAGGGGTCTCGTCGACCCTTCGCTGGGTAGAATGGTTTTTCAATTTCATATTCCATTGATAATTTTCGTCGAGTATGATAAAATTTCATTTTAAAACCGCCGCGGGGGCGTCCCCTCGGGGGCGGCGGAGGTCATCGTAATTGGGGGCTTGGGGCATCAGCCCCCATCTAGCATTTTACATCTATATGCAAAATTTATGGAAGATTTAAGATAAGTTTATTTTTTATTTAATTATTGTCAGAACGATGTAAATTTCCCCTGACGAAATTTGTTAGTTATCGCCGCTGCCAACAAACCCGATTCCATTTACCAGAAGCAGTTATCCATTCCGGGTAAATGTTAATTATGCATGTGGCACATGTAGTAGCGTATGTGCTGTCGCTGTCTTGAGCCTGCGATAGTTTTGGTGTCCGATGAGTATCAATGAAATTCCCCCGGAAACGTTTGTAAAAACGGTCATCGGCACGGTCCATAAAAATTATCCCGCCTTCCGAAAACAGGTCTACAGCTGGCACGCGATGAAACTGGTGCTGGATGTTGCCCACGTGATGGCATATGACGGTCTTCCCAGCGGGCTGTATCTCTATGGCCGGCATTCGTTTGCTGCCAGTTCGGTATTTGACCAGGTGCGGTACGAAAAATCCCTGCAAAGTGTAAAAATTCCCAAATCAGAGATCGATGCACCGCTCGCTCTTGCTCTTGGCCCGGTTATTGCCCGGTTCAAGGATTATTTTACCGCTGATGCCAGAAACCGGATACCCTATCCCTACTCAGATACCATCCCTAAAAAATACCAGAATTTTTATGCGGCACACAATGAATTTCTCGTCGCATTAAAACAATTGTCCGAAGTAAAAGGAAAAAAGGATCTGATAACGTGCAGCGATTCCATCACGGAAATTATCACGCAATTTGAGTTTTCCCTGCTCCACGTCGATGAAGAGCGCCTCCAGATATATTACGATTTCACGGGAGTGCTTGAAAATATTCTCGCGGCTGCCAAAAACGGCGACGCGTCTGGTGCGGCATTAAAACATCTGTTTGAAGTGTTATATGTGCTCTACAAAGATTCCGTTGCCGCATTTCTTATGCCATTTCCGGACATGCTTGAAGGAAAAAACAAAGAACGGGAACTCTACCTGTACCGCCAGCACCTGGCAGCCTTTGCAGAAACAATCCATCATACCCTCCACACGGTTGAAAGCAAGGCAAAAATTCTGGGCCTGAACCTGGCACCGGAACCTCTGGATTCCAGAGTGTCCTGAATGTTTTTAAAGACGATTCTCTTAAAAAAAATATTGCCCCGATATTTATCATTTAAAAATTACCGTGGCTAACAAAAATCTGTATGAAAGCCCTGGGGTTATCACCAACGGAATGTATTTTTTTAAGATCTCAATTTTTTTTGGAAATCATTTCACCCATCAATTTTTTATGGAGGCATTCGTGAACCGATAAGAATCCCGACTTTTTAAAATTCTTTATATATGAGTGGGTGGAAGATAGTTACCATCAATGAATTCAGATATCCAACCGGCAGGACGAGACAGAGCCATCAACGTTCTTATCGTTGATGACGAACCCTGTCTCGCAGATATAGCAGAACGTTTTCTGGAAATGAATCACTTCTGTACAGATAGTGCGTACTCCGTGGATGAAGCACTGCAAAAAATTGATCAATACCCCTACGATGTGATTGTATCCGATTACCAGATGCCCAATAAAGATGGCATAGATTTATTAAAACAAGTGCGGGCAACCAAACCTGCTTTACCCTTCATACTCTTTACCGGCAGGAGCAGGGAAGAAATCGTTATCCTGGCATTAAACGAAGGTGCGGATTTTTATATCCAGAAAGGAGGAGACCCAAAAGCCCAGTTCACGGAACTCTCTCACAAGATTCATCGGGCAGTTGAAAGAAAAAACGCTGCGGATGCAATTGAAGAACGCAATGAAATACTTGGTGCAATACTTGCTGCATCACCATTTGGAATTACCCTGGTAAAAAACCGAACAGTCCAATGGGTCAATAGATCTCTGGCGTTGATGCTTGGCTACCAAATCAGGGAATTAACAGGGATGCCGGTCCGGAATTTATACGCAAATGATGAAGATTATTTAACCGCGGGAAAGCAGATCATGTCCGAACTGAAGATAAACGGGGAGTCAAAGATCCGGGCACGACTCGTTCGAAAGAACGGAACGCCGCTGGATTGCGAAATTCAGATGGCATGCCTCAATACAAAAAATCCATTATATACCAGAATGGTAACTATCGCGGAAACGCACTAAACGATTCGTAAAGGTTTGGATAAAGGCTGTGATAGTTAATTGAGATTTTGTTTGGGAATTTCTAGAGAGATCTACTCAGATCCATCTCATCAAGGTAGATCCAAGTGTTCCGGCACATCCCGCACCGACAATTACCCAGAACCACCATGTTTTCCATATCGGAATTATCTCGGCAAAATCATATGAACCGGAAACCTGTCCATCGTCTTTTCCTCGCCATCGTCCCCATATGCGGTTCATGATATTTCTCCTCACGATTTTTTTAATTATCCCGGGAATCATCCGGCACGGGCATGTTGTTTTTATTTGTTTCCATAACCGGATTTTCATCGTGGAAATTCTGGGAGGATTACTGCATGTATGCCAGCAGGTATCATCCCATTTTTTTCTGAAACCTCTGTATTCAACCCCAAACCTATGGTGGGTTCAATGGCGGTTAACATATTGAAGGTATGCGTAGGGATTCTCATGAAACCGGGGTCCAAACGCCTGCCACAGTTACGACTGATATCCCCTTGTTTCCTCAGCAGGAAATTGTCTTTAAACGTCAATAAAATCAGGAAACCATCAGGTATTGCTCAAACAATTGAGAAACCGGAAATCCTCCCATCATGCTATACGCTGGGAGCGCTAAGTATAGTATAATCATAAATCGTTTTGTTATTCCCTATGCGTTATGGAATCAGCACATCACGCCATCCGTCACCCCCGCATCCAGCAAGACCTTTTTTGATCTGACTACCGGATCGTTTTACACCACGATGGTGTCCGGCCGGACAAAAAACAATGAAATTGCTTCCATACCATGACACTTCAATCCTTACATCCCGAGATCAAGGGCACCAGAACCGGATACGTCATCCGGTACACCTGCCCCGTGTGCGCAACTGATAGTATTATTGTCAACAAAACCCCCCGGGATCATTTCAAGGAAGCCCGGGTTGTTTCCTGCAAGCACTGCAGGAGCCGCATGACCGTGCTGACGCCCGGCCATGGTCGCTGATCCGGGTAAGAATTCCCGGCATCCTGTTTTTCCTTGTTTCCGGCAAAAAGAGCCAGCACCTTTCGTTATAACCTGTTTTAAAATCCTGTTTGGTTCCCGATGATTTTCTCCGGAGATAATCCCGGTTTTTATTCAACGGTGGCTATCTCTTTATTCCGTTTGACCAGGGATGAATCATGATTTTTTTTGAATTTCTCTCGCCAATCTTTTTTCCCCCTCCTGGAATGGTTTTGACGGAGTACTTGAATTGCGGGAAATAAAATATGATATAACCGTTTAGTTGCCATCCTGCATAGGTGCAGGGCGGTTTTTTTTCTGTACATATCCCGGGTACGTAAAGCGTAAAGATGATACCAGCAACGAGGACCAGGTACGTAATCGGTACGGCAATCCATCCGAATCGTTCCGGGTTCAGGAGTGCCACGCAATTCAGAATCGCATTGACCGCAAAGACTAGTCCCCATACACCCGTCATCAGGATGTTTACCCGGATAAAACCCGGGTTCTCCCATAACGTCCTGTCCACCATCTCCCGAGCATACTGCAGCGTGAAGGGTATCCCAAAAAGAATTGATCCAAACGTGACTGCTGCCAGCGACATATAGATCAGGACGCCCATCACCGGGATTATGCCGGTGATGTTCAGGATTCCTGCTGCGATAAACGTGACGCCAAACAGGACAAGATTTGCCCAGGTAAGGATCATCCCTTTGCGGAGATCGGAAAATCCGACAAGGATGGTCATGAGCGTTGCTGCACCAAGTGCGATAATCACGCTGGATGCGGATTTTCCCGCAAGAATGCCATAGACAATCAGGGGGAAGAAGCTGAACAGGATACCTGCTTTTTTCATGGTTTTGCTCTAAAAAAATCAGGCATCCCTGAGCACATGTTCAAAAGGCGCGATCATATGGTGTTTCATGTCGGCAAACACTTTTTTCCGGAAGCCGGGGATCTTCGTAAGCGGGACAACGATAGCATTCATCAACCGTATCGTAAGATCACCCTGCGGGAAATCAAACATCTTATGTTCAACATAGTACCGGTAATCCGCCTGGAATGGCAGCCTCATGCCCCCATAGATGTTATCCCTGAAATATCTTGTGGCCACCGACTGCATAGAACGTGTGCGGGGGGATGTAGCCGGTTTCTGCACAGTACACGAGACGTTCTGCCAGTGTATCAAGTAAGGCATCGAGTTCACGGGCTCCGGTTACTTCATCGGTTACAAACAGCGCATGACACCCGCCATTATCCGCCCATGCCGTGAGTACTTCTTTCAAGGCAGGGATCTGGTGAAGCGGGCCGGCAATTACAAAGCCAATCTGTTTTCCCTTGAGACCGGGAGTGTGACCCTTAAAGAAACTCCGGTCAAAAAACTGTTTCCACGTTGATGAGAGGTACCGGTCGCGGACCGAACCTGCTATAATGATGATATCTGCCGGCACGAGTTTGTTGTTGTAGAAGTCCACGTACCCGTCAGTATAGACACAGGTATTGTCATAGCCGCACTGGCAGCAGCCAAGGCAGCCGCCCCGGATATTCACCTCGCGGAGATTGATCAGCTCGATAGTTCCGGAAAAACAGTTCTTAAGCCGGTCGGTCATTGCCACAAGATTGGGCGAACTGCCATCGTCATCCGTGAGAATAACTATCTTTTTTGTCCCGGTTCTGGTCGTGGTTTGAACGGTGCCCGGGACATAGGAAAGGGATGGCCATACAAGCGGCGGAGTCTCGCGCTGGACGGGAATTTTTTCTTTGACTGCGGTGAAGAGAAGGGCTGCAAATTTCTCAAGGCGCTTCTGTTCTTCTTTTTTTAAAAGATCCCTCATCTCCGCAGAAAAAAATCCGAGATACTGCATACCAAGATCGTCGCTGACTGCATGAATATACGCGTGGGCAGTCTGGTCAAAGAAATGAATTGACGTCGAGAGTGATGCGGCATATTTTCCGGTACATGCACCCTGCTCTTTTCGTTCGATGATGAGTTCAATAAACCGCTTGTACTGGGAGCAGACGAGCATATAGTAGAGAGGAAATGCCCAGAGCACGAGATCTGCAGTGCGAAGGTGATCCATCGTTTGTGCAAAAACCGCGGAATCGTTCTCAATTTTCCTGATATCATGAGCCACATTGAGAATTTCATAAGTATGTTCCGGAAATTTTTTTTGGATATAGGCAACATACTGCATCGTGACACTGACATCCCCTTTCGGGCTCCCGTTTACCACAACAATTTTCATGATGATCGCCTTTTTTTGCTCTTATTCGTCCGGCTTGACTGAACTTTCCAGGATTTGACGTGCGAATTCCTTGAGCGTGTCTGCTTTCACCAGCGCAATTCCCCGCTCCACATCGCCAAGAACCAGCAGAATATCCCCCTGCTTGATGTCAAAGATCTCCCGGGCTTCTTTTGGTATGACAATCTGCCCGCGTTCGCCGACTTTCACACTGCCAAAGAGGTGTTTGGTCTTTTCCTTTCTTGGGGCAACCAAATCACTTACCAGCTCTTCATTCCCACTTTTCATATTTTTCATACTTATTATATTTGTATGCCCAATCCTATTTATCATTTTTTGATCCGGCGTCTGAAACTAATTACATGAGAATATGAGCGGGGTTACACCATGACGGACGAAAATTCATGCACGTATATCTTCAGATAATTTTTTGTGGCACGTGTGGTTCCCATTAATGCCGGATTGTTTGATACGAAGTAAGAATCTGGCAAAAAAAGTGCCTCTTGAAAAATGTAACACACGGGGGCAGATTATCACGTTGTTGTGTTGCCAGCATCAGGCCAGGCAACTACAAACTTCCACGATGTCAGCGGTGATGACCGGAAGCAGGCCTTATAGTGAACACCGCTATCAGTATATTCCACCACGCCGGAATCCGTTCCACGTATTGTCGCGATTGCCTTCCCGAACGAGGTGTCCGGCCCGATTGTTGTGATATCTCGGGATATCTCGGCCTTCTCCGAATGGAGGGCAAATTTGCCTTCGGTATCAATCGCATAGAACATGAATGGCTGAGGTATCTCTGTCCGGAGCACATCGGTCAGGGTGTCAAGATATACCGATGCTCCAAGGACGCCCGTCACTGCATTCTGGGCCATGACCGGTACCGCAACAATGCCGGCATTTTTGCCGGTCGCATGGCTTACCACGACAATACCCACCGATTCGTTCCCGGCAAGCACGACCGGGAAATAGGACCGGCTTTTGAGGTTCGCACTCGTCAGCCCGTCAGCGACCGTGTAATACGAGCCGTCCGGAAGTGCATACCATGCCAGTACATCGGGCTCTTTGCCTTCAAGCGTAGCAAGCAACGGCCGGATATTCTCCCACTTGCCGGACAGGTACTTCCGTTGTCAGTGCCATCACTTCGAATGGCCGGAGGATGGCGGTCAGCTTGCCGTCAGTTGTCGCAATTATGGTATTGAGGGCCTGGTTTGCCAGTGCATCAGCCGATTCCGGCACCGCGACTGACGGGGCAGGAGCAGTCCCGTACTTTTTCAAAATGGCATCAAATGTACCGTCGCTTTTCATTGCATCGAGTGCGGTCTGCCATGTTGTGATCACGCTATCCGGCGTGTCATTGCTGAAAGCGATGTACATCTGGACAGTCCTGACAGGATACACTGCTTCAAGAGCGGCTGGATCAATACCCTGGCTTCTTGCAATATCGTCCGCATTTACGCTGCTTCCCAGCCAGAGATCCGTCGATCCTGCCATCAGGTTATGGATGCATTCGGCATCACTACTGCATGTCACGATATTGCCGAACTGGTTTTCCTGCAGGAACTGTTGCCGGGCGTCGTCTTTTACGACACCGATACTCCCCACCTTTTTGGCTGCCTCAAGACTGTTGACCTGCAAGTGAGTTCCGTTTTTTGCGTAGAGCATGAAATCATAGGATGCAACCGGTCCCACCCACTTGAAAAGATGCTCCCGCTCATCAGTCCGGGCGGTGGAATAGAGTGCCACATGCGGCCTGGCCAATGCAATACCATATCCTTCGCTCCATGGCAGGATACTGATTTCAGCTTTCTGGTTCAGACGGGTGAGAATATTGTTGACTATATCGGTAGTCTGCCCGGTCACGGTCCCGTTCGCACCGGCATAATTAAAGGGCGGAAATTCTTCGGTGATGATGCGGAGGCCGGCATCTGTTGCCGGACCTGCTGTAGTTACTGTTTTTCCCGTTTCTGCTGACGGAACTGTTGTGGAGCACCCGCATGTAATGGAAAAGACCATCACAATAATTAACCCGATTATGACATATCTTTCAGATTTCATAGGATCTTCCCGTCATTTTTTTGTATCAGATGAGCCCTGATGAAAACACTGTCATCGGAAGATTACATATAAGTTACTATTTTTTGCCCTCACAAATCCCGGTAGTTACATCCACCCAAAAACGCGACCAGGAGCACAATTCCTTTGTATTATGGCGTGGAAGAGTGGGTGCTATCCTGATTGGGAAGCAGACGGTGCCGGAATAAATCCACAAAACATTATCCCTATGACGGCAAAAATAGTGGAGAAGAACCCATGGATGAACAAGAAATAGTGAACGAACCCTGCGAGCAGTGCGGGCTCTGCTGCCGGATCTTCGGGCCCGGTATTGCGCCGACTGTTCAAAATCTCTATGTCTGGATAGAGCAGGGGCGCACTGATATCCTGCGCTGGTTCGTCGCATTCCGGGAGAACCACCCCCCTGTCAATTGTGCGGATCTCCTTGCTGAAGACCTTGGAGAGATTGTCTCTGTCGAGATGCGCAATCCCGATACCGGCGAATACGTCACAGTCTGCCCGTTCCTGCGCCGGGTAGCAAAAACGAGATACCTCTGCGGGATCCATCAGGTAAAACCCGAAATGTGCTGCCATTACCAGCCGTGGATATGGGGTGAGACTTATTTCAACCGGTGCAAGGGTCTGGATAAAGTACACCGGAATTTCCCGGAGCCTACGTGATTCGGAAGCATATTCCTGATGGAACTATTTTCTTTGCCCCACAAGATGGGGCCTAAATTTTCTTTCCCTGCGGCCAGAAAACCCTTCTCCCGTGACGGAATACAAACCAGTCCAACCGTGAAAAATAACTACCAAGATTTCTGCGGAATCATGCCTGGTAGTATGTATGGATTTGCCGCAAGTATTCAAGAAAATAATGTTTTTGGGGGACGGAGCCTCAATATTTTTACAGAACCTACGGTCATCATCAGGGTGTTTCCATTACAACGATGAGGCCAGTCGTTCTTTCATCCACTCATGGGAAAAGATCTCTGCCTCGCCGCTCACGATCCCGCCGACAATCTTTTCCGCAACAAACTCCGCAGAATCCGGGGCGAACCGGCCGGTTGGTTCAGGAGTGCCTTCCGGTACAGGAACCGCATGGATAGTGTTTTTCTCAAAGTTGGTAAGGGTGATGTACGGGTACACGACACTGACGGTAATTTTGTCATCCTGCAGTTCCTGCCGGGCAGCAAGGCTGATGCCGGCCAGTGCCCGCTTGGACGATGAATACGGGCTCATGTTTGGCAGGTGCATCAGTGCAGTGCCGGAGCTGATGTTGATGATTGTCCCTCCTCCCTGTTTTCTCATTTGCGGGATTACCTGCTGCATGGCAACGAGCGGGCCGATAACATTCAGGTCATAAATGTACTGGAATGTGTCGACGTTGGTTTTCTCAACCGGGGCATCGTAGCCCTGCCCAGCATTATTGACCAGGATATCGATCCTGCCAAAACACTTCATTACCTGTCTGACCATGCTCCCGATCTGCGGGATCTTTGTCATGTCGGCAGGAATGGCATGGGAACCGGGTAGTGTACCGGAAAGTTCCTCAAGAATTCCTTTGGACCTTGAGACCAGCGCAACCTTAACGCCGTGCTTTGCAAGGAGCTGTGCGGTTGCGCGACCAATGCCCGAAGAAGCACCGGTGACAATGGCGGTCTTCCCGTTGAGACCTGAATAATCGGTTTTCATGGTTCTGTCATCCCCATTCCCCTTGTTATAAGATACGCGAGTATGTGTTTTGGGGGTAATAGAGTTTTCAGTTAAGTTTTAGCTGTTCACTGAAGGGAACTTTAAGGAAACTTTCCCTCTCACCGGAATGTTAAGATCTGACCAATGCCCACTTTCATAAAAAGAGGGGGATTTCAGGGGCCCCTGCCCCATTCCGATTAGATTATATCTTGATCTTCCGGAAAAGGAATGCCCCGGCCACCGTCATGGCAAGCGCAAAACCTGCGATCACTGTAAGGCAGACCACCGGGTTAATCTGGGATACCCCGGTCAACCCGTATCGTATTCCCTCAACGCCATACGTGAGGGGATCGATGAGAATAACCGGCGCTGCCCATGAAGGCAGCGAGCTGATGGGAAAAAGCGCCCCGGACAGCCCGAATATCGGGAAGATGACAAAGTTCATGATCAGCTGGAAACCGGTCATATCATCCATCCTCGACGCAATCGCAATGCCAAACGCGGTAAACGAGATGCCGATCAGCACCATGAACAATAGTGCGATGAGGAACCCGGCAACGCTTGAAACACGAAGCCCGATGAACAGGGAGATGATGAGGATCATGAACCCCTGCAGGACTGCCGTGGATGCCCCGCCGGCAGTCTGGCCCAGCATGATCTCCAGCCGCGAAACCGGCGCAACGAGCGTTTCTTTGAGAAAACCGAACTGCTTGTCCCAGATCACCTGGATGCCGGAGAAGACCGAGGTGAACATCACGCTCATCGCGACCATGCCCGGGATCAAAAATACGATATAATTGCCGCCAAGTCCCGGCAGCTGGACAACGGAGTTCAGGCCGAAGCCGAGGAAGAGCAGGAAGAAGAGCGGCATGCTGATGCTGCCGATGATACGGCTTTTTGACCGGATGTACCGCTTCATGTTCCGGAGCCAGATCGTATAGATGATGTCCATGATAATCAGTGCCTCATCATTCGCTGGTAGGTGCGAATTTTATCTTTATGGTCTGCTTCCTGCTCCCGTATGGTCTTCCCGGTAAAGGAGAGGAAGACATCCTCGAGCGTGGGCTTGTGGATCGAGATAGAGGAGATCGGGATTTGCCGGCCGTTGAGGAGCGTGACGATGGTGCTGACATACTGGTCGGCATTTTTCAGGCTGACGATCACTTCATCGTTATGGGTTTCCGCCCGGACAACCCATGGCTCTTTGAGGGCTTCTGCCGCCGCAGCCGGATCAGGTGTCCGGATGGTCACAATATCTCCACCCAGCCCGTCCTTGAGATGTTCCGGGGTGTCGATGGCGATAATTTTTCCGTGATCGATGATGGCAACCCGGTTGCATAACCGGTCGGCTTCTTCCATATAATGCGTCGTGAGGATGATTGTGATCCCTTTTTCTTCTGCTAGCGTGGCGATATATGTCCAGAGATGGTTGCGGGTCTGCGGGTCAAGGCCGAGCGTTGGTTCATCAAGGAAGAGGACCTCGGGGTGGTGGAGAAGTCCGCGTGCGATCTCAAGGCGCCGCCTCATGCCCCCGGAAAAGGTTTTGACAATGTCATCTCTGCGGTTGTTGAGTTCGACAAGCGTGAGGAGCTCCGTGATCCGTTGTTTTCGTATCTCCGCCGGGATCCGGTAGAGCCGGCCGTGGAAATCCATGTTCTCCCACGCGGTGAGTTCCTCGTCAAGGCTCTGGTCCTGGAAGACGATGCCGATGGATTTTCGCACCCCGTCCGGGTCCTGCCCGATATCGATGCCATTGACCGTTGCCGAACCGGAGGTCGGGACGAGCATGGTGGAGAGCATCGAAAGCGTTGTAGTTTTCCCGGCGCCATTGGGTCCCAGCAGGCCAAAAATTTCACCCTTATCAATATCAAAGGATATATTGTCGACCGCGACCAGGTCATTGAAACGCCGGGTGAGGTCCTGGATATGCAATGCGACCGTCATGAGATTATGTTCCTGTTTTTCTTCACTTGGGGAATGCTGTATAATTTCTGCCATGTTCTTTTAATACGTTTTTTACCTTAAATGGACGGGAAGTATAAAAATTGACGGGTGTTTTGTAAAAGATGATGATGAGGCACACTACGGGGAATGATCGATCATAGGAAAGGAGCCGGACTTTCAGGAAAAAAATTAATTTTCCCCGGAATCCAGCAATAACCGGGAAAGTCTCATCCGGCATGCTCGCCATCGGTACGTGGGATGACGGCAGTTCAATATAAGTCCATCCTGTTTTTTCGGCGGCAATTTTTCGGTGGGCAACTTGCGTAACCGGGAGAAACTCACTATTTATGCAGAGAATATATGTTTTTGGAAATGCTCGTATTATCGCTGCGTCAAACTGCAGTTTCTCTACGTACGGCGCTGCCGGTTCCAGACCGGTAAACGACAGGGGATCGCTTCCGCTGGAAACAATAATGTCAAAGAGGGACTGCCCCGGGTCAGGTACTGCAGCATCGACGTATACCAGGCGGCGGATCCTGTCCGGCATCCTTGCTGCAACGCCGGTTATTATCATCCCGCCATAACTGTGCCCGACCAGAATACTATTATGCACATCATTTGCGGCAATCAACTCACAAACCTGCTCTATGTGGCCGGTCAGGTTGCAGTGATGTTCGTCCATGAGTGTCGGCGCAAAAACCCGGTGATCATGTGCCCTGAGAGCTCCAACAATGGGATCCCAGATCATGGCACCCATTGTACCGTCGGGAGAGTGAACCGGGGGACCCCGGGTAAGTTTATTCCAGGTTCCAGTCGTCATGTTGCCGCCATGAACCAGAACATAATCGGCCATTTTTTTTAAAATCCTCCCCACACCAGATATTCCTGATGAGGCATTGCTTTTGATCCTATAAGAGGCTGTAACCTGAAGGGTTTCCTTCAGATACTTCTCCCAACAGGTTCTCCCGTTCTCGCAGACCGGGGCTATCTGGTGATGGTGTTATGAGGGGGGTGATAAAGTGATGAGTGGGAGGGATATCAAGCAGATACATAGCGTTAAGTCATGGAAGTGTAATATTCACAAAATCTCTGGTTATTTTTGGACGATAAGGTGGAGCGGGATCCGTGAAGATCGGCACTCCTCCCGCGACCACCAAATCCTCCCATAAAAAACAAGAGAGGATGCAATCGTATGCACACGTGGAAGCTGACAAGGGGTATTCTGGTCATCTGCTTTATCCTTACCGGTTTTTTATTCCTTGCCGGATGTACCCAGAAAGAACCGGCAACCGGTATGGCAAATGAATCAGGTATTGTGAAGACTGACGCCGGTTCTGTTTCCGGATTACAACAGGATGGAATCAGGGTTTTTTTTGGGATCCCGTTCGCTGCGCCCCCGACCGGGGACCTGCGGTGGAGACCCCCCGCACCGGTTCAGCCCTGGGACGGCGTGAAGGAGACAAAGGCGTATTCCGCGACCTGTCCCCAGCCGGGATCTCCGGCACCTTTGAACATGAGCGAGGACTGCCTGTACCTCAATGTCTGGACCCCGGCACAGAGTGCTGACGAAAAACTGCCGGTCATGGTCTTCTTCTTTGGCGGGGGATTCAAGGAGGTTGCCGGATCCATGCCGCTGTATAACGGGACCACCCTTGCAAAGAAAGGGGTCATTGTTGTCACGACCAAATTACCGGCTCGGTGCTCTCGGGTTCCTGGCACATCCCGAGCTCGATACCGAGTCCCCGCACAACGCCTCGGGCAACTACGGGATACTCGACCAGCAGGCGGCTCTTGGCTGGGTCCAGCGGAACATCGGTGCGTTCGGCGGCGACCCGTCCAGGGTGACCATATTCGGGCAGTCGGCCGGAGCGGAAAGTGTCCTCGTCCACGTTGCGAGCCCGACAAGCACAGGGCTCTACCAGCAGGCAATTGTCGAGAGCGGCCCCTTCTGGGCGTACGGGGCGACTATCAATGCCACGCATCCGAAAGTATATGCCGAACAATTCGGCGTGGATTACGCGAAAAGCCTCGGGTACTCCGGCCCGGGTGCGATCGCCCGGATGCGACTGATAAGCCCAGAAGCCCTGATAAACGCGACGCCGTCGCCGTCAGCAGGGTTCTGGACAACTCACACGGTCCAGTTCGAGCCTACGGTTGACGGGTGGATTCTTCCCGATTCCATGGACAACCTGTACCTTAACCACAAGGAAAACCCGGTACCCCTCATGATCGGGAACAATGCCAATGACGGGACCACGCTCTCCGCGGGCGCCAACATGACCGTCCCGGAGTACGTGAGTTTTATCAGGGGCAGGTTCGGGAAGGATGCCGATACGGTCCTTGCGAACTATCCTGCAAATTCGACCGACGAAGTCCAGGTCCGGCTGGCCCAGATCATGACCGACTACGACTTTTCCGATTCGGTGAAGTTTGCAGCGGGTTCAATGGGTGATCTCAGCCCGAACACCTACGTGTACCGGTATTCCTATATCCTGCCCGGGCAGCCAAACGGGGCCTTCCATGGCAGCGAGACCTTCCTGTTGTTCGGTGTACCGGTCCCTGCGGATCCGGCGGTGGCTGCACAACGTGGTAGATCTCTGGACCCGGTTTGCAAAGACCGGGAACCCGAACGGCGGGATGAATATTACCTGGCCGAATTATACTACGGAGAAAGGCCAGTATCTCGATATCAATGTGACCCCGTCCGTAATGGGATATACCGGACCCACGACCCCCACCAGTTCAGGGACCTGGAAATTTGTGGTCTTCGGGGACTCTCCTGACCCTGCGACAAACACGACCACCGGGGTCAGCCCGGCGCTTCACCCGATTGCAGCGGCAATTGCCGCAGAGAAGCCGGACCTTGCCCTGTATATCGGCGATCTGGTCAACGGGTGGATCCTCACCAACGCGTCCCCGATGCAGAATAATTACACGGGCCAGTTCGATAACTGGGAGGACGCAGTCTCCCCCATCCATAATTATACCACAGGCACGGGTATCCCGCTGTATGTCATACGGGGAAATCACGAGGATGGTCTTGACAAGACCGATGCCGCCCTCCTTGATGCTTATCGCTCCACCGTTGCCTCCGGTATGCCAGTAAATGGCCCGCCCGGCGAGGAGAAGCTGACATATTCCTTCACCTACAAGGGTGCAAAATTTATCCTCAACGACAATTATGTCGCGCACAAGGGGAAGAAAGAAACGGTGAACCAGAGCTGGGTTGACGGGCAGCTCACGCAGGATACCCGGCCATTCATGTTCGTTCTCGGACATTCCCCCGCGTACCTTGTGGACAATGACACCGAAGACATTCCCTACAGCCTCGCGACGCGATCCCACAGAGCGTGACACGTTCTGGACCAGCATGGTAAACAACCATGTCTCGGCCTATTTCTGTGGGCATGCCCACCTGTATGTACGGGCCGAATCACAGGGCCTCACGCAAATCGTCAGCGGGAATGGCGGGGCACCCATGCAGGGTTTTGATCCCGCATTGGTCAACCCGTCACTTACGCTCGAATACCCGCTCACGCCCATCACCCAGAACGACCAGAAAGTCGGCTATGTCGTCATCACCGTTCATGAAGACAGCAGGATGTTTGACGGTGTGCAGAAAGTGTTCAATCCGGTAACCCGGACATGGGAGACCGGGGATACCTTTACCCTTGAAAGCCCGGTAAAACGGCAGATCCCCATCAGGATACGGAACTTTCCCCCCTTTTTTTCCCGGCACGAACCGGTAGATCATCTCCCGGTCTGGAATGCTGACCGTGTATTACCCGGTATCTTTCAGGGAGTGGTGGGAAGCTTGCCAGACACAGGACGAAAGAGTAATGGGGTTTAAAAAGACCGGTATCTCATCTGCTCCCGGCGAAACTCAATAGTTAAATGATCACCGGCAAAAGATCCAGTATCATGGCACCCGATTCCCGGCAGGACCGGATCCCGATCGAGCTACAGATCCTTGCAGGGCTCTGCATTCTTTGCATTCTCATACTGGCACCGGTTGTACTCTCCTTGTATCTTCCCGGGCCTGTCCCGGTATTGCCTGCAAACTCCGCTGTTCATCTGAAAATTCTCGCGATCAACGATTTCCACGGGCAGCTGCCCCGGGACAGAAACTGAATAAACGCCCGGCTGGGGGTATACCGGTACTTGCTTCCTATCTTAAATCGGCGATGGCTTTGGGGAATGCAGATAGCACCATCATTGCGCTGCCCGGGGATGTCGTCGGGGCATCACCTCCCCAATCCGGGCTCCTCCTTGACGAGCCGACACTGTTGTTTTTCAACAGCTATGCAAACCAATACTGCAGTATCGGGTCGGACTCATCAGATACCTCCTGTAATATGGTTGCAACATTGGGCAACCATGAGTTCGATAAAGGTGTACCGGAACTGTTGAGAAAAATATACGGGGGCAATGGCGCGACGAGTATCACCCACCTTGTTGATCCATATCCCGGCACGAAAATAGATTATGTGTGCGCAAATGTGGTCTGGACAGTCAACAGCACGCCCGTCCTTCCACCCTACACCTTGCGAAACGTCAGCGGGGTTCGTGTTGCGTTCATCGGTGCGGATACAAAGAGCACCCCCCAACTCGAGAACGCTGCCGAAGTCGAAGGGGTGACGTTCCTTGACGAAGCCGATTCCATCAACCGGTATATCCCGGAAATCCAGAAACAGGGAATTCATGCGATCGTTGTCCTCCTTCACGAAGGCGGGAATCAGACCCCGTATGATGGCCCCACACAGGCAAACGGGACCGTGACCGGGCGGGTGGCCCAGATTGTTCCCCGGCTTGACAGCGATGTCGATGTCGTGCTGTCCGGCCATACCCATGAGTTTACCAACGCCTACCTGAAAAATGCCGGTGATAAACCCGTGCTCGTCACGCAAGCGTACATGTACAGCATGGGGTATGCCGATATCGATCTCTCGATAGATCGGGCAAGCGATGATATTGTGAAAAAATCTGCGCAGATTGTCCCGACCTATGCAGACCAGCCTCCCGGCACCAGCCCGGATCCCGCTGCCAGTGCGTTCCTTGCAGCGGACGAACATGTCCTTGCTCCCGTAGAGAACCGGTTGATCGGTGTGGCTGCCACGAGTATTACCCGGGACCAGACCCCTGCCGGGGAATCGGCACTGGGGGACCTTGTTGTGGACGGGCAGCGGGCCGCGATGAACACTGACGTGGGATTTGATACTTCAGGGGACATTCGTGCAGACCTGTCAGCAGGAAATATTACCTGGGGCAACCTGTATGCCGTCCAGCCGTTTGGCGACACGATCATGTCAGAGACCCTGTCCGGAGAACAGATCCGGCAGACCCTTGAACGACAGTGGGAGACACCGCTTCCCCCGCACAATCTCCTTGTCTCGGGGCTTGTGTATACCTGGGATGCCGCACAACCTGCCGGCAGCAAAGTGACTGATGTGAAGATACGCGGTATCCCGTTAAACCCAGACATGACGTACAGCATCTCAATGACGGATTACCTTGCCGAAGGCGGTGACGGTTACACGACCTTTACAAAAGGAAAGAACATGACGTACGGGCCAAACGATATCGATGCACTTGTTGCCTACGTGGGGTCATTGCCGCAACCGGTGAATGAAACGGTCGATGGAAGGATCCAGAGGATAAACTAGGTGCGGGTGTTTTTGAGGTTACACTTTTTTTTATAGAGAGCACGTGATTGTAGGAGGGGTAGTCAGGGTGTATGCCGCACCGGATCCCAGCACAGAAAAGTGAGAAAACCAAAAGTTTCTTGTTGTCTTTTTTGGTTCATTAAAAAAGATTAAAGTATTTTCTTCCCCGCATCGGCGCCGGGCTTGACGTGATAGACATCGGTAACCTTCATCACTACCGCGGACTTTGGCGTCAGGTTGGGCTTGAGTTCTTTCATCCACGCGACGTCATCGTCGAAAATTTTGCCATGGGTGTGGATGGTCACGGTACCCTTGATCTGGAAGCCGCCTTTGTCTCCCCACCAGGATATGACAGCCTTTGGGTTCTCTTTCATGTTCCTGAGCGTTTTGTTGAAAAACTGGTCCGAAATAAGAAGCGTTTCGTCGTCGAGGATCTTGAACGCCCCAATCGGGACTGCGTTTGGCGTGCAGTCCTTTGATGATGTTGCCAGGAACACAATCCTTGTTCCTGTCAGCGAGTCCTTGATCTCATCTGTTAATCTAACCATGGTAGATCCTCATTCTCATGCGAACTTCAATAAAGGCTTGTATTGGTAGGAAGTATTCTTTAAATTGCGTTAAAAGGGATCGGGGATCATCAGTACCAGGGCGACTTTTTCAAACGTTCAAAGAAATGACTGAAGCATTCTCGAAGATTGTGCCGTATTATTTTTTGGCAGGTGCTCCCAGACCCGTACTACCTGGCCGGCTTGGTACGATGGATTATTAAAATCCTGCTCTTATTTCTTTACGATGATCTGGTGTGCGGCCTTGTCGACTTTATAGGACTTCGGACGATCGAGCAGGTCGAGTGCATTGATCCTCATGTCGATGAGTTCAGTGTAATTGAACGATTCGGATTTCTTCTCACCCTTCTCTTCCCAGAATACCACTATACCGTTCTCCATCTTCCTGCTGCTGACAATATCCTGCATACTTTCTTATCAGGAATTTTGGAGGCAATGAATATTACGGTTAAAAACAGGAACCTCTGCTCTCTGTGCCACGAGATCGTGGTGGATATCGGTGACCGTGTCGTTAACACCAACCATCTGCCAAAATTTTTAAGCCCGCAACCAGTCCCATGCTTCTGCCAAACGCTCCAGTTTGAAAAACCGTAGTTCTGGTGTGGGTTAAAGCGGCAAATGCCTTGAACATCAAAGTTATCCATTCATCCCAGTTATCATCAATGACCGTGGCCATCTTCTCGACAGCCGAAAACTTCAGCCCGAGAAGGAAATCCTCCCATGCCCCACCAACCGTCCAGCCATGAAAGTCTTCCATAACCCACAAGACCCTGATCTTGGGAAATTCCCTCATCGCCTTCTCCATCTCCGGTATGAGGAGATCCGTGTAATCTGCTTCGGTCAGCTTCCCCCGGACCCGGAACCCGATAGCATTGCCTGAACTCTCTGGAAGTTTTTCAATCATTGCCCTGTCGCCTCTTTATGAGCAGCAGTACGTAATCAGGCATGATAAATGCGTCGCTTTTCGGGTGAGCATGAGGAAGAATCCTAAAACAAAGAACCAGGATGCAGGAAAATTCTTTTTTGCTCTGTTAATATTTTTACTTAAATGGCAATCCACCAATTGCCATGGCCCGGTGGATCGGCTCTCATCAGATACTAATAAGAATAACCCAATCCATAGAAAACGTTAAAGCTTTGCCGCATTTCTGCGAAAAGCCCTCCATTAATCTGAAGCGCTCTAGGGAAAAGCATTCGTTACATTAAAAAGGACTGGTAAAAATGAGTTCGGAGAAGACGGAAATTATGGCAATATCCCGCGATATGACGGGTAATCCGGCCCCCCTTGGTCTGATGGGTTTTGGGATGACAACAGTCCTGCTGAACCTTCATAATGCAGGATTATTTACGCTGGGGAGTATGATCCTCGCGATGGGAATTTTTTATGGGGGAATTGCCCAGCTCATCGCCGGGACGATGGAATGGAAGAAAGGCAATACCTTTGCAACGACGGCATTTTGCTCTTATGGCCTGTTCTGGCTTTCTCTGGTGGCACTTATCATGATCCCTGCGATGGGACTGGGAGAAAAGACCTCATCGACAGCGATGGCGGCATACCTTGCGATGTGGGGAGTATTCACCGCGGTGATGTTCATCGGCACACTCCGGTTTAACCGGGCTATGCAGTTTGTCTTTGCGTCGCTTGCAATCCTCTTCTTCCTTCTTGCTCTGGGGGATCTTACAGGAAATTCGACATTCACCCAGATTGCCGGCTGGGAAGGGATCCTGTGTGGTTTCTCTGCCATCTACACCGCACTTGCCCAGGTGATCAATGAGACCTACGGCAAAGGATCGATGATCATTCCGCTCTGGCCGGTGAAGTGAACCGGCAGAATATTCTAACCTTTTTTCTTGTATTTATCCGGGAGCACGGTATCGGAAAAATTCCCCCACGAAAGAGTTTCATTCCTTGTCGGCAAGAACCGCAATTCCCGGCAGTGTCTTTCCCGAGAGGAACTGAAGGGAGGCTCCCCCGCCGGTGGAGACATGCGTCATTTTGCCGGCAAGCCCGAGCTGGGTGACCGCCTCTGCCGTAGACCCGCCCCCGATTACCGTTGTGGCATTGAGGCTGGCAAGGGTGGTGGCAATCGATGTCGTCCCGGTTGAAAACTGCGGGACCTCAAATACCCCCATCGGCCCGTTCCATACCACCGTCCGGCATTTCTTGAGTTCGCTCGCAAACGCCGAAATGGTCAGGGGCCCGATATCAGCGATACTGTAACCGGCAGGGATCTGCCCGGCTCTCACCACCCGGGCAGGTGCACTGGCGTCCGGTTTTTCGGCAACAACCACGTCCACCGGAAGCATGACCATCACTCCACGTGCCTCTGCTTTCTGGAGGATCGTCCTGACCAGTTCTATCTTGTCGGGTTCAACCGGAGAGGTCCCGACATCATCGCCCCGGCTCATCAAAAATGTGGCAGCCATGCCTCCCCCGATAAGGACACAATCCACTTTGGGGAGAATATTTTCCAGGATCCCGATCTTCTCTTTTACTTTTGCCCCGCCCATGATCGCAGCAAACGGCCGGGCAGGATCTTCAAGGAGCCTGCCCAGCTCCTCGATCTCTTTTTCCATCAGGAGACCGGCAACGCAGGGGAGAAATGCGGTCACCCCGACCACCGATGCATGTGCCCGGTGGCTTGCGCCAAAGGCATCATTGACCACGAGATCGGCAAGACTCGCAAGTCCCCGGGCAAATTCCGGATCGTTTGCCTCTTCCCCCGGGTAAAACCTCAGGTTTTCAAGCAGGATGACTTCCCCGTTCGCCATTTCGGACACGGCCCGCACAACCCCGGGCCCGGTTGCTTCCCGCAGGGGTTCCACCGGTCTTTGCAGGAGCTCCGAGAGGCGCCGGGCAACCGGCCCCAGCCGCAGGTGTTCGTCCACCCTGCCATGCGGTCTGCCGAGATGTGAGCAGAGGATGACCCGGGCATGGTGATCGATCAGGTAGGTAATTGTGGGAATGCAGGCCCGTATCCGGGTGTCGTCTTCGATTCTGCCGTCCGGGTCCATGGGCACATTGAAATCCGCTCTCACGAGCACCCGTTTCCCACAAACCTCTACATCCCTCACGGTCTTTTTCTGCATGGTTTTCCTTCCCGGGACCTCTTCACGGAGGTGCCATCTGGCATGTCATCGGTTGTCGGGCGATAATATATACCTCTCTTTTGACGGTATCCTGTCAAGAGTGACCTTGGACCGGATTACCGTCTCCCTTGAAGGTTAACCGGTATGGTGACAGGGCAGGTCAGGGTAATGCATCCGGGTATCCGGTTACGAAACATATAAAACCATAAATACGACGCCGTTATACTACTGCCCATGAGGGAGCAGAAAAACCTTGTGCGGCAGATCCTGCGCCAGAGAAAGGATGCGATGATACCGGAAGACCGGCTGAGTAAAAGTCATCTCATTTGCCATCATCTCATGAAGCTTATCGATGATGGCGAGACGGTCATGGTCTTTACCTCAAAGGAAAAAGAGGTCAATACCCGGCCATTGATCATGGCACTGTTTTCGCGGGCTAATCCGGTTGTTGTCCCGATCATCGTCAAGGAGGACGTCAGTCTCAGGCTCTCCTATTTACGCGATCTCTCCGCACTTGTTCCCAGCACGTTTGGCGTTCCTGAACCCATCGGCAGCGAAATCCCGGCACTGGCGGAGGACATTGACACAATCATCCTCCCGATGCTCGGGTTTGACCGCACTGGAGGAAGAATCGGGTACGGTGCCGGTTATTATGACCGGTTCCTCTCACAAAACCGGAAACTGAAGAAGATCGGGATCGCGTTTGCCTGCCAGGAATTCGGGAACCTGCCGGTCGATGAAAACGATATCCGGATGGACTATATCATCACCGAGGAAGGCATAGTGTATCCACAGGGAGGGGTACGCGGTGGAGATCAACGGAACAAAAATCCTTGACACGTTTGCCGAGGCATTCCCGGTCTGGCTCTCGCGGGTCATCATCACGGCAGCGACCAGGGACTGGGCGTACAAGGCAGCGGTAGAAGCGACCGGTTTTGCGACCTCAAAAATCGGCTGCCCCTGCGAAGCCGGGATTGAACGGGATCTCACGTCTGATGAGACCCCGGATGGCAGGGCAGGGTGCTCGATTCTGATCTGCGCCGATAAAAAGAACATGCGTTCCAATGTCGCAGCACGGGTTTCCCAATGCATTCTCCCGACCCCGACCGCTTCTGCCTTTGACGGGTTTCCTGATGCCAGATCCCGGTTTTACACAAGAATGCACTATTTCGGGGACCGGTATGAAGAGCGGTGCGTCATCGGCGGCCGAAAGTGCTGGAAGATCCCGGTGATGGCAGGCGAGTACGTGGGAGAAGAACGGTTTGGGACGGTGAAGGGCATTGCCGGCGGCAACTTCCTTGTGATGGGTAAAGACCAGCAGTCCGCTCTTGCCGGTGCCGAAGCAGCCCGCGATAAGATCACCGGGATGCATGGCGTCATCACGAGTTTTGCGGGCGGCATTGTTGCGAGCGGTTCCAAGGTCGGCTGCATCAATTACCGTTTCCCGATGCCGGCAAGCACCAGTCATCGCTGGTGCCCGACTTTAAAGGCACTGTATCCCTGATTCGCTTGTCCCGGACGGCGTGAAGTCTGTCTATGAGATTGTCTTAAACGGCATCGATGAGCCCTCCATCCGGCAGGCGATGAAAACCGGTATTGAGGCCGCCAGCGGAAACCGGGGCGGTCATGTATATCGGGGCATCACATTTTGACGGGAAACTCGGCCAGTACCGGTTCTCTCTCCACGACCTTTTCCGGTAGCCCGGTGCACGTCTCTGCTCTTTAGTAATCCTGACCACCATCCCCAATCTTAATGCTCTCGCGCATATTTTGCCGCTCTCTACCATACGGCCGTCAGATGATACCCGTCTACGGAGGCGCCCACTCCCGGTCTACGTCTGGCTCACAGTCGGTCCGAAATTACGGCTTCCTTAAAGATGGAAGGTTACGTTTTATAGATTTGAGACTTGGGGTTGTGCTGGATTTCCGCTACCTGGAATGCCCTGATCCCCTCTTTTTCTTATCGAACCTTCCTCCTATTTTGAGTTATTTTTTTGTATTTATTTTTGTTGGCGGGAAAATCCAATTAATACATCCTTTCAGAGAGGTCATGTGTTAACCACAGTGCTGTGCAGCTGCTTCTGCAGCGGCCATGCAGTTAATGGTCTGACCGGCGCCGGTGCAGGGAAAGTATGCATTGTCCGAGGTGTGATAATATGCTGCGGTCGTGTCGCCGTTGATGGCACTCCAGTAACAGGTACAGGATTGGATCTGGCAGCTGGTACCCGATATCCACCCTGAACATTGAAGGTCATAGGTGGCCGGGCAACCGGTGCGGGCGTCTACCTGCACGTTGTTCTGGGGCGCGGCATTCGTTCCCGATGACTGCGAATGGCATGTGCCCCCATAGTAATACGGGTACCCCTCCGGACAGCAGTAACCGGCACTGGTGTCATAGTGATAATACCCTTGGGCACACGGGTGGCATGAACCATCGTAGTAATGGGTGTACCCTGACGGGCAGCAATGTCCCTGGCTTGTAGTATATACCGCATACCCGGCCGGGCAGGTTGTGCTCCCGCTGACATTCTGCGAATGACATGTGTCTGCGTAATAATAAGGATAGCCGTCAGGACAGCAATGGCCATAACTGGTCGTGTAGATATGAGAGCCGGCACCGCACGACCCGGAATTTCCCCCGCCACCCCCGGAAAAGTCATTTGTTAAACTGTCAAGGCACCCACTGAAAAGTACAAAAAGAATACATATTCCTACCGCTGTGCAGAGAAGCAATCCTGCCTTTTTCAATTTTTCACCTTATTTTTGAATTCTGCCACAAACTTTGATGGAGTTGTGCCAGGTCTACTTATAGGAATTGAAAGATTTTTTGGTAAATGAATATTTGGGTCACCGGTTCAGGATGAACTCAGTTTTTTATAACAGTCACATCTCCAAAAATCCGTCCGGAGCAAGACTGGTCGCAAGCATGACCGTGTTGATATCCTGGTGCTCAGTCCAGGTTACGGACTCACGGTTTTTCCCCACCAGCCAGAACTCTTCGATGGATTTTCTTAAAGGAACGTATTTTTTGAGCGCCTCTACCCGGTGAAGAAGGGAACCCGCCCTTTTAGACAGGTGCGGGTTTTCCTGGATCAATGATGGCAGGTATTCAATGCCCACAATACCGATGGAAAGACCAAGTTCGCGGAACGCGAGCCGGTACCGGGCCGGAAGTTCCAGTGAACCGGAGACAGCAAAGGACTCAAGCCCCGTTAAAGCAGAATCCATGACTCGTTCAAGCAGGTCCGGATTCACCGGGCTGTTTTGTACAGCCAGACGGGCGACCCGTGTCGCATCAAAAAGAAGCCCGCCGATGCCAAGCGGATCGTCAGTGGCAAGCGGCAGGTTGTGGCCGATATCAGCGATTTCTGCGATCTCCTGTACAAGGACCAGTTGTACCTGACCGTCACCTGTCCCGGCGTCATGCTGTATCTCCCGATACGTGACAAGGCCATCGAGTGGGTCGTGCTGGCCCATGGACGTGACGAGCGGCCGCGTAAGATCGGTGCTCATCTTCCAGTACATCCGTTTTCTGGTCCCGTATGCCGGGAGGTACGTAAACCGGGCATGCGCAGTGCGGGCAAGCTCGACCGCCCAGGTACGATAGACCGGGTTGCCCGTGACCTTTGTGGCACAAGTAAGGGCATGCATCCACTTTGTCAGGTAATGAAAATACTGGCCGTCCTGGTCCCATTCCCGCTGTTCATTATAGGGCTCTCCCATGCGACGCTCGGGCAGGGATTTTCCAATCCGCAGGCCCCCAGCAGTCGGGTGCATCTCGCCGTCGACAGAAGAAAGGCCGTTGATCCAGCCCGTCCGCGTATCGTCGTCACGGTACTGCCCCAGGGTGTGGTGCACCTGCCCGATGAGGCGCAGCGCCAGTTCGCGGCAGTCCGTCTTGCCGGTCTTCTGGAACAGCCCAAGGCAGGTGCACACGGCAAACGCATCAGTCCAGAGATACCGGCGGGGGTGGCTGACTTCCGGCTCAAGACCGGTAACCTGAGCAAAGTCCATGAGGAATTTACGGGCCAGCTCGCGGTTCCCGCCCGGTGTCATTTGTCGCGTGAAATCCGGTACTGTCATACAACAACTCTTCCCGCGTTTGCGATTCTCATATGCAGATCCCCCTCTGCCCTCGCGGGGATAATTCCCTGCCATCGCTGCAGTATCATGATGATCTCTTCCTCTCATCACGGGCAGGCAGGACATTCATCGAATGCCCGGACAGTTCTTCCATAACCTCACGATCTTCGAGGTCATACCAGCTCTGGTACGCATCGGCAACCGCAAATGTCCGGCCGGAACGGATGTTTGCGCAGACCAGGAGATCTGACTTGCGGGACACAAGCAGCGCTGACGATGCGGACGCGGTGGGGACGGCGACAACAATGCGGGCAGGGTTCCGCCGGCGGATTGCCTGCAGTGCGGCGAGCATCGTGAACCCTGATGCAAGACCATCATCGGTAAGGATGACGGTTTTTCCTTCCATCGCCGGCACCGGGTTCCCGCCGGCAAACAAGGCGACCCGTGCATTGACATTTTCCCGGGTCTGTGTCACTGCGGCATTCACGTCCGCATCTAAAAGGCCCAATGCGTCCCGGAGCGGTTCGTTGATTACGACCTGACCATCCCAGGTAACTGCGCCGAAACCCGACTCCGTAGTGCCGGGTATCCTTATCTTTCGCACTATGGCAAGCGAAAGCGGTGCCCCGAGCGCCGCGGCAACTTCCCTGCCAACCGGGACGCCACCTGCCGGAATGGCGAGTACCAGCGGATTGCTGATGCCGGGAAGAGTTTTTACCAGTGTTCCCAGTTGCCGTCCCGCATCGTGACGGTCGGTAAAGACAAACTTCCGGTCCCGGAGCCGGGGATTGTCAATTATGTCACCCATAATCGGGTGCTCTGGATGTTTTGGAGCATAAGTGTTGCGATAGGTTACAAAAATAAAAACACTTCTTCACTTCCTTTCCGGTAAAAAGCATCCAGGGGTCAGCCGGGAGATTTTTTTTAAGGAGTTCAGACATTCCCGCAAACACCTGTGGATAGCCGGGTCTTTAAAAAAACAATATCTTATTACTTCATGAAAACAACCGTTCGAACGGCACAATCATGTTTCCTGTTCGTCATATTCTTATTCTCCTTATCGTCATTGCAGCAATTGTCTCTGCCGGTTGCACGCAACCGGTAACTCCCGGGCAACCAGCGGTTGGTAGCGGACAGAACCCCCCACCCTCAACCGTCAGCGCCGATCTCCAGCGCACCATCGATAACGCTCTCCGGGATACCGGCATTCCCGGTATGCAGATCGGGATTGCAACGCCGCAGTGGACCTGGAATTCCGCGACGGGAAACGCATCCCCCATTACGGGTGAACCGGCACAACCCGGCATGCGCTTTTTAATTGCCAGCGTTTCAAAGACCTTCACGAGCGTGGCGGTCCAGAAACTTGCAGAAGACGGGAAACTCTCGCTTGATGACCCCATCGACCGCTGGCTGCCGGCTGATCTCGTTGCACAGATCCCAAACGGTCATGCAATCACCATCCGCCAGCTCCTCGACCATACGAGCGGCATCGCCGATTATAACGAGACCTCGATTAACCTTGCGGAATACCAGGACCCTGACACGCCGGTGCCCTACCAGACCGGTCTTTTCCAGGGTATAAACGCGAGCCCGCTCTACCCGCCGGGAACAAATTATACCTACTCGAACGTGAACTATATCCTCCTCACCCTCATTGTCGACAAGGCCTCAGGCGTACCTTACGAGGACTACGCGACCCGGACCATCTTTGTCCCGTTGGGCCTCAACGACACCTTCTTTGAGCATACCAACCACATTCCCGGGCCCCATATGACTGCCACCATGCCCGGCCCCAATGGCACGGTTATGGATTTCACCGACCTCTACGTCCAGTTTGACCGTGGGGCAGGCGATATCGTGAGCACGACTGCCGACCTCAACCGCTTCCACCGGGCGCTCCGGGAAGGAAAACTCATCAGCAAAGCGTCGCTTGCTGACATGCAGACACCCACTCCGCAGTCGGGGCCGGCTGGCTATGGTCTTGGGTATACCACCGGGGTTATCGCACCGGTAAACCTCACCGTGCAGGGTCATACCGGCGGATATCCCGGGTCGTTTACGTTCTGGTATTACGTGCCGGAGAAGGATACCTACGTGACCTTTAACCTGAATTCACTGGGAACGTCGATGGATACAATAGTAAAAATCCGCACGGACGTTCTCGCATCGGTAAAAAATGGGACAGGGGAATGATAGGTGTTTCTCCTTGTCACTTCCCTTAAATCCTGCAGGTCAGAAAGAATGCTGACCGGCATCAGGCAACATACGTGAATGCCGGGTACGCTGCGGGTGTACTGCCCGTAATAAAAATTCCGGCATGGTTCAGTACGGTCGAGTCCGGACCAAACGGTGCTGCTCCTTCGTAGTCATGCCAGCGGGAGAGGAACTCCTGCCGGGGGATCATGCCGCGGGTGCCGAGCATCGCCGGGTCCTCGAAATAAATATTATCGGCATCCAGCCCGATCACGACCATGTAGTGCCCGTCTTCCCAGTCCTTGTCCCACGGGAGATGTGCGGGGCTGACGTCTGACCATGCCTGGCACGCGATGATCACCGGGACCTTGTTGACATTGGCCCGTTCGAGATCAGTAAGCGTGAGGTTTGTCCGCAGCTCAGCCTGCAGACCATGAGCTCGGGCCACCCGGACAATCGACTCAGGGGGCGTGCCAGCTTGGGGGGTGGTGTTAAGTTCCTGCATAAGGACGCCCTCACGCATGTCAATACCCCAGTAATTGAAGACTGCCTGCAGGCTGGCCGCACCGCAGGAGTATGGTTGGCTCTGCCGGACATCCGGTACCGTGCTTAAGAGATCGGGGACCGGTGCCGGACTCCCTGTTGCCGGAGTGGTTATGCTCTGTTGGGGGGCAGATTGCTGTACACAACCAGTAGAAATGATGATCCCTGCAATGAGGATAAGTGAGATAACGAGCAGGAAAACAGACCTGTGCATGATACCACGGTACCTGACAGTGAATTGCCTCACTGGCATTTATGGTTTTATTATCATTTTAATGTAAAGCGATTTTTTCTGCCGGGGAGGGGCTAAAAGGGGAAGATCGAAGATGTGTGTATTTTGAATTTGACGATTGTGTCATTTTTTTCTGCGTGCAGTGCCTTTGCAGGATGAGAACCGGGCGTTTATGTGGATAACCTGACACCCATTTTTCCATTACTGATTTCCGTAAGCATGTACGTGGGAAAAAATATCCTGAACGTTCTTCCCTTGACCGGGCTATTCCGGTATACTGATTACAGCACGTTTTTTTTAGAGCCGTATATCAGGTGCAGGCTTCAACAGCTCTTTGTGCGGCGGCTGTGCAATCTATGCTCTCACTGTTACCGGTGCAGTAGAAGTTTCCCCGCGAGGTGTGGTAATAGACTTCTGCTTCGCCATTGGGGCCGATATACGAGCAGGCTTCGACCTCGCACCGGGGGAGCTGGATCATCGGAGAGCATATTCCGCTGATGGTACTCTGCTGCGTAGGTTTTATGGTGGGCCGCACTGTAGGTTGAGAAGTCCTGGCCGTCGTAGGCCGCAGGGTTTCCTGGTGACACAGGCTGCCGTCCGGCATACATCCGGCATTACACGGGTAGTACCCGCTGGGGCAGGTGACCTGCGGGACTTCTGTCGGCTCGGGAGTTGGCACCGGGTTTAACCCAAAAAAATTCCCGATTGCATTCCCAAAATTGGCAAAGAAATCCAAGATCCAATTGGGTGATGAGACTTCTGGTGTAGGAGTAGGGGTTGGTGCTGCACTGATAATGGCCGATGATTGCCCGCAGTCAGACTCACCGATGGAATCGACAACGCATACGCTGAACGTATACCTGCCTGCTGCCGGTGCCTTTCCGGTCAGGTCGCCGTTCAGGTCGATTATCATACCCAGTGGCGGGGCACCATCAGCAAATGAGCCGGACTGGTAATGGTATGGTGGGTTGCCGCCAGTTGCACCGGCTATCTTTGTCGTGCACTGCGTTTTTTCTGTACATTGACCGGTTTGCGGAAGGAGGGTCGGAGCCTGAGCCCTCGTCATAGATCGAAATTTTGAAACTGGTTGCAGCTGGCGGGCTGGCGGAATCCTGAACAAGGACGGTAAAGGGGGCAGAAACTTCTTCAGTGGAGCCGGACGCAACGCGTATGCATGCCGGAGATGATGCAGTCGTCGCTTAACACCAGTCCATCAGGCAGGCTTTCACCGGGGTGGAGTGCGCAATGATAAGGTGGCGTGCCCCCGGTTAATACCGGGTTGAGGTCAACCGATGCCTCCCTGCCCGGATACGATATTGGGAAACTGAGAGAACGATGCCATCAGCCCGCCCGCAGAGCTCCCGGGAATAATGGCAAGAATAATCAGTGCGGATACAACTGCCCAGAACAGATACTGCCGTTTCATCCACTCACCTTGCATGTGAATTGGTACAGCACTATAATAAATTTTTTATAGACCCTGACAAGTTTTTAGCCAGCCTCCGCCATTCAGGTCTGCATCACGGAACAATTACCGGTTGACTGACCTGGAAGGTAATCGAATAGGTATTCACCGGGTAGGGTACGTCTGCCCGGACCTTAACGGCGCTGAACGTCTGGCTGCCGGCCTGGAGAGCGGTGAGGTGCCAGGTGCGGGTCCCGCCAACTCCCACCATTCCCATCATCTCCCCGACCGGATTTCCGGATCCGTATGTATCACCGGTGATTGCAAGCCCGGGTGTCACGTTTACGACCCAGCGGAATCCTGTTGACGGGTTCTCCCCGAGCGAGATGGCGACAGTGTCTCCCTGCGTCACCGTGACTGTGGCGTTGTTACTGCTCTCATCAAAGGAATTTATCGTACTCATGCCGATGCCGAGAATCACTATAACAACGAGAATTCCCGCTAATCCCGTGTAGATCCCTTTTCTTTCCACTGTCCCGCCTCACACAAAATGCAGAACCTTCCACGGCAGGGTGCCGAACCGCTTTCTGCATGCCGATATGCGTTTCTTATCTGTCCGGTTATTTATGCCCACGCATATACGGCATTCATACGTTTACACCGGCAATCCACTCTATTCATTCGGTGAAAGCTGGAGAAAAATCAGAAGTTTATTTTACCAGACAACTGCAATCTCCCGTTCATGAGATCCCCTGTCCTGCTCTTCGCATTTCTGTCCCTCGTAACCGCCCTTCTGGTCTGCATGATTTTTCTCGCCGGTTGTGTTGGTGCGCAACAACCAAAAAGCCCCGGAAAACTTGACGGCTTTGATGATTTTGTCACCCAGAAAATGGCTGAGTACGAAGTACCGGGTGCCGTTGTCGGCATTGTCGAGAACGACACCGTCGTGTACCTGAAAGGGTTCGGCGTCCGGGAGATCGGGAAACCGGAAAGGTCGACCCCGACACCCGCTTCCAGATCGCATCGGTCTCCAAGTATGTCACCGCCGGTGCGGTCGGCACTCTTGTCGACGAGGGGAAACTTGACTGGGACACACCCGTTGTCACGTACCTGCCGGGTTTTGCGCTGAAAGACACGTACGCCGGGGAGCACGCGACCCTCCGCGACCTGCTCGCCCACCGCACGGGATTCAAACATTTCGACGGCGACCTGCTGGGCAGGCTCGGGTACTCCAACAGCGATATGCTGGAGCGGATGCGCTACCTGCAGCCCGGCACCAGTTTCCGGGAGAAGTACATTCTACTCGAATGCAGGTTTCTTCATCGCCGGGGAAGCTGCGGCAAAAGTGGACAACCGGAGCTGGGAGGACCTAACCGATGCCCGGATCATCCAACCGCTCGGCATGACGCGGTCGGGGGCCCACCCGGAAACCCTGTACCTCGATGACAACCATGTCTCCGGCCATGGCGGTGCCCCGGGAGATATCCACACCATACCGCTCGAAGAGGCAGGGTTCCCCGCTGCCGGCCAGGTGGTCTCCACCGGCCGGGACATGACGCAGTGGCTGCGGATGATGCTGAACGACGGCTCGGTTGACGGGAAGCAGGTCCTCACCCCGAAGACCGTAAAGGAGATCCATGCCGCAAGCCTTGTCGCAGGGCACAGCGGGCCCTTGAACGACCTGAACGGGGCAGTCGGCCTTGGCTGCGACTCGTACAACTTCCTTGGCGAGCGGGTCATCGAGAAGAACGGGGCGCTTGACGGCGTCCGCTCGATCGTGATCCTCATCCCCGGAAAGAAGACCGGCCTTGTGGTCATCGCCAACAAGCAGCTGACGGTCATTCCCCGAGGCGGTCCGGGACGAGTTCCTCGAGCGGTACATCGGGAAGAGCGGTGTTGACCTGCAGGCCCGGGAGAAGGTCAACCAGGCCGGGTGGAACTCGCTCATCAAGAATCCGTCGAACGGCCTGCAGATGCAAGCCCGGCAACGATCGCCCCGTCCGCCATCGCGGGAACGTACAAGAGCGACCTGTACGGCACCATGCTGGTGAGACCAGGGTCCGGATGCCGGGAACATGACCATCCAGCTCGGGCCGGACAAGTACCCCGGGAACCCTCATGCACTGTGACGAACAATACCTGGTATCTCTCGTTCCCGAACCCGGACGACCAGGTCGGCTATCTCACCTTCCAGACCAGCCCGTCGGGAGCAGTTACCGGATTTGACTCCGCAGAGATCGGCCCGTTCTCGAGGGATTAAGAGGATTCTTGGGTACCGGGCAGCAGCAGGCATGGTACCGGAACCTTATGCTCATCCACTGTTTCTCCCTGCCTCGGATACGAATGGTTCCTCCTGACGATGGCTGATCGGCCCGGACGGGATTAAATATCAATAATGTCTGACCAGTCATCAATGACATCCGCGGAAACCGGCACCCGGATTTCCGGCACACTTTTTATCTCCCACAAAACCAACAACCGTATGTTATCACCATGTCAGCAGTTCTGAAGGTTTTTATTGCCATTATTGTGATTGCAGCAGTGCTTGGGTCAGGATGTACGCAACCGGCAGCGGTGCAGCAACCCGCCGCCTGCGGCCCCGATCGTGAACATGACCGTTCCGGTTGCGCCGATCCCGGTCCCCAGCCAGAACGGGATTAACCTCGCCTACGAGATCGAGCTGGTGCCAGCCGCTGGCCAGGTACCGGTTGTTGAGAAAGTAGATGTCCTTGACCCGGCCACCGGCAAGACCCTCTATACCGCAGACGGCGCCCTGCTGGCTGCCCTGTACCACCCGGCATCTGTCCCACCGCCAACACCGGCCGAGCTCCAGAACGGTACGGGAAAACTCCCCCTGCCCCGGATATCGATCTGGTTTGTGGTCAGCCCTGATGCCGTGCCGGACCGGCTCACCCACCGGATCACCCTGAACCGGACTTCCGATGGCCTGCCCCCGCTCACGATTACCGGAGCTGATGTTGCTGTGCGCAAAGACGAGGCCCCGGTGGTTATCGGTGCCCCGATGCAGGGAACGGGCTGGCTTGCCATGGAGACCACATCGCCCCTGACCCACCATTTCGGTGCCCAGATCACGATGAACGGGGTGACCCGGGTCCCCCAGCGGTATGCCCAGGACTGGATCCTCATCGACCCGGTGACCGGGCAGGCTGTAGCTGGCAATGCGACGCTTGCAAGAAATTACTACGGGTTTGGCAAGGAAATCCATGCGGTTGCGGACGGGACGGTTGTCGCTGCCGGTGACGGTCTTCCTGATATCGAAACGATCTACTCCGCCCCACCGGCCACGATTGACACTGCAGCAGGAAACTATGTCATCGAAGATATCGGGAACAAGAAGTATGCCTGCTATGCCCACATGGTCAACGGTTCGGTCCGGGTAAAAGCAGGCGATACCGTCAAAGAAGGACAGGTGATCGGCCTGATGGGCAATAGCGGGAACTCCGACCTCCCGCACCTCCACTTCCAGGTCGTGACCGACACCCCGTCGTTTTTAGGCGCCGAGGGCTATCCCCACGTGTACCGTTCATTTAATGTGACCGGTATGGTCAACCAGACCCTTGCAGTGGAAAGGCAGTCTTCCCCGGGATACACCATGAACCAGCTCTGGTCGGAGTTTGGCAACTTTATCGTCTTTTTCAAAGCGCCGGTGCCGCAGACTGACAAGCTTCCTGAAAACAACGCGATTATCAGCTTCTCCTGACCATATTTTTTTTTAGTTTTCTGCTGCAAAACAAAATAAAAAGTCTATTATCCATAATCGCACACCTTTTTTACCATGTTCAGTTCCAACAAACCCGTCGTAGAGAATACCGAAGAGAACCGGCAGATCTGCAGGAAATACTGCCCGAACTGCCAGAACTACAAGCGCCATTCCCTTGAAAAATTCCAGCCCACCGAACTCTTCTGCGCATGCGGGGGTTCCTCGGCCACATCCATGAAAGAGATTGGCTGCTTCTGCCCGGCCTGCGAGCTCTTCACCAAGCACCATCTCCGCGGCGGGTACTATTGCGTCAGGCACTAGACTTTTTTCTCTACCCCGCAACATTCCTGTCATAAAAAGAAAATAAATTTGTTGCCACGAGGATTTTTTTAGCGGTTAAGAAACTCCAGTACGCACTCGCAGAACTGTTCCGGGCATTGGTACATCAGGCCGTGACCGGCACCGGGTATTTCGACCAGCTCCGAGCCGGGGATACTTTCGTGGAGAATACGGGAGTTTGCGGGCGGGATAATCACGTCTTCCGAGCCGGTGATAACAAGGGTTGGCGAACGGACTGCCCCGAGGCGGGAGAAGGACCCCTCCCATACAGAGAACGCCGTTGCCTGTCGTGCCACAATTTCATCTCCCGGCATCTCATCAACTTCGGGGCAATATCCGGCAGGATCATGGAGCGCAAGCCATGGTGCGGGGAAGAGCAGAGAAAACATCCGGTTGACGTTGTCCTGCAGGGTCCCGCTCTTATCCGTTAGCCGGCGGAGGGTCTCTGCCTCCATCTGCACTGCTTCGGGCCCTCCGCAGGTGCCGGAAACAAGGATGAGCCGGGTAACTTTTGACGGAACGCTGAGCGCAAGTTCCTGCGCAATGGAGGCTCCCATGGAGTGACCGATGATATGGGCAGAGGTGATGCCAAGCGCATCCATCAGGGCTGCAGTATCCCGGGCAAACAGGGGAATGGAGAACGGTGTGTCCGATGGGCTGGAAGATCCAATGCCACGGTTATCAAAGATGATGACCCGGAAATGCCGGGCGATTTTTTCGATGACCGGGGGGTTCCACATCTCCATCGTTGACCCCAGCCCGTTGATAAAAACAACCGGATACCCGGAACCATATTCCCGGTACGCCAGCGTTACATCGTCAACAGGCACGGTCGTTACCGGAATCCGTCGCATGACACCAGCTCTGCTCTGAAGGTTGATTATTTTTCTGTACAGCCTGTCGTTTTTTGGGAGGGGTGAGATGAGCTCTTACCCTGGCAAACAATACTTTTAATCTCTCTTCATCATATATCCCGTTCTCAGGGATTTTGTCTTCTGGAATGAACTGCATAAAAAACCGGAACAGAATGTGCACAATTATTATGTGGGGTACCACAACGGTTACGTCATAATCCAACAAAAATGAGTGTCCTCTGGAAGTATCTGAAGCCGCAAAAATGGCTGATTGTTGTTGCCCTTGTTCTGGCAGGCATCAGCGAGCTCTTGAACCTTGTCGATCCGCTTATTTTCGGGAAGATTATTGATGATTATGCCTTAAACCCGGCAAACAGCCCCGAAGAGGTCCTGATCAAAGGGGTGCTGTTCTGGCTGGCGGTAGCGGTCTCTGTTGCCGTGCTTGCCCAGGTTACAACAGCGTTCCAGGACTATTTCTCACGACTGGCAGTAAAAAAATTTGGCATGCAGATCTTCAATGACGGGCTGCAGCAGACGCTTCGTTTAACCTATGATGAGTATGAGGAACAACGGAGCGGTGAAACGTTATCGGTATTGCAGAACGTGAGGGCCGATACCCAGGTATTCATCAACCTGTTCATCAACGTTGTCTTCTCTACGGTCGTCGGGATTTGTTTTCTTATCGGGTATTCGGTTACCAAGAACTGGCTGCTGATACCGGTTTTTATTGTAGGTATTGTCGTGCTCGGGACGCTCACCGGGTTATTAAGCAAACAGATCAAGGTGACGCAACGGTCGATCAATCTTGAGACCTATAAAATAGCGGGAGCGATTACGGAATCCCTCCGGAACATCGAACTGGTAAAAAGTCTTGGCCTGACCTATCCCGAGATACGGAGAATGTGGGACAATAACCTGAAAATTTTCAATCTTGAGATGATAAAAGTAAAAAGGATCCGTCTGCTGACGTTCCTGCAGGGAACGACGCTTGCGATCCTTAAGCAGTCGATATTGTTTATCCTCCTCTGGTTGATTTTTAGAAAAGTCCTAACGACCGGAGAATTGATCTCGATGCAGTTCATCGCAACGATCATTTTCGGGCCTCTGCAGGACCTTGGCAGTATCATTATCAGTTATAATGAGGTCGAAGCGTCCGTGAAATATTTCGATGAACTGATGCAAAAGCCCATTGAACAAAATGTGGAAAATCCCCTTGAGATCGATGAGCTCTCGGATATCCGTTTTGAAAATGTCGTGTTCCATCATAAAACTGCAAATTTTAACGCCGTTGATGGGATCTCATTTGAGGTAAAGACCGGTGAGACGATCGCATTTGTGGGACCTTCGGGTGCGGGCAAGTCCACGCTGGTCAAGCTCCTGCTGGGGTTGTACAGCCCGGTGAGCGGTGAGATTTATTTCAATGGCCATCCCTCTTCCCAGATACGGTATAACCCGTTACGGCGGCAGATCGGTTTTGTGGCGCAGGACCCCCAGTTGTTTGCCGGTACCATTAAGGAGAATCTCCTGTTCGTCCAGCCGGACGCGACTGACGGGCAGATTATGGATGCTTTGCACAAGGCGGCATGCGATAACCTGCTCGCCAGCTCTGCCCAGGGTATCGATACGGTTATTGGCGAGAGTGGTATGAATTTGTCGGGCGGGGAGAAGCAGCGTATTTCCATTGCGAGGGCCCTTTTACGTCATCCCCGGCTGTTGATCTTTGATGAGGCGACGTCAGCACTGGATTCGTTAACCGAGGAGGATATCACCAATACCATCCGGAATATTTCCATGAGCAAGGACCAGATCTCCCTGTTGATCGCTCACCGGTTGTCGACGATTATGCATGCGGATGTAATCTACGTGCTGGAGCAGGGGAAGATCATTGAGACCGGTTCTCACGCGAGTCTTCTCGAACAGAAGGGTCTGTATTACGCAATGTGGCGCCAGCAGGTGGGTGAACGCAGGCAGCCGGTGAACCGGCCGTAATTACCCGGGGAGAGAGGTTAACTCCGGATAAAAAGAGGTCGGGACTCAGGCTTACCGGGAACTGCATTTCCTTGGTCCATATTCTCCTTCGTATCTCCCCGGTTCCCCTGAGGTTCGGAAACTTGCAGCCACCGGAGTAGTGGTGCAACAGCAGGCCGTTTGCGCCCCGGCTTAAAAAAAATCACGCTTCCCAGTGCAGCACGTTTCGCACCACGGACCAGCGGGGTTCAACTGATCCCGGAATTTTGCCAAGCACCCAGTAATCGTACTTTTTGTCAAGCATCCCGTAATCCTTCTCCATCCGGATCCAGTAGTTGAGCGCGAGGAGGTAGGAATCGCTGCTGTCCTTTGCTATCGGGTACCCGTACGTCATCTGGTAGGAATCGTACGGCTGGATGATGGCCACATCGAAGAACGGGTACTCCAGGGTCAGGGTATACCCCTCCTCGGCGGGGATCATGAGGACATCTGCCTTCTTCTCTTCGAAGAACTCCTCCTTGGTATCGATTGGGACGATCGTCGCTACGGGCAACAGCTGCTTTGCTACCGGGACAAGTGCTGTGTTGTTGTACACGGCAACCCTCAGGCCCTCCATCATCTTCACGTCAGAAAGCTGCGTGAATTCCTCCTTTTTCCCGTCCGGCACAACGAATGCAAGGTGGACGGTCACGGTCGGGTCGCTGAATTTCATCTCGTCGAGCCTGTCGGCATTCACCACGACTGCGGACATGATGATGTCGCAGTAACCGCTGTCAAGCGATTCGGTAAGGGTAGTCCCCGTGATGGGAACAAACTCGATCCGGGAGACATTCAGGGTCCGGGCGAGGTCATAGGCCATCTCCACGTCATACCCCACCAGTTCGCCTTTGCCATTAAAGAATACGAACGGGACGTTGTTCTTGTTATACCCGACACGGAGCACGCCCCTCTCCCGGATCTGCCGGATCTCATCCTGCGGGCCGGGTGCCAGGGGAGCGACCACCGGCACATCTTCCTTGTGCAGGTAGACCGTTGTGTTCACGACCTGTCAAGCCTTCTTCCTTCCAGATCGGTGGGCAGCTCGATATTGGAGATCTGGTCCCCGCCGTGATACGTACCGTTCAGCATCTGGGCAAAGCCTGCGTGCAGCCCGGCAATCAGGAGTGCGGCGAGAACGACGACGGTGATGACCGAGAGGATCGCCCGCTTCCACCGGAATTTGGCATGGTTCGTGGTGAGGGCGATGGTAATGGTCGAGAACGAGAAGATCGATATCACGCTCAGGGGGGCAACGAAGGCCTGCCGCAGGATCCCCGAGCTGAGGTACAGGTTGTACGCATCTTCCGGGAGGCGCATCAGGTCAAGGAGCGATATCACCGAGAGCTTTGACGAGCCAAAGAAGCTGGGGATTCCCACGATAATGAGCTGTACCTGGTCCATGAGATCCAGCGGGTTCTTGTAGAGCCACGCCACGAAGAGAATAAAGAGAAAGGGGACGAGTCCGCCAAGCAGCGGGAAGGTATAGGCGACCGGGACCAGGATCTCGCTGGTACGACCGGACCTCTGTTTTGTCCGGATCATCTTTCCGGTCTTTTGCCTCGTCCTCGCTCACGTTATGGGTATCGGGATCCCAGACCTTGCCCCGGAAAAGTTTCTCCACCCCTTCGGAGATCAGTGGCAGGGTGATGAATTCAGTGCCGGTCGAGAATGCGAGGAGCATCGCCCTCGAAGCGGCGGCAAGGATATCCCGGTAGCGAAACGTGGTAAAACACGTGATCAGGAGCGGCATGACAACGAGGCCGAGCAGGACTGCGGCAGCAGCGAGGGTGATGAGGAATACCTGGAGATCCAGGAACCCCTCGACAGTGATGGTCCCGGCCGTGACGGCCGTGATGACGAAGATGCCGAACGGAAAAGTCATGGCAATGATGTGTGTCATCCGGTCGAGCGCCTGCAGCAGGACCCGGAGGATGCTCACGATTGGCCCGCTCCCGTCGTCCAGCATCAGGGCAAAGCCAAGAAACAGGCAGAAGAGGACGGTCGCAGGGATAATCCCGTCCGCAAGCGAC
Source organism: uncultured Methanoregulaceae archaeon (assembly GCA_963768785.1). Lineage (GTDB taxonomy): Archaea > Halobacteriota > Methanomicrobia > Methanomicrobiales > Methanospirillaceae > Methanoregula. The sequence goes on from CAVYJD010000011.1 coordinate 102,037, forward strand.
AGGAAGGGATTTGCCGGTATGAACTGGTCGATGAGGTTCACGGGTGTTATTGCGGCCAGCTGCTGGGTACTGAAGAACGAGGCCTGCATCCGGGGAGGAAATGCCAGCTGGAACGAGAAATACCCGATAACACAGATTACCCAGAACAAAAGGAGGAGCAGGACTGCCTTGAGGGCGATTGCTTTTGCCGTGTCCCGTTTCAGGCTCCCGATACCGACAATAAGGGAGAGCGCGACGGAAGGCAGGATCGTGATCTGCCAGATCTTGATGAATGCCTCGCTCAAAGGTCTCATGACCGAGACGAGATCGCCAAACACCAACCCGGTGACGATCCCGATGATGAAACCAACCAGTATCCAGGAGGTGAGGTTCAGGTGGGGCAGTTTCATGGTGCTTTTTTCTCCGAGATCAAGAGCCGGGGTCTTATTGCAGGCCAGGCTTCCGGCGTAAGCGAATATTGCCTTTTACCGTATTTAACCGTTGCCGGATGAGATTATCCGGCTGCAGCAGCGTTCGGGGGCACATGGGGCACATTGCAGGCCATTTCCGGAACCTTTTTCCTGTACTATTTTCTCGTGAAACTTCCTGGAAGATGGGGCATAAGTACCCCATATGCCCCCGGGAGAAAAACAAGGGTACCAGAATTACAAGGCACCACCAATCCGGGCAAAAGAACAAAATTTACCTATGGGTTTTGCACTCAGGTTTCCAACTCATTCTACGTCAATTCGCTTCGGGCAAAATTTTCTCTTACGTTCCTTGTGAACCGATCCTGGATTGCGGAATAAACTATAAAATCGCTCTGATTCGATCGAGATGCCAAAAAAATGGGAAATGATCCACCGGTTTATATCACCGGCCAGAGCGGCACGATCATCTTTCCCTTACCGTATGACTCGTTGATCACCTGAGCCAGCCCCGTGTATATCGCTGAGAATCCACAGATTATCCCTTCCCACCCGGCTGATCTGAGTTATGGTCTGTATCCCGGTGAGATCACCGAGTGCGAGCAGGAAGAAGAGGATCGCAAGCGATCCAAAGACAAACTGCATTGCACGGTTGAACCTGAGCGTCCCGATGAACATCACTGCGGTGAACAGACCCCACATCGCGAGGTAGGCTGCCATTGCCAGCGGCGAAGTTTTCTCCGCGAGCCCCATCGCAGGTAAGACGATGAGAGCGACGAGTGACAGCCAGAACAGGCCGTAGGACAAAAACGCTGTTGTTGCGAAGGTGTTCCCTTTCTTCCACTCCATGGTCCCGGCAAAGATCTGCGCCAGCCCGCCGTAGAAGATCCCCATTGCGAGGATCATGCTCCCGAGTGTGAAGAACCCGGCATTGTGCAGGTTCAAAAGAACGGTCGTCATACCAAAGCCCATCAGCCCGAGCGGCGCCGGGTTGCCCGTGAGATCACGGTTCGTAATTACATTTTCCATCTTCTCTGAACTCATTTTTTCACATCTTTTTTTTTAGTTTTTCATCGGTATTTCTTGTCCTAAAAGGAAATCTTATTCCTCCAGCGTTGAGACATCGCCGGGATCCATTCCCATCTCTTTTGCCTTGAGCACCCTCCTCATGATCTTCCCACTCCGGGTCTTGGGGAGTTTCTCCACAACTTCAATCTCGTGCGGTACTGCAATGGGACCAAGGGTCATTCTTACGTGATACATCAGGTCCTGCACGAGTTTCTCGCTTGGCTGGTTACCGAATCTCAGGATGACAAATGCCTTGATCGAGTTGCCCTTTACCGGATCCGGTTTTCCGATCACGGCTGCTTCCGCGACTGCCTGGTGGGAGACGAGAGCGCTCTCGACTTCAGCGGTGCCGATATTGTGGCCGGCAACGATGATGATATCGTCCGACCTGCCGAGGATCATGATGTACCCGTCTTTGCCCTTTACGGCGAGGTCGCCGACAGCGTAGCAGTCTTTTATCGTGTACCAGTATTTGCGGTAGCGTTCATCATCCTTGTATACTCCCCGGAACATGGAGGGCCAGGGGGACTTGATCACAAGGAATCCTCCGGTTCCCGGGGAACCGGCACCCCGTCCTTGTTTACGACATCTGCTTCGATACCGGGTAGGGGTTTCCCGGCGAAACCCGGTCGCATCGGCTCGCCAATCATGGTGGTGATCATCTGCATGCCGGTCTCTGTCTGCCACCAGGTGTCGAGGATCGGGCATTTGTTTTTTCCGATCACGCGGTAGTACCATTCGAACGCTTCCGGGTTCAGGGGTTCGCCGACCGATCCGATGATCCGCAGCGAGCTCAGGTTGTACTTATCCGGCCAGCTCTCGCCCATCTTCATGAACATCCTGATGGCTGTTGGTGCCGTGTAGAAGATCGAGATCTTCTGTTCCTGGATAAGATTCCAGTAGCTGCCGGCGTCGGGGTGGTCGGGTGTAAGTTCGGTCATGAAGACGGTTGCACCGACCGCGAGCGGACCGTACACGATGTAGCTGTGCCCGGTAATCCATCCCGGGTCTGCCGTACACCAGTAGATGTCGCGTTCTTTGATGTCGAACACGTATTTTGTCGTGTAATACGTGCCAACCATGTATCCTGCGCAGGTGTGAACAACTCCCTTGGGTTTACCGGTCGAGCCACTGGTGTAGAGGATAAACAATGGATCTTCCGCATCCATGATTTCCGGGGGGCAATATTCTTCTGCCTCCTCCATCATTTCGTAGAAATCCAGTTCGAAGCCGGGTCTCATCTCGATAGGGGGCTCTCTTCTCCTCCGGTAGATGATGAGGTGCTCTACGCTGGGTGCGTTCAGGATCGCCTCTTCAACCAGGGTGATCAGGGGTATCGCTTTGCCTCTCCTGATGGAGATATCGGCAGTAATGACCACCTTTGCTTCAGCGTCGTTGATCCGCATGTTCAGTGCTGTCGAACCAAATCCCGCGAATACCACATTGTGGACCGCACCAATCCGTGCACAGGCGAGCATGGCAATAACCTGCTCCGGTACCATGGGCATGTAGATGCAGACGCAGTCCCCTTTCTTTACGCCGAGTTTTTTTAAGGCGTTTGCAAAACGCATCACTTTGGAGAGGAGTTTCTGGTAGGTGAATACCCTTTCTGCCCCTTCTTCTCCCCTCCAGATCAACGCGGCTTTGTTGCGCCGATCGCTGTTGACATGCCGGTCAAGGCAGTTTGCCGTGATGTTAAGTTTTGCATTGGTGAACCACTTCGCGTAAGGATAATTCCATTCCCTTACGTTGTCCCACTCCTTTACCCATTCGAGTTCCCGTGCCATCCTGCTCCAGAATAGTTCCGGATCGGCAAGGAAATCGTCGTAGGCTTTCTGGTAGTCTCCCATCCATGCATCTCGTTTGTAGTGGGGATCGGGCGTATAGTAACGCGCATCCTCAACGAGCCTGACATCAAAGTCTTCGGTCATCCGTCCACCAATTTAACATTATTAATCATGTTAATTATGTATTTATAATTTGCCGAACCGCATTTCGACAGTCGGCAGGGCTTCCGGAAAACCGATGAAAGATTACGACGGTATCAGACCACCATGGCACCACCGATCCGGGCAAAAGAGCAAAATCATCACGCATTCCGGGATCTTTTTCCTGTACTATTTTCTCGTAAGACTTCCCGGAATTCAGGTACTTTTTGTCCTTTTGTCCAAAATCTTTGCTAAAAAAATGTCACTTGCGTCACATTGAGAGTCTTTTCCAGGATCTTTTTCCGGTACTATTTTCTCGTGAGACTTTCCTGAAAACAGGTAAAATGTGCCGGAAGTGCCGGATGGCCTGAAGGAGGGGTAACGTGGAAGAAAGGGCTGTTTTTGGGGTAAGATCCAATTGTCTTCACGTCGGTTGTCGGCAGGAATTTTGGCAGGAAGCCGGGTGTGAGGGGGAGATTTTTGTTTCGTCGGGATGAATGAGACGTTTTATAATTGGCGTGGGTGATAGTGCGATGTTCAACACGACCTGCATCGAACCGGAAGTATGCACGATTACTTCATCTCAGGCAGCATATACTATTATAATGATTTGATTTCTGCAATCGGAACCGATCAGTATTTTCTCTCTTATCAGGACGCCGTATGAAAAACACTACTATGCCGGAAATTACCTTTGAAGTACCTGAAGTTTTTGTGCCAACTCCTACCCAGCTTGACATCCTCCGGGCTGTCGCAGACCACCAGAGCTGCCACATCAACCAGGTTGTCCAGAACCTGTATCCGGGCCACAGTGAGAGCAGTGTCAGGTCTGCTGTCCGTATCCTCCTCTCCAAGCGATATCTTGACGGGGGAAAGTCCACCAGTGAGATCCTGCTCAGGCTCAATTCGGCGGGGCGCCTCCTTATCCTGGCGGCACCCGCCCTTTAGATTCTTTTTATAAAAAAATTGATAGCAGTAAATTGTCTTTTCATTCTGTTATTTTGTAATTGCAGAGCGACACCATTATTGTCCGTTTTTTTAAATAGCGTAAGGTTCCACGTTCACACCCTATTCAGATCATTTTCATTCCCTCGTTCGAACGAATTCTGACCGATGGATTGCCTTTACCCTTCCTGCCGGGTCACCCGCCATTCCTGTCAACATGAATGGGCATACAGGGGATCACGGCTCGCGGGTCTTATGATTATTGTACCTTTTTAAGACTCCAACAACTTTTCAATCGCAAATCCCGTTTCGAGCCGGATTTTTAAAAAGGGTTAATGCGGTTGCCATGCAAGTCTGGTTCGTGATCTTATGGCAGATGAACCCCGACCTTTGAGAAATCCCGATTCCCCGTTTCCCATGAGTTTCCCGACGCGGATACTCCTCTATGCCGTCATAGAACTTACCGTTATAAACCTGATCGTGTTTTATTGGCATGAAAAATTACCGTTAAGCCTTGTAATTCCGGTAATTATCATTGAAATACTCGCCATAGGAGCAGCCATCGCATTCTGGGTTACTCCCTACAAACTCAAATGGTAAACTGGTCTTGTGTTTTGGTGTTCAAATTTATGCCGGGGAAGGGTGAGACCTGCATTCCCCAGGTCAGATCCGGGCCCTTTACGACCCCGGATTACTCATCCGGATACCCCATTTTTTCATATCATACCAGGGTGCTGACTACCCCTCTTTCCTCCCGTTCAGGGTCAGGTTCACCCGTTCCAGCGCCTGTGCGGTCAGGTTGGCAAATGCGGTAAGGATCCTGGCCTGTTCCGGTGTAATGATGCCATCGGGTTCCGCGGGTTTGACTCCCATGATTCCCAGCACCCCGTGAGAACCCTGGAGCGGGATATACCTGAGCCGCGAACTATGCAGCGTATCCGTATCATATCCCGCAATGGCCCCGTGCTTGAACGCCCATGTGGCAACCGCCATCTCATCCGCATCGAGCGTGAGCCCGGATCGGGTGGTATGCTCCACAAGATTCTCACCTTCCGGTAACAGGAACGTGCTGTCCCACCGGAATATTTCATCGACATGCTTTGCTGCTGCGGAGATGATCGAGTCCGTATTCACCGCAACGGTGAGGTCCTGCGACAGGGCATAGAGCGTTGCGGTCTCTTTCTCCCGGATCTGTGCGGCTTCTGCATGTTCACGCGTGCGGGCAACAAGCCAGCTGATGAGGGCACCCACGATGATCATGCCGGCGAAGGTGATGAGGTATTCCGTATCATTCACCCTGAAGGTGAACGAGGGGGAGATAAAGAAAAAGTCGAATGCAAGAACTCCGGCAACCGCCGTAAAAATTGCCGGCTTGAGCCCCCGCCGGAATGCAATGACCACCACGCCAAGCAGGTACAGCATGACAAGGTTTGCCGGGGAGATAAAGGATTTAATCAGCCATCCCAGGAGGGTGATTAATGCAACAAGGACAAGGCTTGCTACGTAGTCACGTGGCAGGGTCGCAGGGAGCAGGGGTTCTACGTACTCGGGTTTCTGCTGGTCTTTTTCTTCACTGCTGATCACGTAGACATCGATGTTTCCACTGTTATGGATGAGCTGATCAACCACGGAGCCAAACACAAATTCCTGCCACCGGGGACGGAGCGTCTTGCCAATGAGGATCCGGGTGATGTTATGTTTGCGGGCGTAGTCGATGATGGTCGATGCGATGTTGATACCAAACACGGTGACTGCGGTTGCACCCAGCTTCTCGGCAAGCTGCAGCGTCCGGCCGATCTGCTCTTTCGTATTCTTCGAGAGCCGGTGGTGCGAGGGGGTTTCGACATAGATCGCGGTCCATGGTGCACTGATCCGGTCTGCCTGCCGGCGTGCAGTGCGGACAAGACGCTCGGATAAGGGGCTGGGGCCAACCGATACCAGGATATGCTCTCCCACCGCCCAGGGCCCCGGGATCGCCCGTGTCTGCATATAGGCGAGCATCTGTTCATCGACACGTTCTGCCGCACGACGGAGTGCAAGTTCACGCAATGCATACAGGTTTCCTTCATTAAAGAATTGTTCAATCGCCCGGGCAGCCATTTCCGGGACATACACATTCCCTTCACGCAGCCGCTGGAGAAGTTCCGGGGGCGGGAGATCCACAATTTCGATCTCGGTCGCTTCATCGATGACGCTGTCCGGCACGGTCTCGTGGACAATGACCCCGGTGATCTGCGCGACGACGTCGTTGAGGCTCTCGATGTGCTGGATGTTTAACGTGGTATAGACATCGATTCCCGCGTCGAGCAGCTCCTCAACGTCCTGGTACCGTTTCGGGTGACGCGAACCGGGTGCGTTCGTGTGCGCGAGTTCATCGACAAGGACGAGCTGCGGGTGGAGCTGGAGGACTGCATCAAGGTCAAATTCCGTGAGTATGACTCCCCGGTACTCGACCTGCTTTCTCGCAAAAAGGGGAAGACCTTCCAGAAGAGCATCGGTTTCAGGTCTCCCGTGCGTTTCGATGTAGCCGATATGGACATCGAAGCCCTGTTTCCGGCGAAGGTGCGCTGCCTTGAGCATCTCGTAGGTTTTTCCCACTCCCGCGATGTACCCGAGGAAAATCTTCATGCTGCCCCGGCGCTTCCGGCGCTCCTCTCCGGTGATATGGGACAGGAGGAGGTCGGGGTCAGGACGGGCATCATCGGGAAAAGCCATACGGTTTCACACTCCCATGAGCATAAGCAGCATATCAATAATCTTTATTCCGATGAACGGGGCAATAAGACCGCCGATACCATAGATGAGGATATTGTTCCGCAGGGCTTCTTCGGCTGACATCGCCCGGTACTGCACGCCGTGCAGGGCAAGCGGGATGAGAACGACAATAATGAGCGCATTGAAGATCACCGCGGACAGGATCCCGTCGTGGAGGCCAAGGATGTTGAGGGCCCCCAGAGCCGGGTAGGTTGAAGCAAACGCGATCGGGATGATGGCAAAATATTTCGCAATATCGTTGGCTATCGAGAACGTTGTCAGGGCGCCGCGGGTCATCAGGAGCTGCTTGCCGATCTCAACGATCTCGATCAGTTTTGTCGGGTTGGAATCGAGATCGATCATGTTCGCCGCTTCGCGTGCCGGCTGGGTGCCGGTGTTCATGGCAACAGCGACATCTGCCTGTGCAAGAGCCGGGGCATCGTTTGTGCCGTCGCCGGTCATCGCGACCATCCGGCCCCCGGTCTGGTACTCCCGGATAAGGTTCAGCTTGCTCTCGGGTGTGGCTTCTGCAAGGAAATCATCCACCCCGGCTTCTGCAGCGATGGTTGCCGCGGTAAGACGGTTGTCACCGGTGATCATCACGGTCTTGATGCCCATTTTCCGGAGCTGGGTAAACCGATCCTTGATACCGCCTTTCACAATATCTTTTAAATGGATAACACCGAGAGCTTTCCCGTTTCTCGTAACGACAAGGGGTGTGCCACCGGCATGGGCGATCTTGTCCACTTCCTGTTGGAGCTGCTCCGACACGTCAAATGTGCCGCATTTTCGGATGTGGGCAAACACGGCATCCGCTGCACCCTTCCGGATGTGAAGGTCTCCCTGGTCAACTCCGCTCATCCGGGTCTGGCTGGTGAACGGGATGAACTGCATTTCCATGCTCGTTTCGGACGCCCCCACGGTCCTGCCCCGGAGACCGTATTTCTCTTTTGCCAGCACGACAATACTGCGACCTTCGGGCGTTTCATCGGCAAGGGATGCAAGCTGGGCCGTTTCTGCGAGGTCCATGATGTCTGTCCCGTCAACCGGGACCAGTTCGACCGCCTGCCGGTTGCCAAGCGTGATCGTCCCGGTCTTGTCGAGCAGGAGGACATCCACGTCGCCCGCCGCTTCAATCGCACGTCCGGATGTCGTAATGACATTGCGCTGGATCAGCCGGTCCATCCCCGCAATACCGATTGCGCTTAACAGACCGCCAATGGTGGTGGGTGCAAGACAGACAAACAGGGCAACCAGTACCGTGATGGCAATGGTGGAGCCGGCACCGCTCGTCTCTACACTGTACGTTGAAAACGCGTACAGGGTTGCAGAGACCACGACAAAGACTGCGGTCAGGCCGATAAGCAGGATATTGAGCGCAATCTCGTTGGGGGTTTTCTGCCGTTTTGCCCCTTCGATGAGGCCGATCATGTGATCGAGGAACCCTTCTCCGGGGTTCGCGCTGACCTGTATAACGAGCCAGTCCGAAAGAATGACCGTCCCCCCCGTGACAGCACTCCGGTCGCCCCCGGATTCACGGATAACCGGCGCACTCTCCCCGGTGATCGCGCTCTCGTTCACCGAGGCCACGCCATCGATCACGTCCCCGTCAACCGGGATCGTGTCTCCGGCTTTCACGTAGATGAGATCGGTTTTTCGCAGGTTTGAGGAGGGTATGACCGTAACAGAGTCTTCACCAGGTTCCTTTCCGTGGACCAGCGTATACCCGGACCTGATTTTTTTTGCTTCGGTATCACGCCGCATCTTTCGCAGGGAATCTGCCTGCGCCTTGCCCCGTCCCTCAGCAAGTGCCTCGGCGAAGTTGGCAAAGAGCACGGTGAACCAGAGCCATGCAGAGACCGCACCGATAAATCCTGCGGGTGCTTCACCCTTTCCCGTCAGTGCCTGCAGCCAGAGCAGGGTGGTGATCGCGCTGCCAATTTCGACCGTCAGCATGACCGGGTTCCTGACCAGGGTCCGTGGATCCAGTTTACAGAACGCCTCGATCACTGCCCGTTGGTATAACCCCGGGATGGCAGGGGAGTTCCGGGTTTTACCGGGATCAGGCATGGATAATCCCCCCGGCTGCGGCCATTTTGAGGAACTCGGCGACCGGCCCGAGCGCAAGCGCCGGCAGGAAACTCAGCGCCCCGACAACGATGATGACAAAGACCAGCCACAGGATAAAAAGCGGCCGGTGATCCCGGAGCGTTCCCTCGCTCGCGGGAACGATCTTCTTTACCACCAGTGACCCGGCAAGGGCAAGCGTGAGGATGGCAACCCCGAACCGCCCGATAAACATTGCAAGTGCGGTAGCAAGATTATAAAAGAGCGTGTTGGCCGATAATCCGGCAAACGCACTGCCATTATTCTGGCTGGCGGAGGAAAACGCGTACAGGATTTCGGAAAAACCGTGCGGTCCCGGGTTCAGGACACCGGCGGTCCCGGCAACTGTGAGGACAGCGATGGCGGTGAGGATCAGGATCAGGAAGATGGGGATCAGGATGATAATCGTGGCAATTTTCATCTCGTTCTGCTCGATTTTTTTGCCATAGAGTCTCCGGTGTCCTCCCGACCATCAGCCCGGCAATGAACATGGCGATAAGGGCAAACACGAGCATCCCGTAGAGCCCTGAACCGACACCCCCGAAGACAACCTCGCCCAGCTGGATGTCGAACATCTGGACAAACCCGGCAAGCGGCATAAATGAGTCGTGCATTGAATTGACCGCACCACAGGAGGTGACGGTTGTCAGGACAGAAAAGAGCGCCGAGGGGACAATACCGAACCGCACTTCCTTGCCTTCCATGTTCCCGCCCGGCTGGATATGCCGGATGTTCTGGTCGATGCCCAGTGCATCAAATGCCGGGTTTCCCCCCAGTTCAGAATAGATGGCAATCCCTGCAAGCGGCAGGAAGATAATGGTCATTGCGATCAGGAGCGCGATCCCTTTCCGCCCCGATCCAATCATTTTCCCGAACGTGTAGCAGAGTGAGGCCGGGATGAGAATAATGGCAAGCAGTTCGATGAAATCAGAGAACGGTGTCGGGTTCTCAAACGGGTGAGCGGAATTGGTATTGAAAAAGCCGCCGCCGTTCGTGCCAACAAGTTTGATCGCGACCTGGGATGCCACCGGACCAAGCGGGATGGTCTGGGTGGTTACAAGCGCCCCGGTGCTGTCGCTGTACCGGGTCAAGCAGGGGAACCGTGACCGGGCCGCCAAACGTCTGCGGGACACCCTGCGAGACAAGGACGAGCGCGATGATGAGGCTGATCGGCAGCAGGATCATGACACTGCGGACGAGCAGGACCCAGAAGTTGCCAATCGTGGACATCGATCTCCGCGAGAAGGCATAGATAAGGGCGACAAGAATGCTCATGCCCACGGCAGCGGATGCAAAGTTCTGCACGGCAAGCCCGGCCATCTGGGTAAGATAACTGACCGTTGTCTCACCGGCATAGGCCTGCCAGTTGGTATTGGTCACAAAACTGATTGCCGTATTGAGGGACAGGTCAGCGGGGACCGGCCCGAGACCGGCAGGGTTGAGCGGGAGGATGTTCTGGACACTCATGAGGATGAAGACCACGGCGATGCTGATGAGAGAAAAGATCATCATCGCGGTTGCAAACATCTTCCAGTCCATTTCCTCTTCGGCAGGTATCCCGGAGAGTGCAAGGAGCCGGCGTTCAACCGGTGCGAAGATCGAAGAGATGAAGTTTGGCTGGCCGGTATAGACCTGTGCCATGAACCCGCCAACCGGGACAATAAGAAGGGCAATGATCACAAAGAACGCAATCAGCTGGAGCCAGTCTGCGATCATCATGCCAAAAACAGTGGAAGACGGGGGTTCAAACCGGGGTACTGTTGCGGGTGTCGATGGCACGGATATCTGATGGGCGCTCAAGGAATCGAGCGCAAGGTTCAGGGACAGGACATTGACACGTGGTTCGCCAAGGATACCAAACTGCCGGGGTTCAATATGCTGGTCGACGAGTGCCTGGACATCCGAGGTATTCAGGTTCCGCTCACGGGCAACGCGGGATACCTGGTATTGTGCAGCGGCGATACTGATATCAGGGTCCAGCCCGCTGCCGGAAGCAGTGACGAGATCGACCGGGATTGCCTGTTGGTTTGTCGGATCTGCCGCATGCAGGGCATCAGCCCGGGCTTTCACGGCATCGATAAGTGCAGGATTGTCCGGCCCGAGGTTTGACCCGGATGAAGCCCCGGCATTATACGGGAACGGGGACGTGGCAGAGGGCCGGCCCCAGAAATAATCCGGGGAAGTAAAGGGCTGCCCGATCAATGCCGAACCGGCAACGCTGCCGTCATGTTCGATCAGGTACCCGTTTGCCTGCACCGGGAAGATTACCTGGGCGATACCGGTGACCAGCAGCGGGTACATGATGCCGGTAACAAGCGTGATGAGTAAAAAAAGCACGACAGCCGGTCTGATCTGCCTTTTGATCATGGATTGAACTGTCTGGGGAGTCATGAACAGACCGCCACAATCGCCATGCTCCGCAGTATTGCTGCGAAGCGGGTTCATAGTACCAGATACCAAGTGCAGGTATATAAGATCGCTGAAAAATCAACCTGTATACAAATGAAAAAATTGCAGAACAAACGCTTGAAACCCGTCGTAAAAGTGGAGTTTGATAGAATTACTCTTCCAAGGAACATCTATAAAAACATACGGTTACGCGCACGAGAAATGATTGGTGCTGCCGGGAATTTTCCCTGGTAATTGTCTGGAGAACCTGCTGGCACCCGTTAATTATTTTTAAAATTTTTTTTTTGGTTCCTAGAGAAACCATCTTCTGCCCACCCGATCCCGATCTCATCGCATTGCCGGGAACTGCCTTAAAAAAAAGGAATAAATGGAAGGCCGGAAGATGCAGATCAAAAAGTATAATTCAATAAAAATTTCAGAACGGCTATGAATTTCCCTGCAGTGATTGTTGCGCTCTGCCTCCTCACCGGGACGGCAGGTGCACTCTCCCTTCCCAATCTGGCATTTGTTTCGCACCCGGCCAGTACGGACCTTGTCCCCGTTGCGTCGTTTGAAGGCGGACAGCGGTTCCAGGCCGGGGACTACCCGGTCGATTGTCCTCTCCGGCTCTTACCATGAGATGGGCCGGCAGTACGGCGGGCTGATGAAGACCGAGTTAAACGAGGAATACACCTTCCTGCTCGCCACATTTGCCGGGCGTAATTATACGCAGGAGCAGATGCGGAGCATGGCACGTGAGGCGGAGTTCCTGTATCCCCAGCGCCAGAAGGAGATCTTCAGCGGCATGGCGGAGACCTCTGGCCTCGCGCCGGAAGATATGATCCTCATCTACAACGGCCTGATTTTTTCCCTTATCCTGCCCCCGGTACAGCCGTCATGCTCGTACATGGCCATATGGGGGAACTATACCCCGGACGGCTCGGTGGTCGTCTCCCGCAACTGGGACCTGGACGACTCGCTCATCGTGCCGTTCAACAAGTGGTATGTCCTGGCCGTGTACCGCCCGTCTGACGGCAGCAATGGAGTTGCAACGTTCGGCCCCGCGGGGATGCGGCCGGAGACCCTTTTGAACAGCAAAGGGCTGTTCATCGCCGATGACAACGCAGGCATTACGACAGATACGGCGAGCGACGGGATCACCCGTCCTGATATGATCGCGGAATTCTTCCGGTTCATGCTCGATTACTCGGACCTTGACGGGCTCAGGGCAGGGATCGCGGGAACGCACCCGGATGTTCCCTGGATTGTCGATATTGCCGGGCCTGACAAGGCATATGTCTACGAGGTGATGGGTGGTACGGTGAGACCGAGGACCGGCGATGGGGTCGTTGCCGCGGCCAACCATTTCGTGGACCCGGCCTGGAACCTCCCACCCCCGCCAGCCCACTCACTCTCGCGCTACAACAACCTCCTCCGGCAGGCAGATGAGGCGAAGGGATCGATCGATGCCACAAAGATGATGCAGATCCGGGACGTCCGCTGGGAGAATGGCGGGGCGACATTTTTGCATTCGGTCCTCGTCAGTAATTATCCCAACATGACCTTCTCGTCCAATCACCAGGTCGTTTTCGTGCCAAAGACGGGAACGCTCTGGATGAAGGTGATGGAGAAAAACTGGCAGAAGGTCGATCTGGCCCCGCTGTTTAATTCCTGAACGGGAGGGGAATCGGGATTTATTGACCAGGTGGGTCATAGAGGCAGATTGATGGAAATTCAAAACCTTTTACGTCCTGAAACCAACCTTATCCCGAGCGAGAATACCCAAGTGGTCAACGGGGATCGATTCAGGATCGATGTGCACCTGCGTAAAACCGCCCCTTTTTTCGAGATGCAAAATCTCGCATCAGCCAAACATAGAGTAACAAAAAAATTTACCGGGATTTCCGGCACCGGCTCACAGCCATTATCCCAACGATCAGGACAATTGCAATAACCGGGGTGAACACCAGACTCCCGGAAGATGTTTCTTGCGTTGCTCCTCCAGCAGGAGATCCGGAACCGGGATTTACCGCCTGTGTTTTATAGGGTTGAGGCGTTACGCCATTTTGGAAGTTTTGGTTAGGACTTGCAGATTGTGTTTTATAGGCTTGAGGTGTGACGCCATTTTGGACGGTTGAATAATGACTTATCGTTTGTGTAGCCACACTTACCGGTGTTGTGCTCATTTGCCCCTGGTTCGTCAGGGAAGATACCATGACGTTAAAATTATGTCCCTCAGGTGATGGACAAGACCCCGGGTTACAACTCGGGGTAAAGGACATTGTATAATCCTGGTACCCGCTCTTCACAAATTCCAGTGTATGCGTTTTTACAATAACCCGGGAGATAGTAATGGATCCCGTGTCATCGGTGGTACCCTCGGGATTACCATCAAGGTATACGGTAACCTGGGGGACGGGAGTCCCTGTCCCTTTTTCGCCAATCTGCAGATGTAGTGACACGACTGCGGACACGTCAGTGACTGCAGATACGGGACTTACCATGAGCAACAGTACGATTACGGTAACAATGAAACCGGCATAATCCAGCCGGGAGTAGCGGGATGGTTTTTGGTTCTGCACAACAACTCCCCACCGGGGTATATTTCCTTAAAATATTTTAATGAATCGAAAGATGGTTCAGTTGCTGAAGGCAGTTTTGGCTATGATGCCAACTCGAAATCCCGACAAAGAAAAACAGGTGGAAAAGACAATATTTATAATAGAAACAAAAATTCTTCTTAATGACAACCAATGGTCACGGTATTCTTATCATTTTGGGAATTATCGTACTGCTGGCGATGGTCGGTACTGCAGCGGCGGCGACTTGTTCAGACTCAAATTATCCCTATTACAATAGTAACGACGGGAAGTGTTACGCGACCCCGTGTTTCGATCCTAAATATCCTTACTACGACAATACCGATGGAAAGTGTTATCCCACTCCCTGTTTTGTCGATCTAAGTAAACCCTATTACAACGATAACGATGGAAAGTGCTACTCCACGCCCTGTTTCGATCCTAAATATACGGTCTACGACAAAACCAGTGGAAAGTGTTCCCCGTCGACCTCTTGTACAGACCCAAATTATCCCTATAACTACAACGGGCAGTGCCACAACTGTCCTTCCGATTATCCCTATTATAATAGCACCGAAGGGAAGTGCTACGCAACACCCTGTGCTCCTGATTACTATTACAACAATGGGCAGTGTTACCCGGCAACTTCCTGTTCAGACCCGATTATCCCTATTACAACAGTAACGACGGGATGTGTTACGCGACCCCGTGTTTCGATCCAAAGTATCCCATTTACAACACGAAGGATGGAGAGTGTTACGCAACACCTGTCTCGATCCTGATTACCCCAATTACAACAGTAACGACGGGATGTGTTACGCGACCCCGTGTTTCGATCCAAAGTATCCCATTTACAACACGAAGGATGGGGAGTGTTACGCAACACCATGTCTCGATCCTGATTACCCCAATTACAACAGTAACGACGGGAAGTGTTACCCGGCAACTCCCTGTTCAGACCCAAATTATCCCAATTACAACAGTAACGACGGGAAATGTTACGCAACACCCTGTACAGACTCAAGTTATCCCTATTACAACAGTAACGACGGGAAGTGTTACGCAACACCCTGTACAGACTCAAGTTATCCCTATTACAACAGTAACGACGGGAAGTGTTATGCAACACCCTGTACAGACTCAAGTTATCCCTATTACAACAGTAACGACGGGAAGTGTTACGCAACACCCTGTACAGACTCAAGTTATCCCTATTACAACAGTAACGACGGGAAGTGTTATGCAGACACCCTGTACAGACTCAAGTTATCCCTATTACAACAGTAATGACGGGAAGTGTTACCAACACCCTGTACCGACTCAAGTTATCCCTACTACAACAGTAACGACGGGAAGTGTTATGCAACACCCTGTACAGACTCAAGTTATCCCTATTACAACAGTAATGACGGGAAGTGTTACGCAGACACCCTGTACAGACTCAAGTTATCCCTACTACAACAGTAATGACGGGAAGTGTTACCAGACCCCGTGTTTCGATTCTAATTATCCCTATTACTATAACGGGCAATGCAACAGTTGTCAAAGCGGGTATAGTAAATACACCACAAGTGCGGGATACTGCTGTCCTGACGGATACCCCTATTATTACAATGGACAATGCCACAACTGTCCTTCTGATTATCCCTATTACTACAATGGGCAGTGTTGGAATCAGTAATACCATGAGAAAAAAGCAATAATTCTTTCCTTTTTTTAAAGTGACAAGGCTGGAAGCGGGACGATTCACATGCCAGCCGGCAAAGATCTATTGCATGGCCCGTCAGAAGTTACAGAGGATTTCCGCCAGGCCGGTATCCAGTCTCAATATCCTTCGCTTTTTTGGACCTGTCTGGTGAACTTTGATATCCAGTGCTACCCTGGTTGGCAGAATCATACGTTCCTTGCCAGCTGCGGGAACCAGACTGCCAGAAATCCCGGGACTGGTACGAAAAAAAATTACGACATGTGCCCCGGGTGATGAAGGGATGTCACTGGTCAGGGACGATGAGAACAAGTCACGCCGGGACAATGCCTGCGGGTCGCCGACGTTAATTCTCAATGGGATAACCTGCCGGGGTGCTCGTATACCCGATGCGTATAACCCGGCTATCTGTCATCGTTATGATGGAATGCCATTCGCTGGTAATGGTACGCTGCCGGCGCCAGCGGCTGCTGGTACCAGGTACCTGCTTGTGGATGAAAGTTTTAACATCTGCAACTTGAAATTGTCTTTTAAAGGAAAGATCATGACAGGACAAAGAAATGGGGCACAAAAAATGCAATTTATTGCAGTGTTATTGTTCTTGGCTGCATTCGCACTGGTTGTTCTCCCTCCGGCAAACGCTGACTCTGCTCCCCCGGTGACAACATTGACGGCTTACTTTGAAAGAAACACCCTGCCGGTCAATGATACGGTTACATTTACCGTGAACTGCTCTGCTTACTCCTGTGGATCAGGAGCTTGTGAAGAGGGAGAGGCAATTAATACCTTTGGAGATGTCTACTCGCTCTCGGCAATATGTCCATCGTATGGATGTTTTATGGTTGAATATAAATACGAAGATTACGCGAGTCTGACTTCCTGCGATCTCACGGGCGAACTCAATGGCGAACAATTCACCATCCTGAACTCCACACATCCATTTTCCTGCGTCCTGAAAAATCGTAACTCCCGGTCATGCGATCTCCGGGTAAATATCTCATCCGCGATCAATACACCTGCCCCTGCACCAGCAATAACTCCTGCACCTGCTTTTGGCAATTCCGTTGTGGTAATGATGGAGACACCGGCAGGATCGAATGAAACAAAGGGTCCGTTTGACGACATTTTGTGTTTTATAAAAACGTTACTGGGCGGGATATGTTAGGATATTTTTACCAGTCACAATTTCTTCTCGCTTTGGTAATAACGTGTCTCGTTGAGATCCCCATCCTGTGGTTTTTAGTTCACCTTGTTTTGAACATGAAGAATGTGCCGGCTTCCTGGATCATTTTTACCGGAATTCTTACAAATGCCCTCTCCCTCCCGTATCTCTGGTTTGTATTACCGTCATTCCTGGGACCAAAGTATTTCCTGCCTGTCGGCGAACTCTTGGTAATCGTTATCGAGGGCATAATCCTGAACCAGCTCCTGCGGATAAGGCCCGGTATATCCCTTGCAGTATCTGCGATACTGAATATCACATCGTTCTTTGTCGGGTGGCTGGTAATGAACCTCGGGTAGGGCGGGGAAAAGACGGAGTTGTCCCTAAAAAGGAGTGATGCGGTGTGGATTTTTTAAAAAACAATTCCGGAGATCGTGACCGGATTTCCCTTCACCGTAATCTCTGTAAAGGCCCATTCTCTTCACAGTCAAGCCACCAGAACGGATTTGAGGGAATGAACGGGCACATAAAAAGCCACTATGCCTGTGCTCATCCTCTCCCACCCCGCATGATTTTTTTTAAAGTATCATTCCTCTTTGCGGTAGTTCCCCGGCAATTTCCTGACCGCCAGTCATGGCCGGTACGCGTTCCTGCTCTCGTGTTTTTTTGTCCCTCATAGTATCTTCATGGACCAAAGGACAGGATACCCGGAAGAGGAACCTGCACGAAAAAAAGGAGCCGGGTTTTATTCTTTGGTGACCGTGATTTTCGCGTTGGGGATGACCAGCATCATCGGGTTGTCCGGGCAGGTGTCACAGACTACCTTTGGGATCTGCACAAACCCGGAGGGAGGAGCCACGGCATTTCCGCTATCAGGGGTAAGCGGGATATCGACATCGTCCTGGATGATGTAGCGGTACGGGTCGAGGCTGCCAAAGAAATACTCTTTGTACTGCTGCAGTTCGGCAGGAGTTGCGTTATACGACCAGTCGCCGCCTTCTGCTGCGGTCACGTCCACCGGGACCCAGCCGTATCCCTCAAGGTAATACTCTGCCCAGAAATGCGTGCCGGCAAAACCCTGGATCATCTGGTAGCCGCCGACAGCCCGTGCAGGGATGCCGATCGACCGGCAGAGAGCGGCAAAATACATGCTCTGCGTCCCGCAGTCGCCGATGCCGGTGGTGAGGACGTAGAGCGATTCAGGAGTGCCGGTCGCGTCCAGCGTCATGTGGGGTGCATGGCTGTAGGGAAGGGTCGTGATGATGTCCCAGTAGATTTTCTGTGCCTGGAGATACGGGTTGGTTTCGTTTGCGACAATTGCACGTGCCTTTGCCTTCATTGCCGGCGTGATGACAATGTTTTGTGAGGGTGCCGTGTACTTCTGGTACCGGGCGAGCTGGTGTTGTAGGGCTTTACTTGTGCCGGATCGATGACGAACCGCTGCTCGTGCTGGACAAAACTGAATCGGACCGTCACGTTGAGGAATGGACTGGTGATCTCTTCAAGCGGAATTTCGAAATACACAAGGCCGAGGTCCGCACTGGCGCCGGTCGCGGACTTCACGTACCGGGCGGGTTCGACAGAGATGATGGTCACGTTTGTCTGGGAACCGGAATCGATCGGTACGGGCATCCAGACCTTCAGCGTGCCGTTTACCGGGAGTTCATTTCGGGGGATGGCGAGCTCTGCACTTCCCGTGTAGGCAACCGGGTCCCCGTACGGCCCGGCACCGTCCTTCCATTTCGCCGTAATCACGGGGATTAACTCGTCGTATAACGGGGTGTAGTTATTCCGTGCGTTCTCCTCCTGCATCAGGACCGGGTGGTGGTACCTGACAT
This sequence comes from uncultured Methanoregulaceae archaeon, assembly GCA_963768785.1. Lineage (GTDB taxonomy): Archaea > Halobacteriota > Methanomicrobia > Methanomicrobiales > Methanospirillaceae > Methanoregula. Next base: position 120,917 of record CAVYJD010000011.1, read on the forward strand.
TGTTGACGGTGTCGAAGAAGTACAGCACCTCGTCCCCGCGCCGGATGGTCGCCATTTTATGCCTCATCCAGCCATGCAGCCCGCTGGGCGGCCGATGCGCCCGGGAGGGCGGCGGCCAGTTCAGCATCGGCAGCGCTGCGGTTATACGGGAAGTCCATGCTGGCGCCAAATGCCAGAAAGGCCATGTCCCGGGCCTTCAGGGCCGATGCCTTGTCACCGGCGGCCGTGTAATTCTCCTGCGCACGCTTGAAGTCATCTGCTGCCTGCAGGAAGTAGTTGCTATTGAAAGCATTCTCACCCTGTGCATAGAGTGACGTCGCCCGGTGATTTGGCCGGAGCAGCCGCAGGTTGCCCGGACGGCGAACTGCAGCCTGCCGCGAGGAGTGCACAGGTACAGACGATAAAAAGGGTAATGATAAGGGATTGTTTCATGGGACACCTTGCAGAGATGTGGATGATATGGTGTCGGTCGATAATCCATGATTAATCTTGGGAAATGATCTTTTTTGGCGTCACCGGGGTCATGTCCCCGGGAGGGTACGCCACATCCTTTAAAAAAAGGTTTAAAAAATCATGCTCCGGGGAATGACTGCCCCGCGGACTGCCCGCCAAAGGGCATCGAGAAATGCAGTTGTTCGATGACCCACCGGCTTCCGGTGTCTGCAAGCACCATGGTCGACCTGCCGTACAGCGTCTGCTTCTCCTTCCCGTCGACCGTGAACGTGATCGCGCTCTTCGAGGTTGCCCAGGCGACCCTGCCTTCGCCGAAGATCTTCCGTTCGGTGAACGCGACCGAAAGGATCGTTGCCTGGCTCATGTCGCGCCGTATCTGGCGGATGAAGTCCTTATGGTCCCCGATGACCTCATCGGGCCCGCTCCCGAAGCCGGTGATGTTTTTAGAGAATATCGCCGATAATGTCCTGATATCCTTTTCCCGGTATGCCCCGGCATACGCATCCATCGTCTTTTTTACTTCCTCAATCCTCGCTTCTGAAAGCGTCATAAAAGTATGTTACCGGTACCGGGCGATTACCTTTTGTATTTGCAGTTTGAGGGGGAGCATGACGGGACTATTTTTTTAAAGATACTTACAATCCCCCTTCTGGTTTTGGCATTGCCGGCAGCATGTACCGCAGGTACCAGAAGAGAAGCCCGATACCAATGCTGATGAGCACCACGTACCACCCGAACTCGCCAAGCATCGCGTTCCCGGCTTTGGTCGTTGCGGTCATCGGGGGGTAGAACTCCTGGATGAAGTAGTTCCAGAAGCCGTGGAGCAGGGCGGCCGGCCAGATGCTGCCGGACCGGAGCCGGATCCACGCAAAGAGTGTCGAGCCGCCAATCATGGAGAGGAAGAACATGACAAACGAGTACGCTGACCCGTCGCCATATACCCCGGCGATCATGAGCGGCACGTGCCAGCAGAACCAGATACCTGCGGAGCCGATGGCAATCCAGGTGAACGTGGTGAACCTGCCCATCTCGGGGACCAGCAGCCCCCTCCACCCGATCTCCTCGCCCGTGGCAAGCACGATACTGAGGCAGAGCCCGGCAAGAAGGGCCTGCGGGAGTGCGAAGCATGGCCACAGCCTTATCCGGCAAAAACGGCGCAACGCCGGTGACCCATGCGGTACCAAACATCACGAGCCCGACCGCGACCGGGATGACGACCGCAAGGAGCCACCACCGGAGCTCGCCGATCTTAAAACCGAACCCTGCAAAATTTTTCTGGAATGCGAAACGGGTCACGATCGCCGCGACCGCGGGTGACCACATGAGGAGCATGCCCGAATACCGGAGGAGTCCGGAGTCCAGTGCAAACTGCGGTTTCGCTGCGATAAGGTACCAGAAGATCGATGAAAGTGCGAATACGAGGATAAGGTAGGCTGCGACAACCTGTTTCGGGTTGGTCAGCCCGGGGGGAGGGGCCGGTTCTGCCATACTGCTGACTGGGGAGCCGGACATTTTTATCGTTTCGAAATGATAGTGGCCCCTCTTCAACAAAACTCACGGGAGGTGCTTTTTGCCTTGGCCGCGATGCACCCGGTTACCAGATTTTTCCGTATCCATTATGGTACGTGAACGATCCGCTGTCCCTGCGCACTCTTTGAGATCACGGTGCCCAAAGGGGCGTACCGGTTCGCCGATGTGCAGTGAGATCCTGATATATTATTGGTGGGGCCGGGAATTCCCACTGGTGCATTGTCCGGAGATCTGCCGGGACCGGTTCCCTTTTTTTAATACCCCATAACGAACGGTTAAAAACGAAAAAAAATGGAATGAAATTTCCCGGTTGCATCTTTTTAAAACTCAGGGCAATGACGTTGCAAACTCTCCAACCTTTGCTGATGCATCGGGTCTCAGAGGTATTCCATGTCCCGACAGCATGATATCAAAATCAAGTGCGGCGATTTTATTGATTGATTGTTGTATCTCACGGGTGTCTAATGGCAAGGGTCCCATTTCGATTTTACTGCCGTTAAACCTCACCAGATCCCCGGCAAACAGAATTTTTGATGCCGGATCAAAAAGACAAATACTTCCCGGTGTATGTCCCGGTGTATGAATGGTGGTGAGACCGGCGATGATGTCACCGTCGTTGAGCTTTATATCCGGTTCAACAGGCCGTGATCCGAACAACAAGGGGATGAGGACTTTAACGATCATTCCCATGACACCTCTTGGTACAGGTGGGGTTTTTCTACCGGCAACATAGTCCGCATCCGCTTCATGAATGGCCACCTTCGCACCGCTACGTTTTTTGAGATCGCTAGCATTGCCCACGTGATCAATATGAAAGTGCGTCAGGACGATCGTTTTGATATCTGTTGGTTCACGTTTAAGAATATCCTGAATATATTTTACTATTTTTGCGCTGTTTTTGGGCATTCCCGTATCGATAAGTGTGAGGTCGTCCCGGACAATAATGAAACAATTACCATTTACCCCATCGACTTGGTGAATTCCCGGTACTATCTCCATAATCCTCCAGATCCATTTTTTTGTACAATGCTCAACTGTACGTCTGCACGTAAAAGATGTATCGCTGGACTGCTGCCTGTTTTTAAACCGCTTTGATTACCCGGTGCTTTAAAAAGAGGGAAGAAAATTACGGTCTCTTTGGAGGAATTGCCAGCAGGTCGTCCTCAGGCCCTGCTTCCCGCTTCTCCATTGACCACCCGATAAAAGAGATCACCAAAGCAGTGATCATCACAATCGCTAACAGGATGTCGGTTGTGGTGTTTTTTGGCATGATAAATAAGAGTATGAAGAAAACCGGGATGAGCCCGATTGCAATCATTTTCAATTGGTCCTGCGTTACGTTCATTGTCAATCCACTCCGGCTTTTTTCTTTTCTACTGGAAAACTGTACGATGTTCGCCGCAGAGCCTCATATGAGTTTCGCGTGGGCGGGGAAAAGTATCGCAACCGCTCGTGAACGACCCGGGCCTCTCACTTTTTTGGGAGGTGGGTGCAGGGGTACCCCTGGCACTGAGGGAGGTACCCCCCATGGGGTACCCCTCCTGTTCCCGGCCCCCACCATCACTAGCCTTGCACAAAAATACCAGCATTTTCCGTCGTAAACGAACACTTGAAAACCGGCATGTTTGACCCACCGGTCAGGCCCACCTTTTCACCAAGGGAGGGGTGGGTGAGGGGGGGTACCTCCCATCGTACCGACAGGTACTCGGGCAGGGTACCTCACCCAAAGGGACAGGCCCCCCCAGGGGTACCCTGGCATGAAGGGAGGTACCCCCCTAGGGTACCCCTCGGGTTCCCGGGCCGCACGTGTGCAATGGTTATCGACGGAGTTCCACGCGAACCGTAGGCAATGTACCTGCAAAAAGGGGAGGTACCCCCCAGGGGTACCCCTGCCCATGAGAGACCCCACCCCCCTGGGGGGTACCTGCCACTGAGGGAGTGGTGGGGCTGGGGGGTACCTCATGGTGTGGGAGGGGTTCCCTCCGGGTTGGGAGATTTTTTTGGGAGAGGTGGGGGGATCAAAGCGCGACCAAATATATAGATTGTGGGTATGCTGGAAAAATAGTTGAAATTATTTTATGTTCTCTCAAAATTCTTTTTTCTTATTTTCAAAATCATCGGATAATGAAAATGGCGAAAAACCGGTTTCTTTCTTTTTTAAGATTATTTCACGTTCAATTAATATTTGAACTGCATCTTTAATCGCTTTTTTTGAGAGAGGAAGAAGTCCGACATCTTGTCTTCGATATAGATACGAGAAAAGAATCCAAGGATTTCCTTCCGACTTTTTACCTTTTCCTTCAGTAAAAAACATGTGAATTGTATCCAATATTACTTTCCACTCCTTTTTTGTTGGGGGTCTGGTTTCAAATTCTTCACCTTCATCTTCATTTAAATTTGATTTTACATAGGATATTCCATCAATCTGAATGATTTCAATATCCAATTGTTTATTGTCACTAACGGATTTGATAAAATTGCTGAAACTCGGGAACCCAATTTTCTTCTCGGTAAATGTAGCGTCGATTTGAAGCATTTTAGTTTTTATTCCGGCGTAGTCCAATTGTTTTCCTTCATCTTCAAGGATTCTTAAGGCATCTTTTAATAAATCGATTGCATGTGACAATTCTTTTTGTAATGTAGTATCCTTTTTAGATTCGATTTCATGAATATCGGCAATTAATTCATAGGATATAAACTCATCACAATTTTTAATTATCAACTTGCTTGTGAATGCATCGCCGCTTAAGAATTATGACATACTTTCCACTTTCTCGGAGTTTCTGAATTAAGGATAAAAAATCACTATCGCCGGATACTATCGCGAAAGTATTGATGTTCTGAGTTAAGAATTGCAGTCTCAACAGCGTCTATTGCGAGTTTAATATCAGCCCCGTTTTTTCCTTCAGTGTTCAGGCTGGGTTTTTCGATAAGTTCGATACCGTAATTGAGAAGGCTCTCCCTATAATCCTGGTTTTTTACCCAGTCTGCATAGGCTTTTCGTTATCCGGACAACCCCGAGTTCTGAAAGTTTGTTGATGATAGGCTCTATCTTGAATTTTGTTTTATATTGTTTCTGCAAGCCGATCTCGATGTTTTCAAAATCAATGTATAATGCGATGACTTTCGTATCCAGCGCCATAAGATTCGTTTTTTATATGGAGCATTGCAGTTAAGAAATTTTATCTATTGGTTTTTCATTAATGAATTGTTTTATAATGAATAAGCATAACAAAAAGTGTAAATTTTAATTTAAAGTGAAAGGAGGTGATCACCAATGGGAAAAGCGGCGGAGGCCACGGCCACGCTCAAACGATGACCGGTCCAATTCAATGAACCCGAACAACGACGCATATGATGCGGCGATGGACAATCATGCGGACCAGTTGAACCCCAACAACGACAAGTATGAGGGGGACGACGACGATTAATTCTTTTTTTAAGTAGATCTCCCTTATCACATCTCCAATGATCGGTCCCTCCCACCCCCCAATCCGGCCCATATACGCCCCCGGATTACCCCCCGGACACCCCATTTTCCGGAATTATCTGCAAAAAACTGCACCACTTTTACACAGTTTTTCTGAAATCGCCGTTTCCACAGGATTTACGCCAATCTGAGCGTTTTGCGAGGCGCTGTAAAACGCTAATGTACGCTTTTGGGAGGCGAAACCCGAAGGGGCTGGGGGGGTAGGAGGGGTAATGTGAAAAGAAGGGCTGTTTTGGCGATCGGGTATTTGTGGCCCGGGACCATTGGGAGACTTAACCCTTTTTGCGAAACCCGTGTCTCCGTCGGAGATAGGATTTCAGGTTCCCCAAAGAGGGGTCATCTGACCCGCGACAGGTCGTCTACCCTTGACGGGTAGGATGATCCGGACAGGTAGTTACCCGTGACTGGTTCCCGTGGAAGCATGGATCTACACTGTAATATAGGGTGATTTTTTGAGGATGCTACGACGTAAATCGTCGGTGGGAATGCCTGCCGGGAGTCTTACTGTTCCTGGACCTGGATGGCAAGTGATGATCTGACGTGGGATCCTGTTTGATGGTAGAGCAAAAACTAAAGAGGAAGATATTTCGTGACAGTCCTCAACTAAAAACATATGGCGGATCTGGACCCTTTTTTCTTCAAAATAAATTCCTGGTCCTTCACCAAACACCGGGTCTGGAACCGGTGCCAGCGCCAGTATTATTTTGAATACATCGCCCCGTATGTCAAATCCGCACCAGTCGTAGATCCCGAAAAAATCCGGTGGCTCAAGAACTTCACGTCCAAATTTGTCGTCCAGGGCCAGCTCATTCACGATATCATCGACAAGCAGATCCAACTCCATTGCGAGAACAAGCCGATGGATCTGACCGAAGCAATGATGGCGTTCTCGAAAAAAGTCTCGCTCTACAAAAATATTGGCGGCGAGACATTCACCGAATACCACAACGGCGAGAAGATCCCGAATTCATTTTTTACTTCCATTGATGAGAACGGGAAGACATGCCTGCAAACCTTCTTCGGGAAGTGGCCGGGCTACCTGAACCGGGAATGCCTGCGACACGAAGAGTTCGATCATTTCACCATCGGGGATACGGGCGTAACGGTCAAGGTGGATTTTGTCGGGAAATTGCCGGACGGCACGCTCGTCCTCACCGACTGGAAGACCGGCAGGGACGATGACGAGTACGAGACGGAACTCCAGATGGCGGCGTATGTGCTCTGGGCAAAGGAGTATTACAAGATGAGTGCCGATGAGATCAGCACCGAACTTGTGTTCCTGAAGACCGGCGCAACGAAGCCCTATCGCGTTCTTTGAGGAGCAGTTACACGAGGTGCAGGATATGATCCCCCGGGAATTTGCGGCGATGAATGCAAGTTATGAGTACGGGGATTTCCCCCCGAGCCCTTCGCAGCGGGAGTGTATGAGTTGTAAGTTTGCGACAGTGTGTCCGGAGGCGGAGACGGGAAAGGTTTGATGATGTGGATTGATGCACGGTTATCACCGGAAGATACTTTAATCCTGTCAGAAAGATATTGTTCATCATTAAACGAAGTGCCTTCATGAAACATACACGAATGCGTTACACGGTCCTTATGGACAAGAATGAGAGCGGCGGGTATACAGCAACAGTACCTTCCCTGCCGGGCTGTGTCTCTCAGGGTGACAATTGGGAAGAGGCGCTTAACAATATCGAAGAAGCGATTACCGGATATATCGAAACCCTGAAAATTCTTAAAAAACCCGTACCTGTTGAAGTCGAAGTGACTCTTAAGGGTCCGGTTGTTGCATGAAACTCCCCCGGGTGACGGGAGAAAAGGTACTTAAAAGCACTTCAACGTGCGGGTTTTGGTCAATTCAAACCTGAAGACGTTTAGATTTTCACGCGAACCGGATCTTTAACCTTTGAAAAATCCCGATCGAATGTTGCAATCTTCGGGATTGAATGTTCCCTGCATGTGGCGACAATCAGGGCATCGTTGGGAAGAAGAGCATAGGTGCGGGCAATTTCTGTGATAGCGGAAAGATTCGATGAGTCGGAAACGATCGCGACTTCGGAGAATACATCATTCAGATTGCGGATGAATTCGTCAGCAAACCCATAGCCTTTGTTGAGAATGTGCTCTTTTAGTTTCGCTGTACCGGTAATCCCGAATTCATCTTCCGCAATGATCCGGAGCCCTACAAAGAAGGATTCTTCATAGACCGACATGCTCACTGCACAGGTGCCGGAGAATGAAGAGAAAAAATCCCGGGCTCTCCGGGTTGTATCAGTTTCAATGATCAGCGGGATGATAAAAGAGGTATCTAGGAAGAGGTCCATGAATCATCCTTAAGAGCGCTGATGCGTTCCGAGGTAAGTTTCTTCTTTAACTGTATGGGCTCGAAGCTGAGCTTCTTCTCGATGGTCACCCGGATTCGTTCTCCCTCACGAAGCTGGATCTTGCCAACCGGTTTGAGAACATTATCCTCATAGATGCATTCAATTGCCTTGCCCATTCAGTTCACCTCTTTTGTGTACTGGGATATAGGTCGGGGATTATTATAGGGTTTGTGTACGGCCGGATAACGTCCGGGCCTCTCACTTTTTGGCGATGGCCGGAGTGGTGCTGGCCCGGGTGGTGGACCCGGTAACGGCGCAGCAGGTGGTGGGGATAATTACGGGGATGGGGGGGGTGAGTGTTTTCATTCTCCCCTTTTTAGTTTGATTTTTATTCGCATCTGACCATCATCCTACTATGGACCCGGACAAAATCAGAGAACTCGAAGATCGATTGGGGCACCCTTTCGATAACAAAGCCCTGTTGATACGGGCACTTACACATCCCACGTTTTCAAATGTGGAACGCATGAAAAAAGGTGAGGCAAAACGTCATTGTCCTCATCAAGAAACCTTCACTACCCTCGGTGATGCGATATTAAAGGCAGGCTTAGTTTTGTTACTTGTGGATTTTGATGTGAAAACTAAAGGAGATATCACGATATTAAAAGAGGATCTCGAAAAAAATTTGAAATTAGCAGATGTTGGGAAACGTCTACAACTCTTTGAAAATAATCTCATTTTGCATAATATCGGGAATGAAAAAAAGATACAAGAAGGTGCGATTACTTATCTTTCAGATTCTGTTGAAGCAATAATTGCAGCAATTTTTATTGATACTGGGGATTCGATGGCAGAAACAAAAAAATGTATCGAGAAGATTTTCAGACCAGAATTAAGTGAACTTAAGAAGAACTTGCTTGAAAACTCCAGCAAAATTTCGACGTAAACCTACTATTATTGGGTGATGGGAATAGTTCGGAAATAAGCCCATTTTGGGCTCCGTTTTCCTTCTTGATACTTCAACCCATACCGGAAAACCCCAAAATATCCACATTTTCTGTTCCTGTGGAGAATATGCCCATATACACGTCCCGTTTGCCAAAATACGGCAGATTTACCCCTCTCCCAAAGCCCGTCAAAGGCCCTTAAACCGAGGCGATTTTTGTCACCTATTTTACCCCATCCGGCTCCCGGAAACGCTGCCAGAATGCGAATATGAGGGTCATTTTTTCCGGGGAGGTCTGAAAAAATGGGGTTTTGGCAGATATCGAGGGAGAAAAAGAGATCAATCCGCCGTTTCCTTCCCCTCGCAGAGATCGGCATAATCGCAGTATTTACAGTTCTGGAATGACGGTGCCGGGGGAACTGCTCGAGTACAAACAGCCGTGATGATCTCTTTTGCCGTTTCAATGAATGCCCCGACCGTCTCTTCTGTCGGGAAATAGTCAACCATCTTGTCGTCTTTCACATAGTAGAGCGATGCCCGGACCGGCAATTTCCCGTATAACTCCCGGATGGCCAGACAATAGAGGTTCATCTGGATCTCCTCTTTGATGGAGTTTTTCGTCAGTGACGAGGGTTTTGAACCCGATAAATAGACCCGTGTAATAATATTTCAAAAATCAACTTTTAAGAGTTTTTTATGAGGTAATTAAACGATTGTTTTGTGAAAAATATTTTGAGCAATGACTATCCCGAGTACAATCTGTATCATACAAAAGCCATAATATTATCAAAATAAAAACGCACGTATCGTGTTTGATGGTTGGGATTTGTATCTGTTTTTGAAGATGGATGAGTACGTAGTAGATGATGACGACGAAAATTCAGCTGCGAAGAAGCCAGCATCTGATGATAATGATACAGAAGATGATGATTAGAACGATAGAAAATATGTCCGTATTCGGGAATAATACTAGATTATAGTCAAGAACATCGAATCCATGACAAATTGTAAAATGAAACTGGATAGAGCAGGATCGAATCTGCCAAAAGGAATGTTAAATCGGTTTAATCGGTAACGTTTTGTATCAAACTTTAGGTTCTTAACTATAATTGAGTGACATAGTTTCAAATGAGTATACCAATTGGTGCGGAGGCTTGTATATCGTAATTGTTCGGTAATACACCAGATTTTATTAATAATCAATAAATGATCTTTTTAGTATCTTATTTATCTGTTAATTCTTTCATCATGAAGTATCGCCCAAATCACCTTTTTCCCTAAGAAAAGGCCACCATAGCAATCAGGATCGCGACAAGTTCCAAATGCATTTGCCATTTCAAAATCGGCTCGCGGAATTTCATCCCATCCTTGTAATGATGGCAAAAGATTCGCATGATTGATTGAATAGGTGAATTCGAATCCTTCTTTGGTTACAAACGTATTACCAGAATTTTGTATAATATTCTCCCAGATTTTGTCGAAACCATTCAATTCTTTCACTGGATTTGGAAGGTTTTCCGTTGGATGTTTTATCGACGGAATTGGGATTGCGAGGTCTTCTGGTTTTTTAATTTTTTTAGCCATAATATCCTCTGGACGTTTTTCCTCTGCGTTTTGTTGTCTCGCATTATCAGCAGCGGGGAGTATGGTGTAAGGTTCTACATGAAAGTCATCAACAATGCTCTGCAAATCATGTTCATACAAAAAATATCCCGATTTGCTTATTTCGAGTTGTTCTATAAAGTTTTCAGTCTGTCACAACATTAAACCATTTTGCCATTCTCATATTCACTTGGTCGGATGGATATACACTATTTCTCTCAAAATATCCCCATCCTGCGATATTACCGAGTTTTTTGCTCTCTTCTAGATCAGGAATAATGGCAGTTAACCGTGGTTTTAATTTGTCCATCATGTCGAACCGATAATATCTTAATTTAGCAAACAAGTTGCAATTCAAATCTACTTTTTTCCCATCAGGTGTTATTACATGCCAAAACCGATCATTTTCTAACCCGTATATTTTCCCATGATATGCTTTTAATTCGAGGATGACCGGTCCATCCGGTACGAAGTAAAAGGCAATCAATCTCTCCATTGTATACGCGAAGATTGGTGATCATAAAGATGGTTTGGTCTTTGTAATAATCAGATAATAATGAATAGATCTCCTTAATTTGTGTGAATTCATGTCGATGTTCGCACACCCCTCCCCGAAAAAGTTTCACTGGCATTATAACATCACTCACCTTTGTTTGAAAGCTCTATGAATATATCCGATTTGAATTGTCTGATAATATTAGGATAAGATTATTTGAAACCTCACTGAATCTAATTGTATGGTCTATAGTGCCGATATCAGTAGGGAGAATCCGACATGTCTTCTTTTTCTTATTGACCAATCTGGTTCAATGAATGACGGATGGAGCAATGATCCTGATGAGAAAAAGTCAGAAAACGTTGCAACGATAATAAATCGCTGTCTCCAGAACCTTGTTCTGAAATGTGCCAAAGATGATGGGATTCGGGATTATTTCCATGTGGGAGTTATCGGTTATAACAACGCAAATATTGGGTCCGTCTTAAAAAATTTTGATTCGGATAGGGATTTAATTCCGATTAGCGAACTTGCAGAGAATCCTAAGAGGATTGATTCTATTTCGCAAAAAGTAATGGATATGGATGGTAATATGGTAAATGAGGAAGTGAAATTGCCGATTTGGGTTGAACCATATGCGTACGGAGGAACTCCTATGTGTGCTGCCCTTCAATTGGCGGAATCTGTTATTTCTGGATGGGTTACAAAAAATCCGAAAAGTTTTCCTCCCATTGTTATTCATATTACGGATGGCGAATCAACAGACGGGGTTCCTATCCTCAATGCTCAGAGGATTAAAAAGATTGAAACAGAGGATGGGAATACATTATTATTTAATATCCACATTTCATCCACGATATCTGATCCAATAATGTATCCTCGTGACCCGGATGCATTGCCAGACGATTTTGCACGTCAATTATATGCAATGTCAAGTCACCTCCCCCCCTCAATGCAGATCTATGCAAAGAGTCTCTACCCGAATATTAATGAAAAAAGCCGAGGATATGGATTTAATGCAGACATTTCATCTTTTTCGGATTTCCTCGATATCGGTACTCGCCCGGCAAATATGAAAGGATAAAATGACGAAGTTTTTTTCGTTTACAACTGGAAAAAGGGACAGTTCTGAATTAGAATCAGACGATGCTTTTTATTTTTTTGTACATCCCACCTAAAAGTGGCTCGACAGATCGTTCGCGATTTGCTGTTAGTGATGGGGCAACAGAGAGTCTCTTTTTCCAGTATTTGGGCAGATATTCTTGTGAAGGATTATTGCAAAAAGGGATTCAAGTCGGTAGGAGGATTGGAAAATCGGCTGAATACCTTATCAAGAAAATGGACAAGAAAGATCCCAAAGGGAAATATGCCGTGGTATGCGGAGGAGAAAGTCAAATCCGGTGCATTTTCAACGTTATTAGGTCTTGAATTGGAAGGCATTCATATTTATAGAAAATTAATGGATCTTGAAAAGACGGCTCGTAGTGGTAAATGGTATGCTATAACTCTTGGGGACAGTTGCCTTTTTCAAATACGGGATAACCAACTCATAAAATCATTCCCGATTGAGAAATCATCAGAATTCAATAATTCCCCAATATTACTTTCAAGTAATCTCCAAAAAAACTTAACCGTTTTATCATCGGTGATTACGAGCGAAGGATCGTGGAAAAAAGATGATGAGTTTTTCATTGGCACAGATGCATTTTCTGCATGGTTCCTTTCCGAGATAGAACACAATCATAGTCCTTGGGTAGAATTTTACGACGTAATAAACGATATTAATCCCGCTGATAAATTTAAATCATGGGTGATATCCAAACGGGATTCCGGTATCTTGAAAAATGACGATACAACAGTCATCTTCCTGAAATTGTAAGAATGGAGTCGTGAATTTGTGAAATTTCCCCGTGAGAACGAATATCAGAATGCGGTACAAAATCCACGTCTTCATTTTTTTGATCGGAATTGAAGCAATGTTCTTTTGAATCCTTAAAAGAACTTCCACGAGGGTATGCAGGAAGAACGACAATCACATTTCATCTATATAATAATGGGTCTCATTGGGCAGTACGGTGTTTCAAACGTGACGTATCCGAACTTGAAAAAAGATATTCAGCTTTAAGTTATTTCATGAAAACAAAAAAACCTCCTGCGTTTGTTCCTACAGAATGCCTGCAAAAGGGATTTTTTTTAAATGGTGCAATCTATCCAATAATAAAAATGCAATGGGTCGATGGAACGACCCTTGATCAATATCTTTCAAATAATTATGAAAAATCTGAAACTATTTTAGATTTAGCAGAACAATTCCGAGATATTGTTAGATATCTTGAAAAAGAGCGAATTGCCCATGGTGATCTTCAACACGGGAACATAATTGTGGAAAATGGCAAAATTAAAATTATTGATTACGATGGAATTTATTTGCCAGAAATTGACGCTTTGGGAGCTGATGATATTGGGCATCACAATTATCAACACCCGCAGCGCGATGAAAAACACTATCATCATCTTTTAGATCGCTTCTCTGCAATTGTCATTTATCTTGGCCTTTTAGCAATCGCAAAAGATCCCCGGTTTTTCAGGAATTATAACAATCGGGAGAATATTATTTTCAAAGAATCCGATTTTAAAAAACCGAGAGAATCACAACTTTTTAAAGAATTGCTTAATGAGGATTCAATAGCATTTCTCTGTGAAAATTTTTTAACGATTTGTGAAGGAAAGATGGAGGATATACCCTCGCTTGACGAATTTATCCTTTTTAATCCCTTTGAATCTGAATCCCCGATCCAAAATTCCCAAAAGAAACCGATTTCTCAGGGAGTGATGGGGGGAGATCCACAAAAAGGGCGAAATAAGACAAAAAAAGAATTTGACATTCCACATCAAAAACGAACAGTGACATTAACACAAGAACGGGAAAGAAAAAAATACGATCAAAAGATTGCATATAGCTTGGAGATTTTAGAGGATAATCCGAAAAATATAAAACACTTGATGCAATTGGCTGAATGTTATTACAATATTGGTGATTTTTCAAAATCCTTGGAAAAGTATAATAAGATTAAAACGATAGATCCCAAGTTCCCCAGAATTGATTATTGGATTGATATGGTATTAGAACGACAACGCAGCGAAAAGAAATAAAAACACCGCAGTAGGGGGTCATTTTTTCCGGGGAGGTCTGAAAAAATGGGGTTTTGGCAGATATCGAGGGAGAAAAAGAGATCAATCCGCCGTTTCCTTCCCCTCGCAGAGATCGGCATAATCGCAGTATTTACAGTTCTGGAATGACGGGGTCGGCGGGAACTGCTCGTTACAAACAGCCGTTATGATCTCTTTTGCCGTTTCAATAAAAGCCCCCACCGTCTCTTCCGTCGGGAAATAATCAACCATCTTATCGTCCTTAACATAGTAGAGCGATGCCCGGAACCGGCAACTTCCCGTACATCTCCCGGATGGCCAGACAGTACAGGTTCATCTGGATCTCCTCTTTGATGGAGTTTTTCGTCAGTGACGAGGGTTTTGAACCCGTCTTGAAATCGATGACCACATGCCCGCCTTCCGGAGTCTGTTCGACCCGGTCGATGAACCCGATCAGCTGCCGTCCGTTAATCGGGAACTGGAATTTCTTCTCGTTCCCGACTATCGTGTTGCGGTTGGCTGCCTCCCACGCGAGGTAGGTGTCGAGCATCGCCTCTGCTTTTGCCCGGTCCTCGTCCTCGTGGGTTTTGGAGGTGTACGCTTCTGAAGACCAGTTGCTGTCAAGAAGTGCCAGAGCCCGTTCTTTTGTCGGCGGGACACCATCCATCTGCTGGTTCGAGAGATGCTCGATAACCGCATGCACCGCTGTTCCCATAGAGAAGAAGGTCTTGGGGAGTGACGGCACCTGCAGCACGTACTGGAACTTGTAGCAGAGCGGGCAGTCCTGGTATTTTTTGAGCGCCGATGCAGAGAAATGGTGGTCCTTGCTGATGCGCGGGACAGGCCGCCGTTCGAATGTGGCGAGAAGTGCAGAGTCGTCTGCCGGAACCGCAAAAAAAGTCCCGGGATCAAATTCGCCAATTGGTTTTCCGGATTCAAGCAGCCGGATCTTCTCCAGTTCCACGATCCGCTGGATGGCAGTGGGCAGGTGCATCTGCTCGATTGCACTTATGGCCTGGTCCCGTATCTTCCGCTTCAGGGCATCGACCGGGTTATCCGGCACCTCAAGCCCCTTCTCTTCCGAGAGATTGACGGAAATTATTCTCATCAGCGGGTTGTGCTGGTAATCCAGTTCGAAGAGAAACTGCGAAGGCTGGGCATCGGTCTTCCGCTCACCGTATCGCTTAGCAAGCGTGAAGGTCAGCCGATCCTGGGCCCGGGTCATGGCGACGTAACAGAGCCGGCGCTCCTCTTGCAGGAAGAGGGCTTTCTCATCATCGCCGGTCTTGAGCCCTTTTGCCAGATCATTGGGCACCGTGAACGGCTTTGCCCGGTATGAGAGCGGGAATTTATCCTTCACCATATCCACAACGAAGACAACCGGGTATTCTTTCCCTTTACTCTTGTGGACGGTCAGGATCCTCACGGCATCCCGGTCCTCGCGTTCACCCACTTCGACAGATACACCCGAAAGAAGGTCAAGGTAGTCAAGAAGATTGGCTAGTGTGCTCTCGCGGGTGATTGATTCATATTCCTGGATGATCCGGGAGAATGTGTTGAGGAAGAGAAGGTTCTGCCCGTTCTCTTCCGACAGGGCACGCTGGTACAGGCCGGTCGCATCACGCAGGATCTCGTACGTGAATTCATTCAGGGTAACCCGGTCTTTCTGGTCGATGAGATGGTTCAGGGTCGTGACGATGTCCTGGACCAGGTGCGCAGATTCCGGGACGATGGTTGATGCCTGCTGCATCGCCGCGAACACGCAGTCATCCCCTTCCATCCCCCAGGCCATCTTTCGTGCTGCGCCGTTGATGCGCTGGACAACGGTCTCCGGGATACCGCTGACTTTCATAATCCGGTTAACGGAATCCCGGCATGCAGGGGGTTCTCGACTGCCCGGAGATACGAAAGGATATCGCGGACCACTGGCTGGCGCAAAGAAATCCACCTCGCCGACGAACTCTGCCGGTATCCCGTTCTTCTTGAGCATCTGGGCGAATTTGTTGCCCTCAATCCGGCGGCGGCAGATGATCGCGATATCGCTATACGCCAGTGGGCGCGTTTTATCTTCAGAGCGCGAGTAAAAGGTCGTCCCAACAAGGTTCCGGATCTCAGTGGTGACGTAGAGTGCCTCGCTGATCTCGTTCTGGCAGTCTGCAACGGTTACTGGTTCGCCGGGAGGATTGCCCGTGGTCAGCAGTTTCTCGTTCCGGTTCGGGGCATGCTGCATCAGATGGAGGGCAAGACCGAGAATTGTATTCGTGCTGCGGTAGTTCTCATCGAGGAGGATCTCCGTGCAACGTGGTCCGTAGAATTCCCGGAAATCCTTCATGTTCGTGAGGTATGCCCCACGGAACCGGTAGATGGTCTGGTCGTCGTCGCCGACAACACAGAGGTTCTCGTTTGCCAGTTGTTTTACCAGCTGGAACTGGGCGAAATTGGTGTCCTGGAACTCATCGACAAGGATGTGGGTGAACCGGTCCCGGTAGCGGCGCAGGACCTGCGGCTTTGTAGCAAAGAGCCGTACTGCTTCGTGGATCATATCGTCGAAATCCAGCAGGTTCTCTGCCCGCTTGTATTTCTCGTATGCCCGGTAGACTTTGAGCAGGTCCCGGAGTTTGTCGAGATAATCCTGTTCATCTGCGGTGAGCTGCTGGCCTTCTTTTCCCTTCAGGAATGCATCCAGTTCGTCCGGGCTGATCAGTTCGTCACGGAACCGGCTGATCCCGTCGATGATTGCCTCAATAACCCCAATCCCGTTATTTCCCACCTCAATATACTCAAACCCGAAACTGTCGATATTCTTCAGGCCCCAGACGAGCTGATTTGCCCGGCTGATGATCCCCGATGAGAAGCTGAGCCGGAGTCGAGCACGTTATCCTCCAGCACGGAAAGGGCGAATGCATGGAACGTGCTGACCGTAAGATCGGCAGTACTCGTCTTCTTTTCGAGCCGCTCCATCATCTCCGCTGCGGCCTTGTCGGAGAAGGTGAGGGCGAGGATCTTATCCGGTTTCACTCCCGAATCGACAAGGTAGAGGATCTTTTCGGTGATCACCCGTGTTTTGCCTGAGCCGGGACCGGCGAGGACAGCTGGATACCGGTGCCGGTGACAGCGCGGAGCTGGGAGGGGTTGAGTGTCATTTAATGAGAAGAATCACTTCAGAAGTGTTTAGTCCTTTTGAAAATAACTCTTGAAAGGTTTTTTTATGGGATTGGGACTTTTATTCATCAATAACGGTCATCAGGACATGTATCTCCCGATTTTTAACGAGGACCGGGAGTTGGTTTTGTCCGTTCTTACTGAGGCGATGAAAAAACTGGATGATGTCGAAGTGAAATCCCCAGAACAACAGTCACGGGCCTTTTATGAGATTGCCGATGATATGGGAAGGCAAAGGAGTAGTAAGGGTATTTTCCTCGGCCCGGAGGCGGCGTCTGAACAATGTCTTGGCGGAGTAGAGTATGCATGTAAAAACGCGCTGTTTATTTTCGCGGTTGATTTTAATGAGAAAAGGATTGTTACGCTGAAGTAATTTCACGGAGAGTTTTTCATGAATAATCAAACGGAAGCAAAGGAAGCCGGTGTGAGTTTATTCTATTTCTCACCGACAAACGAAAAGGTAACCGGATGGTGAATTATTCCATGACGAGTGATACTACAAAATCCCTTGAAAAGATCCAAAGGTACGTTTATAGAGGTGTTCAAATCTTTCGGAATAAAAATCCCGGACGAAAATCTCCGTGAGAGAAAGCCGGGTTCGATTCCCTGGTCCGGGAGTGGCAGGGTCATGTTCGTTTTCGGTATCAGCAACGGCATCGAATTCATGGAGTACTATGGCCATCACCGGATGTGTGATGGTTGGCATGGGAGGATCTATGAGGATGGCAGGTTCGAAGATCTCCCGGGACTGGGATCATTTTACGGGTATGATTCGAAGATCCCCGGGGATGAAGAGAGAAAGGAGGAAGAGTTTAGAAAAGAATATGAAAAAACCTATAATGAACTTGCAGAGAGAGGCTTGTTGTCCGCGTACCACTCCCGGGTTCTCTCATCGTTAATTCGTACTTGCGAATGAAGAAAGATTGAGATTGACCTGGATTGCCAAATGTTGATTGCGGAGTTCAGTTACAACGGATAGACCGGAATCCGTGCAACCGTCACATTCCGGAAACCTTCCGCCTCCATCCATTTTTGTGTTGCACGGTTTCTCACCAGAACGTTTTCTGCTTTATCGAGTGGGATCTCCGGCACCAGCAGATCAACCACATGAGATTTCATCGCAGCCCGCAACCAGCGCCCGGTTTGTCCAGGACGGTTTGAGAATCATCTTCATTTCGTTGGCTGAAACACTTCTTCCGTTCGTGCAGGCGTTTATTGCGATGTGCCAGCTGTTGTAATCCATGAATACCCCCTCGAGATGATTGAAGGAGAGGAGAACAACATTGGGAAATTCGCCTTTCTTCCGGTAGGTTTTCTGAAACTTTCCTTCGATAAAGTCCCCACCGGTCCACACTTTCCAGTTATCCTGGTAGCCGGTCCGGTAGAGAGCCCTTTCGTTATTCCCGACAGAAACGAAATGCGGGAAGAATCCGATCTGTTCTGCCAGCCATTCGTACGCCGGCAGGAGATACGTGTCCGCCGAATATACAGGATCTGCACGGATAGTGCCGCAGGTAACCTGCGACAGGGGCATGCCGTGGTGGAAAAGAAGTTCGCTCGAATCTCTTAATGAAGAAGAACTATGTGTGTTACTCGTTGTAATCGAACATATTGTTCTCTTTTTTCCTATGACTGTTTGTTGGTTTGATATTAAAAAATCCTGGGGGTGAAACATAAGGATCCCGAGCGGTTATTGAGTAGATGAATAACTGGGGAAGTAAAGGAAATTTTCTGAAAACGGGAGATTGCCTATATTACTAACAATCATAATAATAAAATTAATAATTTCTGATAGTAATATTTATAAGATGCTGAAAACCATATGAATCTGATGACTTCAAACGATAAATCCAACAAAATTGAGAAAGGCCAATCGAAATACCGGGTGATACGTCATGGGCCTCGAACCAATTTAAGCAAAAAAACCCGCGAACTTTCATTCATTCTCGATAACTGGAATATATTCACCGAGAATCGGGAAGATCCCATTCTTGATACAAAAATTTCATCGGCCATGATAGGCAGTGCATATACCCAATCCAGCTCGGCACTTACCCTGCGACAGCTGTTTGGCATTTGGTGCAGTGGGCATGGTATCCACACCTGCTTCTACGACAACGAAGGCGCAACAATTAACGACTCACTCTACATGGTTGGGATGGGCGGCAGCGTTTTATCTGGTGCATTTGTATTCTGGGGAATTGTGCCAACACAGGCATTGATTGTCTATTCTGATCGGTCTCCCGAGCCTTGGAAATGCACCGTGCCATCGAATCAGCCGGCTCTATGCAAACGCTGCTAAAGAATCATAGATCCGTTCTTTTTCTCATTACGATAGCCATCGCTTCATCCCATGCCTCGACAGATTCGTACGGGTTGCCCATGGCATCGTGGATTGCAAGACCGAGGTGAGATCCCTGGTATCGTTCGAGAGTTGGGATAGTCATTTTAGACTTTGGGATTATTAGTATGGGCATTAATAAATGCAGCAACCTCTTGATCGGTGGCGTCGCGGAATCCAATATCGCTGCCCATAAAGAACTCATATCCCCCGAGAATCCATCCCTTGTCGGGAGTCCAATACTCGTAGATACCGTCATCTCTGTGTCGGAATAATCCTTGAACTTTATCTTCCTCCCACGGAGGTACAATTGCGAAATATTTCATTTCTTCACTTCCTTTGTTTCGATTTGCCCTGCAATCTACTATTCTTGAAACAATTTCCGTTGCGCTTTCAGGTACTCTTCTGATTTCTCTTCTGATATCGTGTATTGTTGGAGTTCTATGAGGTTCATCCTTCCAACCACCTGAGTTTATCGTGGTGGTCGTTATTAAGGAATCACCTAAAATTATTTTAAGTCCAATGCATTTTCCGATAATCATCCGATTCTTTGCGACCAAGTGCAATACTTGATGCCGACCGACGGATATAAAATTCCTCTTTTTTCTGCCCATTGGAATCTTTGGACTGTAAATAGACCGGATTATCTGAGGGTTTTACATCAATAATACATACCTCTTTTTTATCAATTTTATCGATTATTACGGTAATATACGCGTGATAAACATCTCCAAGATAATTCTTTATGAGATTATCCAGATGCAATCTGAATCCATCACTATCCTGTTTCATCGATTTTGGATCAAAAGTTTTGTAATCAGGTTCAATTCCAACAACTCGCTTATCATCACTGACACCAACGAACAATTTTCCTCCGGATGAATTGAGGAATGAATTTATCACCTTCATTGCAACATATTCTGATATTTTATAATCTGATTTATTCTCATTATCCCAGCGAAGGGATTGTTTAAACTCGATAAAATCATTCTCTCCCTGTTCAATCAAATCCTTCCATGAAGTTTTCTCAATTGACTGGTTTTCCCAGAGTTTTTTGTAATTTCCAAGAAATGCATTAATCGCTTCAGCGATTAATTTACGACGTTCGGTAAGGAATAACTCATAATTTTTGAGTTTCCAGAATTCTGGATTTTTTGGGATTAATTGTTTGTCAAGCGAACCGGGATATTTCAGCTCGATCTCGGCCAGATATTTTTCAGGATTTTTATTGCCAATCTTGAAATTTGCGTCCCGGGTGATGAAAGCCCTGTTTGCAATTTCATTCACCATTTTTTTATGATTCTGGTTTTCCCAGTCATACTGAGAGTCGTATAAAAGACTTTGGGGGAAAATATGGTGACTCTGGATACTATAATAATCACCGATTCGGTCTGTTATAGGCCCGCCATCGGACCAGTCGCGGGCTCGATTGAATTTTGTTACTGCATAAAGTGTCCGGTAAAGGGGATGCCCTGCAATTTTTCCTTCTAGATCTGAAGATTTTACATCAATCCTGCCACGTTGGTCCCTTATTTCATCGATAAGTTTCTGAATCGGATTTTCACTGCTTATCGCAAGATATACATCTTTATCGAGACGCGTATCGGTCTGCCCGCTGTAACGTGACCAGATGGATGCAAGGTGAATCCAGTATACAAATCCATAACGAACCGGCTCTGACATTCGCATATCATTTTTGAGAAGATAGGCTACCATCGGGACCAAAACATTGGGACTAATCATATCATTTGAACTGTGAAGATAAGCATCATTTTTCAAAACAGGTATAATATAATCGAGAGCCTTGCTCACATTCTTCCAGGCCGTGATGTAGTTATCTTTTATGAAATGATCATAGTTCAATTTTGCATTTTTCTGATATAACGCCGAATCGGTTAATGCAACGACCATACACCGAGTGAGAAAATCAAGATCGAAATCAAAAAATATTTTCTGATATTCTTCTATCTTTTTCTTTAGTTCACGACGGGCATGCGGCCATTTTCCTGTAATATGCGTTAATACCAATTCTGCGTCAGTTAATTTTGTTCCTTGAGAATTTATTCGATCAAAAACGTCAATCGCTTCATCAACTAAAGCTTCTGAACTTATGGAGAGAACAGGATAATCTATAAAACGAATATTCTGAAGTGCGTTAAGATTTTTATTCACGATATTTCGAAGATCCTTCCCAGTATTTTCTGAATGGAGGCTGAGATACTGGTCAGAAATATCGATGGGATCTATCACACAATTTCCCTTACTGTCGAAATTAAAACAGTCTGTGACTTTCTGCCAGAGGGGATTATTCTCCATTTCTGATGCTTTGTGATATTTGAACTCGCCGGTATTCAAACAAAAGAACAACTCTCTCGGGTCGCTCATAAGGTCATTTTCTTTATAATACGGTGGAATTTGACCCTTAATAAGAAGATAAAGTGTAGTGATCCGCTGTTGTCCATCGAGAATTACATTCGTCAGACCAATGTGTTTTGGTTTAATGGCATTATTTTTAATCTCGGGAATATTTTCAGGAGATGCTTCCCAAATTAAAAGACTTCCCGTTGGATATCGTTTATATAAAGAAATCATTAATTGTTTTGCATCTTCTTTTGACCAAACATATTCTCTCTGAAATTCTGGTAATACCATTTGATAATTTTCAACATTTGCTAAAATGTGTTCAATCTGCATAACTCTCGTAATAGACTCATAAGAATGTTGCTTATAAAAAATTCTATTTGATTTTACACTCAAACTGAATAATTTACCACAAATTGCATGAATTGAGAGACCGGTCCGCGGAGCAGGTGCGAGTGCGCCGAAGGTACACAAAGCGTGCGGAGCGGGGCGGCTATCCTCCCCCAACAGTTCATGTGAGATGTAGACGCTCGGTCATGTTCACTCGTCCTCGTTCCATTCGCTTCTCGCTCACTGCACTCCGGCTCGCTTCATATCACCTCGCTGCTTTTCCTCGGTTGATTGCTGATAGGATAACGCCCCAAGATTGTCGCGATGCTCCGGCGCCAGCGGCTGCACCGGCTCGCTCCTCACATATCGCTTCGCGGAATGTTCATCGCTGTGTACCGGGCAAGTGCCGAACGCTCAGTGACTCACTCGCACGACGCATCAGGGGCACGGACTCGTCGCTTTGGCGACTTGTTGCCTTCGCACCCCGAAGCGGTGCTCACTTTCCCTCCCCCACATTTTCACCCCACCCCCCTTCCCCTTATATCCCAGTACACCCCACATAAAAATCAGACA
>CAVYJD010000012.1:0-42373 GCA_963768785.1 uncultured Methanoregulaceae archaeon
CGCCGAGGCCGATCATATCGCTGGAAGGAAATCGCTGTATTCCGCTGCACAATTGCTAAAAAAATTGCACTGTAGAAATCATTTGATCTTTTTTTGGCTCCTCGCTGATCGGTGTTTTAGTAAACCCGGATCGGGGTAAAAGAGTTGATGGGAGCAAATGCCCCTAAACCCTCTTACGATGGACTCCGCCGCCCTCTTTTGTTTGGGACGCCCCCATGCATGGCCTCACGGCAACTGGTAGGTCTTACTCAAGGGAGGTACCCTCCCGGGATTGGTCATGACGGTGAAGTACCCCCCATGGGTACCCGTCTGGCAGGAGGGGTACGAGGAGGTAGTGTCTTCTCCTGCACCAGAAACCCCTGCTTCGTGTGGAAGTCCCGTCGGTGGTGAGGCACGTTCGCGTACGGGGCATGAGGAGACCCCCAGGGGGTGGGTCGGGTTATGGGAGGGAGATGGACGTTCCTCGAGGGCTTTGGCCCACAATTTTTACCTGCTCACCCACGACGGTGCAATCCCTGCATGTGGTGAGTGTTCCCGTCGGGATCCTGTCACCTCCAAAACAGGGGTTCTTTTCATTTTCAGGTAGTTCAGCACGGTTTTGCTGAGATCGGCCCTCCAAAAGCGTCTATTAGGGTTTTATTTAAAGCCCAATCTATGCCAAATTCTGCCAAACGGAGCATTTTATGAGGTTTTTTAAAAACCATGAGCAAAAATGGGCATATATTTGCTGGTTTTGCATGCTCCGGCACCGGGCCGACTCGGTGCTCTCCGACGGAGAATGGGATCTGCCGGACGGTCGGTCGCCCTCGGGGAACAGCAGCGACTGGCGATTGTTGCTCTTATCCGGGATTTGCTGGATCTGGATTGAACTTTTTTTCCGGTATTGCCCGGAATATCACGGATACGGTCCGGGCAATTGGCGGGAATATCCGTGCTTTTGCCGGCAGGTCAGTGTATTCGGCATTGCGCGTAAATTGTGTGCATTCCTCAAATAGTATCTCGAATCTCTTGTTATTGCCGGGACGGGTAGCTGGTTTTATACCTATAGTCACCTATAGGTATTACTATGCAGGCAGCAAGTTCAATTTACATCCGGGAAGATCTCAAAACCCAGTTGAACAACCTGAAACGTAACCCGAAGGAATCATACAACGACGTTATCGAGCGCCTGGTGAATCTCACCGTTGATGATGAACCGCTCAGTGCAGATGCGATCAAAGGGCTGGAAGAAGGTCTCGATGATATCAAAAAAGGAAATCTGATTTCTGAAGAGGATATCAAGAAGAAATACGGGGTTAAATGAGTCTGTACCGGGTGAAGTATACCCATCGTGCAGACCGGGATCTGGAAAAATTGCCTCCGGAGATTGCCCAAAAGGTTGTCAGTGCGATTCAGAATATCAAAAAAGACCCGTATCAATTCATAAAAAAGATGAAGGCGTCAAATCCAAACCATCCGGTTTACTCTCTCCGGGTCCGAAGAGACGTTCGTGCCCTTCTCTCAATCCATGATGACGTCCTGATCATTCATGTTCTTGAAATCGATTACCGGAAACAGGCATACCGCGATTTCTAAAAAGGTTTAAAAAAAATATCTCTGCATTAGGGGGAAAATGGAAGATTACCCCCCCATCCCCGTAATCATCCCAACAACCTCCCGTGCCGTCACCGGGCCAGCACCACCCCACCCATCCCCACGTACAACGTCCCGACCACTCTTTTGTACATAACGGTAAATGGATTGAATTTTGCGGCGATAAAAAAATTCAGGTTAAAAAAAATTCACTCATTGAATTTCTTATACAACCGGTTTGCAAGGAACTGGAAGACGAGGATGAAGACACACAGCATCACCACATCGACCAGCGGGTTGAAGATGGTATGACCATGATAGGCGGCCTGGATGAGATCATTTCCATAGGTAAGGGGTGAGAAATAGACGGCATCCTGCCCGATGGAAGGGATTGCTGAAATGGGGATAAAAACCCCGGATATGAAGATCAGCGGGAGCCTGACCATGTTCAGCATGGACATGATATCGCCGGGACTTTCGGTCGGGTATGCGGCAAACAGTGTCCCCATCGTGGCAAAGCAGAACGCGGTGAGGACAACGCCGGCAACCAGCGGGATGACATTCAGGATCGGCGTCCTGAAGATCAGCAGGCCGGCAATAAACGGTACGAATGCGATGGCGGTGCTGTAGAGAAACCCGCTCAGGCTCTCGCCCAGAACAACGGCATGCAGGGAGATGGGCGCGGAGATCAGCCGGTCAAATGTTTTCATGCGCCGTTCGATGGGGATCGATACGGGTTCAATTGACGACGCAGAGAAGAGAATCGTGATCGCGATAAGCCCCGGGATCATATAGGATGGGCCTGCGTTATTGCCGATGGCAAATGCAAGGAACATGAACAGGGGGAAGAGCGCCCCGGAGACGACGATGTTTGGCTTGAAATAATAGATCGCAATATCTTTCTTTGCGATTGCCCATGCAGCGTTCAGCTCGGTAAACAGCTGCCCGTATCGTGCGGCCATTTCAGTCAACGGTGCTCACCCCTTTTGTCCGGACTCCAAGCCCGGTCAGTTTGATGAAAACGTCCTCAAGGCTTGGTCCGAACGTGGTTATGCTGAGCACCTTCGTATTACCGGCCTTTGCATAGTCCATAATCACCGGGATGACGGACGAGGGATCTTCCGTGAAGAGCCGGAACTTGTCCCCCTCCTTTCTCACTTCGCTCACGTTCGGGAACTGTTTTAATTCTTCCAGCCGGGTGGGACTGGGGACATCGAAGGCAACTTCGATTGACTGGGCGCTCTGGATGGTCTTTTTCAACCGTTCGGGTGAGTCGATCGCGGCGATGCGCCCGTGGTTGATAATTGCTACCCGGTCACAGGCAAGATTTGCCTCTTCGATATTATGGGTCGTCAGAAAGACCGTAACGCCGCGTGAATTGAGGTCCCGGATCACGTCCCGGATAATGAGGTTGCTCTGGACGTCCAGCCCCGAAGTCGGCTCATCAAGAAACAGGAGCCGGGGGTTGTTGACAAGCCCCATCGCGAGCGTGAGCCGGCGCTTCATCCCTTTTGAAAAGCCATGAACCTTATCGTTTCGCCGCTCCAGGAGCCCAAATGTTTCGAGCAGTTCCGATCCGCGTTTTTCCCGCTCATGTTTCCCGACGGTATAGAGTTCGGCGGTGAACATCAGGTTCTGCCATGCAGTAAGATCATCATAGATGTTTGAAGTTTCATGAACAATCCCCATCTGTTTGCGGCTGGCGATGGTGTCCCGGATAATATCTTTTCCAAAAATTGTTGCCGTCCCGCTGGTAGGGGCGCTGATGCCGGTCAAAATGCGGATGGTTGTCGTTTTTCCGGCACCATTCGGGCCAAGAAAACCAAAAGTCTCGCCTTCGGACACGGAAAAACTGATATCGTCCAGTGCCTTCAGGGTGCCAAAATGTTTGGAAAGGTGCGAGACTTCAATCGCGTTCATAGTACCATGTTATTACCAGAATGGTTTTTAAACAATCCTTTCCCCAATTGCATTCTTAATCCGGACAGCAAACAACCTTTTTTTTATATTATTGCACGGTATGAGACTGTATGGAGAGAAAAAGTACCATTTTACTTGTTCAGATTATCATCATAATTGGAGCGGTTCTTTTATTCATTGGATGTTTCACTCCAGTTTTCACCATAATTATGACGTCATTTTTTACGTCAACAAGTCGGGATCTCAGTCTCATTAGTAATCTTAATTCCGTATTGGGCGTAATGGGGATATCGCTGATGGTTTTTTCCCTCGCAATAATTGTCCTCTGCCTCAAACATTACCAAAGGTGCATGGATCTTATCGCCGGATTCGCATTGACCGAAGTGGCATTCATGTTTGTACTTCTTTTGTTCAGGACGTCAATTGTCAGGGGAAATTTTGGATACCAACCATTGGTATTAGTCGATATCTCATATGGTGTCGGGTGGTTGTTTTTATTTGCCGGTCCTGTAGTGGTATTGCTTGCTCCCCGGCTGTTGAAGTCGAAAATTACTGATGAGTCTGACGAGACGATGACAAGAGATCAAAATTATGAAAAGTACGCGTATTTCATTCCGTTGGTGGTTCTTGCCCTGATCGCAGCTCTTGCATTTGTTTAGACAAATTGGCAAAACACATCTTTTTTCCCCGGGCAATGATAAATCATCCCACTCCCGGCGCTGTATGAGCTGCCTCAAAACAGCACCATGCAATCCCTAGGGTGTGCGGAAAAAAAACGCAATCACCAACGCGAGGAATGGCCCACTCCATCTGCCTCAGGCCCTGACTCCCTGTAAACAATCCGAATGCCCTCTATGGAACGACGGGGAGTGTTTCCATATCCGACGGGTGGAGAAGCGATCCCCCTAAAAGTGTAGGGATTAACCCTACCAGGTGTTTCTGTTGATGAATCTCCATACGTCCTGGGGAATTGTATGCTTGACACAATTCGCTCAGCGGAATGCGCAGATTTCACTAACAAGTGATCTTCTGACCCAGTTTTAAAAAAAGTACGATGCCACTTTACATCACAATTATTGCGTGGAAGCTGCAGCTGTCTGTGAGATCTTTTTCGTGATATCATCATTTTTTGTTGTCACTGTATCGGCAAACCTAGTCAGGAAAAGATCGACAAAGCTGTCAACGCTGTATCCTACAAAGAATGCTGTAACATAATCCGTTGTCTTCAGGACAAAGATCATACCTGCAAGACCGATCCATAGGGTGATAACAGCAGCCCAGTTGGAAATCTCCTTGATATGGAACCAATCAAACCATCCTTCGACAGCAAGTACATTACCATCTTGTGCCGTCCGAAGTTGTTTCAGCGCACACACAAGTACGTGCACGACACTGCCAGCAATGATAAACAGGTAACAGATACAAAAAACATAGGTAATCATATCAAAGCCTGATGCATTGGCAGTTGAGAAATCAACAGTCGTGGCAGCAACATTCGCAGTCATCGTATTGGGAATGGCGATACTGACGGGATAGTGTGTTGTTAACAGAGCCCAGGCGAAAGTGCGTGCAATGACGAGGCCAAATAATGCAAGAATACCTACCATAACAATGCTAAATGATCGTCGCCACAAACGGGGGTCGACTTTGTATATTACGCCTTTTGTTGACTATCGACAATCCCGGAAACGCTGCATGGATGCGTCTCAATGAATTTTAGGATCTTGAGACCGTCTTCTTTGTTGCATAATTCATCGTTAAAATTATCATAGAAGTCCAGTGGCTCCCCTGGCCAGAGGGTTTCCAGATGTTCTCCGACCCGTTCCGGGATGGTGTTTCTATTAATCACTAAAATGATGCTGCAAAGGAGTTGGTCAAGTTCATCGAGTTTTCCCAGGAGATCGTCCTGTGAATTACAGTATGTTTTCCATAGTCTCGAAAACCGGTCCCATTCATTCTGGATATGTGTTACTTCATCCCCAAACCAGTCATATAGACACTGCCCGGCGTATTCATTCGCAAAGACATCCGGTGAAAATTTTTCCAGCAAATCCGTTATGGGTTTAAGGTTTTCATCAATAATCGGCTTGTTCTCATCCCAAGCAATTTTCAACTGTTTTGCCCGCTCATCGGATTTGCTGATTTTGCTTTTTTCATTAATTGCGACCAAAGATACCCGGACGTTCTGGATATCTGCACGTACTTCACGCATGAGGCCCATCAGCTCACACGTCAGGGCATCTTCAATTTTCTTACAGGATTTGTCCCCTGACTTAAGTAACGGTGACGTTTTTCGGGTCGGTAAGATGGCTGCCATCTTTACTGATGAAGGAATCTCCTCTCCTCCATCAAGTTTTTCAGAAGGATCAGACTGCGACATAGTACTACCGTGTTAAAATATTTTTGCAAATATATAAATTATATCTTAAAATGGTGCCTCAATTTATTCACAAGGGATCTGTTAGTTGGCAATTAGTTTGAAAATTTTATCAAAATAGAATATAGGTTAACAACCGTAAACGCAGCAGCATACCCCAGTTTATTTCTGATTTTATTCAGAGGGTGTTGGGGTGATCGGAGCTGGCGGAGGAAGAAGTTTAACAATAAATGGACTCTGAGGAATAGTCTTTTCGTCAGAACTACTCACACCAGCAGATTTTTTTATAAGTGAAAGGGCGATTTCATACTCCGTGTTAATCTGTGTAAAGTCATTTCGATTTGGCCACTTCCAAAAAACTCTGTTTTTAGGATCCAATGACTGTCTCTCGAGAGTAAAAGTATTAGAGGGATCGGACTTAGGCCGGATCACACCAGTAACAGAAATATATGTGAAATCTCCATCCTTGCTCGGTTCACAAACGAGGTGATGTTCGATAGAGGCAGCAAACTTCACCTCACACCGAGTAGTGCAAGGGACGGTTGTCATTTCAATCCCTGAAGGAATTCTAAAATTATGGATAACTGCATAATACACAGGGTAAAGACATATTCCAACAATAGACGGTAGCATGGTGAATAATATTTTTTTAAGAATATAATACATTGCTATATTTTACTTCATAAGATTAATTCAGGTAGGGGTTTTCCAGCTCCCAATCTGCATATTTAACCTCGCCACGATCCCGCAGACAAAGCCCGCGGTTCTTTTGGCATGCCACACCATACCGGAGAACATAACACCCCCCAAACGAAAATACCCTTTATCATGTCCGATGAGTGCCCGTCTTTTTCACTGGTGCTGTTGTATTTGAGTCAAATCCTTGTTGTTTGGATCTCTTTTAAGGCGTTTGGGATACGATGTTGTCCTCTTTGAATTACCCACATAAAACCGTACGGCAATTGGGATTCAGGGTTCAGGTAAATATGATTTTAGAAATTCCGGCTACACCTTTGTGGAACCTGTCTCCCCCGCCAGTCCTTTCCAGATCGGGCCGTCAAACACGCCGTCCTGTGCTTCAGATTCCATTTCCAGAAAGAGCCGGTAAGGGACTGCAAACGTGAACATGTTTTCCGGGATTATCTTTCCCACATTTGCCCGTGCGGCAAGATCCGTGTATCCCAGCACCGCCCGGGGGTGCTCCTTTTTTGCCTCATCGTAGACAAATGCCCCAATCTGCTGGCAGGCAGCCATCGGCGGTACCCGCACGGAATCGGTGCCCTCGCGGACTGCACTGACCAGCGTTACGAGGCCGGTGATCTGCAGCGGGTTTGCCAGAAAAATGACCGACACCGGAGTCTCACCCGGTTGAACCTTGCTGAGCGGTTTGAAGATCACGTACTTCTCGGCAATATCGGTAATCGGCAGGTCTTTTGTCATAAACCTCTTTGCCTTCTCTGTGTCTTTGTGCAGGCGCTCGCCATCGATAAACTTCGCACGTTCCCGTTCAGGGACATGCTGGATGGTGGCGCAATAGGCTTCCGGATTTTTACTGCTCTTTTTTCCTTTTACAAAAAATGCGGACATGAAATCAAGACCGGCACCGCCAAATGCGTCATAGTACCCGTTGCCAAAACCCAGTCCCGCACGGGCACCGGGACACCCATAGCTTTCCCGGTCAAAGACGACAGTCTTTCCCTTGGTTGCCACCTGCGCAAAAAACGGCATGATGCAGGTCTGTGTATGCGGTTTTATCTGTAATGCTCCCTCGGGTTTTGTGTTGCTCCACACAATTGCCACCGGCTCGTAGTCAAGCCGGAGTTTTTCCGCGGTTGTACTTTTCATACTCGTTCACTCCCGACCGTACAGCCTAAAAACCCGGATATCCTGTTTTCAGCTCCTTTTTTTTGCACCAGCTGATACAGCCTTTACTAACCTGATTATGGTACGTTTCCTGCCATGAAGAATTGCATTTGACCCGGTTGAGTTCAGGTGCAATCGCTCCTCCTGAAGGGGAATCGATCAAGAAATGTGATAAGATAATGGATAGATTTCATTTTCGTCTGTCTGGCAGGATAGGGCAGACATGCTAAAATCCCGTTTCGCGCCACGTATCCTGCACCACCGCTCCCGTCTTTCATAGAGACCACTACCCTCTCTCTCATTCCATGCCAGTACCTTGCAGCCGCTCTTGGTACACCTTCCGACAGGTACATCAGGAAGCAATAGTAAAATCTCTCAGGGATCAGATGGACACGCAGCAAAAGATCATCATCGCCATCCTTATGCTCGGAACCCTGATGGGTTCGCTTGATTCCACCATTGTTATTCTTGCATTTCCGTCCATATCCCAGAGCCTCCATGCCGATATGCTGACGACGATCTGGATTATCCTCATCTATCTCCTTGTCGTTGCGGTATGCACCACGCAGCTGGGCAGGCTGGGAGACATTTACGGCAGGAGCCGGATGTTCAATACCGGGTTTGGCGTCTTCACGCTGGGTTCACTCCTGTGCGGATTGTCTGCAACGATCTCGCTCCTGATCCTGTCCCGGGGCATCCAGGCTTTCGGCGGTGCACTGATGCAGGCAAACAGTGGCGCTATTGTCGCCGACACATTTCCCTCCCACGAGCGGGGAACGGCATTCGGGTATATCTCCCTTGGCTGGACCAGCGGGGCGATGCTCGGCATTGTCCTTGGCGGGATCATCACCACGTACTTTGGCTGGGAATACATCTTCTTCATCAACCTCCCGATAGGGATTATTGCAACCCTGGTCGGCTTCAGGTATGTCAGGGACAACATCCGGATCGATGCACGGCTGGACACGGTTGGCATGGTCCTGCTGGGCGCCGCCCTCACGCTCGTCTCCTTTGCCGGAGTGGACTTTGCCGGGGAAGGTGTGGCGATGATAAACATCTGGTCCTTCTGCGCCGGCGTTGTGGCCATTGTCCTGTTCCTTGTTTATGAATCAAGGACACCCCACCCGATCATCAATTTTGCCACGTTCAAAAACCGGATCCTGAAATATTCCATCCTCGCATCGTTTTTCCTCAGCCTCGGATACCTATCAGTCGTATTCCTCATCACCATGTATCTCCAGGGGATCCGGGGGCTTTCACCGCTCGATGCGGCCCTCCTGCTCACCCCGGGTTACATCGTGGGAAGCCTGCTCTCCCCCCTGATGGGCAGGCTTTCCGACCGGTACGGGGCACGGATCCTTGCAACATCGGGTGCTGCAATGCTGATCCTTGCAACGCTTGTCTATCTCACCCTCCGGATTGATACACCGTTCTGGGTTGTTCTTGTGGCCTCTGGCATCTCCGGCATCGGTTCAGCAATGTTCTTCCCGTCAAACAACAGTGCCGTCATGGCAAATGCCCCGCAGGGATCGTTTGGAGGAATATCCGGGGTACTCAGGACCGTCCAGAACATCGGCATCCTGGGAAGTTTTGTCGTCGCCATCACGGTTGCATCCGCATCGATACCCCGGAGTGTCGCATTTGAGGTATTCATCGGCACCACCAATCTCGTTGGCGGTGTTTCCAACGCATTCCTGCACGGCATCGATGCCTCGCTCTGGGCATCTATCGCGATCATGGGAATTGCCGCCATCCTTTCCTGGTTGCGGGGGCACGAAGTGAGGCGCACTCAAAGTCCGGGATGAATGCGTTCTTCGCTGTTCCCTGCGGGAAAGACGGGTCACTAAAAATTTTGTGTGCGGTGCTCCCCGCATAGGGTTCTTTCCTGAGATGCAGGAGAACGATGCATTCAGGCAGATTCATAACCAGACTCACGCAATCTTCTTTCTGAGATTTTTTTTTAGGACCATCACGCTATGGAAATTATCAAGGCAGCACATCTCAGCAAATCGTTTGGGCCGGTAAAGGCGGTGAACGATGTCAGCATTTCAGTAAAGGAAGGCGAGATCTTTGGTTTTCTCGGGCCAAACGGGGCCGGGAAGACCACCACAATCCGGATGCTGACCGGGGTGCTGACCCCGGATTCCGGTTCGGCACGGATTTGCGGGATTGATATTCATACCAACCCGCTCGAAGCGAAAATGAACATGGGGGTTATACCCGAAAACGGCACGGTCTACAGCGACCTGACCGCCGAACAGAACATTCTCTGGACGGCAAAGTTCTACGGCATGGACAGCGTCTCCCGCAAAGAGCGGGCAGATGAACTTCTCCGGCACCTGGGACTCACCGAACGGAGAAACGATATTGTCCGCACGTTCTCCAAAGGGATGCGGCAGCGGGTCAGCATTGCCTGTGCCATCATCCACTCGCCACCGGTACTGTTCCTTGATGAGCCGACCGGCGGGCTGGATGTATACAGCCGTCGGCTCGTGATCGACACCGTCCGCATCATGAATGGCAAAGGCAGTACGGTATTGATTACTACCCACAATATCGAAGAAGCAAATGAGCTCTGCACCACCATCAGCATCATCAACAAAGGGTCGATCATTGCAACGGGCAGTCCTGAAATACTCAAGAAAACCTTTGATACGGCAAAATATGTCGAAATTGCGTTCGAACAACCGATAAAAAAAGAACTGTTTGTGCACGAGGGGATCTCCCGGGTAGAAACCCACGGCGATAAACTGAGACTGTATACAGATGATCCGGACAAGGCGGTAAAATATCTCGCTCGTCTGGCAGAACAGGAACAGGTAAAGATCCTGTCCATCGCGACGTCGAACCCGACCCTTGAAGAAGCATTTGTGCAGCTCACGGCAGGTGCATGATGGATCTTAAAATATTTTCCCGGAGCATCCTGATGGTCACCGAGAAGAATATGCGGATTTATTATTACAAGGGATCGGTGGTGATCTTCGGGCTCCTCTTCCCATTCATAATGTTCCTGACGTTTTTTATCGGGCGCAACCTTGACCTCGTGCTCTTTTTCCCCGGGTTCCTTGGGATGATGCTCTTTTTTTCCTCATCGTCCACCGGGCCGCTGATCACGCCGTGGGAGAAGCGGGAAAAAACGTACGAACGCCTCCTGTCCCTGCCGGTCACGCTTGAAAGTATCATTCTTGGCGATATCCTCGCCGGTGCACTTTTCGGTGTCGTCATCACCACCATTGTCTGGATTGCAAGCACGGCAATCCTTCACCTGCCCCTTAAGAATGCCGGATTGCTGGGGGTAACCGTACTGCTCGGGGCGTTTACCTTTGCCGCAATGGGGACATTGCTCTCATCGCCGGGAATGAGCAATCCCTCCAACGTGATGATGCTCTCGAGCCTTGTCCGCCTCCCGCTGATATTTGTCAGTGGCATTTTTATTCCCCTGAGCCAGTTGGGCAGCTGGGAATGGATTCTCACCTCGCTCTCCCCGCTCACCTATCTTGTCGACCTGTTCCACGGGGCACTCAATGGCGATGCGGTATACCCGCCGTGGTTCGACGGAATTGTCCTCGTAATTGTCATTCTCCTGTTCATCGCGTGCGCAAAACTGATCCAGCAGAGAAACCTTGCGATGGGAAATTAAGCGTACGTGAGAGTGTGAGAAGGGGTCAGGGGGATGCTCCCCTTGGGCTGTCTCCCCCTCTCACGGGAGAGATGAGGTCCCCCTCACAATTGTCGCCGGGAATATGTGCATACCGGTAAAAAAAAGATTTCAACAAAATCTGAGTGACTAAAAAAGGGTACTATCACTCCTTACCTAACGATTCCGCGTATGCCCGGACCTTTGATGACGCATCAGGCTTCAGCGGTATTCCATGTCCTGAAAGCATGACAGCAAAATCCCGTGCAGCAATTTGTTTAATGGACTGTTGCGCCTCCGCTGCGTCCACGGTAAACTGTTGTGGAGCACCCCCAATTTTTTCCCCGTCAAATCTTAACAGGTCACCTACGAACATCACCTGTGATGAAGGATCAAAAAGGCAGATACTTCCGGGAGTGTGCCCGGGCGTGTGAATACAGGTCAGCCCGGCAACGCTATCGCCATTTTTTAACCGGATATCCGGTTCAACCGGCCGGGCTTTGAAGAACTGCCCCATGACTTTTATGATCATCGCAAACAGGCTTTTTGGCAGAGGGGGATGCTTTTTTCCGGCAAGGTAATCGGCTTCTGTCTCGTGGATTGCTACTTTCGCATTGCTGATTTTTTTAAGATCCCAGACATTACCGGTATGGTCGATATGAGCATGCGTCAGGACTATTGTGGTGATATCCGAGGGTTTTCGTTTCAGGGTTTCTGTTATGTAGTTCACTATTTTCGCGCTGTTATGGGGGAGGCCCGTGTCGATGAGGGTCAGGGTATCCTTAACGATGATATAACAATTGCCGTTTACCCCATCAACCTGATGAATACCGGGTATGATTTCCATAGTCTGTCAACTCTGCTTTGGCAGTGGATTGTATTAATACTACATGACGTTTTTTTGTGCCGGTTCACCCGCTGGATAGTACGGTAAAAAAAATCGGCACTGGAGAAAACCACTTTTATAACACGCAGTCCCCCTCTTGCGCCACCAGTCCCCCATGGGGGACGGGGCGCATTGCGATGATACCAGAACAGGTAATACTAAACTATCGCAACTTAGGGGTGCCGTAATGAAGGGGGCGAAGGCAAGGATTGCCGGAGCCCTCGAGAAGCGTTATGGCAATTTAATTTTGAGGATTTCTCCAGAGCCAAAAAATTCAACAATTCATCCTGTTTTCATCCATCCCCGGAGACGCAAACCGTTTATGACAAGAACCAGCCCGACGAGCACGGCAATAATGCCCAGCAGTTCGATAAGGAGAACCATCCCGGCTTGCGGGACAATAAAGAGCAGCAGTGCAAACAGGAGAGAACACCCGCCAATAACTATACGGCCAAAGAAATTTTCTGGCAGGGAGTTGCGGCCTTTGAAAGACTGCGCAAGCAGAATAACCGCGCTCGCACAGGACCACACGCCAAGCACCGTCAGGATTACAAGGCTCCACAGCAGGTCCGGCAGGAACGCGGCGATACCACCTGCACCCATGATGCATATTCCCTGGACGATACCCTCACCATAGTCAGACCCGCTTGACCGGGCCTCAAGACTT
This sequence comes from uncultured Methanoregulaceae archaeon, assembly GCA_963768785.1. Classification (GTDB taxonomy): domain Archaea; phylum Halobacteriota; class Methanomicrobia; order Methanomicrobiales; family Methanospirillaceae; genus Methanoregula. The sequence continues at coordinate 12,923 of CAVYJD010000012.1, forward strand.
TTCCAGAGAATAACTCCCCCAAGACCGAACAGGAACAGCGGGATGATGATCTGGGTAATGCCGGAAAAAAACACCAGGGGTTCGGAAATGATATGTGCCCCGACAAGGAGAAACGCAACCCCAATCAGGACCTGGCGTTGCCACGATACCTGCTGTTCTTTGAAGATACGTTCGGTATCATCGCCGGGATGTGCCCGGGCCTCGTGGATAAGCGTGCCAACGGTACCTGCTATCATCAGGAGGAGCGGTGCATCGTCGATGATGTGCAGGAGGGGATGGACATCCGGATCATAGCGATCGATATGGACTTTCCATTCGTCCCGCGTCTCGTGCGCATGGTACTGGCCGTTCCGGTAACTGGCAACGGTGCCTGGTGTGGGAATATTGAGCGCGGATTTTTTCCATCCCGTGCCAAGGGGCTCTGAAACTGATGTTTTTGCGACGACCACTTCCCAGACACCGTGGTGCAGGGGCCAAAGAAAATCATCCAGTCGGGTCACAGGTATGTTCCCGTTGGATGTGCCGGTAAAAAAATAGGATCTTTTTTATGTGTCCGGTCGCCAGTAGGGATCGAGCAGCGACAGGTAGTTGAGCGTGGATGACCCGGTGTTGATTACCGACTGGATGGTATCCGGGGGGATAAAGAGCGTATCTCCTTCATGGAGCGCGAAGGTCTCATTCGCAATACGTGCCGTTGCTGAACCTGATATGACATAAATCACTTCGCTGGTCCCATGCAGGGTATGGGGAAGAGATCCGCCCGTCACCGGAACCGTCACGTATGCCCAGCTATAGGGAACGCTCATGTTCAGCCCGTTCTGATTCGTGGCGGCAGGACTGATCATCTGGTAGAGGGTAAGCCGGTCAAATGATACCATCGGCACGGTATCGTTCTGGTTCCATATCCGGAGTGGCACGGTGTCCTGTGAAATGTCAGTTGTTGCGTTCACCCCGAGCCGTTGTTCCCGGGATTCGGTATAGTACGGGTCGAGGACCGAGATATACCGGAGGGGTACCGCGCCATTATTGACCGTTGACTGGACGGTATCTGGGGGGATGAACACCAGTTCTCCTGCAAAAACCTCCACCCGGCTCCCGTTCGCATAGACCGTGGCAGTCCCGTCAAGCAGGTACATCACCTCCGATGTCCCAAAAAGGATATGTGGCGTGCTCCGGGCACCCGGCGTAACATTCACCAGGGACAGGTCCTCAGGCAGGGGATACGTCCCGGCTTTTTCCTGTGCCCGCGCGGGGCTCATGAGTTTATACAGCGTGACGTTCTGGAACGCTTCAATGGGTGGCACCTCTGCTCTCGTAACCACAAACGCGTGCGAGCTTACTGGTGCAGGGGGTCGAACTGGCGCCGGCACAGGATGGGCAAACGGTGAGATTACCGTGAGGGAAATGACGAGGACAAAGAGGATGAAAGCGCCGGCAATGATAGACCGGTAGATCGAAGATGAGGAAGTCATACGTATATCATGAAACATGAGGAGGGAAAACAAAATAAATAGTGCAGGTTTGGGATGGAGAAAAAAATGGCGGGCAGGATTCAACCAAATCTACCGGCATGAAACACCATCAGCTCTTTAAAAAAATTACGTTTTTTCAGCGATCATGAGAAAAATGGTAAAATCCCGGATTTTTCCGGTCAGTGAAGATTTTTTTGTGATCACGGTAGCCTCATCAAACCGGACATTTTTGAACCCTGCATCAAAAAATACCTGCTGAAGTTTTTCCCGGTCAAACCCGTTATGTTCTGCAATGCCGGGCCCTGCATGGAATTCCCCATTCTCGCTGTCAAGATCGGCAATGGCAAGTTGTCCTCCGGGAACGAGGAGTTCATAAAATACCTGTGCTGCTTCCGACGTATCTTTGACATGATGCAGGGTCATGGAACACACGATCCGATCAAATCGGGGGAGATCGGCGGTATCCTGTCCAATACTCCATTCACGGGGTTCGATGGACGTGATGCCTTCTTTTTCCAGTTTCCCGGCAAGCATAGCAAGCATATTCCTCGCCGAATCCACGGCAATAATTTTTTTGACATGCGGGTAAAGATTGAGCGCGATATTACCGGTACCGGTCCCATAATCAAGGACGATATCAGTACGTTTCAGACGCGCCAGCCGGATCATCGCGTCGGCAATGGTTTTTGTCATATGCAGCCGGTTGGGATCATTATCCCAGACAATTGCAGCCTTTTCAAAATATTCAGACATGGACACGCTTCTCCGTAGGGATAGTTGACGTACCGGGTAAATAGGGAATTAGTCATTATAGGAATCGCGCCATGAAAAAACCGCCCGTTGCCGGAAGTGATAAAAAAATCGGCGCTGGAGAAAATCTCTTTTTTAACACGCCCCCCCTCTTGCACCACCAGTCCCCCAAGGGGGATGGGGCGCAAGGGCGATGATGCCAGAATAGGAAATATTACACTATTGTAACCGGAGGGGCGCGGGGCGGGGGCGAAGGCAGGGATTGCCGTAGCCCCCAAGAACGTTACAAAAAAGATCGGATGATTTCTCCAGAGCTAAAAAATCTACAAAAAACCCGATGTTCCGGCTTTCATGTACATGGTCAGTGTACGCCGGAATTTGCGGGTCATTACTAAGGTTATTTCGGTATGTGCATGTGTCCCCCAAGGTGTGTCTGAAGGGACAATAATTCTATTGGACATACCTCTTATTAAATTTTTATATTTAACTTACACATTTTATTAATTGAAAATAGTTAAATTTATGCATCGCCAGTCCCAATACTCTCAAGGTGCATCAGAGCTATCCCTTCATAGGCTCTGGTGATATGTCTGATGAAAGAGTCATTATCACAGCGGAAACGATGCGGGGATCAGGTACTGGAACACACGCTCCGTACGCTTAATTCGCTCTATAAAGAGAATCATATCCGCCCCAGCAGGGTATCACGAATTGCAATCAACCCGCTCTGGAATATCGTCGTTGGTTCACAGAATGAATGTGGTATTTCAGACTACGTTTCAAAAAACCCGGCACTCTACACAAACCATAACCATCCCGAAGTCCTGCGACTGCAGGGGATGGTGGGTAAACCTCTGTTCGATATCGCAGAACAGGGCATCAGTTCCGGCAACCTGCAGGACCGGTCACTGGCGATAGCTGCAATGAGCGCATTATCGCAGCAATTCCTTGGCTGCTCATCAGTCAGGAAACGCGGGTACCAGGCACAGTGCTGGATGGCATCTGACGCAATTATCCAGAAGTACCCCGTGATCTCACGGCTGATCACTCCAGATGATGTTGTTGCCCTTGTCGGCTACGATGATCTCGCCCGGAGCCTGCAGGGCCATTGCCGCAAACTCCATGTTATTGATAAAAATCCTTCAGAGACCTTCAGGACTATCCTGCTCGATCATACCATCACGTACGGCCCGCTTAATATCAACCTGCATACCGCAGATGAAATGCCGGATATTCTTGGGTCAGCCGATGTTGTTCTCCTCCCCGCGTCCTCTCTCGTGGACGATACTTTCTGCACGCTGGTGAACTCTGCGCATCGTGCCCGGCTTGTCGGATTATATGGTATGTGCGGGGCTCTTATCCCGGATGAATTCTTCATGCAGGGTGTGGACTTTATCACGTCGTTCCGCATCGACAACCCATCCCAATTTATCGAATCCATGCAGCATGATCCTGATATGGCAAATGCGGTGAGAATGACCCAGCGGCATTTCCTGGTGATGCGCCCCGACACAGATCGCGGTCGCCCGCCCGCTGATGGATGCCGGGTATAAACTAAAAGCATTCAGGACGTTATTTGCCAGTCTCTTAAAAATTTTGGGAGATCAACCTGAACATTCTCTCTCGTAAAAATTTTTAAAATGTTTACTAAAAATACTATACTGATTGAATGAATATACAAAAATTCTTTAACAGGCTTTTTCAAACGACCGGTAGAGGAAACAAAAAAATGATGAAAATCAGACCTGAAATGCATCACGTGATCCTTATCGGAATTGTCTGCGGACTGCTGGTATTTTCCACCCTGTTTGCCGGTTGCACATCAACCGCCCCGGCACCGGTAACACCGGTGGTGACCCCGGTCGCACCTGGTACGGTGGAAACAACATCCCAGCCCGCCCTGGCAACAACATCGCCCGTCGCCGTCACCACAACGAGTACACCAAAACCTGTTTTCACGGAATCCAAAGGAAATCTCATTGTGTACACGGCTGCTTCACTGACCGGTGCAACAAAAACCATCGGACCTTCATTTGCCGCTGCATATCCCGGCTCTCATGCCGTTTTTAATCTTGACGGCACGCAGGCACTCAAGACCCAGGTGGAAGCCGGCGCGTATGCGGATGTCTTCATCTCTGCCAGCAACAGTTACACCAACACGCTCAAGAGCGAGGGCTATTTTGTTGACGGTACGGTAAAACCCCTGACCTCAAACTATGTTATGGTAATTCTCCCGTCATCCAATCCCGGTAATATTGTATCCCTTTCCGATCTTGCAAAACCTGGAAAAAAGATTGCACTGGCCGCAAAGGAAGTCCCGGTCGGTGCAGCTACTGCCGCTGCAATCAGCAACCTTGCAAATTCGACCTACGGACAGGCATGGAAGAATGCGACGTACGCAAATGTCGTGACGTATGAAACATCCGAACCTGCAGTTGCAACCAAAGTAGCACTCGGGGAAGTGGATGCCGGGTTCGTATATGAATCCACGTATGCCGCAGCAAAACAAGGCACAATCACGGGGATTGCCATCCCAAAAAGTGATAATTATCTCCAGACCTATTCGATTGGGATCTTAAAAGAGAGCAACAACCAGGCGATTGCCGCAGAATTTGAACAGTTCATGCTTTCGTCAGCCGGTCAGCAGATCCTCACGGACTATGGGTTCCGGCCAGTATCTTAATTTTTTTATGATACCGTATTGCCTTCTCCAGGGAGAATCGGATTAAAGAACAAATGACCTGATTCATGAACCTGCCGGTCTGTATCCCAAAAACATTCAGGCACACGCTTACCTGCGTCTGTGCAGGGATCCTGATCCTTGCCGTCACGCTCTATCTTGCCCTTCCGGTCATTGCACTCTTCTTCCGCACGACACCGGAACTCTTCCTGTCATCCTTGTCTGACCCGGCCGTACTGAGTGCACTCTGGTTATCACTATTTACTACGTGTGCTGCGCTTTTTACCGTCATTATAATCGGCACACCATTTGCGTACTTTCACGCCCGCCATGAATACCCGGGAAAGGTCCTTGTCGACACCCTTATCGATCTGCCCCTTGTCCTTCCCCCGGCAGTCGCCGGTATGGCACTGCTTGTCCTGTACGGCCGGACCGGGCTTCTCGGGCGGTATTTCAACATGCTCGGGATCTCGATTGCATTTACGACGCTCGCGGTGGTCATGGCGCAGATCTTTGTCGCGTCCCCGTTCTACCTGCGACAGGCAAAATCGTTGTTTGAACAGCTCGATCCGGCATATGAGCGGACTGCCCGGACGCTTGGGGCATCACCTTTGCGGACCTTTGCCACCATCACGATCCCGCTGACGGCCAGCGGTCTTGTCTCGGGCGCCGTGATGACCTTTGGCCGGGCACTGGGAGAGTTTGGTGCAACGATCATGTTTGCCGGCAACATGCCCGGAGTCTCGCAGACGATGCCGCTTGCCGTGTACGTGGGAATGGAAGGGGATTTCAACATGGGTCTTACGATCTCCATCCTCCTCGTAATCATTTCGTTTGTGATCATGATTGCCGTCCGGCTGCTTGCACGAAAAGAGGTCCGTCATGCTTGATGTTGAGGTCACAAAAAAACTCCGGGATTTTACCCTTGACGTCCAGCTTCAGGTTGAACCCGGGACCACGCTTGTGCTGATGGGATCGAACGGGTCGGGAAAATCGACGACGCTGAATATTATCTCCGGCCTCATCAGGCCGGATACCGGCACCATCCGGCTCAACGGTTCCGGGCTCTACGATCAAAAACACCGTATCGATGTTCCGGTTGAAGACCGGTCTATCGGGTATGTCTTCCAGAACTGTGCGGTCTTTCCCCATCTCACGGTCCGGGAAAATGTTGCGTACGGCCTGAAAGCATTGCACATGAAAAACGTCGATATTGCCAAGGAAGTTGACGACTGGCTCACCCGGACGGATCTCACCGAACTTGCAGCAGTAACCGCGGGGGAACTTTCGGGCGGCCAGAAGCAGCGGGTTGCACTTGCCCGTGCATTTGCGATTAAGCCGTCATTGCTGATGCTGGACGAACCGTTTACGGCGCTTGATGTTGGCAGTATTGAATCGATAAAAGGCCTGATCCGGTCCTCGATTGCCGATATGCAAATCCCCTGTATTCTTGTCACGCACCGGCCTTTGGACGCACGGGAGATGAGCAGTCATGCACTGCTGCTTTCTGAAGGAAAATGCTGCTGGAAAGGGAATCCTGATGATTTGCCGGATGACCTGAAGATGTGCAATTGCCCGTGCACGTATAAGTGACCTGAATTTTTTTAGTACAGGTTTCGTAACCTCAGGAATTGATCTGGATCTGGACTAGGATTTGATACGTCCGATTCCATAGAATAGTAGAGAACGTCTCATGAACTATCACCATAGGAAGGATGCCACAGTGGCGGAGGAAAAAATACTGTGGCATTCGGGATCGCCAGAATGATCTATTCGGAGTTCTACAGAGCCGCTAATCGCTTTTTTTAATCGGATATCTAATTGAAATTTCATCACCATTTTCACTGTCATGGTTCGGATCGGTCATTGAAGGCATTCTTTGAATAAAATTACGAGCAAAGACCGGGTTGGATCAAATTTAATTAACCTGTGTAAAAGTTCACAAAATTTAATTACAAGCACACAGTATTTTATTATATATTTCTATCTAAGGAGAATATCATGGCTTTTGCAGTGCATGTTAATATAAACCGGTGCACCGGCTGTGGCAATTGTGTTGCTGCATGTCCGGTAAATGCTCTTGAACTCTATACCGTTAACCCGGTAACAAAAGAAAAGATTTACAGCGTTGTTGAGGGACGATCAATAAGCCTTGATGTCAAATCAGAACTCTGTGCCGGTTGCGGGGTTTGCGTCGGTGCCTGCCCGTATAATGTCATCACCTTGTCCGGGAAAGGAGAATATCTGGCCACCGCAAATCTCTGATCCCGATACATAAAGGACAAACCATTTTTTTACAATATTGATTTACGAATTTTATACGTCCGTGATATCTTTTTTTCTTCTTTTTTATAAACGAATTAAACGGTTTTCAGGATTCTCATGAAAGACCACATGGTATCCCGTAGTATAAGGCAAATTGATAATATCCATCATCAATACTCATATACGAAGGTCTGTCCATGTCATCACATTTTTTCCTGCTCGGGGAGGCCATAACCCGGGAGCGTATCTCCTGGTTAGAAGAAGTGCTCAAATATTTTTTTATTACGTTTTCACCGGAAACACTCCGGCACCCCGTCCAGCAGAAAAACCCGGTGTTTGTCTTCTTTATCACGGGCGATGCACTATATAGCCTGATCGGTAAAGAAACACTTCCCGTCTGGGATATCATTATATCACTCCCTTTGGTCCAAATCATCTGCGACCAGGATGAACTCGATCTGAGGGGCATCTCCCTTGATCCGCTGAAGATGAAATATCCGGACCATATCTGCAGCAGGGGAAGTAGTCCTAATAACATGGGTGATTCGTTCTGGGGGGAAATTTTAGAGAGGGCTGTTACCCATGCTACCGCGGGGGATACCGTTGGCTATCTTCAGCTCCGTTCCCCCTATATGTACCGGGCTTCAGGTAATTCACTCAGGTGCCTGAAAGCGGCACTCGAGCGGAAATGTTCACCGGAGTTATATGCGTTTCTTGACGGTGTCCATATCGGCCATACCAACCAGCGCCCGGCAGATTTTAAGAATTTGGGAGAAGGCTTTGTCGAGCTCTGCAACCAGGCCATCCATCAGGGATTTGCCTGCTCGCTCTATGCATCTTCCCGTTCGGCAATCGCCCGGGGGTATGGAACTTGGGATGACGGCCAGGGAACTGTCATCTCATCATGCACGATAAAAAACATGAAGATCCGGACACTTCCGGAGATTATCGAGCGGTTCGGCCGCGGTCATGCTATCCTTGCAGAAACATTTTTCTCCATAAATACTCCTCATGGCGAATCGGATATTGCCCGTGACCTAATGGATCAATCTCATCCCCATCCGCTGCCGGTAGTTATACTAATTACAAAAAGTCCCTACGGTACTGAACTGACGCTCGGTGCACTTTTTTTTGCCCTGGCCTGCGCTCACCAGGGAATCGGTACGCGGGTCATCTTCATTGAAGACGGGGTCTATGCACTCTCGGGCGATCATAAAGCCAATCCCCTTGATCAGTTCTTCAATATTCAGGAGGTTATCGATTCCTCGGCATGGAGTGAAAAACTCCAGATCTGCGCCTTTTTGCCATCTCTCCATGAAAGGGGAATTATGAAAAATAAAAAACTCAATGCAGTCATGGATATCGGGAGCCAGGATCTGGGGAAGATCCTTTTTGATCCATCACAGGGAATTCGCGGAGAATACCAGCGGGTTTTATTTTTTTAATGATATTTCTTGAGTTTTTTTACTGAAGATCTCGAAGTAAATATTGTTTAATTAACTTATCGATAAAATTTTTCTGGTTTAACAAAAATAGTAAACAATACTGTTACAATAAAAAAAATATTTAACATACGCCAACTTACGACATGTACAGGCAACTAATGCCGGTTAACATTTAGCAATTGTTATTGATGTATGTGTATGAGGTGAAGAATGGGAAGCAAGATTTCAATGAACATGATCACCCAGCGTTCGGTCGAAGAAGGCGCCGCTGATGGAGAAGGGGAAGACAAACCCTGACTATTTTGATGCCTGTTCGATCATTGAACTGAATCCCGAAGACATGAAAAAAGCCGGGATCTGGAAAAACTCGAATGTTAAAGTGACCAGCGAATGCGGCAGCGTCATTGTGAAAGCAATTGTCCCGACACAATTTGTCCCGCCGGGCCTTGCACACATCCGGCAGGGTGTCTGGGCAAACCAGGTTGTCCCGCCACGGACGCAATCCACCGGGACGCCCAGGTACAGTGGATTTCCGGTAACCATCGAGCCGGCATTCGATGAGAGGATAAAGACCGCACTTGAGCTTGTACAAGGGTCGGTCGGACTCTGGAAAGGAGGAAACTAATATGCCTAAACTTATCACCCAGGTCGGATGTCCGTATTGCGGATCTTCCTGCGATGACCTTGAGGTCCTTGTCTCAGATGACGGTAAGAAAGTACTCGAAGTCCGCAATGCCTGTGTTATCGGGACAAATATTTTTCATCATGCAAATGATCCGGCACGCCCGACAAAACCACGGATGCGCCAGCCTGACGGCTCAATGAAAGAGATTACCTATGATGAAGCGATCGATTACACAGCGAAGACCCTGATCGCCGCAAAAAAACCGCTTATCTATGGTTTTGGCTCAACCAACTGCGAAGGCATGAGCGCGGTCGGCCGGGTTGCAGAAAAAGCCGGTGCAGTGCTTGATAACTGTGCATCTATCTGTCACGGCCCTTCATTTTTAGCCATTTTCGACAACGGTTACCCGAGCTGCACCCTTGGCGAAGCAAAGAACCGTGCCGATGTCGTCGTCTTCTGGGGATGCAACCCGATGCATGCCCACCCCCGGCACACATCCCGGTATTCCATCTTCCCCAGAGGATTCTTCACCCAGAAAGGGCAGATGAACCGTACCATTATCAGTGTCGATCCCCGTGAAACCGATACGGCAAAACTTGCAGATATCCACCTCATGCTCGACCAGGGTCATGATTACGAACTCTTCGATGCGTTCCGGACCGTTCTCCGCGGCCATGACATTCCGGATGTTGTCGCAGGAATCAAGAAAGAAACCATTGTCAAATCCGTAGAAATTATGAAAAAGGCCCGGTTCGTGATGATCTTCTTCGGTATGGGCTGCACGCACACGGACGGGCGCAACCACAATATCGATCACGCGATCAGCCTGACCCGGGACCTCAACTCGGTTACACAAAGCATCGATCATGGCGATGCGGGGGCACTATAATATTGCCGGGCCGGGACAGGTCTGGTCATGGCAGTTTGGTTTCCCGTACTGCATTGATCTCACCAAGGGTACCCACGCCCACATGAACCCGGGTGAAACCAGCTCGATCGATCTGGCGATGCGTGACGAAGTCGACTGTTTCGTGAATGTCGGAACCGATGCCGGTGCCCACTGGCCTATTGACGCGATCAAGCATGTCAAGAAACATCCGTTCATTACCATCGACCCGAACTTCTGCATGGCCAGCGAGATCTCAGATCTCCACATACCGGTCCGGATTTGTGGCGTCGACGAACCCGGTGTTGTCTATCGTATGGACAATGTGCCCATCCAGTTCAAGAAAGTCATTGACGGGCCCGAAGGTGTTCCAAGCGATGAGGAACTTTTCGACAGGTCTACGAACGTATATGCGAACTTACCCAGACACAGCCAATCTGGCTTGCCGCAAAAGAAGACCGGAAATATCCGACATCCGGAGTGAACTAACATGGCTGAAATACTCATTAAACACGGATTTGTCATTGACCCGACCCGCAAGATTGACGGCGATGTCGCAGACGTCGCGATCAAGGACGGAAAATTTGTCGATACGGTCGGGTCCGGCGCAAAGGTCATCGATGCCAAGGGAAAGGTTGTCATGGCCGGAGGTGTCGATGTCCATGCTCATGTTGCAGGACCAAAGGTAAATGTCGGCCGGCTGATGAGGCCCGAAGACAAACTCTTCAAGAGCCCGATGGGCCAGCTGCCATACCGGATGGAATCGGGTTTCTCGATCCCGAGCACCTTCAAGACCGGGTACGATTATGCACGGATGGGCTACGGTTTTGTCATGGAAGCGGCAATGCCGCCCATCCACTCCCCCCACGTGCATGAAGAGATCCACGATACCCCCATTATTGATGAGGCCGCCCTGCCGGTGTTTGGCAACAACTGGTTTGTCATGGAGTATCTCAAGCAAGGGGAGGTCGAAAACACTGCGGCATATATCGCGTGGCTGATCCGGGTAACAAAAGGATACGGTATCAAGGTCGTCAACCCGGGTGGCACGGCTGCATGGGCATGGGGACTCAACTGTTTAAGCCTTGATGATGTTGTTCCCTATTTCGAGATTACGCCACGGGAGATCATTAATGGCCTGATGGCAGCTAACCAGTACCTGGGCCTGCCGCACTCTATCCATATCCACCAGAACAACTTGGGCAACCCGGGCAACTACACCACAACAATCGATACGCTCAAACTTGCAGAGGGCGTCAAGACAAAGAACAAGTTTGGCCGTGAACAGGTCATGCACTCGACCCATATCCAGTTCCACTCGTACGGCGGGGACTCGTGGGGAACATTTGAGACCAAGGCAAAAGACGTCATGGACTACGTCAACAAGCAGAAGAATATCACCGTCGACCTTGGCTGTGTGACGCTTGACGAGACCACGACGATGACCGCTGACGGTCCCATGGAGCATCACCTCAACTCCCTCAACCACCTTAAATGGGCGAACACCGATGTCGAGATGGAAACTGCTGCCGGTGTCGTTCCCTTTGTCTATGACAAAGATATCAAGACCTGTGCAATCCAGTGGGCCATCGGCCTGGAACTTGGCCTGTATGCAAAAGATCCCATGCGCTGTTTCATCACCACCGATCACCCGAATGCCGGGCCATTCACCCGCTACCCGCGTGTGATCAAGTGGCTGATGAGCAAGAAGGCCCGTGACGCGACCCTTGAGACTTTCAAGCATAAGGATAAGGTCATCGCTGCAACGGATCTCCACAGCATGGACCGCGAGTTGACGCTCTACGAGGTTGCAGCCATGACCCGTGCCGGTCCGGCAAAGTGTCTTGGCCTGTCCAACATATATGGCGGTCTGGCACCGGGCCTGAGCGCAGATGTCGGCGTGTTCGATCTCAATTACAAGAATATGCCAAGCGACCCGGAGAAGATCGAGGCGGCATTACTGCGGTCGAGCTGGTTTATCAAATCAGGCGAAATTGTGGTAAAAGACGGGGAGATTCTCGGCCACGGTCACAAGAAGACCGTCTGGGTCAATGCAAAGATGAAAGAAATCCCGCAGGTAACCCGGGATATCACCCAGAGTTTCACCAAGGACTACACGGTGGGTCTCGACAACTACCCGGTCCGGGATTACCTTGCCCCGCACCCGTTTGTCATTGATGTTGATGTGGAGGCCTGAGGTGATCATGGCAACGGTTACCTTAAAACCCATAAAGACGCCCGAGCTCATGCTGGAAGGGTATAATATTACACCTGATGCGTTTGCTGGGAAGACCGCGGCAGAGATCGCCGATCTTGAAGGTCGCGAAGGAAAGATCCATGTCCGGCTCGGGGACTTCTTTGAAGTCTCCGGTACAGCCGGAAAAACCGCAGCAGAGACCGACATTGTCATTGCCGGTGACTGTACCCGGGTAAAATACATCGGCAACAAGATGACCGCCGGTACCATCACGGTGAACGGGAATGCGGACATGTACGTCGGCGGCTGGATGAAAGGAGGAAAAATCCATATCAAGGGCAATGTCCACTCCTTCTCCGGCATCGCAATGGAAGGCGGTGAGATCCTCGTTGACGGGAATGCCGAGAACTATGTCGGCTGCGCCTATCGTGGCGACTGGCGGGGAATGCGTGGCGGCACCATCAGGATCCGCGGGAATGCCGGCAATGATATCGGGACGTTCATGCTCGGCGGTACTATCATCATCGAGAAGAATGTGTTCATCCATGTTTCCACCCATGCCGAGGGGGGCACGATTGTTATCAAGGGTGATGTGGAAGGCCGGGTTGGCGGCCAGATGGTCAAGGGAGATATCTATGTTCTGGGCAAGATCAAATACATGCTCCCCGGTTTCCAGAAACTCGATCGGGAAGAAAAAGAGATCGACGGGACAAAATCCCTGTTCGATCACTATATCGGGGATCTCGGGGAGCGCCACCCCAAGAGCAAGGGAAAAGAAATATACGCAAATCTGTATGTTCTGGCATAAGGCATCCCCCACAATTTTTTTGCTGTATGCCGGAAGGTCTTGCAGTATATTCTCATCGGACGTGCGCATGCATGATCTAAATAAAAGGATAAGCAATGAACGATATCGGCACTGATTTTATCAAAAAAACAAAGTACCCGGATTTTTCCACGGTCGATATGATCCTGCGGGTTCCTGAACCGCCATTTGAACTTCCGGTTAAGAAAGGGGCCATAATAATAAAACTCCCCAACCCCAGGCGCATCAAAGTTCCCGACACAAAGGTTAAGGATATTGTTGACCGATGGGAGCCGGCGGGATTTTTTTCCCGCACGTCGATGACATTAAAAGAACTCTCATTTCTTCTCTGGAGCACACAGGGATTCAGGAAGATCGTTTCAGAACATATCATGCTCAGGAACGTTCCTTCGAGTGGCTCCCGCTACCCGATCGACACGTATTTTGTTGCCGGGGAAGTTGAAGACCTCCCGACTGGCCTTTACCGCTACCTCCCCCGCACCCACAGCATCGTGCTTGAACGGGAAGGTTCGGATGTGCCCTTTGAAATGGCGACCGCGAGCATGAATTTCAAGGTAGTCACCCGGGCCGCCGTCACTTTTCTCTGGGTGGCAGTTCCGTACAGGTCCACATGGGCGCTTGGCAATCGGGGATATCGCAGTGTGCTGATCGAAGCCGGCCACATTTGCCAGGCCCTCATTACTGCGGCCGCATGTTATGGCTTTGAAGTCGCACCGGTCGATCTTTTCCACGATGATCTAATCATGAAACTGGCAGACCTCGATCCGGAAACCCAGTGGCCGGTATACCTTGCGGGTGTCGGAAAAATTGAACGGGAATTATAATTTTTTTATCCTGTGCCGTGAACAGTTGAATGTGTGTATTGACAAAAGACATCAATCGAATCATTTATTGACAAGTATTCTGATAAACCAGATTGCATTAATTATAAAAATAAATAAACGGTTTATCTTTTCCACCTATGACAAAAACCGTACAGAAAGGAGAGAACACGAAATTCACGACACCCGGGTGATCCTGTTACCAAGATTTTAGATAGGATAATTTACTGCTTTCGACGAAACACAGAAATTTAACTGTGGAATTCCTGGCAGTCGATCTTTTGGTGATCCCGGCATGGTAAAGCGTTATTTATCGCTCTGCTCTCTTGATGAGGCATTACATCTTTTAAAAAATTCATTTGTTGATCCAGGCCGGACTGAACTGGTACCGCTGACCAAATCCCTCGGGCGGATCGTTGCTGTCCCGATCTATGCAAAATACTCAGTGCCGGAAGTAAATATTGCGGCAATGGACGGTATCGCAGTAAAAAGCCGGGATACGCTCAACGCCAGTGACCAGTCCCCCGTTACCCTCGAAGAATGTACGCTGGTAAATACCGGAAATATCGTGCCGCCATCGTTTGACGCGGTCATTATGATCGAAGATACCTGGCAGGAGGGCGAAAAATACCTGATCCGCAAATCTGCCGCACCCTGGCAGCACATCAGGCCGGCAGGCGAAGACATCTTTGAGAACCGTCTTGTCCTGCCCCGGGGCCATCGCATACGGGCGTTTGATATCGGCGCCCTTGCAACATATGGGATTGTCCGAATCAATGCAAGGACGGTCAATGTCGGGATAATTCCTACCGGTTCCGAACTTGTCCCCCTTGGGGTACGCCCGTCTCCTGGCCAGGTTGTCGAGAGCAACACGATCATGGCACAGGTATTTCTCGAAGCGATGGGAGCACACTGTACCCGCCTGCCTATTGTCCGCGATGACCCTGAAGAAATAAAAAAAGCGATGGTATCTGCCGTTGAGAAAAATGACCTTGTCCTTATATCCGCTGGATCATCTGCAGGCACCCGGGATTATACATCACAGGTCATTTCCTCACTTGGCGAACTTATCTTCCATGGGGTAGCCGTTAAGCCGGGAAAACCGGTAATGCTGGGAAAAATCAACCAGAAGCCGGTTATCGGCCTTCCCGGTTATCCCTTGGCTGCACAGACCGCACTGCGGGAATTTGCGGCACCACTTCTTGAAGCATGGGGTCTTGCACCGGCACCGCGGCACCGGGTCCGCGCAAAACTCGCAACACCGCTCAGGTACCTGATATCGGGTTTGACGAGTTTGTTCCGGTGACGGTGGGAAGGATTGGCCCCGCGTACTGGGGCGTACCTAATTCCCGGAGTTCCGGGGTCCAGATGGCCACCATTAAGGCCAACGGGTATTCCCATATCCCTGCGCCGGTGGAAGGGTACCCCGCCGGGCATGAACTGGACGTATTTCTGACAACCGACCCGGCAAGTATTGAAAGGACGCTCATCTTTTCCGGCACGCTGGATCCCGCACTCGAAGAACTGGGGATAATCGCCCATGACCAGGGTATGTTCATTCACGCGGTCAATACCGGGAACGCAGGGGCGCTTATCGCGCTCAAACGCCATGCCTGTCATGCAGCACCGCTGAACCTGCCCGCTTCATCCCTGCTCGCGGACTGCCCGTTTATTCTCCCGCACCTGTCATCAATGGACCTCGTCTTTGTCCATATCGCCATGATCCAGCAGGGGATCGCCTCGCACGACACCATAACTCTTGAAGACCTGACGTCATTACGGTATATCAATACCCGGAAAGACTCGTCGACCCGGATGGCATTTGATCAACTCCTGGATTCAAAAGGAATTGATCCTTCACAGATTGACGGGTATCATCACGAGGTTGCAAACCTGAAAATGGTGGCCGCCGCGATACGGAACGGTCATGCCGATGCCGGTATGTGTACCTCCGGGATTGCAAAAGCCCACGGTCTGGAGTTTTTGCCGCTCGCACAGGAACAATATGAACTGGCCATGCACCGGGAAATGTTAGCCGATCCCCGGATTTGTACCCTGATATCGCTGATCAACTCACCGGTATACCGGAAACGGCTGGAACATTCAGGCGCCTACGACACCAGCCGGACAGGAAAAATCCGGAGCGTATCCGGAGACCAGACAGAATGTGAAATAATTATCGAGGATAATTCTCTCGTACTTTCCTGACTAAAATCCCCCGCATCTTTATAGATATGCCCTGCACAAGAAGAGATCAGGATATCTGGGGGACTTTTGCCATGAACATGTTAATTGGGGGGGAAGGAACAGCGTCGCTGGATGAGACCTGGACTGAGGTAATTAATCCGGCAACCGGGGAAGTGCTTGACCACGTTCCCTGCGGGTCAGCACGTGACGTCGATACGGCAGTAGAATCTGCACAGGGAGCATTTGGTTCCTGGTCAAAAAAGACAACACGGGAACGGGGTATGGTCCTCTGCCGGGCGGCAGAACTCATCCGGCAGCAGCACACGGATCTGGCACGGCTTCTCACCAGGGAACAGGGCAAACCCCTCCGGGAGTCCATTGATGAGGTGAGGGGATGTGCAAATATCCTTGAGTACTATGCCTCCATTGCCGGAAAACCTGCGGGTGAAGCGATCCATCTTGGCAGCGCGGGGGACTGCATGGTCATGCGGGAACCTCTGGGCGTCTGTGGCGCGATCATTCCCTGGAACATGCCCGTGATCATTATGGGATGGAAAATTGGCCCGGCATTGCTCGCGGGAAATACCCTCATCCTCAAACCGGCATCTGCGACACCGCTCACGAACCTGAAGATCGCGGGCTGTATGCGTGATGCTGGTCTGCCACCGGGAGTACTCAATGTGGTCACCGGCCCGGGGGAGACCGTCGGGGAAGCAATCGTGAAACACCCTTTGGTAAAAAAAATATCATTTACCGGGGATTGCGCGACCGGCTACCGGATAAGGGAAATGGCGGCACACCAGTTCAAGGACATTACCCTTGAACTCGGTGGTTCTGATCCGATGATTGTCATGGCTGATGCCGATCTCGATCGCGCCGTAGAAGGAGCGCTTCGCGGACGGTTTTATAATGCCGGTCAGATTTGTACTGCGGTCAAACGCCTGTACCTTGACGAAAGAATATCCAACGGGTTTATTAAAAAATTAAAGGATCGGACTGAAGGCATGAAAACAGGAAATGGCCTCACTCCGGGAACAGATATCGGACCCCTTGTCAGCAGGGAGCAGGTAGACCGGATGAGCACCTGTATGAATCGCGTCAGGGAAAACGAGGAGGGTACGATTCTCACCGGGGGTTGTACGTTAACCGGCGGGGAATATGACGCGGGTTTCTTCTATAAACCGACCCTGATCACCGATGTCGATCCACAATCCAGTCTTGTCACCACTGAAATTTTTGGACCGGTCCTGCCCATTATGACGTTTCCGGACCTTGATACCGCAATTACTGGAGCAAACCGGACACGGTATGGCCTCGGTGCTTCCATCTGGACACAGGATCTCTCAACTGTAAAACGGGTATACCGTGAAGTAAACGCCGGTATTATATGGGTAAACCGTCACCTCACCATTCCCCCGGAGATCCCCTTTGGCGGGATGAATGAAAGCGGGATTGGCAGGGAAAACGGGTATCATGCACTGGAAAGTTATTCCCGGACAAAAACGTTATTCATGGGCTGGTGAAATTCGTAAATTCCGGTAAAAATACCAATATCACATAATCATTCTGGCAAAAAGATCCGGGCATACAGAAAAAATATAAAAAATGCCTCCTTCATGTCAGGCCGCACATCCCCGGTCTTCAATTCCGGTCGCGGAATTGAGCAGGGAGAGTATTTTATTTCGCGGTTCCTAACATCATTGATTGCGAAGCCGGAGCATGATGTGTCTCTCACATCGGATTTGAATTCCCCCCGGTTCCGACAATTCTGATCTCCTATCGATGAAAGGACACCCGGCAATGACCTGTCAAACGAAGCATGCATGAATCGGATAAAACTTGAGATGTGATTATGGTCAACAGACATTCACCATATAACGAGAATGCAGTAACCGGGCTGGGGCTCATCCTGCTGCTGGCAGCCGCGATACTGGTTATCGGATATATCGGGTATGAGGAGTTGTCCCACAGTAAAACACCGGCTCCGGGATCCCAGCAAAAACAAAAACAGGGAATGATCGCGAACGATATTGTGGGGACCAGCGATCTTATCACGGATCCCGGGGGTATTTTTGGCTATCCTGCGGTTGATGGAGTAAAAGACGGTGTCCCGGTCCAGTTCAGATCACAGGATGCTCAGGCGCTGGGAGCTTTTGAGCTGACGATCCAGCCCTTCGTCATGACCACGGGTGCGATCGATATGGGTCATGCAACCGTGTTCTGGGCGTGCGGGAATGACCAGGAAAAACTCTCTCTTGTGCAGACCCCCTTGTTGGTCTGCCCGAACTGGACAATCACGCAGAAGTCGAATTTTGTACCGATGAAAGGTGCTGATCAGGATCTGTTGCTTGAAGGTTCTGAACAGTTCACAATCCTCGTGTGTCCTGCGGGGCATGCGGCTTCATACCAGCAGTTCACCATGACCATCGCGCCGCAGAACGGGGAGATCCTTCCCCTTACCCGAACGGTTCCGCCCGGTATTACCTCACTGACAAACCTTGGATAAGAGGGGATAATCTTCTGCCATGTGAGAGACAGTCCGTCTTTTAGCCCAGGGTCTTTAACCAGCAGATACAATCTGGAACCACAAACAATTCACCGGAAAAGTGCAGAGACAAATTCCGTGGAGAAGCCAGCATAATCTCCTTTTTTTATAGAGAGCCCCCTCGTTGGATTTGATCTCCGTTTCAGGTAGCAGAATTTCCCACGATTATAGATTTCTTTGTCCCATTCACAGCGGTTGTCACTTACCTGGCATTTTCCCCGCAATGACCTTTTTTGTCATTGCCATGATCTCCACCCTGTTGAGGTACAGGTGGACAAAGACCAGCACCCCAAGAAGAACGCTCGACCAGTCGTGCAGATCGGATATGCCTGCAGAGGGGAGAATGATTGCACTGAGCCCGGTCATCCGAAGGAGCAGCGTGAACTTCAGCATCCCTGTCACAAAAGAGAGCATAAATGCCGCTGCCATTATCACATCCAACGACCACCGTATAAAATTCCTGTCCATCAAAAATACCTTCCTTATGCAGGATTTGGGTGCCGGAGATTATGGAGGTTGTTACTGTGGCGAGAGGTTTCCTGCCCGGATCCAAGGCTTGATGAATTCCGGTGCCCATGATGATTCATGGACAAACGGGTAATTCTTGTTGGGCTCTGCATCTGCCTTATTGTTGTGATCGCCGGGATACTGGTACTCCGGCCCTCACCAGCGGGGTTTGGAACAGGAGCGGGCATGGGCACGACACCACTTGCCGCGGTTGAAGTGCGGTCCTACAACGGCAAGGACCTCTCGTCCGTGAATGATTTCCGGGAAAATTCCATATCCGGGCCCCAGCATATCAACATCACTGATTACCGCCTGACCGTAACCGGCCTGACGAACCGGACGGTTGTCTACACGTATGATGAAGTCCTTGGAAAATATCCGCATTATTCAAAAGTGGTTACCCTCCACTGTGTAGAGGGGTGGGATGCAACCATCCTCTGGGAAGGTGTCCTTGTCCGGGATCTGATTGCAGACGCCGGGCCAGACCCCCACGCCAACACCGTGATTTTTACAGCGTATGACGGGTACACGACCTCGTTCCCGCTTGCGTACTTCACTGATCGTGATATTCTCATGGCCTACCGGATGAACAACGTAACCATGCCGGCCGAACGGGGTTATCCGTTCGCACTCGTTGCAGAGGATAAGTGGGGATACAAATGGATCAAGTGGATCGTGAAGATCGAACTCTCCGATGATCCTTCGTATCACGGATACTGGGAACAGCGGGGATATTCCAATACAGGCGACCTGAACAGCAGTTACTTTGGCACCTGATTTTTTTTCGTGAAAAAATGGTATTTAGATTCCTCCTTTTTTTGGCTCTGGAGAAATCCTTAAATTAAAGTTCTATTCCGCTCCTAGGGGCTCCGGCAATCCTTACCTTCACCCCAGACGCTGTGGCACCCCCCTGTTGTGATATTTTTGTAGTATTACCTGTTCCGGCATCATCGCCCTTGAGCCCCGTCCCCTGTGGGGGACAAAGTGGCGCAAAGAGGGGGGGGCTGTGTGGTATGAAAGAGGTTTTCTCCAGTGCCGAATTTTGCCCTCCCTTGTTTTTTGTTAGTGCTTACGGATCACTAGGGCGATCAGGACGGCGGCTATGCCTGCTGCAACAAAAACCGGGGTCTGCTTTGTTGTGGGAAGCGATGTTAAAACGATCGGTGTCTGCAGGGTTTCAACACGTGTGGTTGTCACCATTACAGGGACTATAGTAGTTATTGTCGTTACCGGGCCTGGGATTACGTTGAATGTTGCTGAACCGGTCACATCCACCAGCAACCCGGAAACCTGAACAAGGTATTCATCCGGTTTAAAGGTGGAAGTGTCAATATCAAAGGACCATTGGTTGTAACCGCCGGAACCGGGGACTACACTAACGACTCCCGTAGCTCCGGAAAATTCTCCGGATTGCTGTTTTGAAGTGGGATTAAATGAGGATGAATAAATTTCAACAAGCAGCTTATCATCCACCGCAAGGTTGGTGTTTCCTGAAATCGTGAACCTGTCACCAACCGAGTGGGTTCCTATCGGGTTGATAAACGCCGCAGGTTCATTTACAAAAAATGATACCGTCGCAAACGTATCATCAATATTCTGGCTGCTGATCGCCTGAACAAGCGCAGATGCAGAGTTGGGGCTCTGGAGACTGCCGGAACCTGACATCTGAAAGATAGGCGTTCCCCCGCCAAGCACACGGTTGATTACCTGCCCGGTTGCGGGATTGTAATACACATCGAACTGCCCGTTCATCATCGGGTGCTGGATCAGGACAAAGTATTGTCCCGATGCCAGGTTGAGCGTGTCTGCTTTGGTGAGTTCATATTCATACGTATTATCGGCATTTGTCGGGATGGTGGATACCTTCAGGTAATTATTCCCGATTACCCAGACCTGGAGACCGTTCTGGGGATGACCGGTTGCAATTCCGTTAATATATACCGGGTCACCTTTTGTGATCACCGCAGATGAGGATGATGATGAACCGGGTGAGAGGGAAACAGCGACGGCACCGGCAGAGATAAACCAGAGAATGAAAAGAACAAAAATCACGTGGTGCGGACGAACAGAGTTGTTGCGGGTTCTCATCGTGGCGGAGATCATTTCATGGAAGATTATGCGGTTTCACTATTAAATAAAAACGGACATAATCATCTTAAAAAAGAATGAGATTTTGGGCTCTATAAAAATCCTCAATGGAATTGCAATAAAGCTCCCCGGGGGCTCCGGCTATCCTTGCCTTCGCCCCCGCCTCTGCGGCATCCCTCGGTTGCGATAGTCTAGTATTCCCTGTTCCGGCATCATCGCCTTTGAGCCCTGTCCTCCTTTGGGGGACAAAGTGGCGCAAAGAGGGGGGGCTGCGTGTTACAAAAAAGGTTCTCTCTAGTGCCATAAATTTTGATTCTTGTTGATAACTAGCACATATTTTCAACTATATAATATTACGAACCATACTATCGACGTGTGGTAGTTGGAATACATATATATACCACCTTGAATGTTATATTCAATGCCAGGCACAAGGATATACAGCGATCGGTAAAACGACTCTGGAGTACCCGACTGCCAAGCCACCGAATAGAGTAATATACGCACATATTTTTTTCGCGCCAGTAGGTCTGACAACGGCGGGCGGTCTCCTTGGCCTGTAAGGGAGATTTCGCTATGCCGGACATTTGCTTTGGATTTGAGGTTCATCAACCGTATCGATTGAACAGGACGTTCTCACCAGTGTCGAAGGTGAAGAAAAAAGACCTGTTCGATCACTACTTTGACGCCTTAAATAAGGAAATCCTCTTACGCGTAGCCGACAAGTGCTATATCCCGGCGACACAGATAATCCTCGAAAAGCTCGATGAAGGATTTTCGTGTGCGTTTTCATTATCCGGTACCGTGGTTGAACAGTTCAGGAAATGGAGTCCCGAAACCCTTTCACTGTTTGAAGATATCGCCCGGCATAAAAACACCGAGCTGATCGGCCAGACTTACTATCATAGCATCGCCAGTTGTTTTTTAGACAAATCAGAATTCCGCGAACAGGTAAAGATGCATTCCGACCTGATGTTTGACCAGTTCCGGGTCCGTCCGGTCATGTTTGAGAATACTGAATTTACTTTCAATAACGATATCGCCGCCACGATACGGGATATGGATTTTGCCGGTATTTTTACTGAGGGTGTCGATAGAGTGCTTGGCTGGAGAAGCCCGAATTATCTCTACCGGTGCCAGAACCTTCCGGTTCTTTTGAGAAATATCAAGTTGTCCGATGATATTGCCTTCCGGTTTGCCAACCGCAGCTGGGATATGTACCCTCTCACAGCTGATACCTATGCCCAATGGATTGCCTCGTCTGCCGGAGATATCATCACGGTGTTTCTGGACTTTGAGACCTTTGGTGAACATTTCTGGAAAGAGACCGGTATATTTGATTTCCTGCGGGCCCTGCCTGACGAGCTGAACCAGCGCAATGTTACATCCGTGTTGCCTTCACAGGTCGTTTCCTGTAACGAACCGGTTGACGAGATCGATGTCCAGGAAACCATCTCGTGGGCGGATATCGAGAAAGATACCTCCGCGTGGATGGGCAATGACCGCCAGAGGACCGCATTCCATGCGATCCAGTCAGCACGACCGTATGCAGTCGATAAACCGATATGGCGGTATCTCCAGACAAGCGATCATTTCTACTACATGGCCTCAAAATACGGCACCTGCGGGGAAGTGCATACCTATTTCAGCCACCATGATGCTGATGAGGCATTCAAGACATATATGAGAATTCTTGCAGATTTTGAGTCCCGCAATATCCGGACGATGAAGAACCGCAAATCGGCAAAAACGCTCCGGATCCTGCCCCGGAACTGGCGTTCCATTTCGCAGGACCTTCCGGGTTCATCGGCCATTCTGCCTATAATCTGGACCAGTTTGAAGAACTGCTGTATCTCGTGCCAAATGATTCGATCCAGTATCATGTGGCGCGGGGCGATTTTACAAAATGGATTGCCGAAGCACTTGATGATCCCCATCTTGCGGAGAGTATCGAAGGCCTCAATGAACGTCACGAACTGATCAACGTCATAAAAGAACGGAGGGAACTATTATGGAGTCACATAAAATAGCCTTTTTCTGCTGGGAATCGATGTATGCAGAGCGGGTTGGCGGCCTCGCCAATGCTGCAACCAACCTCGCAGAAACGCTGGTAAAACAGAACCACGAGGTGCATTTCTTTACCCGTGGGAATATTTCCGACCAGACCGTGAACGGGGTGCAATACCACTATTGTCAGCCTGCCGGGAAAAATATCGTTGAATACTGTGATGACATGAGCCGGCTGATGGTGGACCGGTTTACCGTCGCCGACCGCTCTGACAAGTTCGATTTCCTCCATTTCCATGACTGGCATCCGGTTCAGGCACTCCATCAGCTGCAGGACCGGAATACGATCCTCACCTATCCATTCCACCGAATACGGGAGGAACGGAAACCAGTTTGGTGACTGGTGGGAGTTCAAGGAAATTTCCGGCAAGGAGTGGTATGGCGGCCTGATTGCAAAGCGGGTGACCGCGGTCTCATCAACGCTCAAACGGGAAGTGATGCAGCTCTATAATGTCCCTGACGATAAGGTCGATGTGATACAAAATGGTGTTGTGCCACGACAGTACCGAACGGAGATCGACCCGGGGGAGGTCAAAAAAGCATATGGGATCCATCCCTATGCCCCGCTTGTCCTCTTTATCGGCAGGCTGGTGTACCAGAAAGGGCCCGATCTGTTCATTGAAGCAGTACGGCAGGTCTGCCAGTACCGCTGGGACACAAAAGTTATCGTCGCAGGTGACGGCGGGATGATGCAGTATCTCCGCGAGCGGGCACATGACCTTCCGGTCAATTTTGTCGGGTATATTCCGGATTCCGAGTATGTCCGGCTTTTAAATGCCGCTGATGTGGTGGTTATTCCCAGCCGGAATGAACCATTTGGCCTGGTCCTTTTGGAGGCGTGGAGTGCGGAAAAAGCGGTGGTGGCGTCAAATGTCGGTGGCCTGTCGGAAAACATCGATGCATTTGTGAACGGCATAAAAACAGATGTGACTCCGGATTCTCTTGCATGGGGTATCAACTCCATGATCAATGAGCCGTGGAATGCAGCAGCCCAGGGGATGCGGGGAAGAAAAAAAGTGGACCGCATGTTCCTCTGGGGGCCGATTGTAAAACGACTGACTGAAACCTACGAAAAGGTCCCGGCATGAATCGTTGCCTGAAAGTTTTCCTATTTCCCTGAATTTTTTGTATTCAAATGAGGTGGTGGCAGAATACCTCTGGTCACGTATCGGGAGGGAACCATTCGTTGTTGAACCCTACCCTCCTCTTAATGTCAAGGGCACATCGTATGAGCATGGCAACGCTCCTGCCAGAACCCGATGGGTTTTTATTACTCCCCGGTGACTCCATGTAAAGAGGAATGCACACGATAAATTTCAAGGATACCATCGCGGCATCTCCGTTTATCTTTACTATCGGTGTTGCCGGTGACAGCGGATCCGGAAAAACCACGTTCACGCAGGGGATACGCAGTATTTTTGGCGATGACTTCAGTATCCACCATCACTCTTGATGATTATCACCGCCTTGACCGGGCCGGGCGGTTAAAAGCCGGCCTGACTGCGCTTGACCCGAAAGCAAACCGCATCGACCAGCTCGAAAAAGATCTGATCATGCTCAAACGCGGCGTTCCCGTCGAAAAACCCGTGTACAACCATGCGACCGGCACGTTTAACCCGCCGGTAATCTTCAGGCCAAAAAAGATCCTCATCCTCGAAGGACTTCACACGCTTTTTACTCCAACCCTCCGTAATTACCTTGATTTCACGCTGTTTGTGGATCCCGCAAAAAATGTAAAATATGACTGGAAGATCCGGCGTGATATGAACAAGCGGGGATATATCCGGGAAGAAGTCGAACGTGAAATTGCCCTGCGGGAGCCGGATTATATAAAATATATTGACCCGCAAAAGGAATTTGCCGACGCGATTATCGGTATTAATTATTCCCGGTATGGCAAGACATTGGGCGAGGAGCGCAACCTGTACTGCATAACGCTGGTGCAGAACCGGATGAAAAGAATGATTGAGAATATCGATCTCTCTCTCGACTTATATTCCATCCTGTCCCTGTCGGAGCGGAATTTCTGCCTCATGTTTGAGACCAGCGAATACGAGGGGCAGCGGATGGGGCATCTCATCATCGATGGGGAGCTGAGCGAGCATGTGGTCAAAAAACTGGAGCGGAGTATCGAACATCAGACACGGGTCCGCCCCATCTCCCTGTTTAAAAACCGGCACTATGTGACAGCAGGAGACCTTGCCCAGCTCATCCTCTGCTGGCGGATTATCCACCGCCGGATTTTCGTGGAGACCAGCAGGTGAAGTTCACATGGGCACGGCAATGAACATATACCTTGGCAGGGAATCTTGAACTCAGGTGTGATGAGGTTGTGAAAACAATCGGTGTTCTGACAGGCGGGGGCGATTGCCCGGGCTCAATGCAGGGATACGGGCCGTGGTGCGATCGGGATTTGCATATGGCTTCAAAACACTCGGCATACGGAACGGGTGGCAGGGACTTATCGATGGCGACGTGGAACCGCTTTCTGATCTCTCCGTATCCGGGATCCTTCCCAAAGGTGGGACAATCCTTGGCACATCCCGGACCGATCCTCTGGCAAAAGCCGGGGACTTTGAGAAGATACAGGCCACGATGAAAAAGTTCGGGATCCATGCGTTGGTGGTCATCGGGGGAAACGGGACACTTGCTGCGGCGCGGGAGGTTGCACAGCGGGGAATATCTCTTGTGGGCATCCCCAAAACTATCGATAATGATATACAGGGAACCGATGTCACGATCGGTTTTGATACGGCGGTTGCCACCGTTACCGAATCGATCGACCGGCTTCACACCACTGCCGAATCCCATCACCGTATCATGGTAGTTGAAGTGATGGGGCGCAATGTTGGCTGGATCGCATTGACCGCAGGCATTGCCGGCGGAGCCGATGAAATTCTGGTTCCGGAAATACCCTTCACGCTGGACGCGGTATGCAAAAAACTCCATGCCCGGTATGATGCAGGCAAAAAATTCTCTATCGTTGTGATCGCGGAAGGGGTGCACCGTGAGGATATCGGTGTCCCCCCAGTGCCCGAGCATATCCGGGATGAATGCGGCCATGAAAAATTTGTCGGGGTCGGTAACCTGCTGGGCAAAGAACTGGAGAGATGTCTTGGTGTTGAGACGCGCGTAACTATTCTCGGGCATGTCCAGCGCGGGGGTTCGCCCACCGCGTACGATCGCGTCCTTGCCACCCGTTTCGGTGTCGCCGCGGTGCAGACTGGTGCATGCCGGGGATTTTGGAAAGATGGTGGCCCTGCAGTCAAACCGTATCGTCCCGATCCCGCTGGAATCTGCAGTCAGCCATTTAAAAACCGTTGATCCCGAGATTTACGATCTGGCAATGACGGTCATTGGCGGGAACAAATGACCGGCACTACCCCTCCTTACTAAGAAACTACCGGAGAGGCATATTCAACCGGCCTGCTGGCACGGCCCTCTTCCCGAACCGTCGGTCCGGACCGTCCAGGACCTTCTGGACGTGCTCGTTCACCCGGACTGCGGGGTTACCGGGCCGGCCTATTATATGTACCGCGCTGTCACAAAATCCGATGAGGACCGAATATGGATGGAAAGCCAGATGATACGGTTTGACATCACGGTGATCCCCCCCGGGAATCTCTGCGGTGAATATATCAAAACAAAGGGGCACTACCACCCAAACGATCCCTCCGGTACCGGCTACCCGGAGATCTATGAAGTGCTTCCCGGCGAGGCACATTACCTGATCCAGACCCGGGATTGCTCCGATGTGGCTATGATATCAGCACGCGCTGGCGATGTCGTCGTTGTGCCTTCAGGGTACGGGCACGTGACCATTAATCCCTCAAAAAAAGAGGTGCTTGAGATGGCAAACATCGTATCCTCCCGGTTTACCAGCAATTACCAAGGGTATGAAACCCGTCACGGGGCTGCGTATTTTGAGATGGCAGACGGGGAAATGGTAAAAAACCCTGCCTACCCGGAACGCACCACGTTAAGGCTTGTACAGGCGCAGCGACTTATCGACTTCCCTGATACGATCTCTGACCCGTTATATGAATTAATCATGAAACGGGCTCCTATCCTTGAATTTCTCAATTATCCGGAAAAGTACGAAGCGCTGATGAGGGATGTATACCCATAATCGCTGTCGTTGCGGGCAAAAAACCAGGTTTTTGGATGCTGGAGAACACCTCTTTTATACTACGCAGATTCCACTCCTGCGCCACCAGTCCCCCAAGAGGGAAGGGGCGCTGTGCGATGATGCCAGAACAGGTAATACTAAACTATCTCAACCGGGGTGTGCCATAGCGTCGGGGGCAAAGGCAGGGATTACCGGAGCCATCGAGGAGCGTTATTGCAATTCAATTGAGGATTTCTGCCCTGCCAGATTTTGCTCCTTAAAAAAAACTGGTGCAGAGGTTATCTCTGCAGGTGCCGCGATTGTTTTTTTAAAAGGATAATAATCCTGATATGCCTCTGCATCAAACGATTAAACCATTGGTGAATACGGGCTGGATTGTCCGTTGATACAACTCCCTGTCAATAAGGAAGGCTCTACCATGATACTCAAAGATTTTCTTGTTAGTGAAGGAACGGAAAAAAACCTGATGGATCTCATTCTTTTTTTGAGCGAACAGGCAAAACTGGTGAAGAAAGGATTTCATTATACCCATACGACATCCCCAACCGCTCCACAGGGTAAAAATTCGTTTGGTGAAGAGCAGATGCCGCTCGACGTGTATGCCGATCAGGTTTTTATCTCCGGGCTCACAGAAATGCGCCTTGTCCGCTATATCGCCACAGAAGAACAGCACCATATTATTGAAATAAAGGATCCCCGGAACGAGTTTGGGGTTGTCATCGACCCTCTTGATGGGTCATCGCTTATCGATGTGAACCTCTGCACCGGATCGATTATCGGCATTTACCCGTCACACGTTCTTGAAAAAGGTTCAAAAATGATTGCTGCCCTGTATATCCTCTACGGGCCGCTTACCATCCTCACGTTCACGACAGGAAACGGTGTCCATGAGTTTATGCTGGATGAATCCGGCCAGTATGTCCTGAAACACAGGAACATCGAATTCCCGGCGGGAAAATTTATGCCCCCGGCGCACTTCGCCGGGACTACCTCCCGTCGCATGCAAAGTGGATTGAACACCTCGAAGATGAGGGCTACAAACTACGCTTCAGCGGTTGTTTTGTTGCGGATGTGCACCAGATCCTCCACAAAGGGGGTGTCTTTACCTATCCCGGGTTCAAGGGAAAAGAGAAAGGTAAACTGCGGTTGTTATATGAAGCCAACCCGATGGGAAAAATCATCCATGAAGCCGGTGGGGCGATCAGCAATGGCAAAACTGACATCCTAAGTATCCAGCCGGGGGCGATCGATGATGTCACGCCCATCTATGTCGGTGGGAAAAAAGAGATGCACTGATTGAAACGTTTATGGCAAAAGGCGAATAAAAGGAGAATTGTTTATGAAGGCAACCGATTATGGTCCATCCCCGGATCAGCAATCCTTGGTGGTGTTTCGGGAAAAAAAGCCATCGTGATGGCTGCAAATATCCGCATAGCCACGGTCGCACGGGGAATTTTTAAAGCGGCAAAAGATCCCGATTCTGCGGTATTTATGGAACTCGCCCGGTCAGAGTCCGATCTCAAGGGCGGGTATACCGGCATGACTCCCCGCGAATTTTCGGAGAGGATGAAGGAAGCCGCGCAGGCAACGCAGTTTGATATCTGGGCGCTGCATGCGGATCATATCACGGTCAAACCGGCGATGCAGTGGAGATTGACCAGACCAAACAGTTGATCGATGCCGGGATACCAGGCAGGGTACACGTCATTTGCGATCGACGCTTCTCATCTGTTTAATTTTGAAGGAAAAACGGTGAGGGAGGAACTCGAACCCAATATTATTGCTACCACAGAACTGGCACGGTTTATTGCCGCGAAAATGAACGGCAAACCGTTCGGGCTTGAAGTGGAAGTCGGCGAGATCGGGAGAAAAGATACGCACGGGCTTATCCTGACAAAACCTGAAGAAGCGGTGGAATTCATCAAAGCCCTGAATGAAAACAAGGTATATCCCCAGGTGCT
>CAVYJD010000013.1:0-11589 GCA_963768785.1 uncultured Methanoregulaceae archaeon
CATTACATCGGGCATTCGTGCAACCCGGATGCCTGCAAAGATCATGCGCAGCGGGTGATTAATTCTGAACCGGACAGAAAGTTCCATTTCAAGGATCTCCCGGTCAAAATCTGGTTTTAGATCGATGTGGATACGTGACGCAGTAAATACAAACCGTGTCGCCCAGTACCCTCCATACAGCAATCCTGTAGCCACCGGATCCCCAAGCCCGATACGCACGGTTCCCCGGATATCCTCAAACGATCTCTGCCGGTACAGCACGGTCCCGATTTTCATGACCGGTACGACAAGGTGTTGAATCAGCGGGACAAGATCCTCAGCAGAATGAACTGCCTCCGGACCGGAAACCGCTGGTGTCCGGGTTGTTTTGGTGGAAAACAGGGTTCGTGAGATCAGTACATGATCGGCAGCGAGGATCGCATAGTTCTGCCGACCGGCGGCGGATGTAATCCGGATCCCCATGACACTCCATGATACGGTGAGCATTTTTTCTTTCCGTTGCTCCTGACTGACAAAACTGACAAAAAACCGCAACGGTACCACATACAGGAACAACGTAATGAAAAGCAGGAAACAGAGCAGGCATACCGGAATGAACACAAAAATGAGGACTTCATCCATGATGGCGTGGGCGTAAAAAGATTAGGATTTTTCGTTTTTTTCTGCTGGTGGCGCCTGACTTAAGGAGATCTGCTTGACTGCATCAATAACCTGTGGGGCAAGCGATTCGCTTAAGGCTGATATTACCTGTGCAATTGCACTGTCTTTTTTCAGCGACATAACCTGAACGCCCTCATGGCCCGTCACATTTTTGTGCAGGATGATAAGGGCCACCGGCTCGATACCGCCGCCCCCTCCGGCACCTTCACTGCCACCGTCTTTTCCCTGTCCACTCCCGGCGCCAAAACCAAACCCGAACCGTGCGACCGGAATTACCACCTTATCCCCAAGATCAATTGGCTCGCTGACAACATTTTTCGTTGAAAGGAACTCTTTGAGTTCCGATGCAACACCTTTAATCAATTCTTCCCCGGACATACTGCTTACCACTGTCCATATTCACACCGGACTATTTAGACCCTGTGCTATCCAGTACCGGCATGAGAACCTCCCCTGCCATGCCATCGCGAGAAAACAATTGAACCCGGCGCAATCACGAGTATACGGTGTAAACCTCCTCACATCTTACAACGGGTGAATCGCCCGCTTATATCCCGAAATACCATCCTATTGCAAGAAACGCATGAACCACTGCAAGGCCAATCGTAATCCCGGCCATCATCATATGCCGGCGAAGGGTGAATCCCGGTTTTCCCTTCACCATGAAAAATCCCATTGTTGCCGTTGTAATCAACGAGAGAAACAGCAGAATGCCCATCGCACCTACGAGCAGAATCGGAATCCTGAACGCCATGCAGTAACATCACGCATCCATCTATTTAACTCTCGTGGGGATGAGGATGTGAACATACAATAGTTCCCTTAAGGGAGGTCATATTTTTTTTCACGGTCAGCCAGGGATCGATTCCAGACCTTTTCCGGGCTTCCCCGGGTGAATCCCCGACATAGCTGCAACCTCGAGATAATATGCGGCAAGCCCTTTCCACTCACCCCACTGTTCAGCAAAAGCCCGGGCTTCGTCTGCCGTCATGCGGTTGCCGTTGTGATAGTACTGTGCGATAATCCGCCGGGTTCCCACATCATCAGCCGGGAACGCATCCAGCCGGTGCATCCCTCGAAGGATCGTAAGCTCTGCAGTCCACTGCCCGATTCCCCGGATTTTTAATAGTTCACGGATAATCTGCCCCGTATCTGATTTGGTCTTCAACCCTTCGCAATCAAAGGATCCATCCACGACCTGACGGGAAATTTCCCGGATATACTCGCCTTTTCGCACGGTCATGCCAAGGGACCGGAATAGCTCAACCGGTGTATCCGCCAGCCGGGCCGGTGTCGGGTAACAATAGTATACCGAATCGCGGGAAGAAACGGGTTGCCCAAGGTGTTTGATCATCCTGTTCTGGAGCGTGTGTGCAACTGAAAGGGAGATCTGCTGTTCGATAACCGAATCGATGAGCGCTTCAAAAACGGTCGGTGTGGCAGGACTTTTCAGGCCATACAGGCCCGGCAGAAGACCGTTCAATATTGGGTCATATGCTATTTTCCGGTAAAACGGCATCAGGTCCTCGTATATATTGAACATCGCGGCGATACACTCTCCGGCTGAAACACGAACACTTTTGGGGATCGGTTTGTCAGATTCAACAGAACAGACCAGTTCCGGAGCATCGGTTGTACCAAGAGAGTGAACAGAAACGAGAACCGGCATCCCGTCAACCTCAAGTGCCTGCCAGAAGATGCCGTCTTTGTAGCAGCGGATCGCAGGATCGCCCTGTGAAAATATGAAGGCGCTCGCAGGAAAATCATACGGGGGACGGCAAAAGAGATGCACAGAAGTATCAGAAGACACGCGGTCGTTCACGGTGGTTCTGCTCTTTTTGTGTTCTCTCCTGCTCGTGTCAGTCATCTCCGGGAAAAGAGGGGGATGATTTCTCCGGCTTTCTGGTCGGTGATAAAGATGACAAGTGTGTCACCTGCCAGGAGCTGTGTCGCATCCTCTGCCTGGATAAAATTTGACGTTCCCCGGCGCAGGCCAAAATCTGTGATGCCATAACGGTTTTTCAGGTCAAGTTCGGCAAGCGTTTTCCCGTCAGCAACTGAACCGGGTTCAACATGGAGCGTATGTACATGCGTCGCTTTAAAGAGGCTCTCAACATCCTGGACCGGCACATGGGGCGTTCCCTTGTTTTTTGTAAACATCGCATATCCCGTCTTCTTTGACCGCTCGATAATCCGTGCAATTTCGACATCGGGTATCTGGTATCTTTTCAAGGCACGGGTGAAAATTTCAAGTGCCGCTTCGAACTCCTCGGATATCACTTCGTCAGCGCCAAGGTCTAACAGGTATTGTGTATTCCGTACATGCCTCGTCCGTGCAAGTATGTGGATCTCCGGGGCAAGCTTCCGTGCCGTATGAATGATCCGTGGGATCGCTTCTTCCTCGGATACGACAACGACCAGCGTCCGGGCACGGCGGATACCAGCGTGATCGAGCACTTCCTCCTTCACCGCATCCCCGAACATAAAATGGGGCCGGTACGTTGACCGCTCATTTTTAATAATCTCCGGGTTGAGTTCAATGACCATGTAGGGAATACCGGCAATGGTCGCTGCCCGGGCTACGCTTTTCCCCGTGATCCCGTACCCGGCAATAATAATGTGGCCAGTGAGCTCTTTTTTGGGTTCGGGTTCCTCTGCCGGCACATATTTTCTATGGGTGAACCGCCGCGGGACAATCCGGTACAGCAGGTCGACAGCATGGGGAGCGGCATTCATGGAAAACGGCGTCATGGCCATCGTGATGATTGCACCGGCAAGGAAGACCTGGTAGACGCCGACCGGTATGAGTGCAGAATCAAGACCGCTTTTTGCCAGCACAAAGGAGAATTCCCCGATCTGGCAGAGCGCAAACCCGGTAAAGACGCAGACTCTTGTCGGCATGCCAAGCATACGGGCTGCAAGTCCACCGGTCAGGATCTTGACGATAATGATGATAATGACGATCAGGGTCACGTACTCGTAATTTTTTAAGACCGTACCGGTATTCAGCAGCATCCCGATGGACAAAAAAAAGATCGCGGCAAAGACATCCCTGAACGGGATGATATGGCCAAGGGCATCGATATTGTAATCGGATTCCCCGATAATGAGACCGCCGATAAATGCACCAAGGGTAAACGAGAGCCCGGCTTCGCTGGTCAGCCACGCAATAATAATACAGATCCCGGCGATGGTAAACAGGAAGAGTTCACGGCTCCGTTCCCGTGCGACCCGGAAGAGAAAGGCAGGGATGACCCAGTGCGCCAGGACAACGATGACCAGGATAATCAGGGCAATCTTTCCGATCTGGTAAGGGCAGTGTCGTAAGATCAAGACCACGGTTCCCGCCAAGCAGCGGCAGGACGAGCATCATGGGAATAATCGCAAGGTCCTGGAAGATCAAAATCCCCAGAAGCGTCCTGCCCTGAAGCGTATCGACCTCTCCTTTTTCCTGCAGGATTTTCATGACGATCGCCGTGCTGGAAAGCGAAACGATAAACCCGAAGATGAGGGCTTCGTTAAACTCCATCTGGAAAAAACGGGAGATAAACGTGATAGCGACAATCGTCGTGCACACCTGCACAACGCCGCCGATAATTACCGTCCGCCATGAACGGAGAAGTTTCTGGAACGAGAATTCAAGACCGATGGTAAAGAGCAGCAGGATGATCCCGATCTCCCCAACCGTATCAATGAACGCCTGGTCCCGGATAAGGGCAAACCCGAATGGCCCGACAAGCATGCCGATAACGAGGAAGCTGACGATACTGGGGAGTTTGAAACGCTGGCCCACATACAGGAGTATGACCGTAAGAAGTACGACACATACACCGGCGAGTATAATGTCCATGTTCAGGGTGCCTCGAAAGAAAACCAGAGTCTGGTATACAACGTACGAAAGACCGTGATATTATAGGTTCGCGTCCTTCTTTCGGCCAGACGTGTGCAGATTCGACAGTAAAAGCGGGGGTTTTCATCAACAAGGAAAAACGAGGCCAAAAGGAGTTAAAAAAATGATAGTTTGGAACTTTAGACAGCCTCTTTTGTTGCACGCAGCCCCCCTCTTGCGCTACCAGTCCCCCAAGGGGGACGGGGCGCAAGGGCGATGATATCGGAACAGGATATACTGCACTATCGCAACCGGGGGATGCCGCAGCGGCGGGGGCGAAGGCAAGGATTGCCGGAGCCCCCATGAGCGTTATGGCAATTAAAATTTTGAGGATTTCTCCAGAGCCGATAATTTCACGACGGAGATCACACTTTCTTTGATACATCTCCTCTCATCACGTATTTCACGAGCAGAAACACCACGAGCGCAATGATAACGAAATCAATCAGGGCGCTGACAAAGTCGCCTGCCATAAAATTGATCGGCCCGACCGGAAGGACGGCGGTTTGCCAGTTTCCCCCGGGGACAACGGCACCGACGATCGGCATGATAATATCTTTTACCAGTGCAGTGACCATCGCCGATGCTGCCGTCCCGATGACAAACGCGACCGCAAGACCGATGACCTGGTATTTTTTTAAGAATTCCATGAATTCTTCCTGGAACCCCATTGCACCCTTGCCAATTTTCAAAACACCGGCTTTGAGTTCTTTTTCTGCATCTTCGGGCTTCTTTATGTCCATAAAACACCTTGTGCGAGATGCGAACATCCCTGCATTTCGTTGATTGTTTTTTCCTGCTATTATTGTTTGGATGGTTTTTTTTAAACCACTCTATAAATAGAGAATTTTGTATTAACCGCACATAACTTTCTTTTTAGATAAAAAGACTCCAAATGACAAAAATGCGAACTGCTTTTTACTGTGTGTAAAAAAATCGGGCTTAATTCCTGCCAGCAATGGCGAAAATAAAAAAAATTGCTCTGTAGAAAACCTCTTTCATACCATGCAGCCCCCCCTCTTGTGCCACCAGTCCCCCACGGGGGACGGGGCTCAAGGGTGATGATGCTGGAATAGGAAATACTACACCATCGCAAGCGGGGGTGCCATTGTGGCGGGGGCATAAGCCCCCAAAAGCGTTACAAAAAAAACAAATGATTTCTACAAAGCAAAAAAATTATAAAAATCGTTCATTAAATGGCTTTGTAGAAATCCTCGATAACAGGTCTGATAAAGATAGCGAGAACAATTTTTGAGATGTTATAGAGGATCAATCTGATTTTAAGTTCTTTGACCTGAGCTTGGAATTTCCGTGCTTTCAGAGATTCTCCGAACTTTCTTTTGAGGACGGAGAATACGGTTTCGACCTTGTTTCGTTGATGGTACCGGGATTGGTCGAAAGACCTGGCGAGTTCTCGTCGGTAGAGTCCGAAGATCCGTTTTCGTTTTCTGGTTCTGATCGGGATAAGGGAGTAAGCGTTCAAGTCATCGTGGATAAGTCTGTGAATATCTTCAGAATCATATCCTTTATCAAGGACGTAGGTATCAGACTTTCCCATTCTATGACATTGAACGAGAGGTTTTTCGGCGTGAGGGATATCGTGAACCGGTTGCTGGGAGATCTTAAATCCGGTTACGATCTGTCGATCAGTATCGACAGAGATGGAGGTTTTCAGAAATCGTTTTCGGTTTTTCCCGGTTCTCCAGGAATAATTTGAACTGGCATATGAACTGGTAAAACCCGACGAATCAACCGCGGTGCAAGCAATTCTCTCACCCCAATCGTAGAACTGTTTAATGAGCCGGTTGAGTAACCGAGTGAATGTAGAAGATCGAATCCGTTGACAGAATTTATGGAGCGTCGTGAAATGGGGGACATCGTCGGGATGTATCTTCTCTCGAAGCGAATTCATAATTTCAGTAAGCTCCACCGTGTCACGGTAATATTCGGACAAGTATTCTTTAAGGAGAATGAGAATGAGTAACTAGTGCTGAGTATACATCTTTTTTGAGAATTTCGATGAAAATAGTGGGATCCGGGAATCACGGATCATCCCGGAAGATAATTCAACTAACCTGACATACCGGTTTGCTGACATTATTTTGCCTCCTTGCTAGTTGTTCGCATAACAAGGTAAGGAGGCACTGTACCTTAACTTTTGTGGCCAATTGTTTATGTTGGAGAATTTAGGATTTCAACAGAGCCGATATCATTGTAACTTATAAGGTCCATGATCCAGAACCCACGGATGTCTGCTTTTACAAAAAGAAAAGTTAGGCCCCAACAAGGGATATGAGAGCATCTTGAGATTTTGCCTGGCAGTATTCTGATATAAACAGTGAACCTGTCACGGAGCTGAAATTTTCACCCCGAAAAATCAGTTTTGGCAAACCCAATGTGTTATTAAGAGGTTCTGTTAGGGGGGAGGTCAAGTCTTTGGGAATTGACCATCTTTTTTCGATGTAGATTACACATCAACTCCCACAGACTTGACAGAACTAAAATCAGACCCTCCCAAAACCTGTCGCTATCCGGCAACTCTTTCCGCCTTGTAAAAACCCTCGTTGGATGCACTCATCTTGTCAGAGAATCCCCCACGTGCCATCTTGAACTCCCATACAACTTGGTGATCTGGTGTTACTTCGATTATGCGATCCGCGGCCGTGATCAGGGTATTGCCGTTGGACAAGCGGTCAGCATCCCGGACCGGGAATGAGGAGTGATTCAGAATAGGATAACTCCATACTACCGATGAATTTGCATCGAGTTCCAGCGCTTTTTGGGGATTTCCCAGATTGGTAAGAAGGATATCTCCATTTGGCAGGGCTTCCGGGTCATGCTGCTGGGTCAGGAGCCCTTCACCGATCTTGCGGACAATATCTCCTTTTTGATCTACTTCCACGATAAAATTGAAGTTTCTCAAACTGATGAGTGTATCACCATTGGCTAGGCGAGATGCGGCATTTGTATGGGTCCAGCCCTCGTCTGATATCGATGTGTATGGGGCGGTATCGAAGTGGTCCTTGGCATACCAAGTCCAGATTACATCCCCACTTGAGCTGATCTCCCGGACCGCTGGGTTAGCAGGCGTATCGGCACCATATCCACCGTCTACCACGAGAGTATTTCCGTTATCCAACCGTTCGGCGTCATGGGATGCAAGGGGATCCATGAATGTCCAGACAACCTTCTGGATACTGCGGTTAATCTCGTAGACGCCATTTCTGGGGAAGACAGCCAGGATATTGCCGTTCTTGAGCGGCACAACGGAAAAACCAGGATTAACGTTATTTTTCAGTTCATCCGGGACCGTGTAGTTCCAGACAATTTCGCCCAACTGATTTACTTCAATGATACAGGGATGATTCAGATCGTGGTTGTCAGGGAGAAGGGTAAATCCGGGAGCCATCTTCTCCGGGATGGAGATGTCCACAGTAAAGGCTGGGTCTGCCATGCCTCTCACCAGATGTTCAGGAGTCCCGATAATTGCAGACGTCATGGCAGTCTCCATTATGGCAGAAGTTGTAGCTGGAGTATGAGATGACGAGTCAGGTGAAATCTGAATGCAGCCTGTCATCAGAACCAGAATGAATAAACATACCACTTCAAGGACAGCATTGGAACGTCTCATAGAGAATCATGTATCTACTTTAATAATATAAAACAAAGAGATTCGTTCCCTACTTGGATCTGGCGGGATCCGATCTATCTTTTGTCGAACCTAACTTCAGCTCATAATGATCAAAGAATAATCTTTTTCGTTTGTATTTGTATACATTATCTATAAATGAAGAGACCGGAAGTCTTACTCCTCTGCATCACGATTCTTATTACCGGTGTCTGCAGTTCCGGCTGCACATCCGCGACTACGGCCGGCATTCCTCAACAACCTGCTACCACAGTTAAGGTTACTCAGACAATAACTTCCGGTAATCATGGAACAGTCACCCCTCAGCAACCAGAAGGTCCTGTAAGCGTAACGCTAAACTCTGCACGAAAGCTGGCGAGGGCAAATCAGGATGAGCTTCATACCCGGGACGGGACAATCTATGTGGTCCTCAACATTACGGTAAAAAACAATGATGTGCAGGAGGGATTTGATCTTGCCAACAGATCGTTCACTCTCGTCGATCTCGACACAGGAAACCGTGCCGCCAATAGTGTATTATCATTAAAATTTATTGAAAAAATGGACCGGCCCTTGGAAAATCCCCTCAGTCTGCCCGCCAGAATTGCACGAAACGAGTCCGTCACCGGCGAAGTGATCTTCAGGATATACGATTCGGCCCGGTACGGACTGAACCTTGTGGATGCCAACAGGCAGCTTGTTGCCCGGCATCTTGTCAGTTTTGAGGGCCTGATGACAACTGATCATCCGGTTAGCGTCACGATCAATTCTGTTGAGAAAAAGTACAGTCTGGGCACGACCCACGCTGCCCCGGGAGAGATCAATGTGATACTCAATATCACCGTAAAAAATAATGACCTTCCGAAAGGATTCTATTTTTACGAAGGATCAACAACCCTCCGGGATTTGGTGTCCGGTCGTAATCTGGGTTTCTCATTCAATGAAAAAGCCAGCACTCAGAGTCAGGTTGAGGATGCCATTATCCTCCCACGGACAATTAAACAGAACGACTCCATATCCGGGAAGATCGTTTTTGCTCTAAATAATTCGGATACGTACCTACTGAACATTGTCGATTACGATGGCACGATACTCCTTTCCAGAACCATCAACATCACAGATAGTAATATTGGGGAAAATTAGACAGTCAGGGTTCTGTTAACGTGTTGAGGGATCGGCTCTGTAGAAAAACCTTTACCTTAACAGCAGAGAAAAAGATCCCGTAAATCCTGAAAGATTGCAGAGAATCACTTTGATTTTGATCCCTATGTAGCATAACAAGGTAAGGTGACATTGTACCCTAGATCTTTTAGTCACGTTTTTACATCGGAGAGCATAGGGTTTCTACAAAGCCATTTTTTGGGAAAAAAGGAAGAATGACGGCAGAGAACACCTGAAATTGAAATAAAACCAGAAAATTGTGAGAAATGCCCCAGGCCTGATTTGAACAGGCGACAACTAGATCTTCAGTCTAGCGCTCTCCCAAGCTGAGCTACTAGGGCAGGAATACAAATGTTAGCCTTTGTGATTAATAAATGATCTGTTCTCCGCGTTCCTGGGGTGACAGTGACCGCTCTTTTTTATGTCCCGCGATGTCAGTATTAACCAATGCCGCTCACGGGTACACCTGCCGGGAGTGCGTCGGGGCTTGCAAGTGCAATCGCTTCACGCACCGCCCATGTCGTCCACCTCACGCACAATGACCTGGATGCCGTTGGAGCGGACGCGATCCACCGGATGAAATACGGGACAGAAGGCGTGTTTACCATCTGGAGTTCGGTCGGGAAATTTGATTCGCTGTTTGCGACGGTCGCCTCCTGCGATGGCAAGGGAGACCTTCTTTCGATTTCCGACCTTGGCTACCACCGGGACAATGAAGGGATCGCTGCAAAAGCCCGGGCAAAGGGATGGGTCGTGGAATGGCGCGACCATCACCGGTGGCGGGACGAGGAGATCGCAAAAACTGAAAAGGCCGTGTCGCTGCTCCACATCGATACCTCGGTCTGTGCCACCGGCATTGTCGCACGTGACCTGCAGCCGGAAAACCCGGTCGCAGCAGAAGTCGGCCGCGTCGTGTGCGATTACGACCTCTGGAAACATGCCGATCCCCGCTCTGCCGTTCTCGGGCAGGTGCTCCAGCGCAAGAAAAACCGGGACCATGTCCGCGACTGCCTCATCAACGGCGTGTTCACGGACGAGCTGATCGCCTCAGAATATGCAGAGATTACGGCCGAGATGGAGACGATGATGCACCGGAGCTTAAAGCAGGTCACCCTCCTTGGCACAAAATACCGTATCGCGTTTGCGCCACTCTACGGGTATCCCAGCGAGACGGCGCATTTCATCCGGAACAACCTGCATACGGATATTGAGGTGATCATCGGCAGGGACGGGAAATTTTCCGTCCGGTCCGTGCCCCCTATCAGCCACCTGATCGCCCGCGAGTTTGGCGGCGGGGGTCACCCGAACGCGGCGGGCGGGAATTTCAACTTTTCCGTAGTCGAGCGGTTTACCTGGTGGCTGTTTAAGAAGAGCCGGCACTTTGCTGAGTTTGTCAAGGTCGCAGAAACCCAGTGACGGTCAGGCAAACAAAAATAAAGATTTTCACTTTTTTATGTGGGAAAGATAACCGATGAATTAATCTTCCCTTGTGGCGGCCGAACCGCCGCGGGGGCGTCCCATCGGGGGCGGCGGATTCCATCGTAAGGGGGTTTTTAGAGCGTTAGCCCCCATCAACTTATTTACCAGGATCCAGGTTTACTGAACACCGATCAGCGAAGAGCCAAAAATGTGGTATCAGGTACTTCCGGTTTTCCTGATCATGAAAGATTTAAACCGGCAATGACAATCTGAGTGAGACCAGACATGAAGAAGTTCTATCTCATCGTTGCGTGCCTCTGCATTTTTGGATTCGCCGTCCTCCCTGCACAGGCGTTTACTGCCAATTCCCTCACAATAACGTTAGGACCAAATGGTGATGCACAGGCCGATATGCAGTACTCCCTTTCATTCATTGAACAGGCAGCAGTTTTTGTTCATATTGCAAACCCGTCTGCTGAACTCGAAAAAGCACTCAACGACAACTTCAACAAACCGGTGACGGTCCTGAATGCAGACAGCTCCTCTGCCGACGTAGTCATCCCCTCCTTTGCCGCCATCTCGACATCCGATGGGCAGACCATGATGACGACACCGTCACTCTCCTTTCGCACGCGCAGAGGAGGTAATGAAACATTACTGGTTTGCACCGCTCGTTTCAGCGGATTTCGCCCCCGCGGTAACAACGATCGTGTTCCCCGACGGGTACCAGGTGACCTATAATGATCTCCTGACGATCCCATCAACTTCCCACCAGATCGCGTAACGATATATCCTGCGTCAGGTACCGGGTTGTGCCAGACAGGATCAAAAC